>WQWM01000011.1 GCA_009785335.1 Oscillospiraceae bacterium
TCGCGCTGCTGGCGCGCACGCTTTCGGCAGCTGGACGGTGGTGACCGCAGCAGACTGTTTCACGGCAGGTAGCGAAACCCGCAGTTGTGCCGACTGCGCTGAAGTGGAAACTCGTGTGATTTCTGTACTTGACCACGTGCTTGGCCCTTGGACAGTGATTATCGCAGCAACCTGCACCACGCCCGGCGAAGAAGTACGCAGCTGCACGCTGTGCAATGACGTGATTGAGACCCGAGCAATTGCACCTGTCGATTGCGTTGACACCACTGGAGACGGCAAATGTGACTTCTGTGGCAATGAACTAGCCACAACACCGCAGCTGCCCCCTGAACGCAACTGCTTATGGAACATCTTGGGCATCCTCCTCGGCGCAGTGCTAACGGTTGTGTTCACCGTATTCTTTGTTCGTTCTGCACTCCGCATCTAACTGAATCCCTCAGGGCTTGTGTTCACCGCAAGCCCTGTTTTTTCCTCGCGTATGATAACAAAACCTCCCCTATCATCAAGGGGAGGTTTTCGTTTAGCCTCCTTCAGCGCCAGCGATTGCTTTGTTCAAGCCCAATTTCCTCGTCAGGTGGAATGGCATTCGCGACTTTTTTGCTATCTTTCCATATCGTTGCGTAATGTAGTATGCTTACACCACCTGCGGTGGGACACCTTCGCGTGCTCCATCGCATCTATTTTTACTCAGCGGCACGCGATATGCGTGCATCTTTTTCACTTATAGTCGATTAACTTATGTCGCTCCTTTTGGAGGAGAAAGGGGTTAGTGATACGAACCACGACGCATAACATCATGCCTGAATGCTTGCAAAAATAGTGCAATACCGCTTGGTCGCGCACCGGCGTGCAGCATTTGCCATGGTATGCTGCGCATTTCTTGCCATGGGGTTAGGGTGTGCCCTCGTTCTGCGATGGGATAGGGCTCGGTGCTAAGTCGGGGGCGCAAAATATAAAGCATTGCCCAGCTATCGCCGGTTTGCGCACGTTGTGTGATTCGTGCGCGGATTTCCAGCTGCCGCACACCGGTAACATTGACGGTAACGTCCCAAGCAATACGACCTCTCGCGGAAAATTCAATGGTATGCAGTAGCCTGCCATCGCCATAAAAAGAAATGATGGTGTCTATTGTATTATCGTCTGGGTATATGGTCATGCTTAGTTGGTTGTATTGACCTCTTAAGTTGTGGCGTGTGAATGCTGACGCGTGTGAAGTGGGGGCATAGGAAATGACGAAAGTATTGCCTACAGAACTAAGTCTATCGGGCATGATGGTTGTATTCTGCCCAGCAGTTGGCGGTACAGCTTGAATCAAACTCACGGTCATTTCACTGGCATTCGCATGCAACATGAATGGGAGCAGAATGGCCAGCGCAAGCAGACCAGCAATGAACTTTTTCACGGGTTTTCCCCTTTTTATCGCAATTCGTAGTCCAACAAACTTAGAAAATCACGCACCCACAAAATGAGCGCGTGATGGTTTGAGTTATCTATTATACTAACGCAGCAAATAGTGCCTTGATGTCCGCAACGCTGGTATCTTTGGGATTGCCGGGACGGCAAGCATCAGCAAAAGCACTTTCGGCGAGGAAGTCAATGTCTTCAGCTTTCACGATGGCTTTCAGGTCGGCGGGAATGCCGATGTCGGCACCCAATTTGGCCACGGCGTCAACGGCGGCGTTGCGTGCGTCGGCAAGCGACATGTCTGCAACACCGGCAATACCCATCGCAGTGGCGATGTCGCGATATTTTTCGCCGGTGGCTTCGGCGTTGTAGGTCATGATGGAAGGCAGGAGGATAGCGTTGGCAATGCCGTGTGGAGTGTCATAAAGCGCGCCAAGACCGTGCGCCATGCTGTGCACAATGCCCAGCCCAACGTTAGAGAAGCCCATACCGGCAACATATTGCGCTAGTGCCATGCCCGCAACACCTTCGGCTTCGCCTTTCACGGCGGCGCGCAAGTGCTTGGCAATCAATGCAATGGATTTCAGGTGGAACATGTCGGTCATTTCCCATGCGCCGCGGGTGATGTAACCCTCAATGGCGTGCGTGAGCGCGTCCATGCCCGTTGCTGCGATGAGCGAAGCGGGCATGCTGGCCATCAGGTCGGGGTCAACGATGGCAACGGTGGGGATGTCGTGTGGGTCAACACAGACGAATTTGCGCTTGTTTTCCACGTCGGTGATGACATAGTTGATGGTGACTTCGGCTGCAGTGCCTGCGGTGGTTGGCACAGCGATGGTGAATACTGCGTGGTTTTTCGTGGGGGCAACGCCTTCCAAGCTGCGCACGTCAGCGTATTCAGGGTTGGCGATGATGATGCCCACGGCTTTTGCCGCATCAATGGGCGAACCGCCGCCAACGGCCACGATGCAATCTGCGCCGCACGCTTTGAATGCTGCCACACCAGCGAGAACGTTCTCAATGGTTGGGTTTGGTTTGATGTCGGAGAAGACTTCGTAGGCAAAGCCTGCTGCGTCCAGCACGTCGGTTGCTTTTTTTGCCACGCCTGCTGCGATGAGCACGGGGTCGGTGCAAACAAAGGCTTTTTGAAAGCCGCGTGAGCGCAGTTCGTCCGCTAGGACGGCAATGCTGCCTGCGCCGTGGTGAGAAACGGGGTTGAGAATGATACGCATGGGGAGGTCCTCCTATATGTTAATTTAGTTTTGATTTTAAAAATAGCCCTACGCACAAACTGGCATAGGACAAAGCGACATGATGCTCGCACATGTCGTTGCAAATATGCGAAATATCGCATGTCGCGGGCCGCTTGCTCACGCATTCACCAAAGCAAATGCGCGAGGGAGCCGCACCGCAGGTGCTGGAGCGGGTGATGGGGATCGAACCCACGTAGCCAGCTTGGAAGGCTGGAATTCTACCATTGAACTACACCCGCGTCTGCCATTTATTATAGCACAGGCGCGGGTGTTTGTCAAGGGCGTTATTGCACTATTTCTGTCAACCACTGCAAAATATTCGCCATGTCTATTTCAACACGCCGCAGCAGTGCGATTGTTTCGGCCACCTGCTGTGCGCCGAGGGTTTGCTCGGCTTGGTCGGCGCATTCGACGCCCAGCGCGCGCCTGCAATTATACGCTAGCCAGCCGAGGTGATTGCCAAAGCTGATGGTCAGCACGGCCTGCCAGTTGTCGCAGGTCAGTGGCGCATGCTGATGATATGTTCCAACAAACGCCTTGAACTTCGTCGGTGAAAGCGCGTGATGTTCATCGCGCGCCCAGGCCAGTGCGGTTTCCACGAGGTCACACAGTGGATGCACAAGGCCTGCGGCCTCCCAGTCGATCACAATAGGGCGGTCGTCCTGCCACATGACATTCTTGGGCTCCAAATCGCGGTGCGAAATTACGTGATGGCACGGCAAACGTTGCTGTGCAGCAAGCAGTTGCTCGTTCCAGCGGTAAATGTCGTGGAGGTCATCGCGTAAAATATCAGCATAAGGCTGCCAGTCAATTAGCTCGTCGGCAGGTTCATCGGCTTGCAGTGCGACGGCTGAGAAATCAATGTCATGCAGCTTGGCGAGCAACTTGCCCATGGTTTGGCAGTGCGTTTCGTTGATAGCATCGTGGTAGCGCGGCGCACCGTTAACCCAGTCAAACACGAGGTAATATTGCCCCTGAATTTGCGTGAGTTCTTTTGCGTGCGGGGCAGCAATGCCATGTGCCGCCGCGATGCGCGCAATGCGCTCGCCGTTTTCGATGTCTGCTTTGGCGGGTGAACGTTGCATCACCTGCGGGTTAAGTGCTTTCACGGCATATTTTCCGCGTTGGGTTTGCAAGGCAAACATGCGGTGGAGATGCCCGCCTGCAAGCGGTGATGGTGTGCCAGTGAGCGCGCCCAGATGCAGGGTTTCGCACAGCAAGTTAAAGTTTAGGTTATAGTTTGTGTTGTTCACAGGGTAGTCCTCTCTATCATAAAAAAATACCCGCAGACAAGCAGCCTTAGCCCAGCTGCAATTTCTGCGGGAAGGTTACTTTGCGCACAGCAAAGCTGGAGCTGATGCCCCGCTCACGCTGTGCGATATTCAATTAGGAGACTCTCGTTACCCTGCTGTTCATACTTATCCTCCTTTGGGTTGGTGTGTATAGTATAGCAAATGCGCGGGGATTTGTCAAGTGCGGGTTACTCTCAAAGCCAATGCATAATATCATGTCTAAATGCTTGCCAAAACAGCCTTACGCCGCTTGGCCGCACACCGGCGTGCAGCATTTGCCACGGTATGCTGTGCATTTCTTGCCAAGCGGTGGGGGCGAGCGCTTGTGTTTCGCCTGCATAGGGTCTGGTGTTTAGCCAAGCAAACTCAAGGTCAACCTCCACAGGCTGTGCCGCCCGCACACGAATTTCCAGCTGCCGCACACCTGCGACGTTGATGGAAAAGTTCCTGTCATACCAGCTGGTGGGCAGTTCAATTTCGTGTAGCAGCCTGCCGTCGCCGTAAAACAAAACGGCGGCATTCGTTCCGGAAGAGGAATTCAGTTGGCCGGTGAGTTGCGTGTAGTTGCGCCGCAGGTTGTGCCGTGTGAATGCCGATGTGCACGCAGTGGGTTCGTAGAGGATCCAGAGATCTGGACCAAGCCCCTGAGCGCTTATTGGTATGACGATAACACTTTGCCCGACTGTAGCTGGTGCCACGCGAAACAAAAGCGGGTCGCGTTCTTGCGCAGCACTTGCGTGCACGGCAAACAGCCCCAATCCAAGTGCTAGCGCAAGCAAGGCACTGATTAGCTTTTTCATGCGCTATTCCTCCGCGGCATTCCATTTTTCGCTACGCTTCTTGCGCCACTTGCGCACGCGGCGGCGCACAATCACCAGCACGATAATCGCAGCGACACCCACCAAAATGATATACGGCAGGAAGATGATCAGACCAGCAAAAAAGTTTGCAACGCTTGCGCCAAGGTTGCGCAGGCTGCGCACAAAACCGTCGCTGATGCGTGCCCAAAAACCCGCTTCTTCATCCAAGGGCAGGCGTTCCACTTCCCAAATGTGCAGGCTAACGGTGCTCAGGCTCACCTGATTTTCCAGCAGCCGCACTTCGCCCTCCAGTCGATTAATCTGGTGACGCACATGGGTCAGCTGATTTTGCACGGCAAGCAGGTCGCTGAGGTTGCCGCTTTGTGCCAGCAAACGCAGCAGTGCTTCTTCTTCCATACGCAGGGCTTCCAGCTGTGCGGCCATGTCATTGTGCTGCATGGTGACATCGCGCACCCATTCGTTCAAGCTGGTCACACGGGTGTAGTCATCGGCAAGGGCGGCGAGGAAATTGTCGAGAGCATCGGCGGGGATGCGCAAGGTGAGGTTCGCGTTGCGGCTCCAGCTGTGTTCATTCATGCTGGAGTTTTGCACATGGCCGCCTAATTCACGCGCCAAGGCTTGCACACCGGTGAAGAAAGCCTCGAAGTTGCGGGTTTCCACGCTCACGTTTGCGTCGCGAATGAGCATGCGAGTAACTTCTTCGGCGATGGGATCAGTGGCATTGGTATAGATAATGGAATCTGCGGGCATTTGGCTAGAAATTGCTTGGCGCATGGTTAGGCCCGGGATGATCTCTTCGTCCATGTCTCCACGCCAGTCGCTACTAGCGTAGAAGCTTCTTGTAGTCGTGCGAACACCGACAGCGGAATCGCGCAGCACAGCAGGTGCGCCGTAGGAGAGGAAATCGTTTTGTTCATGCATGGCGTTTCGTGCCACGGGTTGGCTGCCGCAGGCGGCGAGCAGGGCAAAGCTGAGCAGGCAAATGGCGAGGACGGTGAGTTTCTTGCGCATGGGGGTGCTCCTTTCGGGTGATTATTCTGGTTGGTCGGTTGTGGATTGTTGCTTGCGTTTCAGCATGATTTTATGGCGCACAAATAAAGCAGCGGCAGCAATCGCGCCAAAGAACACGATAAACGGCAGTGCAATAAACAACGCTGCGCCCACTGCACGTAGTCCGCGCCCTAGGGCAAACAGGCTATTCACAAACCCATCCCAAGTGCGGCGGGCAAAGCCGCGCTCGTCTTCGTCATCGTCCTCTTGCAATTGGCTGAACTCGGCCACCTCTTGAATGGTCATGTTCACGGTGCTCAGCGTCACCTGCTCCTGCATGGTGCGCGCCAAGCTTTCCAATGTGTTGATTTGATGGCGCAGGCTGGTTAGGCGGTCTTGCAGCGCAAGCACATCCGCGAGGGCGTTGGTGTTTTCCAGCATGCGCAGCAGCGTAGTTTGTTCAGCGCGCAGCGCTTCTAGCTGGGCTTGTGTGTCGGTGTACTGTACGGTGACATCGCGCACGCTTTCGTTGAAGCGGGTTACACGCCCGTTTTCGCCCATTTGCCCGGTGAATTCGCGCAATCTCGCCGACGGAACGCGCGCGACTAGCGTGGCTTGGCGGGCTTCACGTCGGCCGGTGTAGCCGAAACTTGTGGTTTCGAGCTGTTGCACATGCCCGCCCAGTGCAGCAATCAATGTTTCAATGTCTGTCATGTATTGGTCGAACTCGCGGGTTTCCACACGGGCGGTTACATCGCGAATGAGCATGCGCCCGGCGTTGGAGGCGGATGGCGTGTCGTCGCTGTCATCAGCATCAGCAGGAGAGTCTTCGCCGTTGCTAGCACGAACGCGGGCACTTTGCAAAACTACCGCGCCATCGAGCTCGCCCGCCCATGCATAGTAATTGCCGTCGGCCTCGCCTAATGATCGATACATTTCTTGTCCGCAGGCAGCCAGCAACAGCGCGAAAGTAAGTACAAGAGCGGCCAGTGTGAGAATTTTTTTGCGCATGGTGATGCTCCTTTCGGGTTGTGAGATTTTTTATTGAGCGATAGCGTGGCGGAAGAATATATAACTGATTACGTCATTTTCAATGCCATAAGATAACCACCAGTTTTCAGCATCCCAGGGGACATTTGGTGGATATTCAGTCGCGATGAAGTATTCGGAGCCGTCCCCGTATTGTCTCAAACTTGCGCATGAAAAACTCTCCAGCACGGCTTGTGCGGGTGCACCAACGTCAATGTCGCGCGGTGGGGTGAGCGCCATGTTGGGCTGGTTGAGCCGAAACATACTCAGCGTTGCGGGCTGGGCAAGCAGCTCGTCTGACAACGTTTGCACATAATATATGTCGTCGCTGCCAATGTCCCATCGCACGCGTAGTTCTAAGAACGGCCAATCTTGCTCGGAGCTTTGCCACTGCGGCAGTTGGTTGTAAAATGAGATGAGTAGATCGCCGCCAAAGCTCATCAACAGGCTATACTCCACTGCGGGCATGCGGGCCACGAAATCGCCCACGGTGACCAGACCCTGTGTCATGTTGGCGATCTCTTGCGGCGTGAATGGAGTGGGTTCAGCCGACGCGACTTCAAGTTGAGTTGCAGTGGTGGGCGGTTCGTCGGTAGATTGTGGCGCGGCGCATGCAGCGAACAACAATGCCACAGTGAGCAATAGTGCGGTTGGCGTGAGAATTTTCTTGCGCATGGGGGCTCCTCTCGAATATATGATGGAGTTAGTATAGCATAGACGATGTGCAAAATCAATGTTGCTGTTGTATCCTTTTTGTGAATAATTGTGCAATAACAACAATTTGTCGTTGAGCGGGAGGAAATTCCTTGCAGATATGAAAAAAATAAGCGGCTACGTGTGCAGCCGCCTAGTTTATTCTGTTGCGCTTTTATACAATGGTATTGATATTTCGGACGAGCACAGCTCGTCCCTACACGAAATTGGGCCAAAGGCCCTTGGTTGCGGCTTGATTAACGTTGCGATAAAAAACTCCACGGCCTCGGGCCGCAAGCTCGTAGGGGCGACCTGTGGTCGCCCGAAGCAACACCATCATATCAATGCAAAGGCTTAAAACAGCCTATTCTGTTTCCACGTCGGGCTGCGCAATTTCCACGCGCACCATCGCCACACGCTTGTCTTCCACTTCTTCCACCACAAAGCGCAGATGTTTGTGTTGCACTTCGGGTTGTTCGCCTTGTTGCGGCAAATAGCCCAACTCGCTGATCACAAAGCCTGCAATGGTGTCGTAGTTGCCTTCGGGCAGCTTTACGCCAAGGCTTTCCTCCACTTCTTCCATCGGCGTTGTGCCATCCAGCCGGAAGGTGTGATCGTCCACTTGCTCAATGTCTTCGTCTTCGTCGTCATATTCATCTTGGATGTTGCCCACGATGGATTCCAGCACATCCTCAAGCGTCACAAGACCCGCTGTGCCGCCGTGTTCGTCCACCACAATGGCGATTTGCACTTTCTTGGCGGTCATCTCATTGAACAATTCATCGCAACGTTTGCTTTCGGGCACAAATACCGCCGGGCGCATCAGCTCACGCAAACAGGTGCCTTTGGGCAGCTTTTCGCCCACGAATTTCAGCAAGTCTTTCACATACACCACGCCAATGACGTTGTCGATGTCTTCTTCAAACACCGGCACGCGTGACACCCCTTCGGCAATGGCTGTAGCCACCAAGCTTTCCAGCGAATCACTTACGTCCGCACTCACGATCTCCGTGCGGTGGGTCATGATGCCGCCCACATCGGTGTCGTCGAGCTTGAAGATATTCTGTATCATGTCGTGCTGGGTTTCTTCAATCACGCCTTGTTCATTGCCTTGGTCTACTTTGGAGATAATCTCTTCCACCGTCAGCTCTTCGGGGGCATCTGGGTCAAAGCCAAACAAGCGCAGCATGCCCTTGGCCGAGGCAGAAACAATCCACACAAGGGGGCGCAATATGGCGGCAACGGCAGTGAGCGCGCCTGCAATGCCCATGGCAATGGCTTGGGGATATTTCAGCGCCACGCGGCGGGGGATTAGCTCGCCCAGCACGATGTTCAGGTAGGTCAAAATCAGCGTGATGCCCAGCGTGATGGCCATGTTTAGCACACCCAACCAAGGGTCAGCCACGCGGTTTTCCATCAGTCCCAGCAGCGGGTAGGTAAACGCCTGTGCAGCAATGGCGGCCGCCAAAAAGCTCGCTAGGGTTGTGCCCAGCTGAGTGATGGAAATGAGCTTGCTAGGGTCTTTTTTTAGTTTAGCGGCGCGGCGGGCTTTTTTGTTGCCCTCTGCGGCCAGACGTTCCAGCAGGCTTTCGCTGGCCGACAACACAGCCAGTTCGCTCATGGCGAAAAATGCATTTACCGCCGTTAGCACAAGCACCAACAGCGCAAGAATAATGATATTACCAGGGTCGGGATCCATATTTTCTCCTTTAGGAACAGTTCTTCATGCTAAAGCATAACATATTTTTCGGGGTTTGTCAAGAGAAACTCAACGGGCAAATAATCTGATCAGCCCCCATATCGGCAAAATAATGATGGCAGCTATCACAGCCATATAAAACAATCCAACCAGCAAGGCAGAAACGACCATTGCGACAAATGGTCCCGCATCGCCAAATAAGTTCGTGGGCAGCGTGACCAAAAGCCATAATATTGCGCTGTTAAACCAGCCCATCATCTTTCGCCTCCGTCACATGATAATCCTGCCCCGCATAGCGCACGACATCGCCTGCACGCAATTTTTTGCCGCGCATGGCGCACACTTCGCGGTTCACGCGCACCTTGCCGGCTTGAATCACATGCTTGGCCTGCCCGCCGCTTTCCACTGCGCCGGCAAGCTTGAGGAACGCATCTAGGGTAATGACCTCGCCACGGATTTCAATGGCGACGGGCGGGTTTTGTTTGAGGGTTACGGTGAGTTTTTTGTTCATCATTTACCATCCTGTCAAACGCATTGCAATTACCCAAACGGCAATGACCATTGGAGTCATCATTAGTAAAGTTGGCCATAGCACAACAGAAATTGCTACACGCAGTACCCTCCATATCGCATACAGCCCTCGCTGCACGGTGCACCACGTGGTAGAATACGTTTCGGCAATCGCGCTGCGGGGAAATTCTTGAATATACGGATGATTTCGATTGTACACCACCACAGAGAAGAAGGTGAATGGACGTGAAGCAAGATTAAAATGGAGTATTGCGTGAGGTGTTGTTGTTGAGCCCATGTAATCGCCATCACGATACCAACGAAAACCAATTGGGTCGCCATTGGGGATATGGGCCTGTAGGTTAAGATGCACGGGCACCCAGGGATTCCTTCCCCACAATGCCAATGAAGTGCGAAAGCTTGTGATATGCGGGGATAGTTCCTGCGTAATCACTGGGCGGCGAGGATCCGGTGGATATTCATCATGCGCCAGCGCGGGCACGGCAAGACCAGCCAGCAATGCTACGCACAACAACATGATAAGCATTTTTTTCATGGCAACCTCCTCAAAATAGAGACCGTAAGGGTGAGTGTTACGCTGAGCTTTTGTTCATGTTAACCAGCCAAATTAATAAAAAATCTAACCAATCCGGTCAGTGCTAGTATAGGCAGGGCGATGATGGCAATCAAAACGGCAACGTACAAAATCATAAAGGGTATCAACGCCCAAATCAGCGGTCCCGCAGGACCAAGCAGGTTTTCGGGCAGCATAAACAGCCAATCTAGCGCATGCAGCACCCAGCTGAACACGCTTGAAGTGCCTGCAAGCATTTCTTCAACTACGGATTGCCCTGACAATGCTGCCACTGGCATAGCTAGCCCAAACATCAACACCGCGCACAGCAACACAGCAAGCAATTTTTTCATGTTAATAATCTCCGTATCCCGCGAAATAGTTCATAAAAAGCAATCAGGATTACCACAAGGAACATCAGCAAAAAGGGTGCTAGTATCGCAATTAGCGGCCCTGCAGGGCCAAGCAAATTTTCAGACCATTGGATGAACGACCCCAGTATATTTCCGAGCCAACCACTCATATGGCAACCTCCTCAAAATAGAGCCACAGGGGCGGATTTGTATCCACCCAGATTTTATTTCATTGTATTATCCGCAAGCTTCTTTTCGCCAGACTTTACCCTGCGTTCAAGCTTTTTGATGTCCTCTGCGGGCGGCAGTTCTTCGGGTCTAATGTTACGATTGCCAAGCATTTCGCGCACGCTTGCATTGTTTTGCACGTGTTCTTGGGTAATGGCTGGTTCGCCGTGCACGTTGTTTGCTTCAACGTTGTGGTTAGTCATTTCGGCGGCCAAGTTTTTGGCGGCGATGGTAACGGTGGGAAGGAAATCTGCAAGTGGTCTGCCGTTGCCAACGCCGAGCCTGTCTTTCATCTCTTGTGTGGTATGGCCGCCAAACAATGCGCTGTCGCCTTTCGAACGGATACGTGCAAAGCCTTTGTCGTCCACGCCGCGTTCATAGATATTCTCAGAAAGCCTTTTTTCGGCTTCGCGCAGTTTTTCGCGGGCTTCCATGCGCGTAATGAGATTGAGCCTATCTTCAATTAATTCTTGCTTTCGTGTTTGCAGGGCGAAGTAGGTTTGCGCAAAGGCGATTTCCTCTTTGCGCGGGTCACCGTTTTGCGCAATGAGATAACAAGCATAGCGCGTCAGCATCACATCATCAATTTCACGTTCTGCGCTGGAGCCGATCTCGACCATTTTGCCGATGCTGGCAAAATGGTCACTGACGGCATGACCGCTTTTTTTACAAGCCTCTTTTGCACGTTCAACCGATTCATGAAAACGACGCCATTGCGTATAACCAAGCACAACCTGCAATTCTCTTGCAAGCCAAAACTCAACACGGCCATCTTCTGAAAAATGCGCAATGCTGTCAAATGTGGATTTTAGTGCGGTGATTTTAGTCCTATCCATTATCTACCCCTCCGGGAAAAACGCCTTGTGCACCGCTGCCACTGCAGCATCCGCTTTGTCTTGCTCAATCAGCACGCTAATTTTGATTTCGCTGGTGGCAATCATTTGAATGTTGATGCCCGCTTCATACAGCGCCTCAAACATCTTCGATGCTGTGCCGGGGTGGCTTTCCATGCCAGCACCCACCGCGCTCACTTTTGCCACGCTGGTGTCTTTGATGATCTTCGCGTTGGCTGTCAGGTCAAGCGCATGCAGAATAGCCACGGCTTCGTCGGCGTGGGCACGCGCCACGGTAAAGGTGATGTCCTTGAGGTCGTCGCGGCCCACAGATTGCAGAATGATATCCACGTTGATGTTGCGGGCAGCCAGTTTGCTGAAAATTTTAAAGGCCATGCCGGGCACATTCGGCACACCAACGATAGACAGACGAGCGCAGTCAGCATCTTTCGTTACACCGCGCACAAGCATTTTTTCCATAGCAATTTTCTCCTTTACAATCGTACCAGGTTTGTTTGAATAGCTGCTGAGCACTTCCATTTCCACGTTGTATTTCTTGGCCATTTCCACCGAGCGATTGTTCAGCACTTGTGCGCCCAGCGTGGCAAGCTCCAGCATTTCGTCATAGGTAATTTCGTCCAGCTTCACTGCGCCGGGCACTTTGCGCGGGTCACAGGTATAAACGCCGTCCACGTCCGTGTAGATTTTGCAGCGGTCGGCATGCAGGGCAGCGGCCAAGGCAACAGCCGTGGTGTCACTGCCGCCACGCCCGAAGGTTGTCACGTCGTCATACTTGCACAGCCCTTGAAAACCCGCCACAATGATGATGTTCTTGCGGTCCAGCTCGCGGCGCAAGCGTTCGGTTTGAATGCCTTTGATGCGTGCAGCGCCATAGGCCGAGCTGGTTTGAAAGCCCGCCTGCCAGCCCAGCAGCGAAACTGCCGGATAGCCCAGCTCTTGGCAAGCCATGGCCAACAGCGATGCCGAAATTGTTTCGCCCGCGGACTGCAATACGTCCATTTCGCGTTTTTGCGGCTTGTTGGTAATTTCTGTGGCTTTTGCGATTAAATCGTCTGTCGTGTCGCCCTGTGCAGACACAACCACGATAACATCGTTGCCTTGTTTGTAGGTGTCGGTAATAATACGCGCAACATTCATCACGCGTTCATGGTCTTTGACGGACGAGCCGCCGAATTTCTTCACAATCAGGGACATAGGATTCTCCTTTGGGTTTTGGTAGGGACTCTCGTTCAGGCTTTTCGTCACCCTGCATAGAACACAGCGAAGCGACTTGCGCTTCGCAAGGGGTTACCAGAAAATGCCCGGCGGCAATCCGCCGAAAATATCAGGCGAGGGCGCAGTGAATAGCGCATTGGCTTCTGCAGCGAATGCCACAACACCAAGCACAAGGGCAATGGCCAACACCAAAATCAGCAGTCGCAGCAGCAGATTAAACACAGCAATCACAATGCCTGCAGTGGCCAGGTTTTGTCCGTCTTCGTTGAGTTCCTGGCATTTTTTGTGCGCCATAAAACTCAAAATCAGCCCGGGGATAGGGGACAAAAACGCACACGCAAAGCCCGCAATGGCCATGTTGTTCATGGCTTTTGGCTCTGGAGCTTGTTCATATTCAAATGCAGGCAGTTCGGTTTGTTCCGTGTTTGGGTTGTCATAAATGGGCTCGTTCATGAGTGTTCTCCTTTTTAACACATTATAGTCAATTAATTAAGAGATACCACCTTCACCCCTCGCGGCTCGGGGAGTTCTCGCTTGGGTCGTGCCTTCAAATAGTCAACATAACGATAACCAGCATGTAGGGGCGGCTTGCAAGCCGCCCGCGATAACCACTTAACCCAACATTTTTGCCCGGGCGGCTTGCAAGCCGCCCCTACATGCTGACGATAATTTGCTTTTGGGTTCAACTTGTTCATTGAAGACACGCTCTCGGGCAGACTGAGGAATTCTTTTCAAGGCGATACTTTATCTCAAATAAGTTATACCGCCAAACCATTCATAATGAAAGTAGGGATTGTCTATCATTTCATACGCTATATCCATCGCCCAGCCAATAAACGCGAAAATCATCACCCAGGTCAAAATCATGCGAATGATGGAAATGATGATGCCCACAATGGCTAACCCACGGCCGCCTTCGTTGCGGCTTTTGGTTTGGCTCAGCCCAACGCAGCTTAAAATCAAGCCCAACGTTGGGAAGATGAACGCCAGCACAAAGCCTGCAATCACCATGTTGTTTAGCTTTGGCGGGGCTATGTATTGCGGCGCATAGTTTTGCTGCGCATGGGGTTGCTGGTAATTATACACCGGGGCAAACTCAGGCTGAGCGGGCGCAGCGGGTGCAGGAGCTTGTGCGCCACAGCCGGCGCAGAATTTGTTGTTGGTTTCAATGGGGCTTGCGCAGTGTTGGCAGTTCATGGTTGTTCTCCTTTAAGTGTAATTGCAGGGTTGGCAATTTTGCACCGAGAATCATATCTTCAACCCCGGGCGGCAAAATTGCCGCCCCTACAGGTTGCAAATAATCTAACACGCCTCAAACTCCGCCACGCGCAACACGGTCTTCACGTCAAACGCAGCGAGTTTTTCCATAATTTCGCCATGTTTCCCACGCGCAGTCACAAACACAATCTCGCCATTGCCTTGCGCAACCACTTGCGCGCCGGGCAGTGCTGCGTCGCCTGCTGCACGCACATAAAGCCGCACGCATTCATCTTGTACCGAGGCAATAATATCGGGATCATTGGGCAGCCAGTCGAACACGCGGCGGCGTTCGGTGTGCTTGGCGCAGTCGATGATATCTGCCACCACGGCACTCGCGGTGGGCAAGCTGCCCGCGCCGCGGCCATGGAACATCACGTCGCCCACAGCATCACCGCGAATGAGCACGGCGTTGTATACATCTTTCACGTGAGAAATCATGTGGCTATGCGGCACCAGCATGGGTGCAACCACCAGACTGATGCGGCCATCGTCAAGCTGTTGTGCGCGGCCAAGCAGTTTAATGTTATGTTTGAACATGGCGGCATATTCCACATCTTCCGCCGTGATGCTTGTAATACCTTCGGTGTGCACTTGCTCGGGGTAAACATGCTTGCCATAGGCAAGGGTGGCCAAAATGCACAGCTTGCGGCAGGCGTCATGACCTTCCACATCGGCTGTGGGGTCAGCTTCGGCATAGCCGAGCTCCTGCGCTTGCGCCAATGCATCGGCAAATGCCATGCCGTCTTCAATCATGCGGGTGAGGATGAAATTCGTGGTGCCGTTGAGAATACCTGCCACTTCGCAAATGTGGTTTGCGGCAAGGCATTGCGACAGCGGACGAATCACGGGGATGCCGCCGGCCACACTTGCCTCAAACAGGAAGTTGGCGTTGTGCGCCTTGGCCGCTTGCATCAGTTCATAGCCTTTGGCGGCCACCAGCTCTTTGTTGGAGGTTACCACGCTTTTGCCTGCTTGCAGGCAAGCAAGCACGCAGTCATAGGCAAATGTAGCACCGCCCATGCACTCAGCCACGATTCCCACGGTGGGGTCGTTGAGAATCACACCAAAATCGCTGGTGATGATGGCTTCGTGTTCGTCGCCGGAAAAGCTGCGTTTGTCCAGGATATGCGTGAGCTGCATGGCTGGTTGCGTGCTGCGTTCGGCATAGCTTGCGCCGTTTTGCGTCAGCAGTTGCGCCACGCCAGAACCTACCACGCCATAGCCGAGAATTGCAATGTTCATCTTGTTCACCCTTGTTTTCATCAATATTAACTTTCATTATAGCACAAAATGCGCGCGAGGTCAAGGGGTTTGCGTGCGAAAATGTTGGGTTAAGGTATTTTCTCGGGCGGATTGACATCCGCCTCTACATTTCCCCAAACCACTCTGCTTTACGTGCCACACCGCTTTTCACCGCGGCTTGCGCCACTGCGTTAGCAACGGCTGCCGCCACAGTTTTATCAAGAGCACTGGGGATGATATACTCCGCGCATAATTGGTCATCGCGCACATGTTGTGCAATGGCGTGGGCTGCTGCAAGCTTCATTTCTTCGTTGATGTCACTGGCCAGAACATCTAATGCGCCGCGAAACACCCCGGGGAAAGCAAGCACGTTATTGATCTGATTGGGGAAATCGCTGCGCCCGGTGCCCACCACGGCAGCACCCGCTGCTTTGGCGAGGTCAGGCATAATCTCCGGCACAGGGTTAGACAGCGCAAAGATAATCGGGTCACGGTTCATGCTCTCTACCATGGCTTGACTCACGCAATTCGGCGCAGAAAGTCCGATGAACACATCTGCGCCGCGCATGGCATCGGCCAACTTGCCGCAGATTTTTTGTGGGTTAGTGATGGCTGCCAGCAAGCCCTTTTCGCCGCCGCTGTTCTCGTGGATGACGCCCTCGCGGTCGCAAAGGATGATATTCGCCATGCCGCAGTGCAGCAATAATCTTGCTGTGGCAATGCCCGCCGAACCCGCGCCGTTGATGACTACCGTGATGTCTTCGGGCTGCTTGCCGGTGAGCCGCAGCGCATTGAACATTGCTGCCAGCACCACGATGGCGGTGCCGTGCTGGTCGTCGTGAAAAATGGGGATGTCACAGCAGGCTTTCAGTCGCCGTTCAATCTCAAAGCAGCGCGGCGCGGAGATATCTTCGAGATTAATGCCGCCGAAGCTGCCCGCCAGCAGGCGCACGGTGTTCACAAACTCATCCACATCTTTCGAGCGCACACAAAGCGGCACGGCATCCACGCCGCCGAATGCCTTAAATAGCACTGCCTTGCCTTCCATCACGGGCATGGCGGCTTCGGGCCCAATGTCGCCCAGCCCCAGCACAGCGGTGCCGTCGGTGATCACTGCAACGGTGTTGGCGCGGCGGGTGAGGGCATAGCTTTGGGTGATGTCTTTCTCTATTTCTAGGCAAGGCTGCGCCACGCCGGGGGTATAGGCGAGAGATAAGTCCTCGCGGGTTTCCACTGGCACGCAGCTGACCATCTCGATTTTCCCCTGCCATTGCGCGTGGCGTTTTAATGATTCTGCGGCGTAATCCATAATATAGCTCCTCGTGTTATAATCAATGATACAATTGCCTGCCCATGCAATCCACCGCGACCACTAGCGGCATATTGCATATAGTTAGCCGGACAATTGCTTCTGTACCTAAGTCTGCAAAAGCGACTGGCTCAGCGTGCGACACACATTGTGACAGCAACGCACCCGCGCCACCAACCGCCGCCAGATAAACCGCCCCATGCTCGCGAATCGCATCAATCACCGCCGAGTTGCGTGCGCCCTTGCCAATCATCACCCGCAGGCCTGCTTGCAGCAGCGCAGGCGTGTAGCTATCCATGCGTGTGCTGGTGGTTGGCCCAATTGAGCCAATCGCCCTGCCGGGCGGCGCGGGACATGGCCCTGCGTAATAAATCGCCTGCCCACGCAGGTCAAATGGCAGCGGTTCACCGGCAGCCAGTAAGTCTGTCAGGCGTTGGTGTGCCGCATCGCGGGCGGTATAGATTATGCCGCTCAACAACACGCTATCGCCCACGCGCAGGCGCTGAATGTCTTGCGCAGCAATCGGGCTTGTGATGTGCATGGGCTCCTCCCTTTCTGTTCTTTTTTTGCAAAAAAAGAACCAAAAAAACCTATGCCGCTCCGCGGGGGATTTTTATGAACTGCGTAGGTGTTGCCAAAGGCTCCACCGCTTGCGGGGGAGCTGGCACGCGTAGCGTGACTGAGGGGGCGCCACACGTATCAGCGAGAAGGCTCGCGGAGCGATTGCGGACTTGCGTCTAGTACATCCGCTTGCATCAACAAGAGGCACTACAACACCGCCGAACAGTGCCGCGTGGCGTGGCAGCCAATGTTCACCGCCACAGGCAACCCCGCAATGTGTGTGGGATATATCTCAATGTGCACCGCCAGTGCAGTGGTGTTGCCGCCAAAGCCCGCAGGGCCAATGCCTAGCGCGTTGATTTGCGCCAGCAATGCTTGTTCAACCTGTGCCCAAGCGGAGACGTCGTGTGTGCTGCCGACTTCACGCAGCAAGGCCTGTTTGGCCAGCAGCGCGCATTTTTCCATCGTGCCGCCCACACCCACGCCGATGATCATCGGCGGGCAAGCGTTTGGTCCAGCGGCCTTAGCGGTTTCCAGCACAAACTGCTTCACGCCATCCAGTCCATCAGAAGGATTAAGCATGCGCAGAGCGCTCATGTTTTCGCTGCCAAAGCCCTTCGGTGCAACAGTGATGTGCAACTCGCTGCCCGGCACAAGCTCAACGTGAATGACGGCAGGTGTGTTGTCGCCGGTGTTGATGCGGTCGATCGGGTCGCGCACCACACTGTTGCGGCAATAGCCTGCGCGATAGCCTCGCCGCACGCCTTCGTGTATCGCCGCGGTCATGCTGCCCTGCACATGCACCTGCTCGCCCAGGCGAACAAACACCACCGCCATGCCAGTGTCTTGGCAGATGGGCAGGGCTTCGCGCTGTGCGATGTCGGCATTTTTCAGCAGAACATCAAGGCTGTTCACCGCAAGGGGCAGGGTTTCACACGCGTGCGCTTGTGTGAGTGCTGCGCGGATGTCCTCGCCCAAGCAGGTGTTGGCCTGCACGCACAGCTGCGCCACAACATCGGTGATTTGCGCGGCTTCAATGAGTCGTATTGTTTCAAGCATGGTTTTGTTCCCTCGCACATTCCTGCGAAATTAAGCAAAAAGATGCTCATCACATTGCAGTGACGAGCATCTTTCAATAGCATATCAAATTATTGTGCAAAAGTCAAACAAAATTTTTGTTAGCCCCAAAAATACCAGACTGCGACGCCAACGCCAATCACGGCCACCACAGCGGCAATGCCGCCGAGCACGAACCACATGTGGTCAGCAAACCAGGTGACACCGAATTGGAAGGGCATGGTTACGTTGGTGGCGGCAACCGAGCGGCGCGCAGAGCGCACTATATTGCCCATTGCGCGTGACAGACGATTGATGTCGCTGCGACTGAGGGCAGCAACGGTCGTCCCACCGTAAAAGAATTGATCAAACAGTCCATCCATCGCGGCGTCCATTTCGTTTATCAGCGCCGTTGCCGCAGCTACGGAAATTTGACGTGCAGCAACCCCCGCAAAAATCGCTGCTTCTAGAGATTGAAGATCCACAAGGTGTTGCGCAAAGCGCACATAAGGCAGGCCAACATAGCGGAATACAATGTCCGAGCGTTGGCTCGGGGTGGCAGTTGCCAACTGTGCACGAAAGCTTTCATGCGAGCGCCCGCGGCGCAATGCGTTGGCAGGTGCGTTGGTTAGAATTGAAACTACCGAGTTCCTCGCAGCAGATTCGGGAATGATGCGTCCTTGCGCTTCGCTTCGGTCAAAGCTGGGCAAACCGAAGTCCACTGCGCTTGCGTTGATGCCCAACACGCCAAACAGCATCACGGTCGCCAGAAACAAGGCTAACAGTTTTTTCATGAGTATGTACCTCCAAACAAAATTTATTGTGCATATCTGCACAAGCACCAGTATAGCACATAAGTTACGTCAAGTCAAGCGGAAAATTCAAAAAGACGCCCATCACGCACAGTGATGAACGCCTTTGCGCTGATTGAAGTGATTTTTACTTAGGCCATGAAGATGAACCACGCGCCAACAGCGGCGACTGCAGCAGCAATGGGGGCCCAAAGCCACCAGAAGTTGCCGCCAACCCAGCTAAAGAACGCAGCAAAGAAGCCCAGTTCGCCGTGATTGCGCAGTGCGCGTGAGATGTCGTTGTTCAGGGTGTTCAACGCACGATTAAGCTGCAGCTGTGTTTCGGCGCGGGCGATGGGAGCTTGAGCATTCTCAAGTGCCGCGAGAACATCAGGTGCTACGCGAAGATATTGCAAGAAAGACAAGTTGAAAAAAATGTCCATGTAGCGATCAAAGCGGCGATCGATGCCCCTGGGAATGCGATCTTCATTGGCTGACCACAGCCGACGTTGGGGCGCGTTGTCTGCCACAAAGTCTTCCAGGCACGTCCAGTTTTCGAGCATAAACAAGGCTTCGGCTTCGGTGAACATCAGGGATTCGTCACTCGTTGCGGTTGCGCCAACCGCAAACGCGCCAAGCAACATCAGGGTTGCCAGAAACAACGCCAACAGTTTTTTTGCCATGATATGTTCCTCCAACATACATAATTTGTTGTGCATGGTTGC
Source organism: Oscillospiraceae bacterium (assembly GCA_009785335.1). Lineage (GTDB taxonomy): Bacteria > Bacillota > Clostridia > Oscillospirales > Acutalibacteraceae > WRMQ01. Next base: position 19,860 of record WQWM01000011.1, read on the forward strand.
ACGAACAGCCTTAGTATAGCATCTTCGTTGGGTCAAGTCAACAGGTGGATGTTGGGGGTTTTGTCAATATTGCACAAAACAAACCCTCGCCAATCCCACGAAAAAAATTCCCATTTTCGCAAAAAAGTTGTTGAAATTCACCGCGCGATGTGTTACAATAGAAGGTAGACTGAATACAGGAGGATAAAACACTTGAATATTCGTAACATCGCACTGGCCGGACACGGCGGCCGCGGCAAAACCACCCTAGCTGAAGCCATGCTCTATCTGGCCAAAGCAACTGATCGCCTTGGCCGCGTGGGTGACGGCAACACCACCATGGATAATGACGCCGAAGAAAAACGCCGCCTGGCCTCCATCTCGTTGGGCCTTGCGCCGCTGAATTGGAACGGCACCAAAATCAACATACTGGACACCCCCGGGCTATTCGACTTTGCCGGCGAAGTGGCACAAGCCGTGCGTGCAGCTGAAACCACCGTGATTGTGGACGCTGCCGGGCATGGCTATAGCGTGGGCACCGAAAAAGCCTTCAAAGCTGCGGCACAACGCGGCACGGCTGTGATGTTCGTGCTCAGCAAGTGTGATGCCGAAGAGCGCGATTATATGAAAACCTTCAACGCATTGCGTGAGGAACACGCCACCGAGGCTTGCCCTGTGGTTGTGCCCATCATGCAAGGCGGCAAAACCACAGGTTACGTGGACTTCAGCAGCGGCAAGGCTTTCAAGTATGAAAAAGGCAAAGCCAGCGAAATTCCCATGCCGGACGACGCTGATGTGGAAATGCTGCACGAAATCTTCAAAGAAACCGTGGCAGGCGCAGACGACGCATTGATGGAAAAATTCTTTGAAGGCGAAGCGTTTACCGCAGAGGAAATTGCCGCTGGGCTGGCCAAAGGTGTGGCTGAGCGCACCATTTTCCCTGTGTTTGCGCTGGGTGGATATAGCACCGATGCTGTGGATTTATTCCTCAATGCCGTGGCAGCCATTACGCCTGCCCCCACCAACGAGGGCGTGACAGACAGCGGCCTGAACGCCATTTGCTTCAAAACGGTGGCCGACGCATTCGTGGGCAAAATGAGCTACTTCAAGGTTGTCACCGGCACGCTCAGTGCCAGTGAGCCTGCATACAACGCTCGCACCGAAGAAAGCGAGCGCATGGGCAAAATCATTTCGCTTGTTGGCAGCAAGCAAAGCGACGTAGCCAGCATCGTTGCCGGCGACATTGGTGTGGTGACCAAACTCACCGGCTTCAAAACCGGCGACACCCTCACCAACCAAAAAAATCCGCAAACGTTGCAGGGCATCAGCTTCCCCGCGCCGTGCCTAGGCATGGCAGCCAAAGCGCGCAAAAAGGGCGAGGAAGAAAAAATCGGCACCGGCATGGCGCGCTTGATGGAAGAAGACAAAACTCTCAAGTTCGAAATCAACAAAGAAACCAACGAACAAGTCATTTTGGGCTTAGGCGACCAACATCTAGATGTTGTAATGTCCAAGCTGAAAAACCGCTTTAGCGTGGAAATTGACTTGACCATCCCGCGCGTGGCCTACCGTGAAACCATCCGCAAAACCGTGGAGAAACAAGGCAAGCATAAGAAACAATCTGGTGGCGGCGGGCAGTATGGCGACGTGCATATCCGCTTTACGCCCTGTGAAGAAGACTTTGTGTTCGACAGCAGCGAAGTGGTGGGCGGCAGTGTGCCCAAGCAATTTTTCCCTGCGGTGGAAAAAGGTCTGCGCGAAAGCATCAGCCGCGGCTTTGTGGCCGGCTACCCCATGGTAGGCGTGAAAGCCAATTTATACTTCGGTAGCTACCACGCGGTGGATAGCAATGAAATCGCCTTTAAAATGGCGGCGCAGGTTTGCTTCCGCAACGCCATGCCCGAGGCAGCAGTTACAATTCTTGAGCCAATCGGCCTGCTCAAGGTCATTATGCCTGACGAAAAACTGGGCGACATTATGGGTGACATCACCAAGCGGCGAGGTCGCGTGCTGGGCATGGGGGCCGCCGACGAGCCCAAAATGCAGCAGCTTGAAGCCGAGGTTCCCATGGCTGAAATGGGCGACTTTGCCACGGCGTTGCGCAGTGTTACCGCTGGGCGCGGCAGCTTTAGCGTGGAGTTTGCGCGCTATGAAGATACCCCTGCCATGGTGCAGCAAAAGGTGATTGAAGAAGCGGCTAAACGCAAGAGCGAAGAAGACTAAAGTCGCTTCATTGTGTGCGATCAAAACCCCATCAATTAATTGGTGGGGTTGTTTTTATAGTTGGATAACTAGTAACATACCCATAGCCAGCATGTAGGGGCGGCTTGCAAGCCGCCCGTGATTCACATGGCGCTCGAAAGAGGTCGGGCGGATTTTGCATCCGCCCCTACATCTCGCCCAAAGTTCCGCTGTTGTTATCGTCTTAAGCTCCCAAGCTCCTTCCCTTGGAAGGAGCTCCCGACCTCGGGGAGGGTGAGGAAGGCTCGCGGAGCGAGGATTTTGCAAGCGTGTGTGAAAACATGGCGATTGATTATCGCCCCTAGGCAGGCTGACTATTTAAAGACACGGCCTACAGGTTACGGTTCTCTTCAACTTTGGTGAATTTGTCAATATATTCTCGTGAATGAACCGCTTGCCAAGCCGCCGCATAAGATGAACCAGAGTGTTTTTACCAAATTCAAAATGAGGGCATTACCCATGCAAAACAATTGGAATAGTTGCGTCTGCGTAACGAGAACGCCTTGGGGCTGTTGGCGGGTTGTTGGCTGCAGTCCCTGTCCCCAGCCTTGCCTTGGGCCATGCAAGCCATGCGTGCCATGTTATGGCGGCCCATGTCGCGGTTGCCCGCGACGTTGGCGGCCACGCCCAAACCCCTACTATGGCGGCTATTACGGTGGTGCGGAGTTTTTCGTTGGCGATTATCGGGATTTTAGCGAAATTGAACGTTTGCCGGACGAACCTGAAGATACATATGAAGGGGAATTGCATATGGTCCACACGATGGCGCGCACGGCAAAAGAGATTTTTTAATAGGAGAGTTTATGGATGTTAGTGAAACCGAGAATTTTTCATAGCTTTTGGAGCAAACCGCTGTTGCAAAAACGATTCGGCCAGCCCGTGGCCAAGCAGCTTGAGTCCACGTTGTTGTTCACCACCATTGGGGTGATTGCGGCCAAGCGGCTTGGCATTGAAATTGTGTTGCACACAGATGACTTTGGTGCAAAATTGTTTCAGCAAGTGCCCTATGATCAAGTGTATTTAACGCTCAACGGGCACGATATCGATGCTCAGTTTTGGGCAAGCGGAAAAATGATTGCCATGGAACATGAGCCGCTTGGTTCGTGTCATTTAGACCTGGATGCGTGGGTGAAAGGCGCAAGGTGCCGCGATCTTGTGTTTGGCAGCACAACAGATCTTGTGGTGCAAAGCGTGGAAGATGCCTTCAATGTTTATGATCCAAACAAAAAGTTTGTGTTTGACCAAGGTGGTGTTGATATTTCCGGGCACATCGACATGAGAAAAGCCCGAAAAAGCGTGGAGGCGTATAATTGCGGCTTGGTGCGCATCAATAACCAGCAATTAAAAGACAAGTGGCTTGCGTTATATTGGAAGATTGTGCGCGAGCTTGACCGAAAAAAACCGCCGGGATTGCATGAAAGATATTGTATACCCGACTTGGTTGCGGAGCAATGGGCGCTTTTCCAGTTGTGCAAACAGCAGGGTTTTCGCGTGCAATGCATTTGTGATGGCTATAACCACCATCAAAAAGCAAAGGAAATTGGCTATGCACATTTGATTTCGGAGCATAAATATGCGATAGACGATGATCTCAGGCAAATCCTGCAACGATTGACGGCGCAACAGTGACCCCGCTCTCTCATCAACCTCATCAATGTATTGGTGGGGTTGATTTTTATTCAACCAAACATTGAAATTAATGCCAGCATTCAAAAAATAGGTTATTGTATTCCTTGTGTTTTTGATGTATACTGAAAACAAGGAGGGATTTGATATGCACCATACCTTTTCAAACAATCTGGCACGGCTACGCAAAGAGCGCGGGTGGACGCAAGAAAAATTGGCCAAGGCACTGGATCTTAGCTTTCAGGCGATTTCGAAGTGGGAAACAGCGCAATCCTATTCTGATATTGCATTGCTTCCGCGCCTGGCGGCGCTGTTTGAAACCAGCGTGGATTCTTTGCTGGGTTATGTTCCGACCAAAGCAAGTGCCACCAAGTATGAGCAACGCTATCAATGCGATGGGTATTATTGGGGTGTCGCTCCAAACCGCATGTGTTATGAAGTGATGCGCCTGATGCCGCCAACCAAGCCGCTGCGCCTGTTGGACATGTGCTGCGGCGAGGGCAAAGATGCCGTGTTCTTTGCCAACAATGGCTACATTGTTTCTGCATTTGACATCGCGCAATCAGGGCTAGACAAAGGCCGAAAGCTCGCAGAATGCAATGGCTGCGTGGTCAGTTTTTTCACGGCAGATATCCGTGAATTTATTCCTAACGATACGTTTGATATTATCTACACTTCAGGTGGATTGCTTTATTTTGCACCGGACAAGCGCGAGGAAATGATGAGCATCTACAAGCAAAAGACCACGCCCGGCGGGCTGCATGCCGTGAACACATTTGTTGAAAAACCATTCATTGCCCGCGCGCCAGACAGCGAGGACAACGAGCATTACTGGAAGTCCGGCGAGTTGTTTTCGCATTATCAAAACTGGCGTTTTCATGTTGCGTTGGCGGAGCAAATATTTGATTGCAACAGCAACGGACATGGCGGGTCGCATCAGCATTGCATGGACACGCTGATTGCGCAAGCCCCGCATGAATGAAAGAAGGTGCCGGCATGAACAAACCCGTTTCCCAAGAAAACATCGCACGCTTCAGTGGTTACACGGATGTTTATAACGCCGCACGGCCCGTGCCGCCTGAAGTAATCAAGCAAAGCATTTTGCTGTACGCATCAACGCCGCAAGTGGTTGTTGATATCGGCAGCGGCACAGGGCTGAGCACGCAAATTTGGCAGGGCGTGGCACCGCAAATCATCGGCATTGAGCCAAATGATGACATGCGCAATGCCGCGCAGCCCAGCGAGGGCATTGAATATCGCGCGGGCTACTCGAACGAAACTGGTTTGCCCGATGCCTGCGCCGATATCGTAACCATTTCGCAGGCGTTTCATTGGATGGACATCGACAGCACGCTTGAAGAAGTGCATCGCATACTCAAACCCGGTGGCATGTTTGCGGTGTATGACTGCGACTGGCCGCCAGCGGTGCATTGGCAGGTTGAGTTGGGCTATAAGGCTCTGCAAAGCAAATGCGATGCGCTGAACTTTGCGCAGGAAAAACACGCAACCCGCAACGACAAAGGCAGTTATATCGCGCGGTTTAATGCGTTTGGTAAGTTCAAGTTTGTGAAGGAAGTCGTGTGCCACAGCGTGGAGCCCTGCACGCCCGAGCGCATGATTGGCATTGCGCTGAGCCAAGGCGCAATTCAAGATGCACTGAAACTTGGCGCGCCCGTGCAACCGGATATTGATGATTTTTGTAAGCTGGTTCGTGCGCATTGCCCCGCGCAGTTTGAGATTATGTTTTCCTATCGGCTGCGGCTGGGGATGAAATAGCGGGCTTGACATTTTGCGAAGGATGGGTTATAATATACACAAGCCTATCATGGAAAGGAGCCACGAAACATGGGAATGACAGATAAACAATATCAATCAATTATTGCGGCCATACTTGAACTGCTCAAAGGCTGCGAAACCAAAGAGGAAATTGAACAGGCCATTCGTGTGGTGCAAGCGTTCCAGTTTATCTCCAAAGAAAAATAACACGCAACCCCATCAAGCAATTGGTGGGGTTGACTTTTTTTGCGCCGTGCATTATAATGTATGCATACATGCGTGAGAAAGAGGTACATCATGAACATCAAAGAAACCACCGTCCCAACAATCACCATTCGCAAACTAACGCCCGATCTTGCGCAAGATTATGTTCACTTTTTCGATGTTACGCCCCACGATAATTTTGTGGACGAGCATAAATGTTATTGCGTGTGTTGGTGCAACGATGACTACGCAGGCAAAGATTTTTCAACCGCCGAAAAGCGTCGGCAATGTGCCTTGCAATATGTGAAAGATGGCAACCTCCAAGGTTATCTCGCCTATTGTGGCGATGAGGTGGTTGGCTGGTGCAACGCCAACACAAAATTAGATTGCCTGAAGTGCGCAAGCTGGCAATTGTTTATGGACTATGTGCCAGTGGAGCAAGCCAAGGTGAAATCCATCTTCTGTTTTACCATTGCCCCGCACATGCAACGCAAAGGCATTGCCACCATGCTGCTGGAACGCGCCTGCCAAGACGCACGCGCTGACGGCTTCGAATACGCGGAAACTTACCCGCACGCAGACTGGCAATCTTCGGCCTTTGGCGGCCATGTGGAGATGTATCGCAAAGCGGGGTTCACTGTCTACGCCGAAACGGAAAAAGGGCTTGTGATGAGAAAGGAACTAACATGAACATCGAAGAAAGCACTACCCTGCAACTAGACTTCACCAAGCTCAACACCGTGCAGGGGGTCATCCCCGTCGCAGTGCAAGACGCGCAATCGCGCGAGGTGATTCTCATCGCCTACACCAACGAACAAGCCCTGCGTGCTACCCAGCGCACAGGCGAGCTCGTGCTGTGGAGCACCAGCCGCAATGAGCTGTGGCACAAAGGTGCGGGGTCAGGCAATACCTTTGCGGTGGAGGAAATACGCGTGAACTGCGAGCAGAATTCGCTTGTGTATCTCGTACGGTCGAACGGCGGGGGCATGTGCCACACCAAAGATGCTGAGGGCATGCCGCGGCGCACATGTTATTATCGGCGGGTTGAGGGGGAGGAGTTGGTGCGAGATGAATGACTTCTGGCAAGCCATGGACCAACTGGTCACCGAGTGCGAGCTGATTATCGACCGCCCTAAAGGCAGCCGCCATCCCAAGTTCCCCAGTTTTGTGTATCCCCTTGATTATGGCTACCTGCACGGCACAAGCTCGGCCGACGGCGACGGCATTGACGTTTGGCGCGGCACGCTGGCGGGTGGTGAAATTAACGCTATAGTGGTGACTATTGACCTGTTCAAGCGCGATTCGGAAGTCAAGCTGCTGATGGGTTGCACGGAAGATGAAATCGAAACCATTTGCCGTGTGCTCAATGAAGTGCAGCATATGAAAGGCATTTTAGTGAGGAGATAACCCATGCTCAACCAATTTTCGCGCACCCAAATCCTCCTCGGTGAGGACGGAATGAATAAACTCACCCGCGCTCGCGTGGCCGTGTTCGGCATTGGCGGCGTGGGCGGCTACGCCGTGGAAGCCCTTGCTCGCAGCGGCGTGGGCACCCTCGACCTATTCGACGACGACCGCATTTGCATCACCAACATCAACCGACAGCTGCATGCCACCCATGCCACCGTGGGGCAATATAAAATAGATGCTGCCAAGGCGCGCGTGCTGGAGATCAATCCTGCTTGCGTGGTGAACACACACCAGATGTTCTATCTGCCCGAAAACGCAGAAGAGATTGACCTGACCTGCTATGACTACGTGGTTGATGCGGTGGACACCATGAGCGCAAAGCTTGACCTTGCTGAGCGGGCGTTTAAGCTTGGTGTGCCGCTGATTGCCTGCATGGGTGCGGGCAACAAGCTCGATGCCTCGGCCTTTGAGGTGGCGGATATTTTCGCTACCAGCGTGTGTCCGCTTGCACGTGTGATGCGCAACGAGCTGCGCAAACGCGGCGTGGGGAGCCTTAAGGTGGTGTACTCCAAGGAGCTGCCCGCTACTCCCGAGGAAGATGTGCGCACCAGCTGCCGTGCGAATTGCGTTTGTCCGCCGGATGTGTCGCGAAAATGCACACACCGCAGGGCGATACCCGGCAGTGTGGCGTTTGTGCCCAGCGTGGCGGGGTTGATACTCGCGGGTGAGGTTGTGCGGGGGTTGACGAAGGGAGTGCGCCAATGAAACAGTTGCGCGCACTCACTTGGCTGCAACTGACTGCTGCATTCTTGCTTGCTCTTGTGCCGCTAGAATTTTCTCAGCAAGCGGACTTCACTGGCGCGCCCATCAGTTCGGCCACGCCCCTGCGCAGCGTATTCTTTTGGCTGTCGATGGCCTTGGTGTGTGCGATAGTGGGTTTTGCCATTGCGATGATATTCCAGCTTAAACATGTGCGGCTAACTTGGCCGATGTTTGTGCTTCTGGGCGTGTTTGTGGCGCGGCACCTTGCCGGCAATCTGATTTTTCATCAACAGCCTGCCAACATGCGTGCCATGACGATCAACATGATGGTTACCACTGTGCTGATGCTGGCTTGTGTGGCCTTGGCTGCGGTGTTGTCGGCTCGCCACTTCAAGATTGTTCGTGCGCAGGGCGTGGGCGCTGCGGGGAGTAATACTCCCCGCCTATAACGATGAACCGCGGGGCGTGCGTGATACGCACATGAGTTCTATGCAACTTCGTGCGCGTATCACGCGCATCTCGCCGCACCACACGTTTTAGGCGCCGCAGCTTTGAAAAGCAGAGAAAATGACAGGTAACGCAATATGAAATTCAACGCACTGATACCCGAACTATCCGTCAGCGACTTAGTCGCTTCTAAGAAATTCTACTTAGACACGCTGGGCTTTACGTTAGAGTATGAGCGTGTTGAAAACCAGTTTGCGTTCGTCTCGTATGGCGATGCACAAATCATGCTGGAACAAGTAAACGGACACTGGGCAACCGGTGAACTGGAATATCCGTTTGGGCGCGGCATCAACTTGCAAATTGCAACGGATGATATTGAAACATTTCGCAACAAGCTCGTTGCACGTGGCTGCAAGTTATTTCGCGATATTGCTGAAGTAGACTACCGCGAAAACGAGACTTTACACAAGTTAAAAGAGTTTTTGGTGCAAGACCCCGACGGGTATTTGCTGCGGTTTTCTCAAGAATTAGTATAGGTGGTAATTCAATGACCAACGAAAAAATCGGCATCATCACATGCGCACATGCAACCAGAGACATGGATTGCTGCGCCGCACCTTGCCTGCGTGACTTGAACGAACACGCGGGCGACTTCGCGCAGCATCATGAGCATAAACCTGTGCTTGCGGGGATGCTCAGCTGTGCGGGCTGTCCGCCGCGTGGATTTCCCGAGAAGATTTTGCGTAAGGTGAACGCCCTAGCGGAGTTTGACATCACGACCATCCATTTTAGCTATTGCATGGTTGCGCTGTGCCCGTTTCTCAATCAATATATCGCGTGCATTGCCAAAGCGCACCCTGACATTCGCTTGGTGAAGGGCACGCATGCGTCAAACCTAGATGCGCGAACCTTTCGGGAGTATGTGAACACGGCCTGCAAGCATGGGCTGAACATGAACGACGTGATTAAACGCAGGGTGGTTGCCTATCAACAACAGGAGAGCAATGCAGATGAAAAAGTTTAAAGCTGCGGCGATTATTATTATCATTCATGGGGTTATTGAGATCGCCGGGCTCTTTGCGGTGCTGCCCATTTGGCTGGGTGCTGAAGCAGCTGACTGGGTTCCTTTTGCGCCGCCAGCGCCAGAAATTTTGATTGGTGGCGTGATTTGGGGTGTGATTCGCCTCATTGGCGGCGTTGGGCTGTTGAAAAATCGTAAGTGGGCATTGGTGTTGTCGGCAATCAGCTGTGCGATTGCGATGGCTGCGATATTTGATGTGCTGCCCTTTGGCTTGATGGATGCCGTGCTGGGCAGTGCCGCGTTGATGTTGATGCTCACGGGTTACTTTGGGCAAAAGAAAATTGTGGAGTGATTGCTAGAGTGGGATGCGCCCCCTCTACTTTATGAACGCTAAGGCGTCCAAAAGTCGCCGCGCCAACGCTGTGCAAGGGGAAAATTTCGTTCGCGGCGACAGCTCCCCCGCACGCGGTGGAGCCGCTCGGGGTTGTGCGTTGCTCTCGGTGGGATGTGGGGGGAGAGCGTCCTCGCTCTCCCCCAGGTTTTGATGAGACTCACGGGCGACCACAGGTCGCCCCTACGCGAAATTGCGCCAAAGGCGCTGAAGGGGTACTGCTTCGCACCTTTTTATTGCGTGATTAAATTGACGATAGGAGATAGCCATGGAAAAACTATATCAAATTGCACAGGGTCTTAACAAACGATTTCCTGATAGCGTTGACTCATTCAAGATGGCAACGTTTTTGCTTGAAGAATGCGGAGAAGTGGCAAGCGAAATCAGCTTGTGGGAAGACATGGGCGTAAAGCGCAAGAAGCACGGCGAACCCAGCAAAGAGAAGCTAGCCATAGAGATCATGCAGGCAGTTGTTGCGCTAATCAAAATCGCGGCTTATTATGAAGTGGAAAATGAGCTTGAAGCTTCGATCGACGCTTCATTGGCGCTGTTGAAACGTGAAGGCATGATTGATTAGCGGCTTGTACGTGTATGCTAGTAATATGAAGGATAACCACAATGAAAAAACTGCTCGCCATCTTGTTCGCGCTGTGCCGCGTGGTGCCCTTGCAACCGAAAAAAGTCGTGCTGCTGCGGCGTTTTCCGCAGTGGGGTAGCCTTGGCTTGCTGGGTGATTACCTGCGCGAAAACACCGACTTGCGTGTTGTGCCCATTGAACACTGGCGCAGGCTCAGCACGATTTATCATCTGGCCACGGCCGGCACGCTGTTTCTCAACGATGGCTTTTCGCCGCTGGCGAAATTCCCGTTTAGCCAAAAGGCTCGCGTGGTGCAACTGTGGCATGCTGACGGTGCGCTCAAACGCTGGGGTGCGGCGGCGGGTGAGCCGTTCCCCGAAAGTCATCGCTACACCCATGTGATTTGTGCAACCGAGGCGATAGTCTCGCACTGGGCGGCTGCTTTTGGTGTTGCGGAGGATAAAGTGCTGCCGCTGGGCTCGCCGACGGGAGATGCGTTGATGCGTGCACAGCGAAGCGACGGAGTGCTGTCACAAGTGTTATATGCACCAAGCCTGGGTGAACCTGTGCCGCTTGATTTGCCGAACCTGCATGTGCGCCATCACCCCAAAGTGCAGCCTGAGCAAGAAAGCTTGGAAGACCTGCTGTGCCGTTGCTGCTGTGTGATTACCGACATTTCGTCTGTGATGGTGTCGGCGGCTGCGTTGGATATTCCGGTGATTTTGTTTGCGCCAGATGAGGCTGTTTTTTTTGATGACATTCACGCACGCGCTCCCGGTGCCATTGTGCACACCGTGGACGAGCTGATGGATGAACTTGCCGCGCCGGGGGATTACTCGCGTGAGCGGGCGGCGTTTGCGGCGCATCACTTGGGTGTGTGTGACGGCGGGGCTTGTGCGCGCATTGCGGAGGAGTTGTTTGGGGAATGGTAATGGTCTTGCACGCGAGGAATTCTGCGGGGCGTGATACGCCCCGCCTATAACACATAAGAAGAAAGGCGAGCGTAATACGCTCGCGTATTCTATGCAACCCCGTGCGCGTACCACGCGCACCCCACCGCACATCGTTTTAGGCGGCGCGTATCACGCGGCGCAGCCTATATCGGCATCGATTTGCATAAAAACGACCTCGTAAGTTTGGTGATTCTGCGCATTGACAGTTATCCGCGCGTGTGCTACAATGACTATAACCAAATGAATGAGGAGTGTTTGCGATGAAAAAGTTACTTTGTTTCGCGCTGGCGCTTGTGCTTAGTGTGATGCTATTCGTGCCCGCAATGGCACAGGATTACCCTGAACAACCGCAATGGCCAACGTTGACGGTATACGGCTATGCGGGCTTTACCATCACGGTGGGCGACGCTGAGCCACAGCATATAGTAGGTAGCATTGCCTTGCAGGTTGAGCCGGGCACGTCCATTACGTTGACGAGCGACATGGTGCCAGAGATAGGGCTTGGGGGCGGGTTTTGGGGCTGGGAGTCATTTCCCTGGGGCGACAGCTGCGTTTGGGCCATGGAGCAGACCGTCATCTTCATCATGCCAGATGAAGACATGATCGTTTTTGAAGTTTGGCTTTCTATTTCGAACTATTTCTGCCGGTGGTACAGTACGACCACGCAGATTACAGCTGGCTTTTGGCGGTTTTTGAGCCCGATTTTTCATTGGCTTGGCAGATGGTTCTGCAATTGCGGGTTTATGGCTAGATAAAAGAACAATTTTGCATTGACAAGTCTCCTGTATTGTGCTATACTAGACATAGTACGGAGGTAGCTATGCAACATCAACGCAACAACACAATATTACTGCCGGGTTTCGTGGATTTGCATGTGCATTTCCGTGAGCCCGGTTTTTCCTACAAAGAAACGATAGCCACGGGCAGCACGGCCGCCCTGCGCGGGGGCTACATCGCTGTGGTGACCATGCCTAACCTCAAACCTGCGCCAGATAGCTTGCTCAACTTGCAGCAACAGCTGGATTTAATCAAGCTGCATGCGCAACTGCCGGTGATACCCACAGGCAGCATCACCATGGGGCAATTGGGGGCAGGCGAACTGAGCTGTATGGAGGAAATGGCGCCCCACGTATGCGGCTTCAGCGATGACGGCGTTGGCGTGAACGATGCCGCATTGATGAAAGAAGCTATGCTACGCGCGAAAAAACTGGGCAAACCAATTATTGCGCACTGTGAAGATTTAAGCTTTGGCGATGCACACAATTCCGCCAGTGAATACAAAGCACTTGAACGGGATTTGCAGCTGGCCGCACAAACGGGCTGTCACTATCATGTGTGCCATGTGAGCGCGAAAGAAAGCGTAGAGCTTATTCGCCAAGCAAAGAAAGATGGCGTTGCCGTGACTGCTGAAACTGCGCCGCATTATCTTGTGTTGTGCGATGCAGATGTGCTGCCCGGCGATGGCAACTACAAAATGAACCCGCCCATACGCGGCAAAGCTGATCAGACTGCGCTGCTTGAGGGCCTGATTGATGGCACGATTGATTGCATCGCCACGGACCATGCGCCGCACACTGCGCAGGATAAACTGAACGGCTGCCCTGGTCTTGTGGGGCTTGAAACGGCTTTCCCGGTGTTGTATACCAAGCTGGTGCGCGAGGGTGTGCTGACGCTTGACCACCTTGTTAATGCCATGGCACACAATCCGCGCGAGCTGCTCAAACGCTGGACAAGCCGTGTGTTTGGCGGCAGTGTGCTGTGGGATATACAAACGCCATATGTGATTGACCCGAACAGTTTCGCCACGATGGGGCATGCCACGCCCTTTGCGGGCTGGGAGGTGTTTGGCCAATGCCTGAATTGAGAAAAATCAACTTACTTGATGCAGCCAATCGCGCAGATTTGCTGACCTATCAAAACGTTGGTGAGCTTGACGGCCGCGCTCTGCATGTGCTGCAAGTGGAAAATCGCACGCTGGAGTTCCACACACATGAGTCGGACGAGCTGTTTTACGTGCTCGAAGGGCAGTTTGTGCTGGAACATGATGATGGCGCGATTGCGATGCAAACTGGTGATATGCTGATTGTGCCGCGCGGCACACGCCACCGCCCCGTTGTCACCACGCGTGTGAAATGCCTGCTTGGGTTGGGGGCGTAGAACGGCTCCGCAACGTGATGAGCTAAGCCGCAACCTGTAGGGGCGGCAATTATGCCGCCCGAAACCTTCAAAATATTTTTGTTAGTTCAACCCCGGGCGGCGTAATCGCCGCCCCTACAGCCCGATAAAGGAGAGACTATGCAAATTCTTGATTTTACCGTAACCGAAAACACGCAGCTTACGCGCGACATTTGGCGTATTAGCCTTGCTGAGCCTATGATAGACCACAGCGAAGCGATGGAGCCGCACCGCAGGTGCCCGCAGGTGGGGCAGTTCGTCAACCTGAAGATTGATGGGCTTTATCTGCGCCGCCCCATTAGCATTTGTGACTGGGAAGATGGCGTCTACACGTTGATTTATCGCGTGGTGGGGCAGGGCACTGAAAAACTTGCACAAGCCAAGCCGGGGCAGATCATCAATATGCTAACCGGGCTGGGCAATGGATTTACCATCATGCCAACGCAACGGCCGCTGCTGATTGGCGGGGGTGTTGGTGTGCCGCCGCTGTACTATCTGGCAAAAGAACTGGTGAAGGCTGGGCAACGGCCCATTGCGCTGCTGGGCTTTGCCAAGCAGGATGATGTATTCTACACCGACGAATTTGCTGCCGTGTGCGAAACGAAAATTGTGGTTGGCGGCTATGTGACCGATGAACTGCCCGCAGACTACGATGCGATCTACGCCTGCGGGCCTGAACCCATGTTGCGGGCGATTGACCGCACGGCAAAAGCGCTTGCACCCGGCCACGTGCAGTTGAGCTTTGAAGCCCGCATGGCTTGCGGTTTTGGCGCGTGCATGGCATGCACTTGCCGCACACAGCGGGGCTATAAACGCATTTGCAAAGACGGCCCGATTTTGACCAGAGAGGAAATTCAATGGCCGCCTCCCGCTTCGCGCGCTTGATTATGCTTTGGTATAAAGGAGAATCGTATGAACAACTTACAAGTTAACTTATCTGGTGTAGTGCTGCAAAACCCGGTGATACCCGCAAGCGGCTGCTGCGGCTTTGGGCACGAACTGCGTCCGTTTTATGACATTAATATTCTGGGTGGGCTGGCCCTAAAGGGCAGCACGCTTGAGCCGCGCTTTGGCAACGAGCTGCCCCGTGTGGCAGAAACCGCAGCGGGTATGCTCAACAGTGTGGGGCTGCAAAACCCGGGCATTGAGGCCGTGGCCAAGGCCATTGCGCCAGGTTTAGCTAAAGACTTCCACCAGCCCATCATTGCAAACGTCAGCGGATTTTCCAAGGAAGAGTTTGTGAAGAGCTGTGAAATTATCACGCAATGTGACGCAGTGCGTATCATTGAATTGAACATCAGTTGCCCCAATGTGCATGGCGGCGGCATGATATTCGGCACATGTGCGCAAACGGCGGCGGACATCGTGGCGGCATGCAAGGCGGTGGTGACCAAACCGCTTTACGTGAAGCTCACGCCCAATGTAACGAACATCGCCGAAGTTGCCAAGGCTTGCGAAGCTGCTGGTGCAGACGGCTTGTGTCTCATCAACACGTTGCTGGGCCTGCGCATTGACCTAAAAAAACGCAAACCTGTGATGGCCAATCAGCTGGGCGGACTAAGTGGTCCTGCAATTTTCCCGGTGGCGTTGCGCTGTGTGTGGCAGGTATATCAAGCCGTGCAGATTCCGATTATCGGACTGGGCGGCGTGTCGTCTGCCCGCGATGTGATTGAGATGATGCTCGCAGGGGCAAGTGCCGTGCAGGTTGGTGCGGCAAACTTGGTGAACCCCATGGTGTGCAAGGAGATTATCGATGACTTGCCCAGTGAGATGGAGAAACTGGGGATTGCGAGTTTGATGGAGATTGTGGGGGCGGCGCATGGGTGATGCGTATATTCGGACTTTCATTAACCCGCAACCTGTAGGGGCGGCAATCATGCCGCCCGCGCCTGCGGCGAGCAAGCCGCTTCGCTGTGCACGACGATAGTTTTGATACAAATCCCGGGCGGCGTAATCGCCGCCCCTACAGACAGAGAAAGAGGTAAATTTCATGCCCAAAGATGTAATTATCCCACTGGATTTCCCCAATGCGCAGGCTGCGCTAGACTTCCTCGCGCTATTTCCAGAAGGCGAAAAACCTTACGTAAAAACCGGCATGGAGCTCATTTACTCCAGCGGGTTTGAACTAGTGCGCGAGTGCAAGCGCCGCGGCCACAAAGTCTTCCTCGACCTCAAATTGCATGATATCCCCAACACGGTGCGCAACGCGTTTCGCGCAATGATGCAGTATAACGTTGATCTGATTAACCTGCACGCGGCGGGCGGCATTGAGATGATGGCTGCTGCGATGGAGGGTATCACCGCGCCGGATGGCACACACCCGATCGTCATTGCTGTGACGCAGTTGACCAGCACGAATGACACACGCCTGCGTGAGGAGTTGCTGATTGAAACGCCGATGGCCGAAACCGTGCTGCACTATGCGAAAAACGCAAAGGCTGCGGGTCTTTGCGGCGTGGTGTGTAGCGCACATGAAGCTGCTGCCGTGAAGTCTGCTTGCGGGCAAGATTTCGTGACGGTTACACCGGGCATTCGCTTTGCTGATAGTGCAGCGAATGATCAATCGCGCATCATGACGCCTGCGCAGGCACGCCAAACCGGCACGGATTACATCGTGGTGGGGCGGCCGATTATTGCTGCCGCAGACCCACTGGCGGCATATCGTCGGTGCATGAGCGAGTTTTTGCGGTAATGGAAGTTGGTGTGACGTAGCCACGGGCGAAAATGCAAACGGCAAGCTCGGTCGCTCCGCGAGCCTTCCTCAGTCCGACCCGAGGTCGGCCAGCTCCTTCCCGAGGAAGGAGCTAAGGATTAGGCGGTAAACAACATCAAAATGATAAGAAACAAGCCCTAGCTCCTTCTTTGGGAAGGAGCTCCCGCCGTAGCGGGTGAGGAAGGCTCGCGGAGCGACGTGATTTGCAGCTCGTGCCTTCTTGATGGCTGCGTATAAAAACCATAATCACCACAAAGGAGAACCCATGAACCTATCCCACCAAATTGCAGCAGACCTGCTGGAGATCAAAGCCGTGTTTTTGCGGCCAGACGAACCCTTCACCTGGGCAAGCGGCATTAAGTCGCCCATCTACTGCGACAACCGCGTGACCTACGCTGAACCACCCGTGCGTCGCCGCATCACCGCGGGCTATGTGAGCGTGATTGAAGAGAAATACCCGCAGGCCGAGGCGATCATCGGCACAAGCACCAGCGGCATTGGCTATGCCGCGCTGGTGGCCGAGGCCATGAATCTGCCCACGGGCTATGTGCGCGGCGGACAAAAATCGCACGGCCGCAACAACCAAATCGAAGGCCGCGTGACGGCTGGCCAGCAAGTGGTGGTGATTGAAGATCTTATCTCCACTGGCGGCAGCGTGATTGAAGTGGTTGAAGCCCTGCGCGAAGCTGGCGCGGTTGTGCTGGGCGTTGTGAGCATCTTTTTCTATGGCATGACCAAGGGCATCACTCGCTTGGCCGAAGCGCAGGTGGAAAATACCAGTCTCACCAGCTTTGACGCGTTGGTGCAAGTGGCTGCCCAAACGGGCTACATTGAGCCGAAGGCCATTGATGCGCTCATTGCGTTTCGCAACAACCCAGCCGACGAAAGCTGGCGGGAGCTGCTGTGATGATGCTGATTGATCGGCTCAACGAAAGAATCATGGCTTGCAAGGCGCCCATTTGTGTGGGGCTTGACCCTGTGCTGGAAAGCATTCCTGCGGTGTATTTTGCTGATGGTGCGAGTGAGGTTGAAGCCATTTACGCGTTCAATCAAGATGTGATTGACGCAGTGTGTGATCTTGTGCCTGCGGTGAAGCCGCAAATTGCGTTCTATGAGCTGTTTGGCAGCGCGGGCATTGCCTGCTATGAACGCACGATTGCCTATGCCAAACGCAAGGGCTTGTTTGTGATTACCGATGCCAAGCGCAATGATATCGGCAACACGGCCATGGCCTATGCCAAGGCGCATTTGGGTGAGGGCAGCCCGCTTGAGGTTGATTTCCTCACGGTGTCGCCATTTTTGGGCGAAGAAAGCCTTGTGCCTTTCATCGACGTTTGCAAGGCAGAGGACAAGGGAATCTTCATTTTGGTGCGCACGTCAAACGCGGGCAATCGTATGGTGCAGGATGCCCAAAACGCAAACGGCTGCACGGTGAGCGAAACGCTGGCGGAGTATATTCGCCAACAAGCGGGCGCGTGTTTGGGCGAAAGCGGCTATTCTGCGATTGGTGCTGTGGTTGGCGCGACATACCCACAAGAAGCCGAGACATTGCGCAAAGCCATGCCAGCCAGCTTGTTTTTGGTGCCGGGCTATGGTGCACAGGGCGGCGGAGCAGAGGATGTTGTACCCTGCTTTAACGCAGATGGTCTAGGCGCTGTGGTGAATTCGTCACGCGGGATATTGTATAGCTATGCGGATAAGCATTGCTCGCGGGAGGAATATAAAACTAGCGTAGTTGCTGCAACCAAAGCCATGCAGCAGGATATTTACGGGGCGTTGCGTGGGAGTTATCCGGATATAAAGTATTGATGCTTATGGTTCGGGCGGATTTTGCGTTCGCCCGGTGTTTAAATAACCTGCATTCTAGTGAGGAATTTCCCCTATCCCCAACGACCAATCTTACAAGGAGGTGTCTATGCCACGCCACCTAATCGACATTCACGACCTATCAGTGGAAGAAATTGCCGAGCTGATTACGCTGGGCGAAGACATCATTGCCAAGCCCGCGGACTATCAAGACGCTGCAAAGCGGCTGAAGCTGGCAACGCTGTTCTTTGAGCCGAGCACCCGCACCCGTCTGAGCTTTGAGGCTGCCATGCTTGACCTTGGTGGGTCAATTTTGGGTTTTGCCTCGCAGGATTCTTCGTCGGCGGCAAAGGGCGAAAGCGTAGCCGATACCATCCGCACGGTGCAGTGCTATGCGGACATCATCGCCATGCGCCACCCCAAAGAAGGTGCGCCGCTTGTGGCTGCCAAGCACGCCACAGTGCCCATCATCAACGCGGGCGACGGTGGGCAAAATCACCCCACACAAACCCTAACAGACCTGCTGACGTTGCATCGCGAGTTTGGTCAACTGCACGGCTTAACGATTGGCTTGTGCGGCGACCTGAAGTTCGGCCGAACCGTGCACAGCTTGATTGCCGCCATGGCGCGCTACCCCGGCGTGCACTTTGTGCTTATTTCGCCAAAGGAGCTTGATACGCCTGATTATGTGATTGAGCAAATCAAGCGCGGCGGTGCAACCTATCAAGAATGCCGCCAAATGGAACCCGCAATGCCCAAGCTCGACGCATTGTATATGACCCGTGTGCAGCGCGAACGCTTTTTCAATGAGGCCGACTATGTGCGCTTGAAAGATAGCTTTATTCTCACGCCGGACAAGCTCAAGCGCGCCAAGAAGGACATGATTGTGATGCATCCGCTGCCGCGTGTGAATGAAATTAGCGTTGCGGTGGACGACAACCCGCGCGCGCGTTACTTTGACCAAGTGCGCTACGGCAAGTTCATTCGCATGGCGTTGATTTTGAAGTTGCTGGGGAGGGTGTGATGCGGACGAGCAAAGCTCGCCCCTACGGGAGTTCGGCCAAAGGCCGTGAAGGGTGGTGCGTTGATTGAATGTTGCAAAAGAATGGCCCAGCCGCAAACCCAACCGCGTTGCGGGCAAGGATTATAGCCGCAATGGCGCGTATTTCTTGACTATATGCACGAAAGATCGTCATGAGTTGTTTGGCAAAGTGCAAGACGGAAAGATGATACTTTCCAGCTTTGGAGAGATTGTGCAGGCAGAGTTGCACGTGATTGAAGCAGTTTATTCCACAGTTGTGGTAGATAGCTTTGTGGTGATGCCCAACCATGTTCACATTTTACTGCATTTGTTAAATGAAGAAGCGAACCCCTATGTCTCTCGTATTATTCAGCAATGGAAGGGCTCCGTTTCGAAAAAAGCCGGCACTCCGTTGTGGCAAAAGCTATTTCATGACCACGCAGTGGATACTGCTGAAGAATTTCGAAAGATACAGCAATATATTAGAGACAGCCCAGCGTATTGGAAAGAAGACGTGTTGCGGCCTTTGGCCGAATTCCCGTAGGGGCGAGCTTTGCTCGTCCGCACACAAGAGAAGAACCAAAGGAAAGGAGCCACATGAACCTAGACTTCATCGACAACGGCATTGTGCTCAACCACATTCAGGCCGGACGAGCCATGCAAATTGTAGCGGCGCTCAAGCTGCACGAACTGGACAGCACAGTGGCGATTTTGAAGAACGTGAAAAGCACGCGTATGGGCAAAAAAGATCTCATCAAGATTGATGAAATGATTGATTTTGATGTAGATGCCCTTGGCTTCATCGATCCCGGCATCACGGTGACGATCATTAAGCATGGCAAAATTGCGGAAAAGAAATACCTCACTCCGCCGCAAATGCTCACCAATATCATCCGTTGCAAAAACCCACGCTGCATCACAAGCACAGAACAGGAAATCAACCAGATTTTCAGTTTAACCCAACCAGAACCCCCCGTGTATCGCTGCCAATATTGTCAGACGGCATACACGAACGGAAAATAAACGCAACAAAAAACATTTGAAGGAGAAACCTCATGAAAAAACTGCTTAGCATCCTGCTGGTGATGACGCTGCTGTTCGGCTTTGGTGCCGTGGCTGCGTCCGCCAACTCCATCACCCTGCCCACTCCGCCTGCCTTGCCATCGCTGAATCCCGCTGCTATGATTGCCTGGAACGGCATGATCAGCATGATGCGCGTGACCGGGCAAAACTTTGGCTTTGCCGACTTCCCTGGAGATGTATTCATGACCAGCGTTCGCACGCTGCACAACATGGGTGTTGACGTTGAACCCCTAGTGGAATGGGGCAGCGACCTGATTCCCATGAACGTGCGCCGCCAGCTGCACAACGAAGGCATTGTCAGCTTCCCTGTATGGGAGCGCAGCATTGTTTGCCATCTGGTGTTCCGTTATCTGCTGTTCGGCTTTATTTGGATGTAGGTGCACACAACACCCCTGCACGTCTGCGATGTGCAGGGGGTGTTTCGCGAAGCGAATGGGAGCCGCTCATCCTCAAACCCGAAAATATATGAACAATACAAAAATTTTATGCAATACCGCTTGACATTTTCGCGTCAGGCGGTATACTTATATTAGACCCATTACATAATAAAGGGGAACGCTTTTTATGGAAAAGCTTGCCGAACAACAACCGCAAAAGATTAATATCCCAAAAACCATGATGATGTCTATGTCGTTTGCAGGGGTAACTGTTGCCTTTGCGCTGTTGCCCTATCTCACCGTGATGCTGGATCGCTTTTTGGGCGACTCGGCTGTGGTGGCAGACTGGAGCGCACGCTTTGCCGGCGTGGCCTGGCTAGCAGACTTCCTTGCCACGCAAAGCTATGGTGATGCAGGTGCAGGTGCGAACTTCACCATTGCACCGTTGCTGATTGGTTTCATCGTTGCCATCATTTATTTGATGGGCATGATTTTCCAGCCCATCTTTGGCAAAATGAGCGACAACTGGCGCTCGCGTTTGGGCAAACGGCGTCCGTTTATTTTTGTGCTCATGCCGATTTCGGCAATACTGTTGTTTATGCTGCCGATGGCGAACAGCCTTACCAGCTTGCTGATTGTTTTTGTCGTCTTTTCGTTTGTGATGGCGGCATATCGCGTGCCCACGGTGTCGGTGATGCCCGACCTCACGCCAAGTGAACTGCGCAGCAATGCCAACGCCATCGTTAGTCTAATGGGCGGCGTGGGCACCATTCTGGGCATGGGCATTGGCATGGGCATTGAGCTGGTTTACCGCGCAGTACACAACATTCCTGCCGAAAGCTTTGATGAGTTTTTAATTTTCCCGCATATTTTCGCCTTTGGTGCGATCGCGATGTGCCTGTGTGCCGCTGCGATGATTTTTGTGAAAGAGCAAGACAGCCGCACACTGGGCGAAGAGCTGAGCGAACGCAACAATGCTGCTGACCGCCGCGCAGCCAAAGCCGCACAAAAAGCGGAAGACAAAAAGCTCAAGCTTGACCCCAAAGCACGCAAGAGTTTGATGTTCATGTTGGTTGGCTTGTTCTTCTTGTTCATGGGCTCAAACGTGATTCAAGTGTTCTTTGCGCTGTTTGCCGCAGAAATTTTGCACCAAAGCGCAACCTTTGCAATGATTTTGATGGCCATGTTCGCCGTGTGTGCCGCTGCCGGTGCCGTGCCTGCGGGGATGTTTGGCCGCAAGTTTGGTCGCCGCAACACGATGATTGCGGGGCTGGCGATTATCATGGTGGTGCTGGTGGCATTCTTCGGTGTGTTCCTCACCTCCAGTGCACGCAACGGCATGACGATGAACCAATACACCACGCTCAACCATGCTTATGTGGATGTGCAGCAGCAGACCGTGCAATACAACGCACCGATTATCGCTGCGGCTAGGGCGGCGGCGGAGGCCGCAGGAACTGATTTCCGCGCTGAAGATGCGCCCACGATTACCACCCAGCAGTTTGTGGCGCAGCACGCCGAAGATTTCACGCATTTGCCGGGTATGGTTAACGAGGTGTTTGATGCGGACTACACGGAGGTTAGCGATGCCTTTGCTCGCATGCAAACGGCCATTCATGCAAACCTGCGCACGTTGAACTTGCTGATTTACCCAGTGTTGGTGATTGCTGGGCTGGCCAGCATGATGCTGTTGGTGAACGCCATGCCCATGGTAGTGGAGCTGGGCGGCAAAAAGCGCGTGGGGACCTTCACGGGTTACTACTACATCGCGACGTATAGCGCGCAAATTGTTGCACCCATTTCGTTTGGCTTCTTTGTGCTGTTTGCCGGCACGTATATGTCCATGTTCTATTACATTCCAGTGATGTTTGTGGTTTCGGGCCTGGCACTGTTATTCGTGCGTCACGGCGAAGCGAGCAAAGAAGAATTAGACGATGGGGATATCCCACAGGAATTGCCGGAGCCTGAGGCGGCGTAATTTGTACGATCTGTGAGATGGTTTTGTAATATGCGGGCGAGCAAAGCTCGCCCCTACGCGCAAGGCGGCCAAAGGCCGTGGAAGGGCGGTGCGTTGGTTGAATGTTGTGAAGGAACTAAGAGATCGCAAGGCGAATCGGATTCCGGGCAAGAATTACAATATGAACGGTGCATATTTTCTCACGATTTGTGTGAAAGACCGAGATGAGCTATTGGGTGAAATACACAATGATAGAATGATATTATCCCCTGTGGGCGAAATTGTGCAGGATGAATTACGCACAATAGAAGCTATATATGCCTCCGTTTTGGTAGATAGTTTTGTGGTCATGCCCAACCATGTTCACATTTTGCTTTGCTTGCTCAACAGCGAGTCCAACCCTTCGGCATCACGTGTTGTGCAGCAATGGAAAGGTGCGATTTCCAAAAAGGCAGGGTTTTCATTGTGGCAAAAAAATTTTCATGACCATGTGGTCAATACCGCGGAAGAATTCAGAAAAATACAGCAGTATATCCTTAACAATCCAACGAACTGGAAAGAAGACGTTTTGCGGCCTTTGGCCGTGTGACGCGTAGGGGCGAGCTTTGCTCGTCCGCCACATTCAAAGCACAAAAATTTAGAAAGATAGAAAGAAGGAAAAACTTCGTATGAGCAACATTCTCGAAATCAAGCAGCTTAGCAAGTCTTACGAAAGCAATCTGGTGCTGGATAACATTGACCTTGCGTTGCCCGCCGGTGCCATTGTTGGGCTGATGGGCCCCAATGGTTGCGGCAAAACTACCCTGATGAAAATCATCGCAGGGCTCATCAACGACTACAAAGGCGAGGTGCTCGTAGATGACCAGCTCGTTGGTGCCTACACCAAGGAGCACGTGGCTTTTTTGCCCGACAAAACCTACCTGCCCCAGTGGATGACCGCCAAGCAAGCCATCACCTACATGGACGATTTCTACACAAACTTTGACAAAGCCAAAGCCATGGAAATGCTGGAGCAATTTCAATTGAAACCCAGCATGCGCGTGAAAACCATGAGCAAAGGCATGCAGGAAAAACTGCTGCTGCTGCTGACGATGTGCCGCACCGCAAAGCTCTATGTGCTGGACGAACCCCTTGGCGGCGTTGACCCCACCGCCCGCAAGTTTATTACCGACACCATTTTGGGCAATCGCCCTGAGGGTAGCACAATGCTGCTTTCCACACACATGGTGTATGACATGGAAAAAGTGTTTGACTATGCGTTGATGGTTGGCCGTCAAAAAGTGCTGGTATATGACAGCGTAGCCAATCTCAACGAGAAAGGCAAGACGCTCAACGAACTGTTCCAGGAGGTGTTCCCCTATGCTTAAATTATTGAAACACGAGTTCCACCAAAGCGGGCGCATCTTCATGTGGCTGCTGATCATCAGTGCCGGCGCAGGTCTCATCGGTGCATTGATTTCCTTGGGGCAAGACCCCGGACCTGGGCAGTTTGCCGGCGCAGTGCTGCTGAACGTGGCCATTGCCTTTGGCGCAGGCGTGATGCAAATTGTTGGCGTGATATTGCTGTTGATTTCTACCAACCGTTCTATGTTTAGCGAGCGTGGCTACCTCACGTTTTCGCTTCCGGTGTCATCCACGGCACTGCTGGGCAGCAAGCTGCTGACCAACGTGGTGCTGATGGTGCTGAACATGGCGATGGCACTTTCGCTGTTTGCGGTGGCAGTGAGCAACGTGACGCGCGTGCTTGCAGCTGCAGCCGATGGTGCATTATATGAAATTGCGCCGGATGCCTTCGAAGCCTTTGTTGAATTTCCGCCGCTGGGCGAGTTCGTGACCTTCATCGGTTTCTTCTTGATTGAAGCACTGGTATTCCTCACCTTGGCGATGATGGTTGTGCTGTTTGTCATCACGCTGAGCCACGTGCGCCGTTTCCAACGCCGCAGCGGGCTGTGGACATTCATTTTCCTCATTGCCATTGCTGGTGCCAGCTGGCTGGCGGTGAGCAACATCACGCCGTTGTTGCCTGCGATTAATGTTTACCTGAACTTTGGCGGGCAATTGGCTGGCGGCATGGCTCCGGTATATAACGTGAGCAGCGCGTTTGTAATGCTCGCACTGACAACTGGCTTCTTCTTCGTGACGAACTGGCTGCTCAAGCGCAAAATCTCGTTGAAATAATGTAGTAATTGTTGATATGAGCGAAGTTGCGCGCTGCAAGGTTGCATTCGCTCCGCGAGCCTTCCTCAGACCGACCCGAGGTCGGCCAGCTCCTTCCCGAGGAAGGAGCGGAGGCTTAAGGATATAACGCTCCAAAGCATGAGCAGCAAGCCCACGCTCCCTCCTAGGGAGGGAGCTCCCCGAGTCGCGAGGGGAGAGGGTGGTCGCGGAGCAATTGCGCTCGTCTGGAATATACGATGAAAGCGAGTGATTGATGTTGCGTCTTGGATTTTACGGGGGATCGTTTGATCCCCCGCATGTTGGTCATATGGCTGCTGCGCAGTTTTTTGCGCGTGAGTTGCAGCTGGACGAGCTGTTGATTATGCCCGCTGCACAAGCACCATTACGAGGAAACCCAAGTGTGGATGCTGCGCATCGTCTTGAATTATGCCGCCGCACATTTGATTATCCGGTGTGTGACATTGAACTGCAGCGTATCGGCGCGAGTTACACCATAGACACCGTGTTGCAGTTGCGTGAGCAATACCCTGCTGCCGAGTTATTCATGCTCATCGGCACCGACCAACTGGCGAAGTTTACGCAATGGCATCGGTGGGAGGAGATCTTGCAGTGGTGCACCGTGTGTGCTCTGCAGCGTGATACCGAACCGTTGCAAACGCAGCTGCCTGTTCAGCTGCTTTCGGGCTTTTCGCCGGTGCAGATCAGCTCAACCAGGTTGCGCGGCATGCTGGCAATGGGCGAAGAGGTGACGGAATATCTCACACCTGCTGCGTGGGAATATATGCAGACGCACAAGCTGTATATTGAGCCAAACTTGCCGCCCAAACGCTTGCAGCACAGCCGCAACGTGGCTGAAGCCGCTGAGCAGCTTGCACAATTGCATGGCGCAGATGTCGCTAAAGCGAAATTCGCCGGACTGTGGCACGACTGCGGCAAGTATATGGCCGAACATGGCTGGATGCACGGTGCGGTTGGCGCGGATATTCTGCAACAGCACATGGGCATTGAGGATGAAGAGGTTCTTGATGCTGTGCGCTACCACACGATGGGACGCGAGAACATGAGCATGTTGGAGCAAATTATCGTGGCGGCAGACTTGACCAGCGCAGACCGTGACTACCCCGACGTTGAGCATGTGCGCGCGCTTGCACAGAAAGATTTAGCGGCCTGTTGCCGGTATATTATGGAATATAAGGCGAGGGCGTTTCTTGCACGCCGCGCCGCAAAATAAAGGAGAACTTTATGCAACCATTGGAACTAGCCAAAACCATCGCTGCCATTCTTGACGAAAAAAAGGGCATTGATATCGTCGCCATCCACACCGCCGAGCAAACGATTTTGTCGGATTATTTTGTGGTGTGCTCGGGCACGTCCACTCCGCACGTGAAGGCACTGACCGAAGATCTTGAGTTTGAGATGAAAAAGCGCCACGACATCATGCCCCGCGGCATTGAGGGGCGTGCCGGCGGCTGGATCTTGATGGACTACGGCACCGTGTTGGTGCATGTATTCTTACCTGAACAACGCGAATATTACCACATTGAGCGCCTGTGGGAAGACGCCGAAAAAATAATGCTTAATTCTTAGTGCTTAATGCTTAATGAATGCTGGATTTTCCCAATTTAGCATTCAGCATTAAGCGTTAAGCATTCAGCATTGGAGGAACTATGCTATATACGAGCACACGCAACAATCAAATCAACGCCACCTCTGCCGAGGCAATCGTGCAGGGGCTTTCGCTCGAAGGCGGACTATTCGTTCCGCAGGACATGCCGACCATTAGTGCCGATGAGCTTAACCTGCTTGCGGGTATGGATTACATTGCCCGTGCGGATTACATCTTGTCGAAGTTCCTAACTGCCAAAGGCGGTTGGGCAAGCGATGACGTGCAGCAATGTGCTGCTGCGGCCTACACCGGCACGTTTCGTCATGCGGATGTTGCGCCGGTGGTAGCCCTTGACGATAACACCGATGTGCTGGAGCTTTATCATGGGCCAACCTGCGCGTTCAAAGACATGGCACTGCAAATTATGCCGCGTTTGCTCACCCGTGCGGCACAACGCGAAAAGCCAGACCGCGAATTGTGTATTCTGGTTGCAACAAGTGGGGATACAGGCAAGGCGGCACTTGAAGGCTTTGCGGACGTGCCCGGCACACGCATTGTGGTGTATTATCCCGACGATGGCGTGAGCCCTGTGCAAAAGCGGCAGATGACCACACAAGCGGGCGAAAATGTGCGCGTGGTGGCGGTGCGCGGCAACTTTGATGACACCCAAAACGGCGTGAAGGCTATCTTTGGTGACAGCGATTTTGTGGCCAAGGCAGCTGCTGAGGGCACGGACTTCACCAGCGCGAATTCCATCAACTGGGGGCGTTTGGTGCCGCAGATCGTGTACTACTTCAGTGCCTATTGCGACCTAATGAATAGCAAGAAAATCACCTTGGGCGAAGCTGTGAACTTTGTGGTGCCCACGGGCAACTTCGGCAACATTCTGGCTGGTTGGTATGCCAAGCAAATGGGTTTGCCGGTGCACAAACTGGTGTGTGCGTCCAACCAAAACCGCGTGCTGGCAGATTTCTTCGCAGGCGGCACCTATGACCGCAACCGTCCGTTTTTCTGCACCTCGTCGCCGTCGATGGACATTCTGATTTCCAGTAATCTTGAGCGCTTGTTGTTTTTACTTAGCGGACAAGATAGTGCAGTCACTGCCGACTGGATGCAGCAATTGGCTAAGCAGGGCAGCTATGTTGTGCCTGTGGATTTGCTGGCGAAGCTGCAAACGGAGTTCTTTGGCAGCGCCTGTGACGAGCAACAATGCGCTGCGGCAATCGCCAAGGCATGGCAGCAGCAGGGTTATCTCAGTGACCCGCACACGGCTGTGGCGTTGCACGTGTTGGATGAATACCGCGCGAAAACGGGCGACCAAACCCGCAGCGTGGTGGTGAGCACCGCAAGTCCCTTTAAGTTTGCGGGCAGCGTGTTGGCGGCCTTAGGCAAAACCGTGCCTGAGAATGAGTTTGAGGCACTTGATTTGCTTGCACAGGTAGGCGGGGTAGAGATTCCCGCGCCGCTGTGCGGCTTGCAAGAGAAAGCCGAACGGTTCACCGAAGTGTGCGACAAAGAAGACATGGTACGGTATATTTAGTATGTCGGCGGGCAATTATGTGACAGCGAAATATTAAGAAGCAAACCTAGGCTCCTTCCTTTGGAAGGAGCTCCCGACCTCGGGGAGGGTGAGGAAGGCGTGCGGAGCACAAGCCTGTTTAACGTTGCAGAGCGTTGACGCAGCGAATGCGTAAAACCAAGCCATGGTCGCTCCGCGAGCCTTCCTCACCCGCTGCGGCGGGAGCTCCTTCCAAAGGAAGGAGCCTGGGGCTTAAGTATATAACAACAGCAAAACCCCACTTTTCTAAACATCTAGGAGCAAACATGCACTACAATGTCGTGATCGTCGGCAGTGGACTGGCGGGGCTTTATGCCGCGCTGCACTTGGCCGAAAGCAATATGCGCGTGTTGCTGTTGAGCAAACAAGCCCCCAAAGACAGCAGTTCTGCCATGGCGCAGGGCGGTGTTGCCGCTGTGCTGGAGTGCGACGACGATAGCTTTGCCCTGCACCGCGATGATACTCTGGCGGCCGGCAATTATAAAAATGACATTGATGCCGTGGAAACCCTTGTGCATGAAGGCCCTGAAGATGTGCGCCGCGTGATGAGCCTTGGTGTGCAGTTTGATCGCACGCCCGAAGGTGAACTGGCCATGACCATCGAAGGCGGGCACAGCCGCCGCCGCGTGGTGCATCGTGCTGACCGCACCGGCCGCGAGATGATGGACAAGTTGCTGCCGCATGTGCGCGAGCAAGCCAATGTGACATTATTAGAAGATACCACGGCCTATGCTGCGGAGAAAATCGATAGCGGTGGTTTTGCGGTGCATGCCCTGGTGGGCGAGCAGTCGCAGTGCTTCACCTGTGATTTTTTGCTGCTGGCCACCGGCGGCATTGGGCAAGTTTATCGTCACACCACAAACCCTGCCGTGTGCACGGGCGATGGCATTCGTCTGGCCTATGAGCTGGGTGCCGCGCTGCGCAACATGCGTTATGTGCAGTTTCACCCCACGGCGTTTGCGGGCGGCGACGATGCAGTGTCGCGTTTTCTCATCACCGAGGCGGTGCGCGGCGAAGGCGGGCTGCTGCTGAACGCCAACCACGAGCGTTTCATGCATCACTATGACCCGCGCGAAGAGTTGTCGCCGCGCGATGTGGTGAGCAAGGCGATTATATTGGAATCACAACGTGTGGGCAGCACAGCGTTTTATCTGGATATTCGTCACCGCGGCGAGGCGTTTTTGCGGCGGCGTTTTCCGGGTATCTATCGCACCTGCTTGCGGCATGGCGTAGACATCACCAAGGATTTAATCCCCATTTTCCCTTGCCAGCACTATCACATGGGCGGCGTGGAAGTTGACTTGCACAGCCGCACCAGCGTGCCGGGGCTTTATGCTGCTGGAGAATGTGCACACACTGGTTTGCATGGCGGCAACCGCTTGGCAAGCAACAGTCTGCCTGAAGCGCTGGTGTTTGGGCGACGTGCGGCGCAGGATATAATGCTGAATGCTAAATGCTTAGTGCTTAATGAATTAGACGGCGAGCCGTCAGCGCAGCATTGGGCAATTGGCGGTTCACAATTAAGCATTAAGCATTTAGCATTAAGCATTAAACAAGTTATGCAAGACACCTTCTTTGTTTTCCCCAACAAGGCCAAGCTGCCTGCTGCTGCGGCGCAAATGCGGGAAATTTATGCAGAGCTTGCCGACGAAAGCGGCATGCCCACGCGTGAGCTTGCTGAGCTGCGTTCACTCGCTTGTGTGGCGATGCTGATATTAGAGGAGTTACTTTGAAATGTTAGAATTACCTGAAGCCCAAGTCCTAGCTAAGCAAATGCGCGAAGTTTTCGCTGGCAAAATAATTACGCAGGTGCAAGCGTTGCAAACGCCGCATGGCTTTGCGTTTTTTCATGGCGATGCAAAGGATTACGAAGTGCTGCTGCATGGGCAAACCATTGTTGACGCAAACGCCTTTGGCGGCAGACCGGAGTTGCGCCTTGCCAATGGCATGCGGCTTTCGTTTGGCGATGGCGTGAATTTGCGTGTCCACGCGGCGGGGGCAAAATTGCCTGCAAGGCACCAATTGCTACTGCAATTTGATGATGGCACTGCGCTGGTTTGCACGGTGCAGATGTATGGTTTCTTCTCGCTGTTTGTGGATGAAGCGGACACGCATGCCGATGGATACTATCGCGTTGCGGTGGAGACAATCTCGCCACTGAGCGAGGAATTTGACTTTGATTATTTCACCGGTCTGCGTGCACAGTGCAAAGAAACGCTGACCTGCAAGGCTTTTTTGGCCACGCAGCAGCGGATTCCTGGGCTGGGCAACGGCGTGCTGCAGGATATTCTGTGGCAGGCGAGATTGCACCCCAAGCGCAAGCTAAGCATGTTGCTGCCTGAAGAGTTTGCGCAACTATTCGCTGCCACCAAGCAAGTTCTGGCTGACATGACTGCCCAAGGCGGCCGCAACACCGAAAAGGACTTGTTTGCGCAGCCGGGAGGATACACAACCATCATGAGCCGCAGTGCGCCTGCGTGCCCGGCTTGCAGCGGTGTTATCACCCGCAAGGCCTATTTGGGCGGAAATGTGTATTATTGCGAAGTGTGTCAAAAGGAGAGTTAATGATGTTGCCGCAATATTTGATTGATGAGGTTATCCTGCGTGCGCTGAAGGAAGACATGCACTATGTGGATTTATCGAGCGCTTACCTGTTTGCGCCTGAGCATGAAAGTAAAGCATATCTCATGGCGAAACAAGCAGGCGTGATGTGCGGCGGCGAGATTTTCGGTCGCGTGTTCGCGCGATTAGGTGGCGTGAACACGTTTCGCGTGAAACACCATGACGGCGAGCAGTTTAAGCCAGGCGATGTGCTGCTGGAGCTCAGCGGCCCCACTGCCACGTTGCTGCAAGGCGAGCGCACGGCGTTGAATTTGCTGCAACACATGAGCGGCATCGCCACATTAACCAGTCAATTTGTGCAAGCGGTTGAAGGCACGGGCGCGGTGATTGCCGACACACGCAAGACGCTGCCCGGGCTGCGTGCGTTGCAGAAATATGCCGTGACCTGCGGCGGCGGACGCAACCATCGTTATAACTTAAGTGATGCGGTGATGTTGAAAGATAATCACATTGATGCGTGTGGGTCAATTGAAAAAGCTATGCAGCAAGTGCGTGACAATGCTGGCCACATGGTGAAAATTGAAGTGGAAACACGCAACCTGGATGAAGTACAACAGGCTTATCGTGCCGGTGCGGATGTGATTATGCTGGACAACATGACGATTGAAGAGATGCGCGCGGCGGTGCAATGGCTGCGCGGGCAACCAAGACAAGTGGTCGTGGAGGCCTCGGGTGACATCAGCTTGGTCAACGCTCGCGAGATTGCGCAAACCGGCGTGGATGTGTTGAGCGTGGGCGCATTGACGCACTCGGTGCAGGCGGCGAATATCAGCATGAAAATTAAGCAGTGTCTTTAAAAGACACAGTGAAGCGACGAAAATATTGACTTGTCTTGTCTTTTATGCTATAATAAGTAGGAATATCGCGCGGTTGTGCGACTGAATAGTATCGAATAGTTTGAGGAGGAATCCCTATGTTTTGTGAAGTTTGCGGCGCACGCATGGAAGAAAACGCCATGTTTTGCGACACCTGCGGCCACCGTGTGATGGGGGAAGACGCGCCACAGCCAGTGGTGCAACAGCAAACCTATGCGCCACCGCCGCCGCCTGTCGCGCCACAACAGCAACAATTTGCCCCTGTGCCGCCTGTGACAAGACCCACGCGTAAAACAGGCCC
The DNA here is from genome assembly GCA_009785335.1 of Oscillospiraceae bacterium. Lineage (GTDB taxonomy): Bacteria > Bacillota > Clostridia > Oscillospirales > Acutalibacteraceae > WRMQ01. Next base: position 51,459 of record WQWM01000011.1, read on the forward strand.
CGCGTTCATTGAGTTTAACGAGGTGTCTAAGCAATACATCATGGGTGAAGTGAAGATTGATGCCCTAGATCATGCATCGTTTGACATTGAAGAGGGCGAACTGTGCTTGATTATCGGATCGTCGGGCGCGGGCAAAACCACGGCACTCAACGTGCTCGGCGGCATCGACAGCGTTACCGGCGGTCAAGTGCAGGTTGACGGTCGCACCATCACATCGCTGAGCAATAAACAGTTGATTGACTATCGCCGCAATCAGGTGGGTTTTGTCTTTCAGTTTTACAATTTGATTCCAAACCTGACTGCGTTAGAAAACGTGGAAATTGCCACGCAGCTCAGCAAGAATCCCTTGAAGCCTGAACAGGTGCTGAACATGGTTGGCCTGCAAGACCGTATGGACAGTTTTCCGGCACAGCTTTCGGGCGGCGAACAGCAGCGTGTTTCCATTGCACGTGCACTGGCGAAGAATCCGCGTTTGCTGCTGTGCGACGAGCCCACCGGCGCACTTGACTATGAAACCGGCAAGCAGATTTTGCAGCTGCTGCAAGACACCTGCCGGCAAACGGGCACCACAGTGGTGATCATCAGCCACAACATGGCCTTTGAGCCCATTGCCGACCGTGTGGTGCGCATGCGCAGCGGGCAAGTATATGACTTGACGGTGAATCCAAGCCCGATGAACGTTGCAGATTTAGAATGGTAAGGGGGGATAGTGATGACTAGAGCCCTGTTTTGTGACACGCTGCGCTCAATGCGGCGCACGTTGTCGCGCTTTATTTCCATCGTGATCATCGTTGCGCTGGGTGTGGGTTTTTTCACGGGCTTGCGGGCAGTTTCGCCGGGCATGCGTGCTGCGGCCTATGACCTGTTTTCTCAGCTGCATTTGGCAGATATCGTCATTCAATCCACCGTGGGCTTTGACGAACACGACCGTCTGGCCGTGCTTGAACTGTCTGGTGTGGAGAACGTGACACTTTCGCGCTTTGTGGACGGCATTTTGTTTGATCCGCCGCCCGAAGGCAGCGATGACCCGGTGATGGCGCAAGGCATGACCGGTGCGCCCTATGTGATGCGCGTGATTGGGCATGACTTTGAGGGTTATGATGATTATAATCAACGTGATGATCGTTTGAATACCCTGCGTTTGGTGGAAGGCCGCTGGCCGCAACACGAAAACGAAGCGGTGGTCAGTGCCTATGCCAACCGCATGGAGCCACAACGCTTTTCGCTGAATCAGCGCATTCTGGTGCGCGGTGACCACGAAAATCTGCTGGATACCGTGCGCAACGCCCCAGGCGTGGAAGAACGCTTTGACGGCGGCGTGGTATATACGATTGTTGGTGTGGTGCACACGCCGGAGTTCCTTGCGATGGAGCTGGGTGCATCGCAGGCCGGCGGCGGCGAGCTGTCGGGCTACATTTACATTCCAAACCGTGCGTTCCATCGGCCATATTATACCACATTGCTCGTTGGTGTGGCGGGCTCGCGTGCGTTTGCGCCCTACACAGCAGAGTATGACTATTTGGTGCGGCGCGTGCGCGAAACAGTCGAAGAAGAAGCACAGCGGATTCTCACGCAACGTACAGCACGCATTGGTCCGCAGCTGCAAGAGGAAATTGATAATGGTCGCGCGGAACTGGAAGCCGCGCAGGAAGAAGTGGACGCGCTGACGCAAGCCCTTGCCGACCGCCCTGCTGAACTAGAAGAACGCCGCCAAGAACTCCTTGCTGAAACTTCGCAGGAGCGTTATGACCGCTTGATGGCGGAGTTTGAACAAAATCTGGCGGAGTTTGAAGAAGCCCGCGAGCGCTACATGGTGGCGCACGCACGCGTGCAGGCTTTCCCCTACACGCGCGAGGATTATCGTCATGCGCAAAACCGCATGACCGTGGCGCAGGAAAGCTGGGAAATGGCCGACATGGGCATTCAAGTTGGCCGCGCAGCCATTGAAACCGCTGAGGCTATATTAGAAAGCGGCGACGCCGCACGCATGGGCAACGCCATTGGCATTTTGAGCATTTACTTCCCCATGAATCCCGGTGATGCTAACGTGGCCGGTGTGACGAGAATGCTGGAAGAAGCACGCGTGGACATGGCATTCCAAGAGGAAATGCTGGAAGAAGCGCGGCTTGACCTAGAACGTGAACGTGCGCATTTGGCGCGTTTTGGCCCGTATCTGCGCGAGTTGGATGCCTATGAGCGGGCACGGCGCGACATTTTGGAAGCTGAGACGCAAATGCTGGATGCACAGCATTGGCTGAATAACGCGGATATTATGTTTGCCATCATGCAACATGAATTTGAAGAAGCTGAACGCAACCTGCAAATTGCTCTGCAAGAGCAAAACTTTGGCTTGCAGCGCATTGCCAACAGCGAACGTTTGCTGCGCCAGGCGGAAAATTTGTTGTACACACTGCCCTATGCACAGTGGATGACCAACAACCGTGACCACTTCCCCGGCTACACCAACTTTGGTGACACCGCCGACAGCATGCAGCAATTCGCCATCGCTTTCCCGATTTTGTTCTTCTTGGTTGCAAGCTTGGTGAGCTTTTCCACCATGACACGCATGGTAAAAGATGACCGCAAGCAAATGGGTATGCTGAAAGCTGCGGGTTATTCGGCTGCAAGCATTTCGATTAAGTATATTTTCTATGCCGCAGCAGCAGGTTTGCTGGGTGCGCTACTCGGTACGGCGATTGGCTTCCTGTTTATTCCGCAGGCCATTTTCATCGCCTACCAAATTCTTTATCTGATACCCACCATGCCCTTTGGTTTCTTCCCGGCCGAAGCACTCGTTGGCGTGGCGGCTGCGTTGATTTCCACGGTGGGCGCGGTGCTTGCATCTGTTGTGGTGAATGTGCGCAACCATCCGTCGGTGCTCATGCGCCCGAAAGCACCCCGTGCGGGCAAGCGTGTGCTGTTGGAGCGTGTGCCGTTCATCTGGAATCACATGGGCTTCACCGGCAAGGTGACCACGCGTAACCTCATGCGCAACAAAATGCGCGCGCTGATGACCTTCACGGGCATCATGGCTTGCACGGCGTTGTTGGTGGTGGGCTTTGGCATTGGTGACTCTCTTGGCACCATGCTTGGCCGTCAGTTTGGCCCCGAAAGCATCATGCGTTTTGATGCGCAGGCCAACTTGCAAGTGCCCATGCGTGCCGGTGACACCGCACAGCTGGAAGCCTTTGAGGCGCACCTGCAAACCGGTGAAATCACCAGCATTTTGCCGGCGTTCATTCAACAGCTTTATGTAGACACGCAAGGCTTTGACCGCCAAGTGCCCGCGCGGCTTTCGGTGCCCGAAACCACTGAAGGATTCGACGATTTCGTCTATCTGCGTGACAACAACACCGGCGAGCAGCTGGAACTGACCGACGACGGGGCAATCATCAACGGCAAGCTGGCGGAAATCATGGGTGTTGGCGTGGGTGACACCATCACGCTGCATTGGGGGTTGCGACAGGCCGAAGTGCGCGTGGCCAGTATCACCTATAACTATATTTATCACTGGGTTTACGTGTCGCCTGCGTATTTTGAGCAAGCATTCGGCATGGCATGCGACTTTAACATGGTGTTGCTGAACCTGAACCCCAACCTGCGTTTGGCGGGGCTTAACCGCGGCGAACGCGGCGCAATCATGGAAGAACGCACCGCACTTGCCCGTGAGTTGACCGACACCGTGCATGTGATGGCTGTGGCATTCAACCAAACGATTATTGATAGCGTGGGCGAGCAGCTGAGCGTGATGCGTAACGTGGTGATGGTGGTATTCGTGGCGGCATCGGGTGCACTGGCGTTCGTGGTGCTGTATAACCTGAACATCATCAACATTTATGAGCGCATTCGCGAGTTGGCGACCATCAAGGTGCTGGGCTTTAGCGACAAACAAACCGACATGTTTATCTACCGCGAGAATATCATTCTTTCGGTGCTGGGCATTGCAGCAGGGCTTGCGCTGGGGATACCGATATTCGGGTATATCATCCGCCAAGCTGAAATTGAAAGCATGATGTTTGTGCGCACGCTGGTGCCGTGGGTGTTCATCGCGGCAGGCTTGGTGACCCTCGTGTTTGCTATCGGCATCAATGTGGTGATGCACTTCCGCATTAAGAGCATTAACATGGTTGAGGCGCTCAAGAGCGTGGAGTAACCCAAATGAAACAACAACCCCCTGCAAAAGCAGGGGGCGTTTTTTCTATTCATCACAAAACTCAAGATTTTCAAAGGCATAGCGCAATGACATATTGATAAGCTCATTGCGTGAGCGGTTGCTTTTCAATGCTAATTCTTCGAGCTTGTCGTTTGTTTCACTTTCTATGCGTATCGTCATCGTGACGGAACGAGTTGTCTTGGGATTTACCACAAATTTTTCTTTCATAAAGCAATCACCTCTGTTTATAGTATAATTGCTTTATTAACTTCGCGCAAGAACACAAAAAGCAAACAAAAAAGGTTGCAATTCTGAATCAGGTGTGCTATAATAGCACAAGCAACCCAAATAATTATAATGGAGGAATTTCACATGGCAAAAAAATTACTGGTGGTTTTCATGGCGGTGCTGATGTTGGCGGGGGTGTTTGGGGTTGGGGCAAGTGCATTCATAGAAATAGGTTTTGCGCACTTTATGACAGCGAATGAAAACATTATAAACAGAGAGTTTGATGCGGAGCTAAATCCGCTTGCCCTAAATCTAAGAATGAACGTTAACGCGCTTCTGGCAGATGCGCCTCCCGAGCATTACATAGCCTATACGCAGGCAAGAACATTTTTAGTTCCCGAGGCCGTCGCTTTGGCGCGCAACACAGCTAATTTTTCCCTGCTTCGCCTTTCAGTTGTTACGGGCCAAGACCGGAACCCTGCTGCATTGGAGCAATTGACTGCGCTATGGTTGAGAACGATTAACGCTTGGGGTGAGCTTGGGGAAACAACATCTTTTGCGCAAGCAGCAGATGATGTGCGTGCTGCCGTATTGGAGGGTCGAGCTATCTTGCAATCGTTTGGAGAAGCGATTCCGTTTCAAGTAGATATGCCATTACAGGTTCAGTCGCCGCAGCAAGAAAGTTTCCCATGGCTTTGGGTGATTCTTGGTGTAGTGGTGACGCTTGTGGCCGTTGCAGCTGCAGCAGCTGTGTGGTTCTTTGTGCTATAACTCGTAATAAGTTAAAGCCTTCTTCTTAAGTATTAGAAGAAGGTTTATTTATTTATCACCCTTTTTGCGCAGGCGCATATGATGACAGTGTAAGGCTAAAACGAAAGGAGGCCACACAATGTTCTGCGGAAACAACAACATGATGTTCATGATCCTCATTCTCATGATGTGCTGCAACGGCGGCAACGGCGGCGGTAGCAACTGCGGTAGCTCGGACAATTGCTGCACATGCACATGCTGCTGCAACGGCTAAGCACAAAGCACAAGCGAGCCTGACAAAGCGTGCATAAGGCAGCCCTGCCGCGCATAAACATGCTATGCACAAGACAAATCTGAAAAAAACGGGGGGTCATCTCATGAACAGCAACTTCAGCGCATTGTTACCGCTGCTGCTTATTTTGTTCGTCTTAGGCGCACTGGGCGGCGGCAACAACAATAATCAATGTTGCGGCAATGGCCTGTTCGGCGGCGACAACTGCAACTGTTGCTAGGCACCGGGCCGAGGACTTGGTAAGGCCTTGAAGCCTTGGGCTGGCGGCCTTGGAGAAAGCAAGATGAGTGGAAACTCCTTGGATGATAATGGGAACATAAAGGTTGGCAAGACGACCAACAAAGCACCTATGCGGGTTTGACCTGCATGGGTGTTTATTTTCGCCTAGGACGGACGTGTCTTCAAATAGTCATCATGACTATAATTAGCATGTAGTGGCGGCTTGCAAGCTGCCCGGGAAAAATATTGGCTTAAGTGAAATATCGTGGGCGGATTTGCATCCGCCCCTACATGCTGACAAAGGTGAGATAAAGAGGACAGACGAGCACAGCTCGTCCCTACGAGCCGTTCGGCCAAAGGCCGTTTAGCCCCCTGCGTTGCTGCATCGCCACCAGCTCACACAAAAACGCATGCACGGGGTAGCCATTTTTCTGCATGAACGTGTGCACAAGTTCAGCTTGTTTTTCGCTGTGTGCGGTGCGATAGGTAGCCAAAAATGCTGCCAAGCGGCCGCAATCATCGGCAAGTGACCCGGGCTGTAGTTCTTCTTCGAAGTCTACGGCGAAAACTTGCGTGCCGTCATAGAGAAAGTTGCGGCCGTTCACATCCCCGCGTGACAAGCCAGGACAAGCTTGCGCGAATGCGGCGAACCAATCATACAGGGCATGCGCAAGTTGCACGGGGCAGTAGTCGCCATGTTCAATCACATCGGGCAGGGGTTGACCGGGCAGAAAGTCGAGGATGAGCAGGTTTTCTTGTGCTTCAATCACCTGCGGCACGGGCACGCCGTGTGCATGCAACTGCCGCAGAATTTGTGCCTCAAGCATGGTCGTGGGTGAGTGCTTGTGCACGCGACTGTCAATCAGCTGTACATTATTTCTCTTTGATGTGAACTTCAATCGTTGCTCCTTCTTGGTAGCCCTCAAGCTCTGCGGCCACGCCCAGCACTGCGTTGCGCAGCACTTTTTGCACAAACGGCACCATGCGAATGACCTCGCCGTTGATGCTCAGCGTGATGGTGAATGGCGGTTGCGGCTCGGCGGGATCGTAGCACTCAAGGTAGGCGGGGACATTGGCTTGCAGGAAATCGCACAATTCGGCTGCCTGCGAGCGTGCGTCGAAGCTGCGCAACTCGCCTATATATTTTCCTGCGGCACCAATGGTGAATTCGTTTTGCTTTTCTGCTGTGCAGATGAGGTTGGGCACGGGCAAATCAGCCACGCCTTCAAGCACGATCCAGTCATAGCCGGAATAATACCGCAAAATGTCGCGCATGGGCAGCTGCGTGGGATAGAGCAAGTCGGTTTCGTGCTGCCCGCGCGCGGTGACAAGTTCGGCACCGGCTTGTCTGTGGCGGTGGGTGTTCGTGCCCGGGCTATCAATGGCAAAGGCATCAAAGTGGATGTCCTTGACGCTGCCCACGCGAAAACCGCGTTGCCGCAACTCGTATATAATCGCTTCGATGGTTGTTGTTTTGCCGGAGCCTGATGTGCCCTGCACGCTGAAAACTTTCATGGGGAATCCTCCTTTCCACTTTTTTGAAAAAAAGTGGAGCAAAAAACTTTAGGTCGCTTCGCTGTGTCCTATGAAAGGCACTGCGTTTAGGCTTGCGCTGTGCGATAGATTTTTATAGAGATGTGTAGGTGTTGCCAAGGCCTCCCCCTCTGGGGGAGGAAAGCACATCGTAGGCGTGCAGGTGGGGGTTGTAAAGAACCAAAAAACTTTAGTCGCTTCGCTGTGTCCTATGATAGGCACTGCGTTTAGACTTGCGCTGTGCGATAGATTTTTATAGAGATGTGTAGGTGTTGTGCCAAGGCCTCCCCCTCCGGGGGAGGAAAGCACATCGTAGGCGTGCAGGTGGGGGTTGTAAAGAACCGAAAAACTTTAGCCGCTTCGCTGTGTCCTACGAGAGGCACTGCGTTTAGACTTGCGCTGTGCGCGGGAGATTATAAAACAACACGCAAGGCAATCATGCCTGCGGCCCACAGTATAACCAGCGCAAGCGCAAGCCAATCATGCCAGCGCATGCACAGGGGAGCATAGGCCGTGCGGCACTCGTGCGCGCCAAAGCCACGTAGTTCCATGGCCATGGCCAGCTTGCGGGCTTGATGAACGCCGCTTGCAACAGTGGGCATGAGCAACCAAGTGTAGATTTTCACACGAGTGCGGAACTTAAGCTTGCGTAAATCCACGCCGCGCAGCTGCATGGCATTGAGGCTATCGCGAAAACTTTCGCCAAACAACGGCACAAAGCGCAGGCCAATGCTGAGCATGAATGCCAATTGATAGGGCATGCGTAGCTGCAACAAAGCTTGCACCAGCACGTGCCCGCTAAAGCTAGCCAGCAACGCACCGCCCAGCAGCAAGATAACCAAGCGCTGCAGCACTGTGGCGGCGATCAACAGCCCGGCCAGCCAATTTTGTGCAGCGAGGGTTTGCAGCAACGTGACGAAGATCAACATGATCCACACCCCGCGCAGGCGGCGCAATAGTTTGAGCAGCGGCGCACGGGCGAGCAAAACAGCGATGATTGCACTGACTAGCACAGGCAACATGTGCCACGGGTTGCGGAAAATCACCGCGAACGTGGACAGCAGCAGGACAAATAAAATGGTGATGCGGGGGTCAACTTTCATGCAATTGCCCCTCCGTCATGCGAAGAATTCGCGTTGCGTTGGCTTGCACAAACGTCATGTCATGGCTAATGAGGAGGATGGCTACGTCAGCACGCAGGCAGGCTTGCAGCGTTTGGGCGAGAATATCACAACGGCGCGGGTCAAGGCCAGTGGTGGGTTCATCGAGGATAAGCGCGGCGGGCTGGTTCAGCAGCAATCCGCACAGAGCAAGGCGTTGCTGCTCCCCGCGGCTGAGCGTGAGGGTGCTCTGCTCAGCCAGATGGGTTAGCTCGAACCGTGCAAGCAACTCATGCGCACGTGCGTGAGATTCTTCCTGCGGCACGCCGCGAAGTTCCTGCGTGAAGGTGAGTTCTTGCAGCACAGTGGGGGCGAAAATTTGCCGCGCGGGTTCTTGAAAGAGATAGCCCACATGTTGCCCAAACTGCCCAAGCCGCCAATTTTTTGTGTTTTTGCCTTGGATGAGCACTGTGCCGCTTTCGGGCTTTAACAACCCGCAAAGCAGCTTGCCCAGGGTGGTTTTGCCGCTGCCATTTGCACCAGTGATGGCCAGTAACTCGCCGGCGTGCAGGGCAAAATTGATGTCGCGCAGGGCAAAGTTGGGGTAGGAAAAGCATAGATTTTGGGTTTGGATAATCATAGTAATATCTCTCTGTCGCACAACTTTGCACGGCGATTTTTGTCATGGTCCACGATGAGCATGGTCTGCCCACGCTTACGCAAGCCGCTTAGCACAGCCATCATGTTTGCGCAGGCGTCGCTGTCTAGCTGACTGAGGGCTTCGTCCAACAGCAGCAATTTTGGCTGCAACACAAGCACACTGGCCAAGGCAAGCAGCTGCTTTTGCCCGCCGCTGAGCACACTGGGGGATTCCCCGCGCCGTGCCCACAGACCAACCAGCTCTAACGCTTCGCGCACACGCGTTTGCATTTCTTCGCGCGGGACGCATAAATTCTCCAACCCAAAGGCGACTTCCAATTCAACCGTGCCGCAAAATAGCTGGATTTCGGGGTTTTGTATCACCATGCCGACCAACTTTGTGTGCTCGGCAGGGGAGTGACTGGCGGGCGGCTTGCCTTGCAGCAGAATTTCACCCTGCAAGTCTGCCGCGATTTGCCGGGGAATTAAACCACAGCAAGCATAGAGCAAACTACTTTTGCCCACGCCGGAATCGCCGCACAGAGCCATGCTTTCGCCTGCCGCAAGAGAAAAATGTTGCGGCGCAAAGAGATTTTCCTTGCCCGGATAGGCGAGGGTAAATTCACGCAGTTCAATCATAGACGTAATTCAATTCCGGTGAGCCAGTGCACCCAGCGTTGGGCAAACTGGTCGTATGGCAGAATCAGGCGAAACGGCCCGCGCTCGGCGCACAGCGCGATGTAGGCGGTATGCATGGCTTCGCTTTGCGGCATGGCAGTGGCAAAGCCATCGGCGGCGGTGAACACCACGGTGTAGTCGACATCGTCTTGAATAGGGATGAAGGCTTGCATCAACGCGGCAAAGGGCACAGCGTAAAATTCAACGTCTACACCGGGCTGGCCGCCACCGCGCAGGATTGCTTGCAAGGGCTGCGGGTTGAGGGCCTCGATGTCTGCCACGGTGATGACGAATGTTTCGCTAGTGGTGTGATGGGTGAGATGCAGTTCGCCATCTTCAAGCAGTTGCTGGCGGCCTTGGATGCTTCCCCAGTTCAACAAAAACAGCACCGCCACAGCAGCAGCCAATGCAGCGATGATCGCAATGACGGCGATGGTTGATTTTTTCATGGTGATCAATCCTCTATTACAAAGTTGGCTTTTAAGGTAAGATCTTTCTGATTTGTTTTGTGATTGCCCAAGCTGCCACGCCGCCCAAGGCACCGCTGAGTGCCGCCAGGCAAAGCAGAAGCATGGCCATGATCAGTTCAACTTGAAACAGCGCAAAGGCCACAGCCATGGTGCCGGTGATGTTAGCGAGCATGCAGGCCAGCACGCAAAAAAGCACATTAGGCTCGCGGCGGCGCCATGTTAGCGGCAGGAAGACTAAGTCAACTGCTAAGCCTGGCAGGGTGTAGGTAATTAGGCTTGCCGCGCCATGCGAGCCAGCCACACCCAATGCCATCACCAGCAAAGCTTGCGTGAGACCACACAGAAATCCCGCTCCGCGCACCCGCGTGAGCGAAACAGCCAGCACCAAAAACAACATATATATCCCGCCTACGGCAGCACCGCCGGGGATAAATGGTCCGGTGATCAGCTGCGCAAGGGGAACTACCACCGGTTTGATGGCAATGCCCAGCGCAGCAATCACGGCAATCAGGATCAGGTGAAATAGATTAGCGCGTGAAAGCAGGCGGCGAATCATGCCACAACCTCCGCACGATAAAATGCATTGTCACTAAATCGCGCCAATCGCACGATTTTGTCGAAATATTCCACGTGCGTGGTTAAGTCATACTCATGCGTAAACCGCACGCGGGTTGGTTTTTGTTCCAGCGGCATGGGCATGCCATCATAGATAGCGGAAAAATATGCAGGGAAGTCATAGTCAAAATCGAGGACTTTTTCGGGTGGTGAGTTGGGCAGCAAAACGCACTCACGCTGGTAGTGTAATAACTGGGCCAGCAAGTGCTCGTCCAAACCAAATTGTTGCAGGAATGGCGACAACTCGGCGTAGAAACGATCGGCTTCTAATAATGCGCGGCTGAACAGGTACATATCTTCGTGCATGTGACCAAAGCTAAAGCCGACGAGTGACAGCAGCTCATTGCCCCGTGCAAGTTCGGCATCAATGCTGGCGAGGGTTTGACTAAGCAGGTGGTTGGGGTGGTTGTGACATAAGTTTAGCAGTCGCAGATAAAAATCCGCATAGCCCGCAACGTTGTGCGTATGCAGGTGCATGGCGATTAGCCGCAGCATACCATAACTATGCAAACCTTGTGCTAAAAACATAAAATGGCTGGCGTTTTGCATGTCTTGTTGAGACATCGTGGCGGTTTGGGTAATCACGTGAATATATTCGGCAATTTGCTCACTGACATCGCCTGAACTAGATTGCCGAAAAATCTTTTGTCGCGTTTGCAGACCGTGCGTTTGGCGGAATTCGGGCGTTGCCATGGCAGCGTTGGGTAAAAGTGAACAGGGAAAGTAGCATATCCCCGCGTGTTGCCCCAGCTCGAATAATTTTTCCACGCCGGCGCAAAAACTTTGCAAGGTTTCGCCGGGCAACCCCAAAATAAGGTCAGTGTGGGTGCGGTAGCCCGCATTGCGATAGCGGCGCAGCCACATGGCCAGCTCTTCGTGCGGCATGTTGCGGCGACCGATGTTGCGCAGCACATCGGGGTTGAGACTTTGCACGGCAAAGTTGGGGCCAAGTTTATCTAGGCCGCTTTCGTTGAGCTTTTTGGCAATGCGAAACAGGCGCTCATTGAGCTTTTTTGTGGATTGACATAGAAACACCATGGGATAACCGGTTTCGGCTTTGGTGTTTGCCAGAACATTGATGATTTCTTCGTCACGCTCCAACATGCCAAAGTTGGCATCGGCACACCAAATAAATTCCACTTTGTTTTGGCTCATCCACGCAATTTCATCCAGCAGGCGCTGCAAGGGAAATTCGCGCACGCGGGCGTTGTGCTGCCCCCAGTCACAAAACGCACAGTGGTTTGGACAGCCGCGATTGGTTTCCCACACGATGGACCATTGCATTTTGGGATGTGCAGCAACGATGGGATCAAGCAGGCCGGTGAGATAAGGTGACGGGAGTTCTTCTGCGCTTTGCACAGCTTTAGGCGCATTGACGGCAAAATCATCAGCAGTGCGATATACCAAGCCCGGCACGGCGGCGTAGCTGGGGCTATCTTGCGTGAGTTCCTCCAGCAGGCGTTGCATCGGGATTTCTCCCTCACCGTGAATGAGCAGGTCGATGTAGGGTTCTTCTTTCAGCATGGCGGAACCGGGCGGCACATTGTGCCCACCGAATAAAATCAAACAGCCTGGCCAGCGTGTTTTGATTGCTTTGGCCAGTGCTTTGTTGTATTCAGTGTTCCAAATATAGCAGGAAAAACCCACGAGAAAGGGCTCATGCAAACGAGCGACAACATCGTCAATATTTTCGCGCATGAACATCAATTCTTGCAAAGCAAATTGTTCGTCCACAATGGGCGACTGCTTGGCATAAGCCCACAATGCTGCCACGGCATAGGGGAGATAAGTGGTAGTGAACTTTGGTGTTTTGCGCAGAACATCTGCTTGCACAAAAACAATATTACGTTTCGTCATAACCATCTCCTCGAAAAATTTTATGTTGGCGGCAAAAGCGCAGCCGCAGCACTGGCGCCAAGTAACGCAATCGTCGGGCAAATGTCATGTTCGATTTCCCTTCTATGCGTGCTTGTTGGATACAAGGAATTTCCACAAACGGCAGACCCATGCGCTCAAAGCATAAGGTGTATTCTATCAGAAATGCCATGTGTTTTTCTTTTAAGTTTAAGCAGACAAAATCACGAATGGGAAACAGCGTGATTCCATGGTGTGGATCAGTTTGCCGGCTAAAATATAGCAATCTAACCAACTTGCTAAAGAGTTTGCGCTGCAAGTTAAGCCATGCTCCTCCATCTTTCGGCAAACTCCCACCTGGCATTAGACGTGATAGTGTAATAATCGCGCCAGGGTTTTGTTTCGCTTGTGCAATCATTTGCGCAAGCTGTTGCGGCGAATAACAGAGATCTGATGGCCAGAAAATCGCATGAGAGGCATCGCTTTGTTCGCGCAACAGTTGTTGAAGTTCGGTTGCAAATCCGTCGTTTTGTTCATGCACTGCAAGCACGGGAATTGGCAGTGTTTGTGCGGCAAGCGTATAGACCTCTTTTCGGCAATCTTCCGTTGCGTTTGGTGCTAAAAAGATGAGCAAACGTGCAATATCTTCTGCGTTGCAGGCACTTATTATTCCATGCACTGTTTCGCGCAGGGCATGCACTTCGTCGCGGGCACCAATAACGACTACAACCTTCATGTTTGCTTCACTCCACTTTCTTTCGTGGCGCAGTTTGCTCATGCGCTGCCACCTGCTTTCTTGCTTAGCGCGCCGCGCCGGCGGTTGTACCACACATTGATGCGTGCGAAGTCAACCCAGTTGCCGTCCTCGGGCAAGCACAGCAGCAGCTGTTGTTGCGCCAAAATGGATGCATCTAAGTCGTATTGCGTTAAAAACGCGGGCAATTCGGCATAAAATCTTTCGGTTTCGTAAGCACAACGTAAAAACAGCATCGAACCCAATGGCCATGTGATTTCACCAAAGCGGGAGTCGTAGCACACCAAGCTTTCGCCATGCCCTTGAGCCAAACGTTGATAGCATGTTTGCAAAAAGGCGATTTGCTCGCCGATGAGGCTGCTGGAGTTTTTTCGGGCTTGAGCAATGAGGTCGGAATAAAATTGCTCATACGTTCCCTTTTGCTCGCTGTGAACACGTTGGGCAATATGCGAGAGTAGGCCAAACGAATGGAATCCTTGCACCACGGTGGAAAACAAGTATGCCTGTATCCAATCATCTAGGGACATTGTGTTGGTTTGGCAAACAATGTTGGAATATTCGGGGATGCTATCGTTGTTTTTGGGATTGCCATGTCGCTGCACTTGCCGCACCCGAATTGTCTTTACGCCGTGCTTCTGTTGGTAGTCTGGACTGCTTAGCAGTGTGTTGGGCAAAATTTCACACGGGAAAATTTCCAGTGCGCCATGCATGCCCGCAGCAAGCAACTGTCCAATGCCTTGGGCAAAGGAATGCAACGTTTCGCCCGGCATGCCAATGATGAGTTCGGAATAAAACGGGACATCAGCTTGATTGTACTGCGCAACCAGCTGGCGAAATTGTGTTAGACCCATGTTTTCGCGGTTAATGTTGGTCAGCGCTTGCGCTGAAAGCGTTTGGAAGGAAAGCGTGGCACCATTGCTCAGCCCATGCTGATGCAATTTTTGGTTAAGACGGAAGACGGTTTCATTGCTGTTTTTGGCAAAGCAGGCATAAAACTTTTTGGGATAACCCGTTTTGGCATTGTGTGCAATAAGGTAATCAATAAATTCTTCATCACGTGTAAGGATACCGAAGTTGCCGTCGGCACAAAAAAGCAATTCAATGCGGTGGCGGGCTGCCCAGTCGATTTCGGCCTTTACGCGTTCCATTGGTTTTTGCAAAAGACCGCCGTCCCATGCAGTCCCCCAATCGCAAAACGCACATCGATAAGGACAACCCCGATTGGTCTCCAACGTCATGGAAAACAGCAACTGGGGATATTGCTCGAACAGGCTGTCAAATAGACCCTCAAGATAGGGTGAAGGGAAATCGCAACGAGTGCAGGGGGCGGGCGTTGTGCGCAGAGTTTTACCCTGTGCATCACGATAGGAAAGTGATGGCACGGTGGCCAGATCTTGACCGTTGAGCAAAGCAAGCAGCAGTGCCGCAAAGGCTTCTTCGCCGGCTCGATGAATGAGGAAGTCGGCACAAGGGAGTTCGTGCAGTTGGTCAGCGTTATCGTTATTCACTTGGTGCCCGCCAAACAGGATATAACAATCCGGCCAGCGAACTTTAATTGCACGGGCAAGTGCTTTGTGGTATTCCATGTTCCAAATATAGCAGGAAAACGCCACCAAATATGGCTCGTCCAGTTTCGCTAGCACTTCTTCAATGGGTGTGCGCAGAAAAATGAACTCGCCTAGTTGATAATGGTGGCGAATTTCGGGCATGGAAAAGGCGTTGGCAGCCACGCAGCCTGCGGCATAAGGCAGGTGTGCGTTTTGGCCATATAAGTTGCCTGCTTGCACAAAATAGACAGTTTTTTTCACGTCGTTTGCTCCTCTTCAAGTTTCGCCACGCTGCTATGCCAGTTGAAATATTTCGACAGTTTTGCGTGTACACGTGGCCGCAAATATACCCAAGCCAGTGCACGATGCAGCAGATTGTTTATCCAGTCCATGACTTTTTTTGCCAGTGGCACAGCAAACCACCAGATGATGGCGAGTAATATGGCGATAATGCACACCACTTGCACAACAGTGAGACCAAAGACCCAGCCGATGTCGTAACGGTGGCGCAGAAACTCCCAGAAAAAACGCGGCAAAGCGTAGCTGATCAATGCCAGTGATATTCCGCGTCCGGGTTTGTACCACCGCGAACGTGCCATGAACAATAAGCAAAATATCGTTAACAGTGCGCCAACAGCAAACTCAAGCGGTTGAATGGGAAAGGCACCGACACGGTTGATGCCTATTTCTGTCCAGGGCACGCCCAAACAGCAGTTCCAATACGAGCAGCGCAGTTTTTGATAGCTGACAAGCCACAAGAAGAACAGGGCGAAAAAATCCATATATATATCGCGGTTTCGCTTGAGCAAAACCAAAGGGATAATTAGTGCCAACGGCAGAAGCAACCACGCGATATAAATAAGCATAAGCTGCAGTGGTGTGCGCATGAATACAAGAACATTTTGGTTGCGTAGAGCAATTTGCATAAGGATAGAACTTGCCCAAGCAAAATAAAGAACGACAAAGACGTTAATGGTTCGTCCGGTTTCAGCGTTAGGTAGTAGGCGTAGTTTGTCGCACAACAGCCAGTCTAACCATAACACGGCACGAGAAAATTTTTCGCGTCGGATACGTTTGCGAGGAGAAACAATGTGCTCGTTGCGCGCAAAATTTTGCCCGCTGATTTGTCGCCGTTTGCCGGAAAGTTTTGGTGGGGCGATGCCCTGTGCCAGCTGCTGCAAAAAGCGCAGTTTCATGCTTGGCGGCAGTAGACGGGCGTTCATACGGCGTGAATAGAGCAAAGGTAGCACCAATAAAAGTATGAAAAATAACATTGCTGGCAGAGACAAGAAGTCATTTATGTCAAAAATATAGCGAAACCAGCCTGGCAACACGTGCATGGCGCAAACCTCCTTGCATTATTTGTGCAACTGAATAGATATTTCAGGCTATTGATAGCTTAATTATAGCATGTTTTTCGCAAAAAATCAAGTCTATCGGTGGAAAGTTTGCGCAACGAGCACTATTCAAAAAGGCGACTGCGTGAACGAAAATAAATCCAAGCCAGTGCGCGGCGCAAGGTGCTGTTAATCCAATCCATGATTTTTGTTGCCAGAGGCAGAGCGAACCACCAGATGATGGCGAGCAATATAGCAACAATGCACACCACCTGTTCAATAGTGAGACCAAAGATAAATCCTTCTGCGGCGATATTGCGATAGAGATCGCCGCGATAACGCAGAAACTCCGAAAAAAAACGCGGCAAAGCATAGCCGATTAACGCCAGTGAAAGCCCGCGCCCTGGCTTGTACCACCGCGAGCGGGTGACGAATAATACGCATAAGATGGTTAAAAGCGTGCCGATGGCAGCTTCAATGGGTTGTATGGGAAAAACATAAGTGCTGATAAAGCGGTTGTAGATACCGTGCGCCCAAGGCGCGCCCATGCAACAATGCCAATACCAGCAGCGCAGTTTTTGAAAGCTTAAGTGCAACAAGAAAAATATTCCAAAAAAATCCATATATATTTCGCGGTTTCGCTTGAGCAAAATCAAAGGCAGCGTTGATAGTGCTGTTACAAAAAGTATCATGAATATTGTGAATAAAATCTGCAGTTGCATTAGCATGGAGATGTCATACGCGCGATAACGCATGCCGAAAAAACCGATATCATCTTGGTTGCTCGTCATGAATCGCACAACGAAAAGAATTATCCAGATGAGATAAAACATCAAAAAGGGATTGATGCTTCGTCCGGTTTCGAGGTTGGGAATCAAGCGTAATTTGTCATTCAACAGCCGATCTAACCATAACACGGCACGAGATAATTGTTCGCGCCTAGCACGGCTGCGCAATGAAATATTGCGCTGGCCGCGTGCGAGTTTTTCGCCGGGTTTGATTTGCCGCCGTTTGCCGGAAAGCTTTGGCGGAGCGATGGTTTTCGCCAGTTGCTGCAGAAATTGCGGCTGTTGGCTTGGCGGCAGCAGGCGGGCGTTCATGCGGCGTGAAAAAAACAAAGAGAATGCCAGCGGCAACATGAACAAAAATGCAGCTGGCATGTACAAGAAACCATTTTCGTTAAAAACATAGCGAAACCAGTGCGGCAACACGAGCATGGCGCAAACCTCCTTGCGTTTTTGTTGCGCAATCCATCAGCATTTTCATGCCATAGATAATCTCATTATAGCATATTTTTCGCAAAAAATCAAGTCCCATGGGAGGAAAAATTTGCGCAAAGAGACAACCATTGCAAAACCCTTGACAAATCCACTCGCATGCGTTATAATAATATTTGAAGCCAGTGCGGGCGTAGTTTAGTGGCAAAACAGCAGCTTCCCAAGCTGCGGTTGCGGGTTCGATTCCCGCCGCCCGCTCCAATTTTCCGCTATGCTGCGTTTTCACTTCGGTCATGTACCGTTGTACACATCCCTCGCGAAAGCCTTGCCTAGCGAAAAATTTATTTTGCGAAATGCTGTGTTTTCGCTTCGGTCATGTACCGTTGTACACATCCCTCGCGAAAGCCTTGCCTAGCGAAAAAATTTATTTTGCGAAATGCTGCGTTTTCGCTTCGATCGCGTACCACTATACACGTCCCACGCGAAGGCCTTGCCTAGCGTAAAATCCCCGCGTTGAATACACTTGATTGAGGAACTGCTATGGAATTCATCTTTTTTGTGCTGCTTCCCATTGTGGGGGGGCTGCTCTCTCTGATACTGGGTTTTTTGTTGGGACTTGTAGCGTTGGTTGCAGCACCCGCGGCCGTGATTGGCATTGGCTATGTGCTTTTCCGCATTGTGCAGTGGCTGGTGCGGTTGCTTGCGTAGCAACTTATAATAAAATAAGCAAACAGGCGGCTCGGTTGGGCTGCTTGTTTTTTGTTGCGCCGTCGCAGTGGCTGGACACGTCGCTAAAATTCATAAACTATTCACACAAAAGACTTGATTTGTTAATAGGGGGGGGGGGGGGGGGGGGGGAGAAAAAA
>WQWM01000012.1 GCA_009785335.1 Oscillospiraceae bacterium
AAATGCTTGCATTTTGGGGGTGGTACGCGAGGGGTGAGGTCGGTTCGCGGAGCGAGAATTGCGTTGTCGCTCTTGCCTCACTCGCCCAAATTTTCGCACTATTTTTTTCGGTCAAAGTGCCTTTTCACCGAATTTTCCACGGACTTTTCGTAAAATCGCCATTTTCGCGCAAAAAAGTGCGCAGAAAACGGTGTTTTGTTGGATTATATGGAGGGGTAAATTGCAAGCAGGCCACTTTGCGCGTCGCGTATACACCCATCGGGAACGTTTCGCAGCACCCAAAAGCTACACTGCACGCAACCACGGCAAGAGCTCTGCCGACGCTCCTTTATGCAAACAATAATAGACCACAGCGAAGCGACTTGCTCGCCGCAGGCGCACCTTGACAATTGAATATTTTTCCACCTCGCGTGTAGGGGCGGCAACCTGCCGCCCGATCTTTTCATCAACTCACCCAGGCTCTCCTCACATCACATACTCCCCCAAATCGCCCAGCATGTCCACCGGCACAACACCCTCGATGTACACCCCATTCTCGCGGAACTCTTCCACATCCACGCGGCCATGCTCGCGCAGTTTGGCACTCCAGTGCGACATGCTATAGGGCAGCAGCAGCTTCGCCGCCTTGCGATTTTGCGGCAACGCAGCAGCAATCGCATGCAGCAAATCTTCAAGACCTTCCCCAGTTTTCGCAGATATAGCAATGCCTTGTGTAGGGGCGGATGCAAAATCCGCCCGCGACACCATGTCAAATTTATTCAGCACGCGCAGCACAGGAATCGCCGCTTCATCACAGCCAAGTTGCCGCAGAATATCATCCGTCACGCGCAATTGCTCGTCGCAATCTTCGCTGGAAATATCGCACACATTCAAAATCAGCGTGGCGTTCAGCGCTTCCTCAAGCGTCGAATGAAAAGCCTCCACCAAGTGGTGAGGCAAACGCCGCACCAAGCCCACAGTATCCACTAGCATCACGCTGCGCCCGTCCGGCAAGCTTAGTGCACGCGCAGTGGGGTCAAGCGTAGCAAACAACTTATCTTCCTCAAGCACGCCGGCTTGTGTCAGTGCATTCATTAGCGTCGACTTGCCTACGTTCGTGTAGCCCACGATGGCCACGGCTTCGGCACGGTTTTTGCGACGGCGTTCGCGCAGCAGCTCGCGTTGTTGTTCTAGCTCGCGTAGCTCCAGTTCCAGCTTGCGAATGCGCGACTTTACGTGCCGACGGTCGGTCTCAAACTTCGTTTCGCCGCGTCCGCGTCGTGCGCCGCCTGCACCGCCGCCACCGCCGCCGCCCTGACGCGACAAGCCGTACCACTGCCCGGTGATGCGCGGCAGGGTATACTTCAGCTGCGCCAGCTCAACCTGCAACTTGCCCTCGCGGCTTTGTGCACGCGCCGCAAAAATGTCAAGAATGAGCATCGTGCGGTCAATCACATGAATGGCAATGTCGGTGGCGTGTTCGTCGGGGTTGAGTTTTTTCTCAAGGGTGCGCTGTTGTGCGGGCGAAAGCTCATCATCTATAATCACTAGGTTGATGTCATGCGCATGGCAAAGTTCAATCAGTTCATCCAGCTTGCCCGCGCCAATATAGGTGCTATTTTCAGGCTTCGGTCGGCTCTGCGTGAGTGTGGCAATCACCTCGGCATCGGCGGTGCGGGCAAGTTCCGCAAGCTCGGCGAGGGATTCTTCTACGTCGTGGCTGCCAGTGTCCACGGCCACCAAAACGGCGCGTTCGGTTTGTATCGTATTATTATCTAACATAGTTCTCCTTTATGGTTTTCGCAACCTGTAGGGGCGGCAATTATGCCGCCCGAGGCTTAAAATATTGCTATTTGATGGTTCGGGTGGCGTAATCGCCGCCCCTTACAGACGCAGCAAAATCACTGTTCAATCAGAATGAAATTGAACTGCATGGGGTTGGGCAAAAAATAAAAGCGGGCAGCCACAACGGCCACCCGCAACATCAGCAGATGCAACGAAGTTATCCGAGGCGGCGCGTGGGGCTGGCTTGGTGATTGCGCGTATAGAACATGATGTGCGCCTCCTTCTGTAAAATTCACATGTGTACGATTATTATAGCACGCCTAAAATCACTTGTCAAGCGTTTTTTTGTTTTTCGGTTATGTTCAAGCGAAAATTTTGTTGACACCGCAAATATTTTCTGATATACTGTAGATGGTAGCGTTGTCAAAACGGTAGGCGGCTAATTCTGCCCCCACACCCACCCAGCAAAGCAGGCTTTGCCGGGGTTTGGGAAGGGGGTGATACTATGGAATACTTAATCATGTTCGCAATTCTTTTGCTTATACTGAAAGAACTTCGTAGTGATAAAGAAATAGACCGCCCGTAGTCTGGAAACTCGGCGGTCATTTCTATATGATTCGTTAAGTGGGGGCTAGCCGCCTATTGGCAACGCTATCCTTGTCTTCATTATAGCACGGTTGATGCCGCTTGTCAAGATTTTTCGGAATTTTTCGCAAAAATTCGCGAGATTTATATTACACCTTCTCCACCGTCCACAGCTGGTCAATCATCGTCCAGTTTTGCATAAAGGGGTTGTCAACTGTCCAGTAACTCACACCGCCCAAGCCAAACTCACGCACCAGTTCAAATTTCGCCAGCAGGCTGCGGGCATCTTCAAACCAGGCCTCGCGTTCTTGCGTGCCCTGCATAAAACGGAACCATGGCGTTTGCCAGCGTTCGTTATACTCAATAGTTGCGCCGTTGCGTGCGGCGATAATCGGCCCGCCCTGCGCCTGCATCACACCAGCGCGTGTGCCGCGCTCCCACGGAATATCCCAGATGTAGCCATACGCCGGAATGCCCATGAGAATCTTTTCTCGCGGGATTTTTGTGACAGCATATTCAATCACGCGGCGCACTTCGTTAATTGGCGACACCGCCATCGGCGGGCCGGTGAGGTGCCCCCAGTCGTAGGTCATCAGCGTTACATAATCATTGTGCCGGCCTTGTTCCGCGTAGTCAAAGCCCTCGAAAATCAATCCCGGTTGGTTCTCCACCACCATCGATTCAATCGCACTACTCAGCAGCCAGCCATTGCTGTGCATCACAACACGTGCTTCACGCAGCAGCGCATTCAAGCCATCGCGGGCATCACGTGGCACATTTTCGAAGTCAACATCAAGCCCGGTGTAGCCCTTCTCACGCATCACACGCACGCAACTGTCGAGCAAGCGCGTGCGCGCAGCAGGATTATTCAGCAGCGTGCGCGCCGTTTGGGTATTAAACCCACCGCCGGGGTCGAGGTTAGTGATGCACATGAACGGCCGCACGCCCGCGCTTTTGGCGCGATTGAGCACGCGGTCATCGTTGCGCATGGGAATCAACCCGCCTTCAGCCGTGGCATAAGCAGAAAACACGCACAACATGGACATGCGCGGGAGTGCTTGGTCTAGGGCTTCTTCGCGGGCGTTGGTGCGTGCATAACCATTGACGATCATACTGCCAAAGTGCGCTTGTGGCACGTTAATCACTTGGCCCGGGCGAATGTGGTTGGGGTTGGTGATTTGCGGGTTGGCCTGCAGCAACGCTTGCAGGGTTACGCCAAAGCGTTGCGCAATGCCGCCAAGAGTGTCGCCCGCGACGATGGTACACGTGCTTGGGCTGAGCAAAATCAATGCCTGGCCCACCACAAGCTGGTTGATATACGGTTCGCGCAGTCCATTGGCGTCGATAATCGATTGCGCCGAAACGCCATGTGTTTGCGCAATGCTGCGAATGGTGTCGCCGGGTTCTACGATGTAAATTTGCATGGCCTGCCCCCTTTATCTTTTCAGGCTATGCTATGCGGGGGCGGGGGTTTTTATGCGGCGCGAGCCAGCAGGATGAAGCCCGAGCGAAGGTGCTAGAGGGATGTTGCGTCGCTGCGCGAGCCTTCCTCAGTCACGCCCGAGGCGTGCCAGCTCCTCCCCAAGGAAGGAGCCGAAGCTTGTTTCTTCAAGTTTTGATGTCGTTATGTTCTTAAGCCCCATGGCTCCTTCCTCGGGAAGGAGCTGGCACGCCTCGGGCGTGACTGAGGAAGGCTCGCGGAGCGATGATTTTGCTGTTGTTCCCCTCCCTCACCCGCTGCGGCGGGAGCTCCCTCCAAAGGAGAGGAGCTTGGGATTAAGGATATAACGACAGCAAATCTTCAAGCTGCGCAGACGGCAGGGGGTGACGTGCAGAGCACAGCGATATCTTCATCACCCCAACAACCTCCCAATCACCGCATTGCTCAGCAGCATGCCCGCGCGGGTCAAGCGCAGGCCATATTCGTCGCAAATCACGTAATCACCCAGCAGTTTTGCGCGTTCGCGCAGCTCTGCCGTGGGTTTGGCAATGCCTTCGGTCAAGCGCAAGGCAAGCATGGTGCGTTCTTCGTCATCGCCGCCCTCGCCGTCGTCCACAGGCGGCTCGCCACGCAAAAACGCTTGCATGTCACGAGGATAATGCCATCTTCTCCCACCAGTAAAGCCATGCGCACCGGGGCCAATCGCGTGGTATTCCCCGCAACGCCAGTAATTGAGATTATGCTGGCTTTCATAGCCCGGCTGCGCAAAATTCGAGATTTCATATTGCGCATAGCCGTGCCGCTCAAGCCAATCGCAAGCGAAGAGATATAGCTCGGCCTGCTCATCTTCGCAGGGCAAATCAGGCGGATTTTGATGAAACGGCGTGCCCGGCTCAAGCTTGAGTAGATAGGCGCTCACGTGTTTTGCGCCCGCGCGTGCGCAGAACTCAAGCGTGGTTTGCAGGCTTTGCTGCGTTTGCCCAGGGATGCCCAACATGACATCCAAGCTCAGATTATCAATGCCGAGTTTGGGCAGCACAAACTCAGCCGTGCGGCCAAGTGCTTTTCTCTCTTCGGGCACAATTGATTGCAAACCCATGCTCACGCGGTTTATCCCACCCGCGCGAATGACTTGCGCGAACTCATGTGTGGCACTTGCGGCGTTGCACTCGATGGTAAATTCGCCGCTGCACTGAATTTCATGCAGCAGCTTGGCTAATAATTCGGGTTGCAGCACGCTGGGTGTGCCCCCGCCGATGTAGGCGGTTGTGTAGGGACGATCGCCCTCGGTCGCCCGTGACTCTCGCAGCCGCCTAACGCATTCCTCAACATAGGCCCCCTGCAACTGCATATCAGACAGCGAGTAAAAATCACAATATGGGCACTTTCGCGCACAGAAGGGGATGTGGATATATAAAGATGGGTTTAACATGACAGAACCTGTAGGGGTGGCAATTTTGCCACCCGGATTCAAAAAATATGGTGAGGTTAAGCTTTTACGGGCGGCAAAATTGCCGCCCCTACATGCTGAATTCGTGCGACAGAATATCCATGTGCACAACGTCAAAGTATTTCCCGCCGTGGAACTCAGCCTCGCGGCGACGGCCAATCTCACGAAAGCCGACTTTTTCGTAGCAAGCAATCGCCTGTTCATTGTTGGCAAGCACTTGCAGTTGAATATTATGCAGGTTAAGCGTGTTGAAGCCGTAGTCCAGCATCAACCGGGTTGCCTCGGTGCCGTAGCCGCAGCCGCGATCCGCTTGCTCACCGATGAAGATGCCCAGCGTTGCACTGCGGTGTGCGGCGTTGATGTCCTTGAGGCTGACATTGCCAATGAGCCGCTCGCCCTCGCGCAGCACGATGGAATACCAGTGTGCGCTAGTGTCCTCGCTGTCTTCCAATTGCTTGTGCACCCTAGCTTGGCTAAACATCATGGAATAACCCCCAAGCGGCACGGTCACCGCAGGGTCGTTGAGCCATTTGGCATAGGTTTCGGCATCGTTGGGGTTTTGCGGCGAAAGAAACAGCCGCTCGCCGGGAATTTTTTCGAAGTATTTTGGCATGGGAGTCTCCTGTAGGGGCGGATGCAAATCCGCCCGGGCTATAAAAAACATGGCACCATTGAGTTTTCGGGCGGCAAAATTGCCGCCCCTACATGCTGATTTTAAGCATTTCGTATATTTGAAGACACGCTATAGGGGCTTTTGATTGAGTAATAACATCCCGGCGGGGCAAAGCCTCGCCCTGCAGGGATGCGGCCCGAGGCCGTGGGGATGTTCGTCAACGTTGCGGAAATATGCTGCTAAAGGGTCTTTGACCCAATTCCTGTAGGGCGTGCCTTTGGCGCGTCGACATGACCAGCAAAGTCCAATCAAGCCTACACCGCCCCACAGCACTTCTTGAATTTCTTGCCGCTGCCACAGCTGCAAGGGTCATTCGGGCCGGGCTTTTTGCCGCTGTTGCGCACGGGTGCTTTTTTGTCGGTGCCATCGCCGCCCGCACCTGCGCCGCGCAGGTTAGTCACGCGCGCTTGCTGCTTGCGTTCAGTGTCGGATTGACTACGCACCCGCAGAATCAGCATGGCCTTCACCGTGTCTTCACGGATGCTGTGGGTCATTTCGTCGAACATCTCATAGCCTTCCATGCGGAAAGCCACCACGGGATCGCGCTGGGCATAGGCACGCAAGCCAATGCCGCGCTTGAGCACGTCCATGGCGTCAATGTGATCCATCCAATGGGTGTCTACGCTGCGCAGCAGCACCATGCGTTCAAGCGAGCGGGTGAGTTCTTCGCCCAGTTCGGCTTCGCGCTTGGCATAGTTTTCATGCGCACGTGCCAGCAAAAATTCACGCGCCTCATTGGCATTTGGCTCGTTGGCAAAGTCAAAGGGCTCAGTGAGCCAGCCGAGGTATTTCTTGCGCAGGCCGCTGTAGTTTTTCTCGCCTTGTGGTGGCAGGAAAAAGTCCACGGCGCTGTCGATGCTTTCTTCCAGCATGCGCAGAATGACCGGCTTGAGATCTTCGCCCTCGAGGACCTTGTTGCGCTGGCCATAGATGAGCTCACGCTGGCGGTTCATCACATCGTCAAACTTCAGCACGTTTTTACGAATGGCAAAGTTTTGGCCTTCGATTTTCTTTTGTGCGCTTTCAATTTGCTTGGTCACAATGCCGCTTTCCACGGGCATGTCTTCAGGTGTTTTCAGCGTTTGCATAATGTTGCTCAGGCGTTCGCCGCCGAACAAACGCATCAGGTCGTCTTCCATGGAAAGGAAAAACTTGCTCTCGCCGGGGTCGCCTTGACGACCCGCACGACCACGCAGCTGCAAGTCGATACGGCGGCTTTCATGGCGCTCGGTACCCAAGATGAACAGCCCACCTGCTGCACGCACGTCATCGGCTTCGTCTTGAATTTCGGCTTTATATTTGGCTTCCAGGTCGGAGAATGTCTTGCGTGCGGTGTTGATTTCTTCGTCGTCGCTTTCGGCAAAGCCGGTGGCCTCGGCGATGAGTTCTTCGCTGAATTGCAGGCGACGCATTTCGCTTTTCGCCAGATATTCTGCGTTGCCGCCGAGCTTGATGTCCGTGCCGCGACCGGCCATGTTCGTGGCGATGGTCACGCGGCCAAACTTGCCTGCCTGTGCCACGATTTCTGCTTCACGGTCGTGATATTTTGCATTGAGCACTTCGTGCGGCACGCGTTGTTTTTTCAGCAGCGCAGAAAGCAGCTCGGATTTTTCCACCGAAACTGTACCCACCAGCACAGGCTGGCCTTTTTCATAGCACTGTTTGATTTGCTCGATGACGGCCATATATTTCGCCATTTCGGTGCGATAGACTGCGTCGGCGTTGTCGATGCGCTGCACGCGCTTGTTGGTGGGGGCTTCCACCACATCAAGGCGATAGATTTCCTGAAACTCTGCGCGCTCGGTGAGCGCCGTACCAGTCATGCCGCTGAGTTTATCGTACAATCTAAAGTAATTTTGGAAGGTGATGGTGGCGAGGGTTTTGCTTTCGTTTTCGATTTTTACGCCTTCTTTGGCCTCGATGGCTTGGTGCAGCCCCTCGCTGTAGCGACGGCCATGCATGATGCGCCCGGTGAATTCGTCGATGATCATCACCTGGCCATCGGTCACCATGTAATCCACGTCACGCTTCATAATGCCGTGTGCGCGAATCGCTTGGTTGATGTGGTGGTTATAGTGCATGTTTTCGGCATCCATCAGGTTTTCGAGGCCAAATGATTTTTCGGCCTTGGCAATGCCGTGCTGCGTGAGCGTGACGCTTTTGGCTTTCTCATCCACCAGCACGTCGTTGTCGCCTGCGACTTCCTCAGCGTTTTGCTTGTCGTTCAGCTCTTTCACGCGGCAATAACTCAAACGCCTTGCGAAGGTGTTGGCCTGGCTATATAATTCAGTGGATGCCTCGCCTCGGCCCGAAATAATCAACGGCGTGCGCGCTTCGTCAATGAGGATGGAGTCAACTTCGTCCACGATGGCGAACACGTGCTTGCGCTGCACCTTTTGGTCAAGGTATTGCACCATGTTGTCGCGCAGATAATCAAAGCCCATTTCGTTGTTGGTGCCATAGGTGATGTCGGCAGCATAGGCGGCGCGGCGTTGTTCGGTTTCAAGATCATGCACAATCAGCCCCACGGTGAGACCCATGAAGCGATAAATCTTGCCCATCCATTCGCTGTCGCGGCGGGCAAGGTAATCATTGACGGTGACGATGTGCACGCCGTTGCCGGTTAGCCCGTTGAGATATGCCGGCAGCGTGGCCATGAGGGTTTTGCCTTCACCGGTGCGCATTTCGGAGATGCGGCCTTGGTGCAGCAAAATGCCGCTGATGACCTGCACGGGATAGTGCTTTTCTTTCAGCACGCGCCAAGCGGCTTCGCGGCAGGCGGCAAAGGCCTCGGGCAGAATGTCATCAAGTGTGGCACCTGCTGCGAGTTTTTCGCGCAGATAGGGCGTTTTGGCTTGCAGCTCGGCATCGCTGAGCGCGGTGTATTCTTCGTCCAAAGCAAGCACGTCCATTGCGGCGGGCAGCAGACGCTTGAGCTCTTGGTTGGAGTAATAGCCTGCGGATTTAAAGCGCTTTTTCAGGTCTTTGCGCAGGTCTTCGAGGTGGGGGGCGTATTTTGCCATGGTGTTTTCTCCAATTCGTAATTCGTAATGCATAATGCGTAATTGACTAAATTAAAGTCGCATCAAAATTGATGGTGATTTTTTATCGGGCTGTAGGGGCGGCGATTACGCCGCCCGGACTACAAGTAAGATGATATTTTCACACTTCGGGCGGCAAGATTGCCGCCCCTACAGGTTGTGCGAGAGGGCATTAGCGGAACAAGTTAATAATCCAGCGGATGGAAACAATCGGTATTACAACCCATGCAAGCAAGTAGAGCAGTGAGCCAATGCCAAGAATGATGGCAAAGATAGTGAATTCATGATCGACAATAAACGCGTTGAATCGCTCCCACAAATTCGGGTTTCGCAGGGTCGTTGCTCGGCTTTGCACGCGATTCGGGATTTCGTTTGTGGAAGTTTCATTTCGGTTATATGCGACAGCAAAAATTCTGTCTCCGCGAGAAAAACCGCTGCCGGAAACCTGAAGGGTGTCTGTTATCGTTTCTCTGAAGCGTTGTGGCTCAGCGTTTCCTCGAATCACATACCAGTGAAAGCCAACGGGATCTCCACTGGGAATGTGGGCACGAACAGTAATCAAAATCCAACCAGAGGGGATAAACAATGGCTGTGTTTGCGGCGGCTGTTGGGTGATGACAGGCATAGCGGATAAGGCGGCATTCGCGCTGGTTTGTGTTGCACCGACAGGCAGAGCAAGGGCAAAGGCAATCGCCACAGTGAACAACAAGGCGAGTGTGCGTTTTAGCATGGCGGTTCTCCTTAATCCTAGTGAGTCAAAATGGATGGTGATCTTTTTTTTGGGGGGGGGGTTACATGGGGTAAATAATTTGCCCAGTCTTAAAGACATGGCGAACAAAGCCGCTTTTGTCGTCCGACATGTCGAGCAAATGTGGCTCAATTTCGTAACTGATTCCACGACGCATACGCCACAGTGAAGAGGAAGTTTCCAGCCAGTCACCAGAAAAACCATCGAAAACGACTGCAACGTCAATGTCGCTTTCAGCGGTTGCTTCTCCTTTGGCATAAGAGCCGAAAAGAATGATTGCAGCGGGTGAAAATTGTTGTGTTACCGCATTGGCGTATTGTGTCACCGTGTTGATAACTGTTCCTTTATCCAACATAGAAAATCCTCCGTACTTGAGATGAGGTCTTGACAAATTCCTTTGTCAAGTGCCATGGCAAGGCGTTCTTTGTGTTCGGGATAACGCGCTTGAATATTCAGCGGATTTAACTTCTCAATAAAATCTTGCTGTTCATCGCTCATGGCTTCAAGCATATTCGCGCGCACGGAAAGTTTGGTTAAGTCATGAATTTTCGGCGGCGTATCGCCGTCAGCGCAATCTTTTGCGATGACCGCCTTCAGTGCTTTTTCAATCGTTTGGTGACACATGAAGCCAACGTAAAGATATCGCTTTGTTTTGAGCATAGCTTGTGCAGTTTCTAAATCGTAGTCTGCTAAGTCCAGCCAGTATTGTGCTTTCGAGTTCATACTGCAACTCCTTCTAACGTCTAAAATCTAGCATCTAATATCTAGTAACACTGGGCAGTGGTCGCTGCCATAGACCTCAGATAGTATGCCCGCACCTGCAAGACGTGGCGCAAAGCGCTGCGAGCACAGCCAGTAGTCAATGCGCCAACCCACGTTGCGCTCGCGTGCGCCCGCGCGGTAGCTCCACCAGCTGTAGGCCTGCGGCTTGTCGGGATAAAAATAGCGGAAGGTGTCGGTGAAGCCTGCGTCGAGCAGCTCGGTCATCTTGCCGCGCTCTTCGTCGGTGAAACCGGGGTTGCGGCGATTTGGCCCGGGACGGGCGAGGTCGATTTCGCGGTGGGCCACGTTGAGGTCGCCGCAGATGAGCACCGGTTTTTGCTTATCTAGGGTGCAGACATAGGCACGAAAAGCATCTTCCCAGGTCATGCGGTAGGGCAGGCGAATTAGGCCGTCGCGGCTGTTAGGGGTGTAGACATTGACCACAAAGAAATCAGCAAACTCAAGGGTGATGACGCGGCCTTCGGTGTCGTGCTCGGCGCAGTTGATGCCATAGCATGCGTTGAGCGGCTGCACGCGACTAAACACCGCTGTGCCGCTGTAGCCTTTTTTCTGCGCGGCGTTCCAGTAGATATGATAATCGGGCGGCGCGAAATCCACCTGCGCTTGCTCGGCTTTCACCTCTTGCAGGCAGATGATATCGGCGTCGAACGCGGCAAAGGCTTCGGCAAAGTTGCGGCCCAGACAAGCACGAATGCCGTTAACGTTCCATGAAATAAGCTTCATCGTTCCTCCGTGTGTTTGGCAAAAAACTGCACCAGTTGCGCGTTAAAATCTTTGGCTTCGGTTTGCGGCATGTGCCCCAGTTTCTCGTAAATCAGCTGCTGGCTGCCCGCAATTTCTGCGGCGATTTCTGTGCCGTCTGTGCCAACGACTTTATCTTCACCTGCGCCGATGACGAACGTGGGGCAGGTGATGGTGTGCAGTTGCTCGTGGGCATCATGGGTGATGCAGGAGTGGGCTTGGATGATCAGACGGTGCATGCTGTTGGGCTTGCCCATGCGGGTGAGCAGTGGATATAGCCAGCGCATTTTTTTCAAATATGCCTCGGTGAATGAGGTTTCCATGGTGTCGATAAACAAACGCGCGTAATCATTTTGCTCAGCCATGGCAATCCAGCGGCGAACGACGGTTTGCACGGTGTTGTTTTGGCGGCTGAGCGTGACGGCTAGGACCAGTTTGCGCACCAGTTGCGGATGGTCGATGGCTAGCCATTGCGCAATCATGCCGCCTTGCGAGATGCCGAACACATCGGCTTGTGTGATGTCCAACTGCTGCATGGCAACGGCGTAATCTGCGGCCATGGCGCGCGTGGAATACACGTCGGGCAATTCGTTTGGGCGGCTGAGCATGTAGACCGTGTGGCTGTGTGCAAAGCAACGGAACATCCTCGCCATTTGCGATGCGGTGCCCTTGACGGTTCTGAGGCCATCGCTAAGCCCTGGAATCATCACCAGTGGCTGGCTGCCACGGCCAAATGAAATATATTCCATTGCGGAGTTGCCCACGGGCACGCGTCCGCCGCTTGCTTTATTGCGCATTTTCGTCACTCACTTGCTCTTTTTTTCTAAACACAATCCACTTGGCGAACACATAATTGAGCACCACCACCACCACGGCAATCACGCCCCAACGCACCACAAAGCGGTAGGCGTCTTCGGCATAAAAGCCCTCGGGCAGCCATTGTGCAGGCGTAAAGTTAAGCCAGCGCTGGGTAAAGCGTGGTGCCACCAGGGGCCAAACCCACTCAAAGAATATGATGGTCAGCACATACTCTAGGCCAAAGGAGATGAGACGCGTGGAGGTGAATGTCCAGATTTCACGCAGCACAAGGCGAAACGCCCATGACTTTTGCTCGAACACAAACAGTTTGTTGACCACAAACGCGAATGCCAAGGCCACCACGAATTGCGCGGCATTGCTGAATAAATAGCTGCGTTCGCCGGGCAACATCCACTCAAGCCCTTGGAACACCACCAGCGCAACCAGCGTGGTGAGGATGCCAAAGACGATGTAGCGGAAGATTTCTTTGCGACGGGTCATGGTTGTCCTTTCGTGGGAGGCTTAAGCTTCGGGCGGATGTGAGTCCGTCCGGGATGACCACTTAAACCGGTATTTTTGCTCGGGTGGCTTGCCGCTTCCATGCTGTCCGTTAAACGAGATTATCGCTCCGCGAGCCTTCCTCACCCTCGCCGAGCGACAGCAACCTTGCGGTCTGCACTTTCGTTGCGGCTGCGCTGAAATAAAAAGCTCGCCCCTACAGGGAATGCGGCCAAAGGCCGTGGCGGATTTTCTGCAAACCATAATAGAGCACAGCGAAGCGACCGAGCCCCACCGCAGGTGGCACAGCGAAGCGGTTGAGCTCCACCGCAGGTGGATGCAAAACAGGGGATGGTTGAAAAGGGCGGACGAGCACAGCTCGCCCCTACAGGGAATGCGGCCAAAGGCCGTAAAGGTCTCTGCAAAGCCTGCTACTATGCAAAAGCAGGGGGATGTCAACATCCCCCACTTTAGTATACTGCAATTTGGCTTGTGTGTCAAGAAAATTTTGTGTGAACACCTGCAGTGAGCAAGTCCCATAAAATCTACGGGCGGCAGGTTGCCGCCCCTACACGCGAAATTGCGTGAGAGGCGGGTTAAGTGCCAGTTGCGCGTTTTTGCAGCGTTGCGGTGTTCACTGGCGCAAGCCACACACCATCGCTCGTTAGCACAAAGGCGCGGGGGAGATCGCCGCCGGCATCGTGCACTAGCCCCAGCTTTTGCGCCTGCGCCAAAAAAGCGCGGCTATGCGCCTGCACGGTGACGGTGTCGAGGTCGAAGATGCCGAGGATATCACGCGTGCGCAGGGCTTTGTCGCCGCCGAGATAGAGATACATGGTGGCCTCCTGTTATTGCTTCGGGCGGCGTGCCCGCCGCCCCTACAGGCTGGATATTTCTGAAAAATTATATCAAATCGTAACATGTAGGGGTGGCGGGCGCGCCACCCGAGCCTTAAAATTAATACGAAAGTTTAAACAGCCTTTCAATAACCGAATGTTCCGGCCAAAGAATCGTCTTGCTCAATCCAATCGTGCAGCACATTGACGATTTGATAGTTGTCTTTATCGTTTCGGATATACACCATGGAAATGCCTGCGTTGATGATTAATCGCTTGCACATGGCACAACTGCTGGCGTTTTCAACATAGTTGCCGGTGCGCACGTCAGTGCCTGCAAGATACATTGCGCTGCCCAGCATGTCTTTGCGGGATGCGCTGATGATCGCGTTTGCTTCGGCGTGCACGCTGCGACAAAGTTCATATCGTTCGCCGCGGGCGATGCCTTTTTCTTCGCGCACGCAGGTTTGCATATCGGTGCAATTTTTTCTGCCGCGCGGCGCGCCGACGTATCCGGTGGAAATTAGCTCGTCGTCTTTTACGATGACGGCGCCATAATGTCTTCGCAGGCAGGTGCAGCGTTTTGACACCTGCTCTGCGATGTCTAGGTAGTAATTGATTTTGTCGCGTCGGTTCATGGTGTGGTCTCCTGTTCAAATTCGCACATGTCTGCGAGGTTAAGTGATGCGGGGAGTGATACTCCCCGCCTAAAATGCGGCAGCGGTGGGGCGAGCGCAATGCGCCCGCGTGCTCTTGGCGAGTGAGTGTGCGTATCACGCACACCCTGCGGCACACCCGTTTTAGGCGGTGCGTATTACGCGCCGCAACTGAAACCACCCTCACCCAACCCGAGGTTGGGAGCTCCCTCCCGAGGAGGGAGCGGGGGCTTAAGAGGATAACGCTAGTGCTGCTTCAGGTTATTCTCCTAGGGTGTGTCTTCAAATAGTCAACATGCCCGTAACCAGAATGTAGGGGTGCAGCGCAGCTGCCATGACCGAAGGGAGGCGGTTGCCACCCGGGATAACATCTTAAAGTTGGTATTTTTGCCCGGGCGGCAGATTGCCGCCCCTACACGCGGGTTTAGGGAAAAGCGAAGCGCCTGCTCGCCGCAGGCGCGGTTATTTTTTCTGGCGCTTTAGGTCGGCGATTTCGCTTTGCAGCATGGTTGCTTCGCGCCGCGCTTGCGTGGCATCGTCGAGGTATTCCCCAATGCGTTCGCGCAGATTTTCGGCATCGGTTTGTGCATCAAAGGCTTCGTCCATCGCACGCAATGCGCACAACACCGCCGCTTGCGTAGCCGACAGCCGTGAGTTGTGTTGCATCATTTGGTTCATGGTTGCTTGCAGTTGTTGCCCCAACGCTTGCATATAGCCCTCATCCTTGGCCGTCAGCAGCATGTAGTCTAGGCCGCAAATGCTCAGGCGTACGGTGGTTTGGTCGTCCATGACGAGGCTCCTTTCTGTTCTTTTTTGAAAAAACCACCTGCGGTGGGGCTCGGTCGCTTCGCTGTGCTTTCTTAGTGGGCACAGCATAATTAAATAGTCTAGGTTTTTTGGTTACTTTTTTTGCAAAAAAAGTAGCGCCGCGCGGCGAGCGCAAATGCAATTAGGCGTTCCATTTGGCGTAGCCGGGGTTGATGAAATTCGTGTCTGTCCACTTCACACCCCAGCGGTTTGCCCAGGCTTCGCAGTATAGGTCGTAGTAGTTGAAACGGGTTTCGGCGGTGTTGTGGCGTTTGCGAAACACCGGCAGATTGCACCACAGCACGCTGGGGATAGCCACCACTAGCCAATATAACGGGCCGAGCAACATGCTTTGCACGCAATGCCCAATTTCGTGGATGCGGATGTCGTTCATGGCGTTTTTGCTGTATGCTGCGTTGACGAAGACGAACATGCCAAGGCTTACGCCGCCAAAACGCTTTTGTGTGTTCACGTAGGTGACGCACACGCCGTGGCAGAGTTCGCTGCGGTGCTTGTTGCGCAGCAGCAGCCAGCCCACGCCGCCCACGAGGTTCTGCGTGATGCCCCATGTCCATTGCAAGATGAAAAAGAAGAACAGTTTCATGCGATGTCCTCTTCAAGATGTTTTTTCCATGAATACCATTGTCCAGCCGGTGCGCCATCAAAACCCTCGCTCCGCACGCCTTCCTCAGTCACCCGAGGTGACAGCTCCTTCCAAGGGAAGGAGCTTGGGGGCTTAAGGAGAAAACGACAGCGGGATTTTTGCTCGTGTAGGGGCGGATAGTATCCGCCCGATCCTCTAGCACACAGCATCCTCTATTGCTATGAGAAAACCACCCCGCCGTTGTGGCGGCATCCCTCCACACTCCACCCCCACAAATGCAAGCATTTGCGTGGGCCCCGGGCGGAGGGGAATTTGGGGGCTAAACAGGGTAGCGACAGCGGAACTGGTGTTCATTTGTGGTATTTTCCTCCACCGTTGATTGAACACGCGCGATATACCTGCTCCAGCAGCATCACGCGCGCAAGCTGGTGCGGCAGAGTCATGGCGGACATGGACAGGCGTAAATTCGCGCGGGCTTTGATGCTTTCGCACAGCCCATGCGATGAGCCAATGAGCAAGTTCACCTCGCTGGGCTGTTTAGCCAGCCATGCCGCGAAATCTTCGCTGGTGAGCGGGCGGCCCTCAACGCAAAGTGCGCAGACGGATGCCTGCTTGCCCAGCTTGGCTTGCAGCAACTTGGCTTCAAGCTCAAGGCTGCGTTGTGGTTCCAGCTCGATGATTTCCAGCTTGCAAAATGCCTGCAGGCGCTTGGTGTACTCCGCGCAGGCTGCGCGCAGATAATCTTCTTTGAGCTTGCCCATGGCGATAATCTTAACTGTTTGCATCAATCAGCCCCGGTAGCATATTAATTTCCACACGTCCGGCGGCGATATCCACGTGTTTCACCACATCATCAATGACGGGAATGAGCAGATCGCGGCCATCTGGCATGCGGATGTGCCACACATCGTGCCGCCCGGGTGATGTAACGTCACGGATTACACCGTAGTGCGTGCCGTTGTCGGCATCATAAACCGCGCAACCCACCAACTCGGCGATGAAATACTGGTCGTCGTCAAGCTGTGCGTCGCTGCGCTTGAAGTAGAGCACTTTGCTGCGCAGCGCGTGGGCTTGCTCGGCGGTGGTGATGCCCTCGAGTTTCAGCAACGCGAGTTGCTTATGCTCACGCACGCCCACCACGCGCACAGGTTTTTGCCCAAGTGCATCGTAGTAAAGCGTGTTGAACTGCCGAAAAAAAGCAGGGGAATCACACATCGGCTTCACACGGAGCTCGCCTTGCAAGCCGTGAACGCCAACGATGGTGCCGATTTCTAAGTATGGTTGAATCATCATTGCTCCCCCCTCAGTCACGCCTACGGCGTGCCAGCTCCCCCGACAGGGGAGCCCTTGGCAGTTTATCCAACATTGCAGGTGTCGCCAGAGTCTCCCCCCGCTGGGGGGAGATGTCGCGCAGCGACAGAGGGGGTAATTTACTCGTCGATTTCAACAGAGATTTTTTCGTTTGCACGCACAGCGGCGGATTTCATGATGGTGCGAATGGCTTTGGCAATGCGGCCTTGTTTGCCGATGACGCGGCCCATGTCGTCTGGTGCAACATGCAGGTGATAGTAAACGATGCCCTTTTCGTCGGGTTCGTCAACGGTGACAGAAACAGCCGAGGGGTCATCAACTAAGCCCTGTGCCAGAGCGATAAGTAGTTCTTTCATATTTTGCCCAATTTTCCTTTCGTGAAGCGTTTACCCAGCGGCCTGAGAACGGCTCCTCATTATGTGACAAACTTAGAGAACCCCTTGTTTTTTCAGAATGTCTTTGACGGTGTCGGTGGGTTGTGCGCCGTTTTTGATCCATTGTTGGGTTTTTTCGGCGTCCAGTTTCACTTCAGGCGGGTTGGTGAGGGGGTTGACGTAGCCGATTTCTTCAATGAAGCGGCCGTCACGCGGGTAGCGGCTGTCGGCCACAACGATGCGATAGAATGGTGCTTTTTTTGCGCCCATGCGGCGCAGACGAATTTTAACTGCCATGGTAGGTTTCCTTTCTTGCTACTTTTTTGAAAAAAAGCAGCGCAAAAAACTTTAGATTATATCGAAACATGTTTTGCATGTTGCGTGTGTGGTGGGGGAGGGGGGGATGGCGCAGGCGCAAAAATTGCTGTCGCTCCGCGAGCCTTCCTCACCCCTCGCGGCTCGGGGAGCTCCTTCCTGAGGAAGGAGCTGAGGCTTGCAGCCGAAAAGTTTGCTGTCGTTATATCCTTAATCCTCCGCGCCCTCCTTGAGAGGGAGCTCCCCGAGTAGCGAGGGGTGAGGGTGGATCGTTTTCAAGTTAACCGACTATATCACAGCCCGCGGAACATGTCGGGCGGTAAGCCGCGCATGCCTCGTTTGCCTTTGCCGCCGCCATGCATTTGTTTCATCATCTTTTGCATGTTGCGGTATTGCGCCAGCAGCTTGTTCACGTCCTCCACTTGCTGGCCAGAACCGGCTGCAATGCGCCGCTTGCGGCTGGGGTTGATGATGTCCGGCTTGGCGCGTTCCTCGGGGGTCATGCTGAGGATGAGCGCTTGCATTTTGTCGAACTGGCGTTCGTCAATGTCAATGTCTTTGAGCTGCTTGCCCATGCCCGGCAGCATGGCGAGGATATCCTTCATGCCGCCCATTTTGCGGATTTGCGCAAATTGATCAAGTAAGTCATTGAGGTCGAATTTGTTCTCAAGCAGACGTTTTTCCATCTCGGCGGCTTTTTTTTCGTCGAGCATGGTTTCGGCTTTTTCGATGAGGCTCATCACGTCGCCCATGCCGAGGATGCGTTGTGCCATGCGCTCGGGGTGGAAGACATCGAGGTCGCCGAGCTTTTCGCCGGTGCCCACGAATTTAATGGGCTGTCCGGTGACTGCGCGCGCGCTGAGTGCTGCGCCGCCGCGGGTGTCGCTGTCTGTTTTGGTGAGCACAAGGCCGTCGATGCCCAGTGCTTCGTGGAAGGCGCTGGCGGCATTCACGGCATCTTGGCCGGTCATGGCATCAATCACCAGCAGAATTTCGTGCGGGCGAGCGGCTTGCTTCACGTCGCGCAGCTCTTGCATAAGGGCTTCGTCGATGTGTAGCCGCCCTGCGGTGTCTAGGAAGACGTAGTCGTTGCCGTTGTCGCGCGCTTGCCTGATTGCGTGTTTCGCAATCTCAACGGGGCTGGTTTGGCCCATCTCGAACACGGGCACACCGACTTTTTCGCCTACCACTTGCAGCTGTTGAATGGCTGCGGGGCGGTAGATATCACAGGCCGCAAGCAGGGGACGATGGCCTTGGTTCTTCAGATGCAGCGCGATTTTTGCGCAGTGGGTGGTTTTGCCCGCGCCTTGCAGACCGCACATCATGACGACGGTGGGGCCGTTTTGCGCTTGCGTGAGCTTGGTGCGCACGCCGCCCATGAGCTCCACGAGCTCTTCGTTGACGATTTTGACGACCATTTGCGCCGGGGTGAGGCTTTCCATCACGGCTTGACCGATTGCTCTTTCGGTGACTTTGTTGGTGAAGTCTTTGGCCACCTTGAAGTTGACGTCAGCCTCAAGCAACGCCATGCGCACTTCACGCATGGCATCGCGCACGTCTTTTTCGGTTAGGCTGCCCTTGCTGCGCAGCCGTTTGAACGCGCCCTCTAGGCGGTCGGATAGACCTTCAAATGCCATGTTACTCTCCTATTGATGCACCTTTTTTTGGAAAAAAGGTGCGCAAAAAACTTTAGTCGCGCTTCGCGCGGGGGATTTATTGTGTGCGTGCATTTTCTCGCGCAGCAAGCAATGCCGTTGGCACGGCACCTGGCTTGAAAATTAAGTGAAAGTCATCGTATAGTGTGACGGTTGGCTCGAGTTCGATGGTGATCGTCCAGTGGGTGATGGCTGCCCCTGCGGGGTCGGCGATATATAACGGGCGCAGGGTGATGCCTTGCGCGGAAATGTCCATGATGACATCGCTCAATGCGGTGGAAGGGGTGGTGAGTTCGACGGTGATGAGCACGGCATCGTCAGTGTGCTCAATGTTGAACGAGGTGTAGTCTTCGCTGTGCCACCATTGGGATTCGCTGCTGACGATGAACTCGTGATCGAGGTTTTCGGTGACCCAAGCGAGCTCGCGTTGCAAGATTTCGTCTTGGGTGAAACGCTCGCCGCCCATGTCGCTGCTGTAGTGCGCGGTGAAATAAAGTAGTTCGGTGTCTTGCGGTTCTTCTTGTTCTGCTGGCGGCACTGCATGGCATGCAACCAATGCGCTTGAAAACAAGGTGAGTAGCGCGATGGCGATTAGTTTGCGCATCGTAAAGCCTCCTAGCAAAATGTAGTATCCGCCCGGGCAAAAGAAACGATGATGTTTTTATGGTTTCGGGCGGCATGGTTGCCCCCCTACAGGTTGTGCAACATTATGCCGTGGTTGTAAATGTTTTCGACAAAGCCGCTTGGGTCATTGGTGTGGTCAAGCAGAACTGGCTCGATGTGCGTGCTAACTCGGCGCGTTAATTCCCACAGTTTTGCGGAATCGTTGAGCCAATTGCCGCTGTAGCCATTGAAAATGACGGCAATGTCAATGTCGCTTTCGGGCGTTGGCGAGCCTTTTGCGTATGAGCCGTACAAGACAATAGACATGGGACTA
This sequence comes from Oscillospiraceae bacterium, assembly GCA_009785335.1. Lineage (GTDB taxonomy): Bacteria > Bacillota > Clostridia > Oscillospirales > Acutalibacteraceae > WRMQ01. Next base: position 20,018 of record WQWM01000012.1, read on the forward strand.
AAGAATTTACGCACCTCATTGGCATAGGCGGTTGCGTTTCTTAAAGCTGTTTCTCTATCCATGAAGTTACCTCTTTTGCTTGGCGCATCAATTCGGCGCAGTCTTCTTTGGTTAGCATTTCGGCAACGACTTGTTTATATGCAGGGTAACGCGCTTCAATTTGCAGCGGATTTAGTCGTTGCAACAGACCGATTTGCTCTTCAGTCATGTTGGAAAGCAAGCCGCCCAGCTCAGCTAACCTGATGAGATTGTGGATTTTTAGCGGCGTTTCGCCGATGCTTTCTATTCTTGCTTTCAACGCCTTTTCAACGGCAAGATGGCAGATAAAGCCGGCATAAAGCACTTTGTCTACGCTTAGCAATTTTTGCGCAACATCCAAATCTTCAGTGGCAAGGTCAATCCAATATTTCACTTTGCTGTTCACTACTTCACCTCGAATCTAGTGGTGCCTTATGCTTCCTTTACGCCGTCATCAAGCTTTCGGCGGTTGCGCTGATGCGCGCGGCGGCATCGTTGATTTCACGCGATAGACCGTAGCGCTTGTTTTGTTCATGCACGGTGTTGGCACAATGCACGATGTCTTCAAGGCCGCGCTGCATGGCACGAAAACGCTCGACGAGTTCTAGGCGGCTTTCCATGTCTGCCAAAGCGGACTCTGCGCGCTTGATGGCGTCGCGCACGCCTTGGCGGGTGATGCCCTCGTTGTGTGCGATTTCCGCAAGGGAAAGATCCTCATGATAATAGTACTCGAGGAAATCGCGCTGTTTGTCGGTGAGCATTTCGCCGTAAAAATCCATGAGCATGGCAATTTTCATGTCCTTGGCCACTGCGCTGTTCTCCTCTCGTGCCTGTAAAGGCTTTTTGCTTTACACCTGTGGGTGCATTGACTATTATACCGTAAAGTTGCGCGCTTGTCAACCCCTATTTTCGTTTATTTTTCAGGTGTTTTGTGGATAAGCTTGTGAGCGGGCGAAAGTTATCCACAGCTGGGCGCGGTTTGGGTGGCGAAGTGGCGAAAAGTCCGTGAAAATGGCGCAAATGAGCTGTGAAAAAGAAGTTGAAAAGTTTTTGTGGGTATGTGGGATTCTGGTGGAAGGCAAAATAAGAACAGGCGGCAGGTTGCCGCCCGAAAGCTTAATGTTGCTATAATTTTATAGCTCGGGCGGATTTGCATCCGCCCCTACATCTCGCCGCTGGTTTCGCTGTCGTTATCCACTTAAACCCCCAAGCTCCTTCCCCTGGAAGGAGCTCCCCGAGCCGCGAGGGGTGAGGAAGGCTCGCGGAGCGACTGTGACTTGCACATTTCACGATTGCCCGCGTCAGCATGTAGGGGCGGCAAGTGATGCCGCCTGAAAGCTTAATGTTGCTATAATGTTATAGCCCGGGCGGATTTGCATCCGCCCCTACAGGTTCCGGTTTTCTTCAAATTTGTGCAATGCGCCGATTTGAAGACACGCCCTACGAGCATGCGGCCCGAGGCCGGGGGCTTGTGCTCCGCACCCCTCCTTCTACCAGAGGGAGCCGGGGCTTAAGAGGATAACGACAGTGAGATTTTTTGTTAAAAACGCAAAAGGTTACAATATTGTAACTGGACTTTTTGCGGCGGGTGTGATATACTGCTTGCAGGAGGTGTGCGATATGAAGAAATTGCTTATACTATTTATTGTTTTGGCGGTGGTGTTGGGGGCGTGCGGGACGGCGGTGCAGACTTACGCTGAAGACGAAACCACAATGACCACGGAGTTTGATGCGACAACGGAAGTTGAAGAGCGTGTTACGCAGCCTTTTGTGCCTGCGCAGGGCGAGATAAATGGCATGGTATGGCAGACGATAAATTTGCACGATGACCCACAACTGCGCACATGGTTGGGAGAGGAATGGGAACGGGAGCAGAGTCGTTGGCGTGTGGAACACCAATGGACAGTGCCGCAGCCAATGGGGGATAACTATGTTGTGTTTCAGGTGGAGGACTACCCGCGGTTTGACATTGTGATGAGAAATGAAACCACAGGAGAAATCACAACGTTGTTGGCGCGATATTGCGTGGAGGAACATGAAAACCTCGAACATTGCTGGGAATGTCGCATTAGGCCTTTGTTGCATTCAGTGCTTGATGAGCGTTATATTCTCTTTTCTTGGGGTGTGATAGAAGTATTGTTTGGGTACTATATCTTTGACATTCAGACCATGCAAGAGCACCCACTTGAAGTGCTTGAATGCGATAGCGAAGCAGAGTTATGGCCTTTTGCGCGGCGTGGCGATGTGTTGTTTTGGTGCCCCGGAGATTATGCAGGTTCGTTTAGTGCTCTTTATTCAACACATGTTGAGGATGTGCCTAATCTAATCTTTACGGATATGTTGGCTGATATTGATCATGAGCCTTTGCAGTGGGCACGCTGGTGGCATTTGTGCGCAGATGAGCGGCTATACATCTTAGTGTGTTCTGCGGGGTTGCATGTGTTTGATTTAGAGGAACAAACGGCGTTTCAGCTTGATAAACATGATTTGAGCATTGAAATGGGCAGCGCGCACAATCCCGAAGATGCCTCAGACTGGTCGCATGCCTATCTTCAACGCGTGCTGCTGCGCGACAACACGATATACTGGTTCTCAAGCTTCACCAACGAAAACCTTATTAACATGAACATCGCTGTTCAAATAATATTACCATAAAGGAGACTACCCATGAAAAAACTGCTTATCCTCACCGCTGCGCTTGCCTTGCTGCTTGCCGCATGCACTACCACCGCCGAGAGTCCGACCGAAGAAACTACCACCGAAATCACCACCACGCAGGCCGAAACCACCGCGGTGTATGAACAAACGACACTGACGGCGGAACTCGTGGATGCAGACACATCCGCTGATGTGACGTTCAGTTTTGGCGATGAAGAGGGCGTGAACCTGCTGGTGCGTGCAACCGTGCCGATGCATGACGTTGCGATGATTGCGCCACTGGTAGAGTTCGCAGACGATGAGATGTTCCACACGCCGGCGCGTGGGGAGGACATTGCTGACGTGATTTTGCCGGGTCAAACGCTGCTGCTGCAAAACTATCGCAGTGCGGGCACACTGCCCAACGCAGGCTTGACCTTCACCGATGATGCGGGTGTGTCGCGCTACTTTGTGCTGGTTGAAAATCAAGCTTATCCGCAGCATGGGCCGATGTTTTGGTTTAACGAGGTGCAAAATCAAACCGCAGCGTTTGAAAGCCGCTAGGGAGTTGCCATGAAAAGAAGATGGTTTGTGCTAGTGATTGTGCTGGCTGTGTTGCTTGTTGCCTGTGCGAGCCCTGCTGAAACGTTGCCCGAAGTGGAAGAAACCACGGAAGTTTATGTGATGACGGATGCTGAAACGCTCCAAGTTGAAGAAACAACCGAGATGCAGGCTGCAACCATAAGGCTATCGACAGAGCCTATTCAGCTGCCACCAAACCAGAGCTTGCAGTTGAGCGATATATTCACCGTGCGTGCCATCCACAGGCATGATCAAAGGTATGGTGTCCACACCGCGCTGTATCTTGAACATGCTCACACCGGCGATCGTGCGCGCCTGCCGCTGGGCACGGCATTGGCAGGTTATGGTTACTATGGAACTATCGAGCTGGGGCATGCCATCAACCATCGCTTTTTCACCTATGCGTATATACAGGGCAACGGCTTTCCGACCGTGGGGCAAGTGTTTGATATTCAACGCAATCGCGTGGTGCTGCAAGCAACAGTAGTGGAAATCGATGGCGACCGTGCGTTGACTACACCGCCCGGGATGCCATACTCCCACGTTTGCTGTGGCAGAAGCGTTGCATACTATTTTTACATTGACGAGTTGGAGGGCGACCGGTCGCCGCAATTGCGCCCAACGAATATTCGCTTGGCAGAGCTTTCGGGTTGCCAATCCTGTCTTGAATATTTTCCATAAAGGAGAACCACCATGCGCCCATTTCTTCGCTCATTTCGCTACGCGGCATGCGGGCTTGCCCTGTGCCTGCGCGAGCGCAATTTTCGTGTTCACTTGGTGATTTCGGCGTACTTATATGCTTTTTTGGCGGTGCCCGGCTGGTTTGTGCTTACGCGCGGCCAATGGGCTGTGCTGATTGCTATGAATGTGTTGGTCCTCGCTGCTGAGGCCTTCAACACTGCACTTGAGGCTGCTGTTGATCTGGCTTGCCCGGAGATGCATCCGCTTGCTGCGCGGGCGAAAGACGCTGCCGCCGGGGCGGTGCTGTTGTGCTGCGTTGGCGCGGTAGCCGTTGGCGCGGTGCTGCTGTGGCAACCCGAGGCGTTTGCGGCCATATGGCAGTTTGTGCGCAGGAATCTTTGGGTGACGGTGCCGTTTGCAGCCAGCCTTGCGGGGGCGGTGTGGTTTGTGTTTGGGATGAAAATAAATAAGAAATAACAATGCAGAATGCAGAAATAATGCTGGACAGATATGTGGCCTTGTGCTATAATAAAATCAAAATGAAAGGGTGATGGAGATAAAGAAAATATTTTGCGTATTGCTGGCTGTGTTGGTGCTGATGTTGGGATTTGCGGTGGTTGGTGTGGCAGTTGAAGAAACAGCTGCCGAAACCGAAGCATATTTGCATGTTGAGCTGGAACGCCATATTATCCGCTGGAATGAGCAAACGCTATCGGTGGCAGTTTCGTCCAACACAGACTGGCAGATTTCGTGGTGGAGGTTTAATGTTGCAGAGGATGAATGGCAGCAAACCTCTTTAACACATGATCGTTCAGGAACGCTGGAGTTCATATGGTCTGTAACACCCAATGCATCAGCAACTACTATGCTTGAGCATCGTATTGTGGTTGTTACCACTTGCGGGATTGAACAGAGCATTGATGTTTGGCAACAACGATCGCCGTTTGATTTTGCAAATAATTCACTTGGGGTAAATTTACGAGACGCAATGTTGTGGGGGCATGGGGGAGATGATGTCATGGATATCATACTCACACATTCAGCGGTGAATAATAATTTGTTTTGGCGTTTTACGGCATGGATGGCGCCGATTTATTCAGCGTTTTTGAATGCAATGTCTTGGGCATGGCTACGCACGCTGATGCATGTGCTGACGCAGATTTTTATCGTGGTTCCTTTGCAGATGATCTTGTTGGGGCTGGCGCTGCTTGGGATATAGAATAACACAAACACGCACCTGCATTGCGCGGGTGCGTGTGATTTATGCGGGGTGCCGTTTAATTCCAAATAAAGTTTGTGAAATACGAGCGGGTTTCTTGCGGAGCACTTACGTCTGTGCGAATAGGCCCCAAGCTCACGTTGTTGGCTTGTGCGTCTACGTTGAAGCCGCTGCTGGCAGCCGTCACCTGCCCTTGTGCATTGACGGTGATGCTGGCAAATCCGCCATGATAGCGCAACGATATATTCTCCACGTCGACCGATATCAGGTTGGTGATGCTGGTTATTTCATGTAGCACATCAGCGGGCGACAAAATATGGTTGATACGGCCGTTTGCACTGGCCAGTTGCGGTATGGGGTTTATTTCTTCTTGGATGTGCACGGTGATCGTCCAATTGCCGTTCTCGTCGGCCACTGAAGAGATTGACGTGATGTCTTGCAAATGCAGCGAGGAAGCTTGCGGGGCATTGGAGAAAAATGCTTCGCGATTGTTTGTGCCGGGGAGATAGGTGCGGTATTCCCAGTAGCCGGGCATCAAGGCATATTGGATAGGACGAATGATGGGGGTGGCAATGGCCGCAGCTCCGCTGGGATTGACTGTGCCAAGCAGCAGGCGGGCACGGCTGTCAAACCCGGGACGTTCGCTGCGCACACGATTGGCCACCAAGTTGAAGTATGTCAGTTGCTCTGCCTGGCTGAGTTGATTGAGATTTGCTGGCGGCAGGTACCGATAGGGGTCAATATCTTCGGCTTCTGTTGTGGTTGCGACCGTTGTTGTTGTGGTTTCATCGTCGCCATTGCGTGCGCCGGGGCCAAAGCTAAAGAATGCGAAGAGGAAGATGCTGACTGCGGTGAACAGGGACACGACACCGATGAGATTCTTAATTTGATGCTGATTCATGGGATTTTTCCTTTCGTGACAATGGGCGAGCGGGTTCTTTTAGTATAACACACCTGCGGTGAGCAGGTCGCTTCGCTGTGCACTCATCGCATCACACGAAAAGTCAACGCTCTGTGCCTATTATAACATGCCCGTTGCTGCTTTGCAAGTCCAAAAACGTAATTTGTGCAATAGAAAGCGGCTATTTTAGACTTTTGTGTTGACATACCAACCCCTCAGTCACGCCTTGCGGCGTGCCAGCTCCCCTACAGGGGAGCCCTTGGCAACACCTGAAAGTCTGAGTTTCGCCAGGATCTCCCCTCTGTTTAAAAGAGCCAAAGAAAAAATCCGTCCCCTGCGGTGCAGAGAACGGTTTAATTTTCAGATGACCAATGGCTGCAGCTGTCGCCCCTCCAATGCTGCGTTCATGGCCGCGCTAAGTAAAGCCACGTTGGCGACCAAAGAGTTGGGCTTGCCGGCGGCGTCATCTTGCCCAAAGGGAACGAAATATACATGCTTGGTGTTCAACAACGTGCCGATGTTCTTGAGGTTCAGCCCCAGTGCGTCGTTGCTGGCCAGAGAAATCAGCAGCGGGCGACCATTGCGCAAGTGGCTTTTGGCAGCCATGAGCACGGGTGTATCGGTGATGCCATTTGCCAATTTTGCAAGCGTATTGCCTGTGCAAGGCGCAATCACAAAGATGTCTAACAGGCGTTTTGGGCCAACTGGCTCGGCAGCGTCAATGGTCAAAATGGGCGGCGATTTACTGAGTGCCGCGCAGCGTTGCAGTGTGTTTTCGGGCGGGCTAAAGCGATTATGCACCTGCTGTGTGTGGTAGCTAAGCACAAATTGCAGCAGCATATCAGGGCAGTCATCTCGCAATTGCTGCAGTGCGTTGAATACTGCTTCAAACGTGCAGAATGAGCCCGTTAGTCCGATGCCGACTTTGGTTTGCGACCCCATGCGTGGCCCTCTCTTTCATCCAAAATGATGCGCACCGTTTGCGCAATGCATTCGCCGCTGCTGCGCGGCGCATACTTGCCCGGCAAGCTCGGGCATAGATGGGCGTTGCGGCCCATGCGTTTGGCGGCTTCAATGTCCACGCCGCCGGGCGCACTTGCGATGTCGATAATGGTTGCCTCAGGTGAAATGCCTTGCAGCATATTTTCGTCAATGATTTTGGCGGGCACGGTGTTGAAAATATAACCAAACCGCGGCAAATGAAACGGCATGGTGGTGAAATCAATGACCTCGCAGCCGTTTGCAATGGCTGCGCAGGCGTCATCCCAGTTGCGGGTGGCAACGGTAACATGGGCTTGCAGGCCTTGCAGTTTTTTGATTAACGGCTTGGCGCAGCGGCCATAGCCCAGCACCAGCACCGGACAGAGATGTAGGTTGCCGCCACTTGCGCTGATTGCTTCGGCGATCGCACCTTCTGCGGTGGAAATGGCGTTGAGCACGGCGAAATCTTGCCGCAACAGCAAATCATAGCAGGCAACACCAGCCTGTTTAAGTGTTTCGCATAAAAGCTTAGGCAGCATGCCCGCGATAAAAATCTGCCCGGGCTGCAATAGCTCGATTAATTCTTCAGTTGATATGTAATCTTTAAACGGCACAGGGCCCAGCACAATGTCTGCATCTTTGATGGCTTGCGCAAAGCTATCGCTGGTTTTTTCGCCCTGCAGCCCCTCGATTTCCGGCACATCCCACAGCTGCACCTGCCAGCCTGCCGCCAGGAAGATCTGCGCGGCGTGCGCTTGCCGTGCATCGCCGCCGAACACCGCAATACAATGTTGTTTCATGTGGTATTACCTCCTACAAAGCATTATATGCATGCAGGCATGAAAAAGCCACCCCACAAGAGGGTGGCTTTATTTGCGATGGGGGAGGTTTATCGTGCGCCAAAGATGCGCAGCAGTTCAAGCCCGGCAGTGATGAAGCTAAAGATGGGTGCAGCAAGCTGCAACAGCATTTCGCCGAACTCAAGCACGCCCCAAATGCCGCCTGCAACAGGGGTGAACGTATCAAACAGGAAGAAGCGGTTGCTGCCTGCTTGGTCAACCCAGTCTTGCAGGTCCTCGGTTGCGCGGGCGATGGTGACACCGGCACCGTCTGCGTCGATGGCATTGAGTGCCAGACGTGCGGTAGTCAAGTACCTTCTGAGTTGTGCAATATAGTCGTCTGAATAACGAGCACTATTGGAAATAATGGCTTCGGCTGCTGCAATGGCATTGTTCAGCCCTTCGATGTTGAGCAGGCTGGCGCGGAATTCGCCCGTGTTGCGCACCAATGGCAGAAGATTTGCATCAAAGGCCCAATCTTGTTGCGCGTACCAAGCGGGAACGCCGCTGACGGTGGGATGGTTGCGGATTTCTTCTTCTTCGCGGCCCACTGTGCTCAGTGCCCACACGGAAATAAACACTTCAACTTCGCCAAACCAATCATCTTCGCCTTGGCGGATTTGCAGACGCTCAATGCCGGATGCGCCTTCGCGCCACACGCGCAAACCGTTGCCGGCTGCACGATTTGCTTCAGTGACACTGTCGTGTACAGTCAGCGCGGTGCGCGCGCCGCCCTCTGCAATTGCGTATACACGCCACACAGAAAAAGCAGTTGGGCCGCTGGTGGCGCCGCTGCCGCCGCGGGCGCGCTGTTGGGCGAAACCAGCGTTAATTTGACCGCTGGGTGTGGTGAAGTGGTCCCAAACGATGGTGAGTTGGTCCCACTGGTTGTTGGTGGAGCGCAGGGTAAGGTTGCGGTTAGCTTCCCAGCCGGTTTGTGCGCTTGCCATGGTGGTGGTGAGGGTTGCAGTGATGACAACGCCCAACACGAGAACCAATGATAGCACTGCGCAGAGAATTTTCTTTGCATGTTGTTTCATGTGAATGCCTTCTTTCTTTAACATTGTTGTTCTTTCTGAGAACAGTTATCCCCTCCCCTGGGGATTAACACAGGTTGATTATAGCATACTTCAGCCATAATTGCAAGCGATATACAAAAAATTAACAAAGCAAATTTTTTCAACAATGGTTAACGGGAAAAATTGCCGGTGTTTGTGCTGGAAAGCAGTAAAGTGCGGGAAAATACCGCTTTAACGCTGGAAAGCGCAGAAAAACGACGCATCAGTGCGCGGAAGTGATTGATTTAGCGCGATGAAACATCATGCGGTTAATCACAGCCTGTAGGGGCGGCAATCTTGCCGCCCGAAACCTTAATGGTGCTATGTTTTTACAATCCGGGCGGCAAAATTGCCGCCCCTACAGATTGCGGTTATCTTCAAGTTGGCGAATATGCCTATTTGAAGACACACCCTAAAGGTGGAAAAATATTTCCTGGCAGTTCATACGTTTTTCATATTAATATAGTATACTAAGGGTATAGTAGGATGAGAGGTACATGATATGGACAATAACAACAATTTCAGCGGCTATGGTTATGACGATGCGCAAAACGCTGCATTGCCCGCGCCTGTTTTGCCAGATCTTACACCGCCAACACCGCAAAAACGCAATGGTATGGTGGTTGTGGTGTCGGTGCTGTGTGTGCTGTTGATCGTCGTTGGCGGCACGGCAGGCTTTTTTGGCATACGTTACCTAGCCGGGCAGACGCAAAGCCCGCCTGCGGTGACGCAACCCGGCGGCGGCAGCGATAGCCCGCACTTGCAGCTGGCTAGCACGCCTGATGCAGATCGCTCTGCTGCGGCAGTGGATGGCGGCATGACGCCCGTGGAGATTCACGCAAGTCTCATGCGCTCCAATGTGGCGGTGCAGATTCACGGCACGCGCGGCAATAATGTCATCGGCGAGGGCAGCGGCATTATCATTCACGAAAACACTGCTGGCACGCACACCTATGTGGTGACAGCCGCACACGTGATTGAAGGCACGAACCGCCGCGTGAGCATTGAGCTATACAACGGCGAAAGCTTTTACGCCGAAATCATCGGCTATGATTCTCGCACGGACGTTGGTCTGCTGCGTATTCCGGCCACGGGCCTGCATGCGGCCACATTCGGGGATTCCGAAGCGCTGCGCGTGGGTGAGCCGGTGTTTGCCATCGGCAATCCGGGCGGCATTCAGTTCATGGGTTCGTTTACCGCCGGCATTGTCAGTGCCATCGATCGTCCCATCCGCAACCGTCACACCATGATTACCATTCAGCACACCGCGCCCATCAGCCCTGGCAACAGCGGCGGCGCGCTAGTGAACGCGCTGGGGCAGGTGATTGGCATTAACTCGCAAAAAATTGTTGACCTATATTTCGAAGGCATGGGCTTTGCGGTGCCGTCATCCACGGTGCAGGAAGTGGTGAATAGCCTCATTGAAATGGGCCGCGTGCCCAACCGTGCCAAGCTGGGGATTCAGTTCATCGTGGCCACGCAAACGGCTCCCGGCGCATTTGTGGTGCGGGCGAACAATCTGCCGTCGGGCAGCATCATCATTGCCGCTATTGATGACGACAGCGACTTCACCAACACGCAGGTGGAGCCCGAGGATATCATCACGCACGTGAATGGCGCGCCCATTAACCGCCCTGAAGTGCTGCTGGAAGTGATCGAAACCGGCAGCGTTGGCCAAGCACTTGAGCTAACCATTGCCCGTGTGAACCGTGAAAACTTCAACGTGACGGATACCTTTGAAGTGACTGTGCGGCTGGTGGAAGATCAAAGTGTCTTTACGCCCGAGCCCGAACCCACACGCCCCTGGTTCTGGGACTGATTTAATGCTTAATTCTAAATGCTAAATGCAAAAGAAAGCCCCTAGTGCGGACGAAGCTCTCGTCTGCGCTAGGGGTAAAATTTCATTCATTAAGCATTTAGCATTTAGAATTAAGCATTATAGTCCGATGCGTTGCTTGAACTTTGTTTTGTCCAATACAGCAGCCAAGGCGACAAACAATGTTGCGTTGCCCAGCACTTGGATGACATCGCCAAACAAGTTGAACGAAACAGCTGCCCACGCACCGTCAGGCGCAGGCAACGCGCCCATGCTGATCAGCATCCATTGATACAAGCCATAGCCCACAATTGTGATCGCAGCATAGGGGGCAATCATCACGAGGTTGCGTTTGGTGATGAGCTTTTCTTGCTTGGCACTAAACGGCACGGTGATGAGTGCCTTGATGATAGCTGTGGCAGGCGCCCAGATGAAAGCAGTACCCAGTATGTTTGCCATGCTGCCGCCCAGTGCGCCAACAACCATTGCGTAGGGCGTGGGCAAGAGAACCGCTGCAAGCAAGATAACGACATCGCCAGCGTGCAGCCAGCCATTGGCAAATGGAACACGCAAATAGAAAATTGCGACAGTTGTCAGTGCCGCAAGCACCGCCGTGAGCGCGATGAGATAGACAGGTTTTCTTTTCATTATATTATAGTAACTCCTTTAGATGGTTTTCAAAGGGCACACCATGCTTGGGTGGCAGGTTGAGCTGCGCGGCTTCAGTTAGCGCGGCGTGCAGAAATTTTGCCGCACGGGTGATGCAATGCTGCAGTGAATCGCCGCGCACTAAGCCTGCGCACACCGTGGCGGCGAATAAATCGCCTGTGCCGGAATAAGACCCGGGCACCGCCGAGGTGGAATAAGTATCCAGTTTGCCGTTATGCCACACCGCGTTAAGCACTAGATCGTTCACCTTCCAACCGGTGACGATGATGGTGGGCTGCGGCAGGATGGCGCACAGCTGGATAATCTTGTGACGTTGCTCATCAGGGGGAGCACGCAAAAATGCAAGGGGGTCTTTGCCGGATAATAAGCAAAGCTCAGTGACGTTTGGGGTAATCACATCGGCTTGGCGGGCAAACTCGCCGATGGCTGCGCAAAATGTGTCGTCAAACATGGGATAACGCTGCCCGTTATCGCCCATCACAGGGTCGATGAGCAGCAGGGTGTTGGGCGTGCGAAAGGCGTTAATCATGGCTTGTGCTGCGGCGATTTGCTCGTGCGTGCCCATGAAGCCCGTGAGAATGCCGTCTAACTCAACCCCAATTTCGTTCCACGCAGACGGGTATTCTCTTAGTAATGTCTCGCATCCAAGTGACGCGAAGCGCGAAAATCCGGTTTGGTTGGTGTAGACGGCGGTGGGCACAGGCAGCGCGTGCACGCCCATGGCGGAAATCACAGGCAAAGCAGCCCCGAGCGAGCACCGCCCAAGGCCAGATATATCTTGAATGACTGCGATGTTTTTCATAGAGCCTCATTTTATGTTGAAAATAGCACAAGCTGTAGGGGTGGCGTATGCTGTCGCGGACGAAAGTGCAGACCATAACTCAGAAATCGCTCCGCGAGCCTTCCTCACCCCTCGCGACTCGGGGAGCTCCTTCCTTGGGAAGGAGCTGAGGTTTTTCTCTTATCATTTTGATGTTGTCAACCGTCCAATCCTTAGCTCCTTCCTGTGGAAGGAGCTGGCGCACCTCGGGTGCGTCTGAGGAAGGTTCGCGGAGCGACAGCTTGTTTAACGTTAGTACTAAGCATTGATTTCGCGTATCATTCGTCTTGCGCGTGCGGTGGTGGAGTTCGCGCCGATGTTGAGCGCCGCGCCGCTGCCCCAAACGCCGATGGCATATTGCGGCAACACGGGTTGAATCTCCAGGTGGATGCGATAGCGCAAGTCATCGTCTTGCTCGCGATGTAGGAAGTAGCCTTCGATGAGCACGGGGGTCATCACGCCTGGCGCAAGCACCATGCCGTAGTATACCCAGCCGTCGCTGTCGAAAAACCAAGCATCTTCGGCTGCGGTGAAGGCCGTGAGCGGGCGCAACGCTGCGCTGCCCTGCATTTGCACAGGCGCATTTTGTTGTGCAAACAGATGCACATCGTGCTGCAACACTTCCCACTGGACATATTCGAATAAAATTTGCGTGATGGTGGGCACCGCGCGTTCGTTTTGCTGTGTAATGATCTGCAGGGGTTGATAGAGTATGCTGCCGTCCTCTTGCGGACGCTGGTAAACCCCCATGAATTCGTGTTGTGTAATGCCAAGCCCAAGCGCGTATAAATCTTCGGGACGCAAGGCGGAAAGATCAGGCAAGTCGGGGTCAAGCGCATCGTAGTCGATGGAGATGCGCTCCCACACCAGCAAACGGCCGCCATTGTCGTTGCCGTCGGGCAAGCGTTCGGCGGGCACTCGTGCATCCAAGGTGCGCGCCCATGCCGTGTTGAGTGCGATAAAATCAGTGCTAACCAGTATTTGTTGCAACTGCTGTTGGGTAACGGTGTGCGGTGTGTGGACATCGCTGGGTTGGTTGTGTTGGCGCATGGCAGTGACCAGCTCGCCTTCGTCGTTGCGGCGGCGCGCTAGCATGGTTTCTTCCACACGCACCCGCAGCAGCACCGGCAGAACATCGGTATTCACCAGCGCAATGGGACGCTGTGCGGTTTCGCCGGGCAGCAGAGTGATTTCGTTGCGGTGGTAGGGATCAAGCAAAATCAACTCCTGTGCAACCAAGGGGTTACCTTGTGCATCTAGCAGTTGAAATGCGTCGTCTAGTTCGTGCACATGCACGAGGTAAGACGTGATGCCAGCGGCAACCACGGCTGCCGCGCAAATACCCAGCGCAAAAAAATAAAACAAACCACGCTGCCTGTCGGTCCATTGCAGACTCGGCAGCGTTGCAGGTTTTTTTTGTGGTTGCAGACGCACCGCTCGGGCGTTGCGCCGCCGCACGCGCCAAATGGCAAGGCGCATGCGCGGGTTAAAAAAGCGCTTGTTCTTCATGCACAATCACCTTTTTCTTGCGTACAAAGGGACGCACCCATTTGCGCAGCAGCACAGCCGCCACACACAATGCTGCTGCCAGCACGGCGATAGCCCAGGCATGGGTGTGCAAAAACGACAACACAAAGCCTGCGCGCGGTATGACGGCCACACGCACGCCAAGCACTTGCGCGGCGGGAATCTCCAAGCTGTCGTGTTCAACGCCTGCTTCAGGGCGGCGGGTGCGGAAATATAGCCGGGCGCCACTGCCAGCGCGTTCGTGTACTACGCGGGTTAAGCGGCTGTCGGGCTGGCCGGGCAGCGCGTAGTATGTAATCACGTTGCCGGAATCAATGCGTTCGGGCGCACGGTTGACCGTGATGAGCATATCGCCGCGTGCAATCACGGGAGCCATGGCATCGGTGGGTTCCACAAAAAAGCGCAGACCAAACACCCCACCGGGGAAGGTGTTGAGCACCAGCACAACGGTCAATAGCAGGCACACCAGCACACCGAAGCCAAACAATGCGTTGGCCAAGCGTTTGATGTTGCGGGCTTTTTTTTCGCCGGGCACCACGGCCATGGCAAGGGTGACGGTGTTATCATCCCACACTTCATCGGCCAGGTGGTCAACTTCTTCAACAAAGGCTTCGCCTTGTGGCGAAATTGGCAATGGACTCACCTCGCTTGTCTACTCAGGTTTTGGTCGCGCAGGCGGTAATCCACTGGCGCGGGCGGCTCTGCATCACGCAGCACATTGCGCACGGAGTTGGAGATGCTTTGCAGCTGGCCGAACACGCGGTCGCGCTCGGTGTGCAGCTCTTCCACGCGGTGGCGTGCGCTTTGCAATGTAGCTTCGGCATCTTGCTCGGCTTTGCCGGTGATTTCTGCAGCAAGGCGGCGGGCATCCTGCTCAGCTTTGTGGAGGGTATCATCTGCTTGACGGCGGGCGTCTACCAATGTTTTGGCAATGCAGTGCATGTCCTGTTCATAGCTGCCGTTGTTTTCGCTGGTTTGTTGATTCGCCTGTTGGTTCAACTGGTGGCGCAGGTATTCAATTTCCTGGTGCGCCGCTTGCAGTTGCCTGTGCAGCTCGCTGGAATCCGTAGCTGCGGGCGTGGGCACAGTTGACGCGTGGGCAAGTTGCTCGTGCAGGCGGCGAGATTGTTCTTGCTCGGCCGCAAGCTGTTGTTGCAGCTGCACGATGTAAAGTTCCTGTTGTTGTGCGGCAGCGGAGTCATCGCTTGGCAGCAAAACAGCACCGCCTTCGCGGCCGGCCAGCTCGCGTTTGAGACTGCGGTTGTCTTCGCGAATCTTCTTGAACGCAACCTCAAGCTGCGCAAGATATAGATCCACGCGTTCGGTGCCATAGCCCTGGCGTTGCACGCCAAACATGTTGCGATATTTTTCGTTGGGCACATATTCTTTCATGCGATGAAGTCCCCCTCTTGTTGATTATACGTAATCATTTTATATTATACTACATGTTGTGGGGGATTGCAAGGGGTTTCACTATTTTTTTTGCGTGCCTAAATTTTTACAGTGCTCGACTTGACATGGCGGGTGGGATGTGTTATCATGGGAGTAGAAATGAGATGAGAGGGGAGCAAGATGCACGAGGAGAAAATTTTAGCGGCGATTGCTGATATGGAGCGCCGCATCAATACATCGTTCGAGTCTTTGGAAGCTCGCCTTAAAGAAATCAGAATAGATTTGCTTGAGCTGCAACAGCGCAAGCGCCAACAAGAAGAATAACATAAATCTTACCGGGCGGAGAAATCTGCTCGGTTTTTTCGTCGTTTTTCACAAACATGAAAAACTTTGCCAAAAAAGCTTGACAAAATGGGGGGGGGGGGGATAATTTTAGTTAACATTTACAAAGGAGATTGTTTCACATGAGGAAGTGGATTTCGCTGGTGCTGGCGGTGATGATGGTGTTTGCGCTGGGTGCAGGCTTGGTGGGTTGCGGCAACTCAGGCATCGACGAAAGATATGGTGCAAGTAGTTTGGAGGAATGGGTTAGACTTTATAATCTCGCGTTGGAAAACAACAATGCTGAAGCGCTTATCCTCCTAGAACTTTCCGGTATAGTTCGCTATGCTTCTGGTGTGAGCAGAGAGGATATCGAGGAGGAGGAGCGAGAGAGATTGCGGCGGGCTCAACGAACCGTAAGGGAAGTGCAATCGCTGACCGTTCATACGATTCAAGAATATATCGCTTGGGAAAACTTACTACTTACTTCTGCTTTGTATCAACCAACCTTATTGACGATAGAAGGCGTGTTGAGCGACCTCGCAGCACGAGAACAAGAAAGGCACGACTTCCTTTCAGAGCTCTTCACGATTGAGGACATAACAACACGTTTTACACGTCAAAATTTTACCCTACATGGCTTAGAGCGATTGTCGAGAGTGCTTCATCCTCTCGTCGAGTTAGGGTATTATCCCATCGCTCCTTCGATATTTGTGCAAATCAATGGGCGTTGGTTTCGCGCGTAACAACATACCTACCACTGGGCGGAGAAATCTGCTCGGTTTTTTTGCTGCTTGTGAGCGATGAGAAAATCCTCGCTCCGCGAGCCTTCCTCAGTCACGCGCGACGCGTGCCAGCTCCTTCCCGAGGAAGGAGCTAGGGCTTGCTTCTTAACGTTACGATATTGCTATCCTCTTAAACCTTAGCTCCCTCTTGTGGAGGGAGCTCCCTGCGTCGCGCGGGGTGAGGGAGGGGTGCGAGCACAATCACACAACCAAAATCAAGTTGAAATAGCTTCTGTCTCCACGCCCCCAAAAACATTTTTCCGTCTTTTTTGCACTTTGGCTTGCCCCGTGGAAAAAAATATGGTATAATAGTGAGGAAATTGCGCGCCAAGCGCGACATACTAGTAGCAGGAGGAAAGTGCATCGTGGAGCAACGCACCGCCGAGGAAGCCTATGCCGCATTTTGCGGGGGCGACCAAAGCGCATTTGACCAAATCATGCATGAGTTCCGGCAGGGGCTGATTTTTTTCCTGCGCAGCTATGTCAAGTCGTATGAAACGGCAGAGGACCTAGCCGAGGATACATTTGTTGAGCTCATCATTCACCAGGGCAGATTTCGCGGGCAAAGCTCGCTGAAAACATTCATCTATTCTGTGGCGCGGCACAAGGCCATTGATCACATTCGCCGCGAACAACGCCGCCCCACCGTGGCGCTGGATGAAATTGACCACTGGCAAGGCGATGAAGACACGCCAGAGGAACACTATCTGGCGCAGGAGCGGGCGCAGGTGATTGCAAATGCCATTGCCACATTGTCGCCCGACTACCAGGAGGTGCTGCGGCTGCTCTATCTGGAACGATTGAGCTACGACGACATTGCGCGGATTATGCGCAAAAGCAACAAACAGATTGATAACCTGGCCTATCGCGCACGCAACACGCTGCGCACGGCCCTAGGAAAGGAGGCAGAATATCTTGAAGAATCATGATGATTTCATGCAGGCAGTGTATGCCAAGGCAGACGTGAAGCGCAAGCAGATTAAGCGGCGCAACACGATGATTCGCAACGCAACGGTGAGTTTTGTGTGCACATTTGTGGTTGCGCTTGCTGTGGTGCCCATCAGCCGCATGTTTATGCAACAACCGCAACAGCCCGTAGTCCCCTTCATACCTGTGGCGGATTACAACTATCCCATTGATGTTGAACGAATGTTGCCGATGGGTGACGAATTGACCCCCGATGAAATAGAACAGCTGGTGCGCGATAACATTGAGTCCCACAGAGAAAACAATTTCGCCGCGCGCAACGCCCCGCCGCAAGTGGTGGTGGCCGCAGGCGAAACTTTGGAACTGCACAGCATAGACGACATGGCTGAATTGGCAGATGTGCTGGCGGCGAATTATTTGCCCGGCGATTATGACACGGATGGCGAACCCATCAGTTTGCCGGTGGTGCCGCGCTTTGCAGGTGCGGTGACGATTGAATCCGTGGACAGTTTGCTGGAATTTTTGGCGGGCTTGCCCTCAAATGTGCACTTGCTGCAACAGTTGATGGATGAGTATGACGACGAGTTTTTTAGCGAAAACGTGCTGATGGCCATGCCCATTGGCATTGGTGTGCCGCTGGCCCAGAGCCTTGCAGCGGGACCAGGAGCAATTGACGTTGAACCAGATCAACCGGAAGATGAACCGCCAAGCATTGGCCGTGGCGCGTTGGATAACTGGCATGCGAACGTGGATAGTGACTTAATGTTGCTGCTGCTGGTGCCGATGAGCATTGCAGAATGATTTTTTGCGATACAGCCCCATCAAGTGATTGGTGGGGTTGACTTTTTTGAGGGGGATATTATAATGAAAAAGATACTTGATTGCTGATATCACATTGCGCGTGCAGGGGCGGCAACCTGCCGCCCGAAACCTCAATGGGCCATGTTTTTTATACCCCGGGCGGATTCACATCCGCCCCTACAGGTTGCGGGTTGATTCGGTGAAGGAAAAAGAGACAAGCCGCGTCGCTCCGCGAGCCTTCCTCAGACACGCCCGAGGCGTGCCAGCTCCTTCCTGAGGAAGGAGCTAAGGCTTTGGCGGTTAACGCCAGCGAAGCTATAGGCAGGTAGATAGCACTGCAAATGTTTGCTCTGAAATTAGAGCAATTCTAGGCATAATATTCCCATACAATAAGTGTACCAGTTTCGGTACAAGGAGTGGGAAGTATGATGCAACAAAAAATCAAACAAGACATCAATATCGGCGCAAATATTCGCGACTTGCGCTTGCGATGTGATATTGGACAAACTGAAATGGCGATAAAACTGCAGCTGTTGGGCATTGACATGACCCGCGTAGCGTTGTATAAAATTGAAAGCGGTGAGCAGCACATTCAAGCAACGCAACTGCGCGGCATTCGCGATGTGCTGGGTGTGACCTATGACGACTTGCTGAAAGAGCAGGAGGGCATGCAATGAAGAAACCCGCACACCGCCGTCCCGAATTGCTGCTGGGCGCAGCGGTGCTTTGTGTGGCCGCCGGCGTGATGTTTTTCATTGCGGCGCGCGGCGGCGTGCAACCCGTGCAAGTGCAGGCCACTACCCAGCATTTGCAGGCGGGCGAAAGCCCCTTTGCGCAACCGCAAGTGCCAACGCAGCCAGATTGTCCGCCCACACAGCCCGTGCAGCCTGATCAAACCAACGCACAGGGGCAGATGATTATCGGCTACACGGGTGTGACGGTTTATCACGTTCCGTCGCCGACTGTATCACCTACACAGCCACCCGTTGTACCGCCGACTGCGGCACCCACTCAGCCGCCAACACAGCCAACTGCTGCGCAATCGCCCATGGTGAACATCAACACTGCTGACCTGCAACGCCTGCAAATCCTGCCGGGTATTGGTCCAGCGCGTGCACAGGCAATACTCGATTGGCGGGCGCAGCATGGTGCGTTTAGCCGGCCCGAGCAGCTGCTGGAGATCAGCGGCATTGGCACGGCCACGCTAATGAACATGTTGCCGTTTTTGTATATTTGATGAGTTGTTGTCGCTCCGCGAGCCTTCCTCTACTTTTGCCACGCTAAGGCGCGCAAAAGTCCGCGCGACGCGGCCAGCTCCTTCCGGGGGAAGGAGCTTTGGGGCTTGTTTTTTCCACTTTCGTAAATTGTCCTCCGCGAAGCGGGCTAAAGTTTTTTGGTTCTTTTTTTCAAATAAAGAACAAGAAAGGAACCCTATGAAACTCGACTACCACCTGCACACCATTTTTTCCGACGATAGCCGCGAGCCCATGCAAAACATGTGCGCCCGCGCGGTTGAACTTGGCGTGAACGAAGTGTGCTTCACCGAGCATTTGGACTTTGACGCGCTGAGCTTGGGTTACTATAAGCCCGATGATTACTTTGCCGAGCTGTATCGCTTGCGTGAAGTGTTTGACGGCAAGCTGATCATTCGCGCGGGGCTTGAAATCAGCGAGCCGCATGACCACATGAAAGAGCTGGAAGAAGCCCACGCCCGACCCTATGATTTCATCATGGGTGCGCTGCACTATTGGATGGGCGGGCTGTTTCCGTCTGTGATGCGTGACCGCGGCATGGACTTGCAACGCTGCTGCGCGCACTACTGGCGCGAAATGCGAAAGATGGTTGCCGTGCAGGGATATGATTGCGTGGCACACTTTGATTTTCCTATCCGCTTTTTTGGCGACATTGTTTGGCAGCCCGATGAGATTGATGATATTTTCAGCACCGCGCTGCAAAACAATCTGCTGTTTGAGATCAACACGTCGTCGCTGCGCAGCGGTGTGGCTGAACCCATGCCCGGTCGTGCGCTGCTGGAGCGATATAAGGCTTGCGGCGGCACGCATGTGACCGTGGGCAGCGACGCCCACGATGCGAAAAGTCTCTATGTTGGCGTGGACGTTGCACGCGAACTGGCCGAAAGCGTGGGCTTGCAGATTGCGCGGTTTGACAATAGACAAAAAATTTGAGGTGGCACATGAATTTATTCACCGCACAAATCAACGGCTGGGATGACTGGGAAAATGTCTATCAGTCTGTATTGGCATTCGCGCCGCTGATTGAGCACGTTTTGCGCAAAGAGCAGTTGCCTGCCGCCGAAATAGAGCGGCTTACGCCTGGCACCAATGCCGTGTTTAAAGTGGGCGATGTTGTTATCAAAATTTTTGCCCCAGCCGAAAGTGGCATGGATCAAACGCTTGACCTGCAAACTGAGCTGTTCGCCGCCCGACATGCATATTCGCTGGGCGTGCGTGTACCCAAAGTGATTGCCAACGGCTTTGTGCACGATAAATACGATTTTGCTTACATCATCACCGAATTTGTGCACGGCGTGGAACTTGCGCAAACGTTGAAAACCATGACAGCAGATGAGAAAATCAAAATCGGTCAAGCACTACGTTGCGCAACGAATAAAATGAATATTCCCTGTGCGTGCTTTAACGGTATTGATGTGATACACGACCGTAGTCGCGACTGGCGCTGGGAGGGTTTTTCCGCGCAATTCAAGGCCGAGCGGTTGGCGCATATCGCATTGCAAGATTTTGACCAGCGCGTGTTTGTGCATGGCGATTTGAACTTGGATAATGTATTGCTCAGCCCAAATGGCGAGCTTTGCGTCATCGACTTTGCCGATGCCGTGCTTGCGCCCGCGCTTTACGAACACGCACTGATGCCTTTCTCTTTCGAGTTTGACCCAACGCTGCTGCGGGGCTATTTCGGCGATTATTCTAGCGGTGAATTTATTGATATGTGCCTCAATGGGCTATTGATACATGACTTCGGTGGTGACATTGCCAAAGAACACTTCGGTGTGGTGGATAGCTTGGACATATTGCGCAAAGCGCTGGAACAAAAATTGCTGATTTCCGCATAACGGAAAAACAACACACAGGCGGCATAGCCAAGCCCCAGCTCTGCATACAAAAAGGGCAGGGGGTATGTTTATGATTATTCGCTTAACGAAGGCCACACGGTTTTTGATTATCTGCGCGCTATTGCTGGTGACGGCGCTCATCGGCATTGGCACGCGCAGTGTTACGGTCAGTGCGCCATATACGCCGCGGGCGCAAGCAATGCCTGTGATTGTTTACCGCGCGATGGAGAGAGACTCTCCGGCGGCGATTTCGCTGCAACAGCTGGAGGATGACCTTGATTTTTTGCTAGACAACGACTTTGTTGTGCTGGGCGAACCCGACCTGGTGGCTGCGTTGCGGCGTCAGGCGACTTTGCCCGGGCATGCGGTGTTGCTGCTGTTTGATGACACGTGCAGGAAATTCACGCGCAGGGTGTTGCCGTTGCTGGAAGAACGAGAACTACCGTGGATTCCCGCAGAGAAGTCGGGTTTGCTCACCCGTGAGCTGCGTGCGGCGGGGCACTCCGTTGCGCGATATGAACGCACGCCAACGCTTACGCTGCAACAACAACTTGAAAATTGATCACACGCGGGCGGATTTTGCATCCGCCCCTACATTAACATTGATGAAGGGACAAGCTCATGAAAAAGATTATCGCATTGCTGCTGGCGTTGCTGTTGCTTGCAGGTTGTGCAAGCGTGGCAGAGCCTGCCGTGGCGGATGTGAATCCGCCCGAGGTGGAAGAAACAACCGAAACGACCACTACGACGGAATGGACACCTCTCCCCACTCAGCCGATTGACTTACCCACCAGTTTTCCAGATGCGCCAGAGGTGTATTGGCCAATTTTGCGGTATTTACATATGTTTGCTGATGACCATGAGGGCAACATAATGTACGCGATGGATGCGCTTTGGTTTGCTGGCTTTGGATTTGCAACTCGCGGAAATAATGGCTTTATGATTGCGGATATCAACGGTGATGGTATTGATGAGCTGATTGTGATGGGGCAATTTGAAGGTCAAGATCCGCACATGATTGCATTGTTTACACAACATAACGGCGTTGCGGTGCGACTAGGTAGTTGGACACACCGAGCCAGCGCCGTGCTTACTGTAGACGGCATCATTTACGATCGTGCCTCAAATTCTTCGGAAAGTAGCGTTCACACTTCCGCAAAGCTTGAGCCAGGCGCGACACGACTTACAACATTATCGTTTCATGAGCATGATTTTATAGATGGTCAAAATGTGATGAGAACGTCACCAGACGGCGAATGGCAGCCATCTAGCGAGGAAGAGATACAAGCTCTTTGGCACAACTTGATCAACCCACCCAACCCTATGCCTCTCACCTTCATCCCTATCGAACAATAAAGGAGCACACCATGCTAGTTTCCCCACGCGACATCCTACTGCCTGCTTTTGAAGCGGGCAAACTTGTGGGCGCATTCAACACTGGCAACCTAGAAATGACCCGCGGCATCATCCGCGCGGCCGAGCAGCTGGGCACGCCTATTCTGCTGCAAATTGCCGAGAAAAGATTGCCGCATTCGCCGCTGCATTTGATGGCACCCATGATGGTCGCCGCCGCACAACAGGCGAGCGTGCCTGTGGCCGTGCAGCTTGATCACGGCGAGTGCCCTGCCATCATTGAAGAGGCGGCCAACGCGGGTTTCACGGGCATCATGTTTGATGGCTCGCACTTGCCGCTGGAAGAAAACATCGCCCGCACACAAGCCGTGCGCGAGCGTTATGCTGATGTTTGGTTAGAGGGTGAAGTGGGCGTGCTCGGCGGCAGCGAGGGCGGCCCCGAAGCCGAGGCACTGCACACTTGCCCCGCGCAGGCTGAGCAATATGCCGCCAAAAGCGGCTGCGATTGTCTGGCGGTTTCGATTGGAAATGCGCATGGGTTGTATCACGGCGTGCCTAAGCTCAACTTTGCTGTGCTTGAGGAGATTCGTCGCCGTCTGCCAAACATGCCACTGATTTTGCATGGCGGCACGGGGATTCCCGCGCATGATTTGCAGCGTGCGGCTGCGCTGGGCATTTGCAAGGTGAACATTGCAACGGCGAGTTTTGCGGCATTGCGCAAGGCTGCTGCGACTGCTGAAGGCGACTACTTTGCCATGAGCGAGGCCATGGTGCAGGCGGTGTGTGATAGCACGCGCGAGATTCTCTTGCAACTTTTTTGACCCCTGCGGGGCGCAAGCCGCTTCGCTGCATCCTATCAAAGCCTCGTGAAATCTAAGTTCTTTTGGTTACTTTTTTTTCAAGAAAAGTAACGCAGCTCTCGCACCACTTGCGCAATGGGCAGCCCCATCACGTTGTAGAAGTCACCCACGATACCCTGCACCAGCACTGCCCCGCGGCCTTGAATACCATACGCGCCCGCTTTGTCCATTGGTTCGCCGGTGGCGACATAGCGGGTGATTTCGTCGTCGCTCAGCGCATAAAATTGCACTTGAGTTTGCTGCGCAAAGACAGTTTTATGCTCGCCGCGCTGCATGCACACGCCTGTGAAGACCGTGTGTTCGCGCCCGCTGAGCAGGTGCAGCATGCGCACGGCATCGGCTTCATCCACAGGTTTGCCGAGGATTTCGCCGTCAATGACCACAATGGTGTCGGCGGCAATCACGCATGCGTCGGGGTATAGCGCAGCCACGGCTTCGGCTTTTTGGCAGGCGAGCTCACGCGCGGCGTGCTCAGGTGTCCACGCTGGGTCAAGGGTTTCGTCGATATCGGGCGCGTGCACGGTGAAGGCAATGCCAGCGGCGGCAAGCAGCTCGTGCCTGCGCGGTGAAGCAGAAGCTAAGATAATTTGCATGAAACTTTCCTTTCAACAGCAACTGTAGGGGCGGATGTGAATTCGCCCGGACCATAAATATTGTACCATACTTTTTTTCATATTGCAATCAAAAAAACCACATTTCCCCCCTTTACATTTGCGCACGCGTGGTGTATAATATAAAGTGCATAATTATGTTGAAGGAGCTCTCATGCGATATAATCACGAAATTTGCAGCAGCTGCGACACTGCGTTTGATGAACACAGCGACGTTGTGGTGTGCCCTGATTGCGGCACGCCAGTGCATCGTCATTGCTGGCAAAGCGCGGGCGCATGCCCCAATGCCCACAGCCACGGCAGCGAGTTTGTGTGGAAACCCACGCAGATTGTGCCCGTTGCAGCAGACGAAGAAGCACCCAAACCCCTGTGCGACCACTGCGGTGAATACACTGAACCGGGCATGCCATTTTGCCCCGGTTGCGGCGCAGAACAAGGGCAAGCGTCGCCGATAGAAATGTTCTCGCAAATGAGCCTGGAGCGCGAAAAGGCTTTTCTGCGCGACTTTCCTGTGCATTGGGTCAACGGCCGCCAATTGCGCGCGGGTGACGTTGTGGCCGGCCAACCGGTTGAGGAAATTTGCCTGCAGCTGCGCAGCACCCAACGCACCGCCGAGCGCTATTTGTCGCGTTTCGCACGCCAGCGTAAACTAAGCTGGAATTGGGCGGCGTTTTTTCTGGGCCCCTATTGGATGTTTTTTCGCAAGCTGTTCAAGCCTGCGTTGATTTTTGGCGCAGTGGCTTTGGCTATCGCATTTGTGATGTTGCCCATTCACGAGGGCATGCTGGGGATTCTTGAAAGCTATGGCACAACGAACCCGCCGCAAGCATGGTCGATGCTGTGGGGCATTGTGCGTGCGCACCAATGGCAGGCAATTGTTGCGGGCGGGCTTTGGTTAGGGGGGCGTCTTGTTGCGGCATTGCTGGGCGACCGCTTGCTGCAAGGCAAAATCATGGATAACATCGAAAAAGTTAAGCGTGAAGATGCTGTGCTTGGTTTGGGTGACCCGCCCTCCATCTCGGCTGGTGAAGGTGCCATGCGCAGGCTAAACCGCCACCAGTTGTTGGCGCGCATGGGCGGGGTATCGTTCTTTGCGCCGCTGCTGTATTTTTGGGCATTGCAATTGTTGCCCGGTGTGCTGCTGAATTTTGTTGGCATGTTTGTGCGTTAGACGCAACATGAATGTGAAGGAGAACAACCCATGCATAGCTGTCAATATTGTATGACTGCGCTGAAACCCCACGCAAAGTTTTGCGAAAACTGTGGCGCGAGCATCGCAGCCGAGCCTGTGCCTGCACCTGAAAATACGTATTACCAACCACAAGCCGCTCCCGCTTGGCAAGCGCCGCCGGTTCAACCGTCGCGCCCTGCGCACAAACGCGCATGGTTTTGGGTGCTGATTGCATTTGCTGCGCTAATAGTGTTGGTGCCTGTGGGGCGGTTTATTTATGGCTTTGGGCAAGGGTTTGCGCAAGGCTGGCGTGACGCAGTTGCCGAACACTCAGCGGATCGTTTGCCAAATTCTTGGGATGACTTTCATTTGCCTGAAGGTTGGGAGGATTGGTTGGATTTGTTCAACCAAGGCGATTATTTCTTGGCTGGCTATGACTTCTTTTTCGACCTTGAAGAATTTAGCACCATCAATCCAGATATCACCGGCGATGCTTCTCTCGCAGCTTCTGATTTATATGGCGTGTGGATCTGCGACCTTGATGAAAGCTGGCAGTATTTCTTCGCGGCTGAGGGCGTCGGCTTTCGCGGTGGCGGTGCAGGATTATTCACGGGAATGGTGGTGGAGTTCGAATGGGCATTGAACGATGGCATTTTATCCATCTGCGCCAATCTTGCCGAATGCGACAGCCTTGAAGCATGTGAATTGCCTGAATTTTGGGCTGTGCACATGGTTGACGATGTGATGACAATCACCAGCCAGCAAATCGAAAACCAACAGTTCAGCTATTTCAGACAATAAGGAGAAATTTCATGAGCATCCGTCCTGATGTGATGGCACTGGCACGGCAATACAAAGCCGGAACGTTTTTGTTTCGCGGCAGCATTCGCAATTTGTCCAATACCCTGCACCCGCACGAGCAACCGCAGGTTGTGCTGGCGTGCACGCTCACGCCGAGCCTTGTGCACACCTTCAACGATGACGATGAGCGTGTTGGCGTGATTGCGCTCACCAACATGCGTGTGGTGCACGCCAGCAGTGAAGGTATCAGCAGCTTTGGTTTTGATGAAGTGCACTCGCTGCGCCTGGATAACACGGATGATTATGTGGTGCTGTTTGGCACACAAACGCACAACTGGCATGCGCTGTTTATGGGCGCGGTTGGCGGCAGTAGTGAGTATGCTGGTATTTTCCTGCGCTTGCTGCAGCAGGTTGCCACAGGCACGCCGCCGGTGAATACCATGGCTACGCCTGCCGGTGCGCCACAAGTGCGTGTGACCTGCCAAAACTGTGGCGCGCATGAGCTGCTCTCACCTGGGCAAGCTGCCGTTTGTTTATATTGCAATGGTGTGCTGCAAGCACCTGCGCTGGAGCCTGCGGTTGCTCCCGTTATCGCACAGCCTGTTGTGCAAGAAGAGCAAAGCAGCTTTGGCGGCGGTTTCTTGGGTGGCTTGCTTGGCGGCGCGCTGGGGGAAATCATTGAGGCTGTGGTGGATGAGTTTATTTAAGGAAGGTAGGGAATGACTTGAGCCGAACTCCCGATATGCAAGCACTTTCAAAGTTGCTGTTGCCCAACGAGACATTTCAACGTTTTGTGCATGATTCTCGTTGCCGCTTGGCTGCTACACACTTAACCACCCGAACCCTAATAGCTCAGCCATTTTTGGGGCATTTAGCGTTAACAGACCAAAGGCTCATTTTCTTTGACCGAAATCATCATCAAGCGTTCCCATTGCATGAAATCCATTCGGTGCATCGAAAAATCCAAGCAGTGTTTTTCAGCACACAAACGCAAAAAGTGCAGGCTTGGAGACCCAGTGGTACAATAGGTTTAATTCGGACATTTGATTTTGCGTCTGCGCTTGAACAACTGCTCAACACAATCAGCGCGGCGAATCAACAACCCCCGTCAATCCCCTCGCAGCAGGTGCAAGGGGCTGTCAATTGCCCACGCTGTGGTGCAAATGTGCTCGTTACACCCGGGCAGCCCGGCAAATGCGAATACTGTAATGGTTTTGTGCAAATTTAATATTACATACAAAAAGGAGAACAAACATGAAAGTCAGAAAAGCCATCATCCCCGCAGCAGGCCTGGGCACCCGCGTGCTGCCCGCCAGCAAAGCCGTGCCCAAAGAAATGCTCAACATCGTGGACAAACCCGCCATCCAATACATCGTGGAGGAAGCTGTGGCCGCAGGCATTGAGGAGATTCTCATCATCACCAACCGCGGCAAAGGCGCCATTGAAGACCACTTTGACCATGCATTTGAGCTGGAAACCCAGCTGGCCAAACAGCCCAGCAAAGCGGGTATCCTCGAGCAAGTGATGAACGCCAGCACCATCCCCGCCAACATTTATTTCCTGCGCCAGAAGATAACCAAAGGCCTTGGCCATGCGATTTTGTGCGCAAAAAACTGGGTGGGCGACGAACCCTTCGCTGTGCTCTATGGCGACGACGTGATTTTGAACGACGACCCGGTGACCGCGCAACTTTGCCGTGTAGCGGAAGAATTCGGCCACGGTGTCATCGGCGTGAAAGAGGTTGACCGCAAAGACGTGCCTAAATATTGCAGCGTGGAAAACACCCCCGAGCGCGACAACATCATGCGCGTCACCTCCATCGTGGAGAAGCCAGAACCCGGCACCTTTGATTCTTGCTACAGCATTTTGGGCCGTGTGGTTCTTTCGCCCGAAATTTTCGCCATGCTGGAAGAAGGCGTGGCCAACACTCCCGCCGGCGAGGAATATTACCTCACCGACGCCATGAGTGATCTCGGTGCTGCCGGCAAGCTGATGGCCGTGGATTTCGTTGGCACGCGTTATGACATGGGCAACAAGCTCGGCATTTTGCAAGCCAACTGCGAAGTCGCGCTCAATCACCCCGAAATCGGCGCAGATGCCCGTGAGATGATCAAGGCCCTCGCTGCCACGCTGTAGGGCAGAGATCGTGTTCTTTTTTGAAAAAAAGAACCAAAAAACTTTAGCCGCTTCGCGCTGGGATTTTTATGGAACGATAATAGACCACAGCGAAGCGACGAAAACCCTCTAGTCGAACAGAATAAAGCACCAGCATGGCATTGAAGCCCTCGCTGGTGCAGGCAACTTGTGCTCGTTTGGCTTCTTCCACAACCCCGCGTCAGCATGTAGGGGCGGCAATTATGCCGCCCGGGATTTTTAATGAGGGCTTCGGGCGGCGTAATCGAGGTCGCGGATATCTCACCCCAGCGGCACAAACTCAAACTGCATGGGGTTGGGCGGGTTGCGGTATTGCTGCGCATAACGTTCATATGCTACGCAAAACTCTTCCGCAGTGATATGCCTGCGGCACACCCGGCCACTCACGCGGGGCAGGCAGGGTTGTGGCGGCTTGCACCATTGTGGTTTCGATTGCCGCATCAACTTCGGGCGGATTTGCATCCGCCCCTACAGGCTCTGCCACACTCGCACAACCCGCAAGAAATACCAATACCAGCAACAACGCGATAATCTTTTTCATGGTAATATCTCAATCTTTCTTTGTATTTTTCCAGGCTCCAAATAGCCCAATGAGTGCCGCACTTGCCACCACCCACGCGGGGTGCGCGCCAAGCAATGCCACAGGAATAAACGCTGCCACGGCAATCAGCAGCTGCCACCAACGCTTCACCTGACTGCGGAAGATGTTCACCACAGCGGCAGTCACCAGCGCGGCCACCGCCACGCGCATGCCTGCCAATGCAGCCTGTGCAATGGGGTGGTCGATGACGAAATTCAGCCCGAACGACAAAATCAGCACGATAACAAAGCCCGGCAGCGCAACCGCAATGGGGCCAACAATCGCACCCAGCATCTTCTTTTGCTGCCAGCCGATGAGTGCCGACACCGTCACTGCGATGATGCCGGGCGTGCATTGCCCAATGGCGTAGTAATCTACGATTTCGTCGCGGGTGCACCAGCCACGGCGGTCGATGATTTCACGTTCGAGCATGGGAAACATAGCAAGGCCGCCCCCAAAGGTCATTAGACCGACCTTGAGGAAGCTCGCGAACAACTGCCACAACACTTTCATGGCTATAGTATATCATATTTTGCGGGCGTGTGCAAGCATCACCTTCCCAATCTGCTTATTTAAATGCATCCCCTAAAGTATTTCCTCCCTCATTGCGTCATACACTAATGACACATGAAGGGGGATTTTCTATGACCAATGAACAACGCCTTGCCATTATCGCGCGCCACATTGCTGCCGGAGTCGAAATCTCCTGCGTAGACGGCGTCATCATCGACGAACACACAACCATCGGCGCAGGCAGCGTGGTTTATCCCGGCACGATGCTGCGCAACTGCATGGTAGGCAGCGGGGTTACGCTCAACCACGTGCAGGCGCAAGATTGCACCATCGGCGACGGCTGCACGCTGGGGCCATGGGTGCATCTGCGCCCTGGCACTGTGCTGAGTGAGAATGTGCGTGTGGGCAACTTTGTGGAAATCAAAAACACCCAGGTCGGCTGCGGCACAAAAATTTCGCACCTGAGTTACCTGGGCGACGCCACTGTGGGCGAGCAAGTGAATGTGGGGTGCGGTCTTGCGGTGGCGAACTACGGCGGACAAAAGGGCGTGAAGCACCGCACGGTGATCGAAAACGGCGCGTTCATCGGCTGCAACAATGCCATCGTTGCACCTGTCACTATCGGCGAAAACGCCTACACCGCTGCAGGTTCAACGATTACCGAGAATGTGCCTGCGGGCGCGCTCGCCATTGCACGGGCACGGCAGGTGACGAAGCTACTTTTTTTGAAAAAAAAGTAACCAAAAAAACTTTTGCCGCTTTGCGATTGATTTTTATGATAAATTGAAAAAACAAGCCTTGGCTCCTTCCTCGGGAAGGAGCTGGCTGCGTCGCGCGGTCTGAGGAAGGTTCGCGGAGCGAGGATTGCAATTACCCTAGCCAAAAACTCCTGCGGTGCACAAGGAAAATCCCCTGCCGTGAAGCAGGAGATTGGTTATTGCTAACGTTACACGTTAAACAAAATGCGCAAGAAACCAAAAATCAAAAAGCCGCTAACCAGCGAAAGCAACACAATGCCGCTAATGCCTAGCAAATTAAGCCATGGACATGTTGCCGGCGGGATAATTACTGCACATGATGGCGAGCGGGTCATCGTTGTGAAGAACCCTGCACGATCGCTTTCGAACACCACGAAGGCACCTTCAACGCGCACATTGGGCGGCCCGTAAGCTTCAGTGTCGCTAGTCCATACGAAAAATTCCGGTGGTATATCAAGTGGATTGTGTACTCTGTGCGGTAAGCGATACGTCAATTTACCATTTGGTTGCACTTGTTCGCCCTGATAATAGAAATCAATCCACCAACCCCCAAATGGCAAATGCTGCTCATCAGGCTCGCGGGAGATTTCAAGCATGTCAACTTCAAGTACTGTGCCTACGGGCAACACGCCGGCCGGAACATCGACGAATACGTTGTAAAAAGGACAAGAGAGGGTGAACGGGGTAGAGGTATCTATGCCAGTCTCTGTGTCGTCTGCGCAGTATGCGCACATGCCGCAATTTTGTAAGCCGTAGCATGCAGAGTACTCACCTGGTGCGGTGCTCATCGTTGTGAAGAATCCTGCGCGATCGCTTTCAAACACCACGAAGTCACCTTCAATGCGCACATTGGGCGGCCCGTAAGCTTCGATGTCGCTAGTCCATACGAAAAATTCCGGTGGTATATCAAGTGGGTTGTGTACTCTGTGCGGCAAGCGATACATCAATTTGCCGTTTGGTTGCACTCGTTCGCCTTGATAAAAGAAATCAATCCAAAAACCTCCGAATGGCAAATGCAGCTCATCAGGCTCGCGGGAGATTTCAAGCATGTCAACTTCAAGTACTGTGCCTACGGGCAACACGCCGGCCGGAACATCGACGAATACGTTGTACTCTGGACAGTTGAGTGTAAATGCGACGGGCGTTTCGTTGGCGGTGGCAGAAATCATGGTGGCAAAACCAACGCTAGCCAAAAGCACCAGTGCTAGCACGAGCGATAGCATTTTCTTCATCAAAAGTGACCTCCTTCAAAATCAAGGTAACTTATTGTATCACATATGCGATGTGGTGTCAATCGCTTTGCGCAAAACAGTGCAATCTTGTGCAATGTGACGAAGACCTCATCCTAACCGAAAACTTTTGCGATGCACTGCCGCCAATCCCGCCATGTGCCTGCGGGCGCACTCGCCATAACCCGTTAAAAAGCACTTGACAAACACGTAGAATTCTGCTATAATGAAACTAGAAAACGGCCTGTCGAGTACGACTGCCGCCTTTCCTAAAAGGTTAGAAGCAACCGCCCGAGTTTCTGAGGCTCGAGGGCGGTTGCTTCTTTATGTGCTCTGATATACCACGAGCAAGCTGCAAGATTGTTTGCACAACCGCGAAGGCGTAAACTGGTTCTACTGCCAACGCTATGTACATCATTGAAACAATTTGCAACAATTCCACAAACGGGTTATTCACAAAGGCATCACTCCGAAGATAAACTAAGAAAGGCGATGCAGCCGCCACCTCAACAGGACCACTACCATTGTAACCCATCATCGACTACATGTCAAGTGTTTTGTGAAATTTTGTGCGATTTCTCATCCCAGCCGAAAACTTTTGCGGTGCACCGCTGTTGCGCCAAGCTCTGCCAATGCAGCATAATGCGCCTGCGTGGGATAGCCTTTGTGCCGCGCCAAGCCATAGCCCGGGTAGACTTCATCCAGCACCGCCATGTGCCTGTCGCGCGCCACTTTTGCCAGCACAGATGCCGCCGCAATGCTCGCACACAGGCCATCACCTTTGATGATATACTCAGCGGGAATAGCAAGCGCAGGCAGCTTGTTGCCGTCAACGAGTGCATAATCAGCGGGCATGGCGAGCGCACTCACTGCCCGTTGCATGGCAAGCAAACTGGCCTGTAATATGTTCAGCCGATCAATTTCTTCCACATCCGCGCTGGCAATTGCCCAAGCCACAGCTTGCTGCTGAATTTGTTCAAACAACAGTTCGCGCCGCTTTGGGGTGAGTGTTTTGCTATCTGCAAGGCCCGGCAAGTCGTATGTTTCAGGCAGAATCACCGCCGCGGCGAATACATCGCCGGCAAGGGGGCCGCGTCCGGCTTCGTCCACGCCGCAAATGGCAGTGTAGCCCTGCGCGCGCAGGGATTGCTCAATGGGTTGGAAGGTGGTTTCGTTCATCATCAAATCAATGTTACTCCGTTGTGATTATTTTCAAGCAATCGCACAACCTCATCTAGTCGGTATTCGCTATACCTTTTTTGCGACAATCGTAAACTCGCCAGGCCGTTTTTGATTAACCCACCCGGGATGCTCGTTAAACTCAACAAGATTAAATCCTGCTCGAATTATCGCATTTATTATATCGCTTAATGTATAACGTCTTACTGATACATCCGGAAATGAATCATGCTCTTTTTCATCAAAAAACTGCTTAAACGCAACATCGCCACTTTTAATATTGGTGTCGAAGTAATCAACGTCTACCTCGGTTGCTCTATCTTTACTATCTGCGTTCCAGTTTGCGGAAGCTATTTTTCCGAATGGGTGAAAATCACACAATATTAAAGTGCTACTGGTTTTCATGATTTTGAATAGAATAGAAAAAAATCTATCAAGGTCATGAAAATAGTGCAGTATGCCACCCTCGGCATATGCATAATCAAAATATTCAGCATACCCTATCGTGTCAGTTTCGCAAAAATCACCGATTATATAATCTATGTTTACACCAGCAGCTTCCGCAAGTTCCAAGGCATATTTTTTTTGCGGCTCAGAAATATCAAACACAACCGCCTTTGCTCCAAGCAATGAAAGAGCGATTGCACGGCGACCATCTGAACCACATATGCTTGCGATATTTTTCCCATCCACATCATTGAAATATTCTGCGTGATACCGCAAAGATTTTTTTGGGTTGTTCATCATTTCATTTGCGACTACCTGTGGTGTTCCTACATGACTTACGCGCCATTCATATGCACGGTGTTCCCATGCAGCTTTGTTTTGAGCTACGGCATTGTTAAGCATATTTATTTTACCCCCTGCATCTGAAATACATTTTATGTTGCCGCCAACGGCGGCAAAGGTTTTGTCTTTTAAGCTCCCGGCAGGGGCCGCGTCCGGCTTCATCCACGCCGCAAATGGCGGTGTAGCCCTGCGCGCGCAGGGATTGCTCAATGGGTTGGAATGTCGCTGTCATGCTTACTTCTCCATCACATCATCAGGAATATGTACCTCAAAGTTGCAGCGCGTGCTGCAGCCATCCAGCACCGAGCAAAGCACGCGGCCGTCCAACTGCCGGCCCAATGCGTCATCTAGCCAGCGTTTGCTGTGCCCCAAGCTGCAATAGCAAAGTGATGGCGAAACCGGCTTATCCGTCAAAATGGATTCCTTTGCCCAGCAGCAATGGCAAAAGCAATAGCGTTTCATCGCAGGGTTTGTTTCGGATAGGTATTCATCCCACATATGCGGGATTTGAAACAACAAAATTTTGCGGCCTTCACGCCGGGCGCTATATCTGCCGCTTTCGTAGTCCGCCATCACAGCATCGGTGATAAGATGGCTGTAAAACAACTCGCCGGAGGCATGATGTTTGCGCAAAACCTCAAGAATGCGGGCGTTTTCGTTGGCAATCAACGCGTCAATTTCTTCTAAGCTTAAATGCTTGCGCTCGCTTTCTTTGTATTCCCGAACCCATGGGTTGCCGCATTTTTGCGCGCATTCGTATTGCTCACGCGATGCAATGGCTAAGTATTTCTTCTCAATTTCGCGGGTATAGTCACTGAGCTGCTGTGGTGTCCAGTCGTCCATGGGGGTTGGCATGCTCTTGAAGATCGCCTTCCATACTTCTTTGCCGTGCATCTCTTTGGTGGTTTTTGATAAACATTCCATTGCCGCCGCACAGCCGCCGTGGACTTTCATTTTTTTTGCCATGTTGTTACTCCCTTCACACTATTTTTTCCAGCGGATACCACACTTCCATGCGGGAATCGGGATCATCACTACCCTTGAATTTCTCTTTGTAATATTCAAGCTGATATATTGAGCCATCATATTTTCGCCATTTATATTGTTCATTGTTGGCAATCCAGCCTTGCACATCCGCATCGCCAGATACCCACCATTTCGCGGGCACAACTTCAAACATTGCCCAGTCACACGCGGGGAACTCTATCGTGATAAATTTATCGCTGATTATGATGGAATCGGTTTCATATCCGAAAAAAACAGTCTTGTCCAAGTTCGCCATTTCCCAAAAATAAACACGGCAGTCATGTTCATCACTTCTCGCAAATGGAGATTCTGCGTAGCCCTTTTTAACTTTTTCCCATAGCTGACCTTGTTTTTGTACATTGCCGAACATCCCGGTAATATATCGCTTGTTCTGTGCAACAATTTTTGGTTGCATAAAACCTCTCCTTTCTCTCTAAAGACTCACCCACATCGCAGGCCGCACGCCCATGTCAATCGAATACACATCACTGCCGCATACAAATACTGCGCCTTGTTTGCCAACCACCACAGTAGTAGGGCGCAGATGTATTCCGGGTGAACGCAACCACCACCATTTTTCGTCCCAGCCTGCATGATAAATCTTTTTGTAAAACGCTTTTCGTGCATCGTTGTATTGATCGTTGATGCACTGACCCATTTCAATACAATGGGGACCATCGCTTAACACCAGCTCTTCGCTCTCCATAGACTTCCAATTCCATCTGACGTTGTTGCGCAAATCGCCGCTGTCGCCGAAGTATTGCAAAACTTCCGCTGTGCTGAGCAGAAAGATTTTATCAACAGTAGGGTTGCCCCAGGCTGTGCCATACCATGGGTTGTCGCAATCGGTTAGTCTTGTTTCCATGATCCGTGTTCTATCGGCGGGGTCAAAGGTATCATAGAATTGCTTGTTCAGATATTTACGCAGGTCGCAGTGCTCCCATGTAATCTGTGTAAATTCCTCGTGGTAGGCGCGTTGTTCAATCACGCTTTCGGTGATAATCAGCGCGCTGTTGCCGTCTGTTTTCAGCACACGCCATTGATACTTACCAAATGTAATGATTCCGCCTTCTTTGACTATAACCGGTGCTAAAATCGCGTCAATCGTACTATTCAGCAGCTTCGCCAACAGCGGCAGCAGCGCTGTTTCTGGCAAGGCATGCCCATTCTCCCATTTGCTAATGGCCTGTGCGGAAATCCCCAATTGCTCGGCCATTTCTTCCTGTGTGAATCCGTTGCGTTTGCGCAGCAGCAAAATTTGATTGCCCACGCTGATATTATCCAACATGTGTTTTCCTCCATCGTTCTTGTTAGCACTATCATACTACAAACGCAGCCGCAAGTCTATAGGTTGCGGGTTGTGTTTTGGCACAAAAAGTCAACCTGTGGTTGAGTTGCTGTGTTGCCGCCACTTTTCCTCTATCATATTCCAGGCGATTTTTGTTTCCTGCGCAAAGCCCGCATCTCCTGCTTTCCAGTTCATCGGTTTCTCGCCATGATAGGGCACAAACCCAAACCGAGCGTACAACCCCAACGCCTGATAGCTCCACGTTTGCGATGTTAGATATAACAATTGATCATATTTCATTGCGGAAAGCGTGTCCAGCAGCGCCTTGGCCAAGCCCTTGCCCTGATGCTGCGGTGCACAGGCAACCCAATGCACGCGCAACAGTTCTTGCCCGAAGTGATTGCCCGGCCAAATGGATGCCGTAGCCGCGATTTCGCCCGTTTCATCCAGCACAAACAGGCATTGTTTAGCCAGCAATTCAGGTCTAGCCAAGAACTCTTTGCGGAAATAGTTGCGAGCTTCTTCTAAGCTGTCGATTTGCTCCACATGCACCATTAGCCTCGCCCAAGCCTCTTCCATTCCGGTTTGATAGCCGCAAAAGCAAAAGCC
Source organism: Oscillospiraceae bacterium (assembly GCA_009785335.1). Lineage (GTDB taxonomy): Bacteria > Bacillota > Clostridia > Oscillospirales > Acutalibacteraceae > WRMQ01. The sequence goes on from WQWM01000012.1 coordinate 56,004, forward strand.
CGCTGGCAGCGCAAAGCGGGGGTAGTCCGAAGCAGCTTTTGTCATGATCACGCCTATATGGGGGATGGTTTTGTCCAACATGGAAAATCTCCTTCAAAACTCGGCTGCTCGCGAGTTTGCCAACCAATAATTAAGCATTAAGCACTAAGAATTAAGCATTATCAGCCTCTGCACATCGCGCATGTTGCGCACAACGGCATGCTCGCCGTTTTTCGCCCAGCCCGCGCGCACCATCAATGCCGTGTGGAATCCCAATGCCTTGGCGTGGTCAAGATTATACACGCTGTCGTCTACAAACAAGGTTTGCGCAGGCACAATGCCGTGGTGCTGCATCGCCGAGTGAAACAGCTTGCCGCCCTCGCCGTTGCCATAGTCGCCTTTGCTGTGGCCGTAATCACACGACATAATCAGGTCATCCAGCAGCGGCAGCACGCCATAACTTTGCAGAACTGTGCGCAGCGATGGCCAAGTGTCTGAAATCACCACCACGCGATAGTGCTTTTTCAGCGCGGCAATGCTGGGCAGCACATCGCGGTAAAACTTCACTTTCTTCGGATCATACACCGCAAATTGCGCCAGTGAATGGCTAGCTTGTTCGAGATTTTTTGTGATGCCGCAGCCGCTCAGCAGCTGGCGATAATATTCACAAAACTGTTCGAATTCCTCATGCTCTGTGTGCAACAGGTGATCATCAAACACCTTTGCGGCTGTGCGCTGCGCGGTTCTGCGATGGCGTAGCAATTTCAGCGTATTGCCTGCACCAAGTATATTTATGGTATGCTGCGGAAAAAACCAGTCACCCGAAGCCGGGCGAGCGAGCACGCGACCATAATCTAGTGCGATTGTTGTAATCATGTCTACTCTCCTTTATTCTTTCTTTAACAGTATAGCACATCCGTCCAACCCAAACAAGCCTTAAGCATACGCACAAACAGTCAAGTTGAATAAAAATAAACTTACTTTCGCTCTCGATTTCGTTAATTTGTCAATTGACTTGTTGCGTTACATCTGTTATAATACTATGTACAAGATGTGAAGAAAGGAGATCTACTATGGACTTTCCATTCAGCGTATGGCAGGTTATTTTGGTCGTCATCACCGGCGGACTGTGGGGCTTTGTCCTACTGATGCAGAGCATCTTTGGTTAACATTAATTCATTATCTATCGAAAATTTATGAAGGAGAGATTTTGCTGTGGAATTTATTGTCTCGATTTTGCTTCTGCTCTTTTACCTTGCGATTTCAGTATTGACCGTTGTTATCCCGATCGCACTGTCGCTGATGGCAAGCGCTGGCTGGATTTACTTCCTGTATCGCATCATTTACTGGGCGATTAACCGCTAGAGCAAACTTATAGCCCTAACACAATACCTACCCCCGCCCCGCAGGCAATGAACGCTGCGGGGTGGATTTTTTTCACTTTGGGTGTGAACAGCAACGCCAACAGCACAGCAAACAACACCACCGCCCGCCAGTCAAAATAACTCGGCCATGCGGCAGTGTTGCTCAACGCCCAGTTTGCCTCGGGCGAGGCGAGCGCAATTTGCAAAAACACCAGCACCGCAGCGGCAATCAAGCCTGCGCTGGCTGGGCGTAGCACGCGCATGAGGGCATCTTTCACGCGGCTTTGACGAAAGCGGTCAAGCATGCTGGCGATAACCATGTCGATGATCATCGTGGGCAACATCAGCGCAAAGGCAGCCAGTGCCGCACCGGGGAATCCCGCCACATGCTTGCCGATGAATGTGGCCATGTTGGTGCCGTGCGGACCGGGCGCAGTTTCGGCAATGGCGATCATATTGGCCAATTCGTGCGGTGAAAACCAGCCGCGACGGTTGCCCATCTGCTGCAAAAAGGGTATGGTTGCCGCGCCGCCGCCAATGGCGAACAGCCCGGTGAAGAAGAATTCGTAGAACAGGAAGGGTAGGACATGCATCATGTTTCACCATAATATTTTCTACACGTAAAATCAGCATGCAGGGGAGGCAATTATGCCGCCCGGAACCTCATCTCCATTGACAAACCCCCACCCCCTGCATGCGAGGGAGTGGGTTTTTCCTATTTCTTTCACCACCTGCGGTGGAGCTCGATCGCTTCGCTGTGCTTTAATCCAGTCCCATAAAAATTCCCCCGCGAAGCGACATCGTTTTTTTGGTTCTTTTTTTGCAAAAAAAGAACATTAATCTTCGTCTGGTGCGGTTAGTTCATTGGCCTGCATTAGCAGTTCGCGGCGTTGTTGGTCTGTGCCCGAGCGGTATAATATCACCAGATATTGCTCTTCGCGGCTAAGCTGTGCAAAGCGCACAATTGAATCATCAATGAGCGCGGTGGAATAGTCCGTGTCATCCGCGAGGATGTCGGCGGGCACATCTTCGCCAACCATTTGCCCCAGTGTAATTTGATACAGCCGCGAAAGGTTCAGCAAAGATTCCACGCTGATTTTCGTGCGTCCGCCTTCGTAGTAGGCGTAGGTGGAGCGGTCAATGTGCAAAAAATCTGCGACCTGTTGTTGGGTTAAACCATTTCTACGACGTAACTGCTTTACTAATTCAACATAGCGCATATCAAGCCTCCTTCAACTTCCTCACCTGCGGGTGGGCAAGCCGCTCCGCTGTGCTCTAATCGTCTAGCGTCCTAACATTTAATGTCCAGTGTCTATTCTACCACACTTTCTAAAAAATCGCAAGTGGAAACTTTTCACGAAATGCGCCGTTGCACGCAAGCTTCCAGCGCAACAAAGGCATAAATATCGTCGCCAAACAGCTCGCTTGCCGCTTGATATTGCGCCAGGGGCAACGTCTCGAGCGTGCAGTTGGCAGCGATGCACTGTGCCACCAGCTCGCCCACAATTTTATAGGCCGTGCGGAAAGGCATGCCTCGCGCAACCAGATAATCCGCGCAGTCCGTGGCGTTGATGAAACCTTCAGCGGCAGCGCGGCGCATTTGCTCGGGCTTGGCTCTCATGGTGGCCAGCATGGGTGCAGCGGCTTGCAGGCAAGCGCGCACGGTGTCCACGGCATCAAAAATGGCGGGTTTATCCTCCTGCATGTCTTTGTTGTAGGCCAAGGGTTGTGCCTTCATCATCGTCAGCAGCGCGGTTAAATCGCCAAACACGCGCCCGGTTTTGCCGCGAATCAACTCAGCCAAGTCGGGATTTTTCTTTTGCGGCATCATGCTGCTGCCGGTGGTGTAGGCATCGTCCAGCTCGATGAAGCGGAACTCCCAGCTGCACCACAGAATCAACTCCTCGCACAGCCGCGACAAATGCACCATGACGATGCTCAGCACGGCGGCCAGTTCCATGCAAAAATCGCGGTCGCTCACGCCATCGAGAGTGCTTGCGGTGTAGCCAGCAAAGCCGAGGGCTTGCGCGGTGTGGGTGCGATCAATCGGGTAGCCCGTGCCGGCTAGCGCACCGCTGCCCAGCGGCGACACATTCATGCGTGCTTGGCAGTCATCCAAGCGAGAGATATCCCGCAGCAGCATTTCTTGATAAGCCAGCAGATGCTGTGCGAACAAAATCGGCTGTGCGCGCTGCATGTGTGTGTAGCCCGGCATGATGGCATCGGGGTACTCATCACGATTTTGCTGCAGTGCGGCAATCAACGTCTCAATTTCCGCACGCAATTCATCGCACTGCCCGCGCAAATAGAGCCGCAAATCCGTGGCCACTTGGTCGTTGCGGCTGCGGCCGGTGTGCAAGCGCTTGCCGGCCTCGCCAATGTGTGCGGTTAGTTCGCCCTCGATGAAGCTGTGAATATCTTCCACTGCTATGTCAATTTCAAGCGTGCCACTTTCCAGCTCTGCCAAAATTTCACTGAGTCCCTGTGCGATGACTGCGCCGTCCTCGGGGGTAATAATCCCTTGCTTGGCCAGCATGGCGGCATGCGCCAAACTACCCGTGATGTCCTCGCGCCACATGCGCGAATCCACGGCGATGGATGCATTGAAGTCGTGCGCGGCTTGGTCGGTTTGCTTGGCGAACCGGCCTGCCCAAAGTTTGTCTGCCATAATGGTGCCCTCGCTTCCTATATCCCTAGTATACCACGCCTGCAGCGGCGCGTCAAGTTTTGGTTAGCTCTTCATACACAAAACAGTCCACGAAGTGGTCGTTCACCATGCCCGCAGCCTGCATGAAGGCGTAGATAATCGTGCTGCCCACAAAGTTGCAGCCGCGTTTCTTCAGGTCTTTGCTGATGGCATCCGAAACAGGGCTGGTCGTCACAAAATCATCGTAGCCCACAAAGCGGTTCACAATCGGCTTATGGTCAACAAAGCCCCACAGATAGTTATCCAAGCTGCCGAACTCCGCCTTGATTTTCAGCACAGCTTGTGCGTTTTTTACCGCGGCAGTCACCTTCAGGCGGTTGCGCACAATGCCGGGGTTTTGCAGCAGTGCTTCGATTTTTGCATCGTCATACTGTGCAACTTTTTCCACGTCAAAGTTATCAAACGCGGCACGGTAGTTCTCGCGTTTTTTCAGGATGGTGATCCACGAAAGCCCGGCCTGCGCACCCTCCAAAATCAGCATTTCGAACAAGCGGCGGTCATCGTGCTGCGGGCGGCCCCACTCGTTGTCGTGGTAGTCCACATAGATTTGGCTGTCGCCGCACCAACTGCAACGTTTTTTCTCGCTCATGATTTTCTCCTCCTATTAATCCGCCAACCCAAAATGCCGTGCGAGAGTTTGCAGGGTTTGCGTGCGTGTGTCGCTTTCGGCATCCTGTCGCACCAGCGTAAAAAATCCACTATTGGCAAACTGATCATAAATTTCTAGGCTGTTTATTTTCGCCATGCAAGCAAGAAAGTTCTGCATGGTTTTTTCGGGGTCGTCTGCTTTTGCAATTTGTTCTTTCAAGAATGCCTTTTCCGGGTCGTTGCGGTCAAAGAAACGCTCAACCGCCATGGACTGCGGCGACAATAGGATGGCTACTTGGTGATAATCCGCAATTTTGCGTAGCACATCCACGGGGATATTCGTGTCAACAATCGTCTTTTGGGTTTGCGACACGCTAATCAGATGCATCAGCTCAAATTCAGCGCTCTCGTGTTGCACGCCTTGTATCCAATCCGAATAGTCCTGTGGTGTTCGGTTGATGAATTCCTGCCAGTCCTTCATGGTTTGAAAATAGCACAGGTTAGGGTGAGTTTGCGGGTTGATCAAATGCTGCGGAACACAATCGTAATTTTCACCGCAATGCAATAGGCCATACTTATCGGCAAGCATGCGCACCATGGTGGACTTGCCGGCGTATGCCGTGCCGTTGATGAACAGCACATTCCTCAAATAATGCTTGAGAAGCTTGCAATTTATCCTCATATCATACACTCCAATTAATCCTTCTCCCAGTTTTGCTTATCGGGTGGCTTTGAGGCGAATGCCAGTAAAATTCTCGCTCCGCGAGCCTTCCCAGGCTTGCCGTTTCAACTCACATAAATAATCCACCGCGAAGCGGCTAAATGAACCCCCACCTGCACGTCTGGCGACGCGCTTTCCTCCCCCAAGGGGGAGGCCTTGGCAAATCTGCGCAGCCCATAAAAATCCCACCGCGAAGCGGCTAAAGTTTTTTGGTTCTTTTTTTCAAAAAAGAACACTTCGCGTCACTCACTCCAAAACTTGCGGTCCAGGCTGCGAAATTGGATAGCCTCGGCGAGGTGCTGCACGGCAATGTGCTCGCTGCCATCTAAATCAGCAACCGTGCGTGCCACCCGCAGAATTTTATCATAAGCCCGCGCGCTTAATCCCAGTGCCGAAAATGCGCCTTCAAGCAGGCGGCGGCTTTCGTCATCAAGGGGGCAGAACTGGCGTGTTTGTGCGGGTGTCATCTGTCCGTTGGCGTGAATGCCCAGCCCAGCAAAGCGCTCGCGCTGCAGGGCGCGTGCACGATTCACCCGCGCCTGCATGGCAGCAGATGACTCACTCTTTTCATTAGAAGCCAAGCGGTTGAACTCCACTGGCGGCACTTCAATGTGGATGTCTAGTCTATCTAGCAAGGGGCCGCTCACGCGTGAGAGATAACGTTGTGCAGCACCCTGCGGACACACGCATCGCCGCGTGGGATGCCCGAAAAACCCGCAAGGGCATGGGTTGAGTGCTGCCACCAGCATTACCGTGCAAGGGTAGCGCACTGTGCCCGCCGCGCGAGAAATCGATACTTCGCCATCCTCCATGGGCTGCCGCAGCACTTCAAGGGATACCCGATTGAACTCAGGCAGCTCGTCTAGGAACAGCACGCCGTTGTGCGCTAGGCTAATCTCACCTGGGCGCGGTATGCTGCCCCCGCCCGAAAGCCCCGCCGCCGATACGGTATGATGCGGTGACCGAAAGGGACGCGCACGAATGAGCGAAACATGCGCAGGCAGCTCCCCAGCAACAGAATAAAGCTTGGTGGTTTCCAAGCTTTCAGCTGGCGACATGTCCGGTAAAATCGATGGCAGCCGCTTGGCCAGCATGCTTTTGCCGCTGCCCGGCGGACCGATCATCAGCACATTATGGTTGCCCGCAGCTGCAACTTCAAGGGCATGGCGAGCCTCGGCTTGGCCTTTCACGTCAGCAAAGTCGAGCATGTTCAGCGGTGAAAGCACTTCGCTTTCTTGCATCACGGCAGGCTCAAGTTCCTTTTGACGGCGCAGATGCATCAGCAGCTCGCGCAAATGTGCCACGGGGTATACATTTACGCCTTCAACGATTGCGCTTTCTGCTGCGTTGGCCGCTGGAACGAAAATTTCTGTCCAGCCAGCATCTCGCGCGGCAATGACCATGGGCAGTGCACCATTCACGCGGCGCACGGTGCCGTCGAGTGCAAGTTCGCCAATGAAGGCGGATTTTTCATGCCCGCCGCGTAGCTGTCCGCTGGCCACCAGCAAAGCAATGCAAATGGGCAAGTCGTAGATAGGCCCTTCTTTGCGGCGGTCGGCGGGGGCAAGGTTCACGGTCACGCGGCTCATGGGGAACTCGTGCCCGCAGTTTTTCATGGCGGAGCGTACGCGGTCGCAGGCTTCTTTCACGCTTGCGCCGGGCAGCCCAACAATATCAAAGCGCGGCAAACCGCTGTTGAAACAATCGGCCTCCACCTCCACGGCAAAGGCCTCCATGCCAAAGCAGCCCATGCTGTTGATGCGTGCGAACATACACAGCCCTCACTTTTTCAGGAAATTTTCGCTCTCCCCTTGACAATTCTTCATAGTCGGTGTATAATAGAATTGCCGGGGGTTGCTGGCCGCAAGCGGTCACTTCCCTGACTAGGTTTTAACTAGCCGCTACTCTGTTGAGCAGGAAGAGCGGCTAGTTCTTTTTGCGCCCAAAAGCGCGCAAGAGCAAATCAACCAAGGCGATAAGTACAATTAACATTTGCGCAACTGCACTGATAATATCCCACATGGCTTCACCCCCTTTCGCTTAAGCTCCAGGGAAGTTACAGTGTCGCATGATAAACTCATGACCGACAACACCGCGATTTTTCACCGACTGCCGCCACCGTTTGCAAACAAACGGCTGCAACCACATCCATTATACCCCAATTTTCGACACTTGTCAACACTTTTGCGCAAATTTGTTCACGCATTAAAATGGGCCTGCTGCGTTAGTGCTAGATGAATTTCTTTCCTCAAAAGACTTGACAAATATATAAATGTGCGTTATAATATGAATGAAAGTGACCTGCCGAGCACGGCAACCCCTTTCCTAGATAGCTCTAGTTAGAGATAACCGCCCAAGTTTTGTAGGCTTGAGGGCGGTTATCTCTTTATGTATTCTACTATGCTGCGAGCAAGTTGCAAGATTGTTTGCGTAGCTGCGAAGGCGTAAATCGGTTCCACTGCCAACGCTATGTACATCACTGAAACAATTTGCAACAATTCCACAAAAGTATTATTCACAAAGGCATCACTCCTTTCTTTTCGCATATTTCAACGAAATGGAAAGGGGGAGGATGAAGCCGCCACCCAGCAGGTCAAGTTCTATTATATCCTATTTTTCGACACTTGTCAACGCTTTTGCGCAAATTTGTTCACGCATTAAAATATTTCTCGCGCGTGAGGGCAATGTCGCGGGTGTTGCTGATAGGTGTGGGCTATCTCCTGACTAAAATGCCGCTCATGTTGGGGACATTTGGCAGTGCAAGTTGTTTTTCTTGCTCGGTGCAGCCAACGAGCAGCTTGAGCTCGCTGTCTTTCTTCAGCAGGTCTATCGTGCAGATGATCGCATCCACGTGCTCGCCGTTTGAGCCTTTCCACACGTCAATCCCGCTGCCGTCCATGGATGACGTGCCCTTGAGGTAGCCGTAATCCAGCGGGCACACGTAATCGGGGTATTTGGGGTGGCGGCTGCCCTTGGGGCGGTCGATGACCAGTTTGCATTCGGCGGTGAGTTGGTCAATGGCTTGCCAGAAATCGTTCATGTTTCCTCCATTCTTGTGTCCAAGGTCTTACTAAAACCAGCTGCGAATCCATGCGATTGGAATGAGTAAAAGAATCCATAAAGTAGCCAACGCTATGTGAGTGATGTCCCGAAGAAATATGATCATTGCTTCCTCTCCTTGCTAAAATAGTCGCAGCCGTCCCTTCAGCCGCACAATTGCCACGCCTGCTACGCTCAGCACCACGCCTTTGATGACATTAAGCGCCATGGAAAACCAAATGGCACCCCACACCATGGGCCAGATTTCCGCCGGGGGCATGTTCACGATAAACCGGAAGAATAGCGGCATCACAATGGTGTTCATGCCAAAGCCAATGACGAGGATGCTCAGCATACCCAGCGCACTGGCCACCACGAGCCCGTGCTTTTTTCGGGTGCGCCGCACAATAATTGCATAGGGCACAATGAAGGCTGTGCCCACCACGAAGTTCATCAGGTTACCCATGCCCGCGTGGATAGCGCCGCTGCCCAGCACCAAAAAGCCAAACAGGTTTTGAATGAGATTCACGGCCACGCCGTAGATTGGGCCGAACAACAGCGCTGCCACCAGCGCGGGCACGTCAGAGAAATCCAGCTCTAGGAATGGTGCAGCGGGGAAGATGGGGAAACCTAGGGCGTACAGTACTACCGCGAGGGCAGCGAGCATTGCTGTGGCACAAATGGCCAACAGCGGGCGTTTTCTTTTCGATTGCATGATGATTCTCCTTGCAAAAAAATATTACCCCCAAAAGGCAATCCTCTTAGGAGTAACAATGCAAGCGATATATAATATCATGCATAGTACACTCTTCTTTCATCCGGACTTTAACCGTCGGCTCCAGAATCACACTGGATCTGCCATGAAGGCTGGCGGGCTTGTCGGCTACGCCGCATCACCGCCGGTGTGGAATTACACCACCCCTGAAGAATGCTATTGAGTTGCTATTAGTGTAACACATCGGCGGACGTTTGTCAAGTGGGTTTGCCATGACGCTTCGCACAATTAACAAATTATTCACGCAAAAGACTTGACTTGTTAACGGGGGGGGGGGGGTAAAATGAATATGGAAATTTTTTATTAACAAGTTGAGAGAGGAATTTTACACACATGAACATGAAAAAACTTTTGGCAACCCTTTTGGCGATACTTATGCTGGCAGGCGGCGCGGCTGTTGCGCTAAGCGGCGCGTCGGCAACGGCAGTGCCTACTTCCAACGACTATTCATTCTTCCCCGATTGTGATTTTTGTAATGAATGGCTCTGCGACAATAGAGATGTCTACTATGAATTTACGTTCGCTTATTACCCTGGCTATTTCGTTGTTCTCTTGGTGGAGGCTTTTATGTTTCCGACGATGTTCGATAGTATCGCGGCAATGGTGGCTTTCAATGCTGCTTTTGTTGAACTGGAAAACGGTGGCATCTTTGATGAAAGCTTCCTAGAGCGAATGAGAGCTTTCGATGCTCTTGCCAATGAGCATATGCCGCCCGAAGCGATTGCGTTTGGCGTTGAGTATTCCCGCACGCTGATTCTCGCTGACTCTCATAGTGATAATTACATGTTGCCCCCAATTTATATGACTTTCAATGCTGCCGTGACGCAGGCTATGGCGGGTAACTTAGAGGAAGCGGTGGCTATCGTGGTCACTCTGAATGGAACTGTGGTGCAAATTTTGGAAGCCCAAGGTGCTGATGTGCCCAACTGGATGCGCAGCCCGACTGCAACGCCCGTTTGCCCTGATTGCAGCGAAGACCCTTGTGTTTGCGAAGAAGTGACCACGACTGCGCCCGCCGAAACCACGACTGAAGCTGACACTACGACAGTAGTCGAAACTACCACTGTGGTAGAAACTACAACGGTGGCTGAGACAACGACAGTAGCTGACACCACGACTACGGTTGCAACTACAGAAGCGACGACGACAACAGCAACAACAACCGAGGCTACAACGACTGAGGCTACCACAGTAGCCACGACTGAAGCAACAACGACAACGACGCAAGCCACCACTGCACCTCAAGAAGGCTTAACTACGATTGATTGGTTGAGCATTGTTGGCATCATCGCACTGGTGCTGGTGAACCTGTTTGCTATCTTTGGCTTCGTGCGCATTCTGTTTAGCATGTAACCTTAAGTAATCACTTGCCCCTCTTCGGAGGGGTGTTTCTATTTTGTTGATGCGATAAACCGCCACAACCTCGCTTGATCTTCCTCGCTGGCATAGCCAATGCCCACACGCGGTGCCGTGCGGATTTCCTCCACCGCAAAGCCGTCATCCTCCAGCCAAAGCACATCGGAGCTGCGTAGATCAAGGGCGTTGTGTGTGCGAGTGATTTGCAAGTGTTTGGTCAATCGCCCCGGCCCGGGGTAGCCAACAATGCCGCGCACCAGCACCGCCTGCGGGTCGTCCTCGTTGCCGGTGACAACGTTGAGCAAATGATGCATGCCATAGCACAAGTAGACATAGCTCAGCCCACCGGCGGCGAACATCACGGCGTTGCGGGGTGTGCGGCCGCGGTGAGCGTGGCATGCTGTGTCGTTGGCCATGTATGCCTCGGTTTCGGTGATGCGTCCGCGCAGCACGGTTCCGTCGTCCAAGCGATGGCACAGCACTTTGCCCAGCAGGGCAGGGGCGGCGGCGAGAACATCTTGGGCAAAAAAATCTGAGGAAAGGCGCATTGTTTTCTCCGAATCACTTGTAATTTCATGCTTGGCATGCTATACTAACATGCACAACAAAGCATGAATTGTCGGGCAATCGCGCCCGCTTTCCGTTATAATACAGTTGAGAAACGAGGTGAGGAAATGGATTGGGTGACCGGCATCGGCAGAGCAATTGACTACATTGAGCTGCACCTGACGGACGAAATCGACTATGAGCAGGTGGCGAAGCAGGCGTATTGTTCCAGCTACCACTTTCAGCGGGTGTTTTCGATTTTGTGTGGCTTTACGCTGGGCGAGTATATCCGAAAACGTCGGCTGACTCTCGCAGGGGTGGAGTTGCAAAGCGGCAACGGTAAGGTCATTGATGTTGCGCTGAAATATGGCTATGAAAATCCGGACAGTTTTGCACGCGCATTCGCGAGCTTTCATGGCATCAAGCCCAGCACGGTGCGCGGCGGCACGGTGGTGCTCAAGTCATTTTCGCGCCTTCATCTCAAATTTATTTTGGAAGGCGGCCATATCATGGACTATCGTATCGAAACACAACCAGCACGCATCTACACCGGCTACAAGCGGCATTTTCAGGGCGCACCCGGCAACAGGGCAGACCAAGAGTGCGACTTTTATGTCAACACCCGCGCGAATCAATACCTCCTGCAGGGCATGGCGGACGACCCCTATGTGACCTACAATCTCATCACGAACATCAACGACGAGGGCTATGATTTTTACATTGCCGCCCTGTTGCCTGCACACATGCGCGAGCGCATTGAGGAAGAGTGCGTGCTGGGCAAGGCAGATGCCGCGCGCTTTGAGATGATCGAAATCCCAGCAACGACCTACGCTGTGTTTGAGACCGAGCGGGTACAGTTTCCCACATCGCTGCACCTGGAATTGCGCCGCCGTGCAGTGAGCGAATGGCTGCCAAGTTCCGGGTATCAACTGGCACCCGGCGCGGAAATCAACCTGACGCACTGGTATCGAAAGCCGAACGTGGAAAAAAGATATATTGAGCTATGGCTGCCGATTGTGGCCGCATAAAATCAACAGAAAAAAATTCCTCTTTGTTTAAGTATAGCACAAAACAAAGGGGATTTCAAGTTGTTGCGTTGTTTCTACGCTTGTCAACTTCTGCGTTGCAGCATATTATATTAAGGAAGACCGAGTATTCTCCGGACAATTTGGTCTTTGCATGATTAAATCCAGCGCACACGTGGCAAAATACTATTGCCATAAAATGACGGAGAGTGATAAACGTGACCGTGAAACGCGGAGATATTTTTTACGCCGACCTGACGCCGGTGGTTGGCAGCGAGCAAGGCGGCGTGCGGCCTGTGCTCATTGTGCAAAACGATGTGGGCAACAAGTTTAGCCCAACGGTGATTGCCGCGGCCATCACCAGCCAGCGTTATAAAACCGACCTGCCGACGCACATCAAGGTCAACGCCGATGGCAGCGGCCTTGCGCGTGACTCCATTGTGCTGCTTGAGCAGCTGCGCACGCTAGACAAACGCCGCCTGAAGGAGCGCATGGGCAATCTTGAGCAGCGCGACATGCAGCGGGTGAATCAAGCGTTGTCGGTTAGCTTGGGCATTGGCGCTACCGGCGCCAGCGTGAATTCCGCGACTGCATAAACATTGCACCCCTCCTCGGAGGGGTGTTCGTCATTTTGCACAAACTTGAAAAACTTGCGTGAAAAGACTTGACAAATCGGGGGGGGGGGGGGGGGGTACTTTTTTTTCCATTTTTTAAGAAGGGGGTTTTTTGCTTTTAAAAAGGGAGATTACCACATTTATTAAA
>WQWM01000013.1 GCA_009785335.1 Oscillospiraceae bacterium
ACCTTGACAATTGAATAATTTGCGCGTTCGTTTGGCGTAATCGCCACCCCTACTGCCCGATATTCTCTCTATGTTGCTGCACACCGCAACCTGTAGGGGCGGCGATTACGCCGCCCGGGCTATAACCAATCTACAACCCCACCTGTAGGGGCGGCAACCTGCCGTCCGCTCCTCTTTATACCGTGTGGAAAATCCCCGGGCGGATACTATCCGCCCCTACACGCGAGAGCGAGCTGCGGGCTCAATCCTCCAACAGCCGCCGCAGCATGCCCGGCGTATCATTCAAAAAACGCTTTGTGATGCTGTAGTGCGCCGTTTCGGTATAAGGCGTGAGCACGATGCCCTCTTCGCTGATTTCGTAGATGTCTGCACCGGGGTAGGCCAGCAAAATGGGCGAATGCGTGGCGATAATCAGCTGCGAACCAGCTTTGACCAAGCGGTCGATTTCCACCAGCAAGGTCATTTGTCGCGTGGGTGAAAGCGCGGCCTCGGGTTCGTCAAAAAAGTAAAGTCCGCAGCGCAAGCGGTTTTGTATCAGTGCCATGAAGCTTTCGCCGTGCGATTGCGCGTGCAGCGATGTGCCGCCATAGCTGTTGATGAGCGGTGGTGCGAACGCAGGCATTTCGTCAAGATAATCGATATGCGAGGCTACGTTATAGTAGCTTTCGGCGCGCAGAAAGTAGCCGTCGCGCTCGCGTGCACTGCGTGCCAATTGAATGTGATGATGCAAACCTGATTCTGTGCGCTTGGTCGCAAAGTTAAAGTTGCGCGAGCCGCCTTCGGCATTCAGTCCCGCGGCCACAGCAAGTGCTTCCATCAGCGTTGATTTTCCGCTGCCGTTTTCGCCAACGAAGAATGTGACAGGGCTGTTGAAGCGAAACATATCGATGCTTTTCAAAGAGCGTACTACTGGTAGGGCGTTAAAATAGTCTTTGCTGTGCGTTTCGGTCATGCGAAAACCGCTGAGAAATGGCATGGTAGTACCCTCCTGTCTGATTAGCCCACAACCTCGCGTGTAGGGGCGGCAATCTGCCGCCCGGGAGCTTTATATGGCGAGCGAAAGAGGAACGGGCGGATACTATCCGCCCCTACACGAGCTAAAATTTTGCTGCCGTGATATCGCCGCACAATTACGCATTAAGCATTATGAATTAAGAATTAACTCCACCACCGTGCCCATGGGTTCAGGCAAATCAGCCGTGCCGAGGTCAACAAATGCGCCCTGTTGATACTTACTGTACCACGGCTCAAACAGCTGCAACTCGCTGCCATCCATCAGCAAGCGAGCTTTTTTCACTTTGCCCTGCAGGTCATCAAAGCGGAACGCCGCCGTGCCGCGCTCATAAATATGCGCATAGAGTTTGTTGCCACGCTGGGTGTAGCGTCCCCATTCGGGTTTGGGCATGTCTGCCGCGCCGCAGCCATAGATACTATCGCTGTTGTTGTGCATCCATTCGCCCACTTGTTGCAGCACCGCAACGCTCTCCTTGGGAATTTCACCCTTCGCATTCGGCCCCACGTTGATGAGCAGATTGCCGCCTTTGCTCACGCACTCAACAAGCATGTGAATGACGTTTTGCGCGGTCTTATAGTTCTTATCCTTGGCCACATAGCCCCAATGATCGTTGAGCGTCATGCAACATTCCCAAGGCATGGGGCGACCCGCTGAATCAGTCACGCCTTGGCTGGGAATGATTTGCTCGGGCGAGTAAAAATCACCAGCATAAATAGGCGGTTCGGCCTCCAAGCCAGCACCGTCCACGTCCGTGGCGCCGAGACGGTTGTCGATGACGCAGGTGGGTTGCAGTTCGCGCAGCATTTCAATGAGCTTGGTGGCCTGCCATTTCTCGCCGGCCATGTCATCATAGGAATAATCGAACCACATCACGTCAATTTTGCCATAGTTGGTACAAAGCTCGCGCACCTGATTGTGCATGTAGGTGATGTAATTGTCGAAGTTTTCGGGTCTTCCTTTGTAGGCCTCGTTGTCGCGCATGGGGTGAATGCGATCGCCATAGGCTGGGTAGTCGGGATGATGCCAGTCGATGAGCGAATAATATAGCCCAACCTTAATGCCCACCGCGCGAAATGCGTTCACGTACTCACGCACCAAATCGCGCCCAGCAGGTGTGTTCGTTGCTTTGTAGTCAGTGTACTGCGAGTCAAACAGGCAAAATCCATCGTGGTGTTTGGTGGTCAGCACGGCGTATTTCATGCCTGCCTGCTTGGCCAGCAAAGCCCATTGCCTTGGGTTATAATGCACGGGGTTAAACTCGTCGAAATATTGTTGATAGTCTTCATTGCTGATGCGCTCGGTGTTGCGCACCCACTCGCCCCGCGCGGGAATGGCATATAGTCCCCAGTGAATGAACATGCCGAAGCGGTCTTCTTGGAATGCCTTGGTGCGCTGTGCGCGTTGTTCGTAGAATGTCATGTGATTCCCCTCTTTCTTGTTCTTTTTTTGCAAAAAAAGAACCAAAAAAACCTAGCCGCTTCGCGGTTGATTTTTATGAGCTTGCCCATATAGCAGCTCAGTTTTTTTTTACAACTTTTTTTCCAAAAAAAGTTGTAAAAGCTTCACGCGCCGCAGCGCGCTAAATTGTTCCCTTCGTGCTCAGCACGCCTGCCTTGGGCTGCAAAGCCTTGCGCAGCGCATGTGCTGCTGCTTTAAATATCGCCTCGGCTTCGTGGTGGGCATTGGCGCCATAACGTAAGTTTAAATGCAACGTAACTCCGGCATTATGCGCGAGCGCGCGAAAGAATTCCTCGCACAGGCATAGTTCAAACTCACCAGTGACACTCTGTGAAAACGCAGCGTTAAACACCAACAGCGCGCGGCCGCTCACATCAACGGTTGCAGCGGCAAGGGCTTCATCCATGGGGATTTCCGCTGCACCAAAGCGAGCAATGCCGGTTTTGTCGCCCAGCGTTTCGGCCAAAGCCTGCCCCAGCACAATGCCGCAGTCCTCCACCGTGTGGTGAGCATCCACCTCAAGGTCGCCCACGCAGGTCAGTGTCAGCCCCCAACCCGCATGCACCGCAAGCGCCGTGAGCATGTGGTCAAAAAAACCCACACCCGTGGTGATATTCACTTCACCGCCTTGCAAGCTTAACTCGGCTGTGATGTCTGTCTCTTTGGTTTTGCGTGTAATCATAGTAGCGTCCTTTCTTGTTCTTTTTTTGCAAAAAAAGAACCAAAAAAACCTATGCCGCTTCGCGCGGGGGAATTTTAATAATAAGTTGAAGAAGCAAGCCCCTGGCTCCCTCTGGTAGAGGGAGCTCCGCCGCAGCGGTGAGGGAGGGGTGCGGAGCACAAAAAGCCTAGGTGGCTTTTACGGCCCGCGTATACATGGCCACAGGCATGTATTCTCCAAGCAAGCCGCCCCATGTTGGTCGTTCTTCACGTAAATCAGTCAAGATAAACCCTGCTTTTAGTTGCCCGCCGAGTTGTTCTTCTAACGAATGGCTGAACGTTAAATTTTCGTCGTCGTCTGGCTCAACATAGCTTTCGAACAACGCGCGGTCGCGCAACGGGTTCCACGGCAATTTGTATTTAGCAATCAACTGCGCATCGGCCTGCTCCTCGTCGTAATCCGCGAACATATACACGCAGGGATTATACATTTGCGCCAACAACAAGCCGCCAGAGCGCAACACGCGGTAGCACTCGCGCCAAACGTGTTCAACATCTTCGATAAAGTGGTTCGAAATCGGGTGAAAAATTACGTCAAAGCTGTTATCTTCAAACGGAAAAGGCTTTGTCATGTCGGCCTTGACTAGATTGATGTCATACCCCTCACGTTCTGCGACCAATTGCTCGCAATGCAACTGCGCATCGGAGTAATCCATCACCGTGCAGGTTGCGCCAAACGCTTGCAGTATCGGCATTTGTTGACCACCGCCTGCGGCAAGCCCCAGCAACTTCACGCCATCCAGCCGATTGTTATTCAAAAATGGCGCAAACCACTCCTTCGGCACAAGGGTGGGTGTAATGCCTTCAGGTTCATCCACAAAGGTAACGCTCCAATCGCCGTTTTGCGCTTTAACGTAATCCTCGTGCGAGGTCACGGCACCCCAATATTGTTCATCCGCAACCCACTTGTTAATGAGCGTCATATTAAAATCCGTGTAGTTTCCATCATTGAGGTCATCAAAATTCGGACGAGTATTCATTTCGGACGCTCCTCTCTCGCTACTTTTTTGAAAAAAAGTAGCACAAAAAACTTTAGTCGCGCTGCGCGCGGGGGGATTATTTATGGGACGTTAATAGAACACAGCGAAGCGACTAAGCTCCACCACAGGCGGTTTTCACTGCTCGCGTATACATGGCCACAGGCAAAAGGCTTGCTTTTTCAACTCACATAAAAATCCCCGCGAAGCGGCTAGGTTTTTTTGGTTACTTTTTTTGCAAAAAAAGTAACGCCCCCAACACCGCAGCATTTTCCTCGGGTGACCCCGCTGTGATGCGCAAATGCTCGCCAAGGCAGCGCACCACAATGCCGCGCTGTTTCAGCGGCTCGAAGTATTGCGCTGCATCGCGCACAAACACAAAATTTGCTGCGCTGCCAATCACCTGCAAGCCGAGCTCGCGCAAGCTTGTTGCAAGTTCATCGCAGGATTTGCGAATTTGTGTAATGTCGTGGGTCAATCGCTGGGGTTGGCACAGAATAGCCGTGCCAATGGCCTGCGTGAGCGCACCGACATTGTAGGGCGACTTCAACGCACGCAACGCACGGGTGAGTTCGGCATTGGCTGCCGCAAAGCCCAATCGCAACCCGGCCATGCCTGCGGCCTTGCTCAGTGTGCGCAAAATAATGAGATTGCTGTACTGCTCAATTTCATCCAGCAGCGACTGATCTGCAAAGTCCATGTAGGCTTCGTCGTGCACCAGCAGTGTGCCAGTCTCATTTGCGGCATGTATCAAGCGGCGCACGTCGTCCATGCCCAGCAAAATTGAAGTAGGATTACACGGATTGCTGAACATAAACAGCGCGGGTTTGTGCTCACGCAGTGCGTTGATGGTAGCGTCAACGTCAATCGTGTAGTCGTCGCGCTTGGGCAGCTGCACGATGTTTGCGCCTGTCACCTGCGCATAAAAGCGGTACATCGAAAAGTCCGCCTGATAGCACAGCAGAGTTTTATCGGCTCCCAAAAATGCGCTGCACAGCACGAACAAGGCTTCGTCTGCGCCGTTGAAGGCCGTGAGCAGCCCAGGTTTTGTGCCGTAAAACGCTGCTGCGGCTTGACACAATTTCGTTGCCGCATGGTCTGGGTAACGGCGCAAATCGGTGGTGGTTAGCGCAGCAAGAATCGCCGCTTGCTCGGCATCGCCCATGGGAATGAACGACTCGTTGGCATCCAATCGCACGGCAAAATCGCCCATGATGGGATCGTAGGGCACGAGATTTTTGATGGTGTTGCTTAATTGAAACATAAATTTTATCCACCTGTAGGGGCGGATGCAAATCCGCCCGGAGTTGAAAGAACACACTGCTACTTGATTGTTGATTATGCTTCGGGCGGATTTGCATCCGCCCCTACAGTCACATAAACCGTATAGTTGCAGCATTGCCATGCGCCCGCAATTGCTCAGCTTCGGCGATCACTGCAATGTCATCTTTCGCGGCATGCAAGGCTTCACGGGTATAATACACAAACTGCGTTTTCTTCACAAAATCGTCCACGCTAAGCGGCGAAAAAAAGCGCGGCGTGCCGCCAGTGGGCAGCACATGGTTTGTGCCGGCGTAATAATCGCCCACGCTTTCGGGCGTGTAATGCCCCAAGAAAATCGAGCCTGCGTTATGCACATCGCCCAGCAACGCCAGTGGATTTTCCACGCAAAGCTCTAAATGCTCGGGTGCGTACTGGTTGGCGTAATCAAGTGCTTGCTGTAAATTTTCGCACACGAGCATTGCGCCGTTGTTCACTAGGGCTTGCAGTGCAATGTCTTTTCTGGGCAGGATAGCCACCTGCTTTTTAAGCTCAGCCAGTGTTTCTTCGGCAATGTTTTGCGAAGTTGACAATAACACCGCACCCGCTAAAATATCATGTTCAGCTTGTGATAATAAATCGGCGGCTAGCCATGCGGGGTTTGCCGTTTCGTCCGCCACAATGAGGATCTCGCTTGGCCCGGCAATCATGTCGATGTCCACTACGCCATACAACAGCTTTTTTGCCGTTGCGCCGTAAATATTCGCAGGTCCCACGATTTTGTCTACTGTTGGCACGCTTTGTGTGCCATGGGCCATGGCGGTCATAGCGGGCGCGCCACCCAGCAAAAACACGCGGTCCACCCCGGCAATATGCGCGGCGGTCAATATCGCATCGCAGGCTTTGCCCTGCCATGGCGGCGTGCACAGAATGACCTCCTTCACGCCTGCAATGCGCGCGGGAATCACGTTCATCAGCACGCTAGACGGCAATGGTGCGGTGCCGGCGGGCACATAAACGCCAACACGATGCAATCCACGCACGGTTTGGCCAAGCATGCTGCCGTTGGCTTGCGTGGTGAACCAGCTTTGCTGCTTTTGACGTTCGTGGAAGGCTTTGATATTCTCAGCAGCTGCGTGCAATGCAGCCCGCAGCTTGGGTTCGCAAGTGTCATAAGCTGCCTGGATTTCCTCACGCGGCACTTCGAGCTTCGTTAGCTCGCACTTATCAAACTTGCGAGCATAGTCACGCAACGCAACATCGCCGCGTGCACGCACATCGGCAATGATATCCTGCACCACGGCAGTCACTTGCGCATCCACTTCGCTAGCGCGGGCTTTGAGCTTATCGAACACGGCCAATTCGCGCTGGCCATCGCAGTTGGTGATGGGTAGCATGGCTGATCCTTTCTTTGCTACTTTTTTGAAAAAAAGTAGCGCAAAAAACTTTAGCCGCCTTCGGCGTGGGGATTTTTTATAAGTTGAAAGAGCAAGCTTCGGCTCCTTCCTTGGGAAGGAGCTGGCACGCGTCGCGCGTGACTTTTGGACGCCTTAGCGTTCACAAAGTAGAGGAAGGCTCGCGGAGCGATATGTAGAGGATGGAATCCTCCCCCTACAACGCTCTCTCAATCTCGCTCAATAATTGCGCAATTTCATCTTTACGCAACTTCATCGCTGCACGGTTCACAATCACCCGTGCACTAATCGGCATGATATCTTCAATGACCGCAAGACCGTTTTCCTTCAGCGTTGCACCGGTTTCCACGATGTCTACAATGCCGTGCGCAAGGCCAAGCAGCGGGGCTAACTCCACTGAGCCGTCAATCTGAATGACCTTGACGTCCATGCCTTTTTGCGCAAAGTGCTCTTTGGCCACGCGCGGATATTTCGTGGCGATGATGCGCTGGTGATGGCCTGCATAAAAATCCACGCCTGTGGGTGCTGCCAAGGCAAAGCGGCAAACCCCAAAGCCTAAATCTAGGATTTCGTAAAAGCGTCCGCTGCCCTCGGCAATGGTATCTTTGCCCACCACGCCGATGTCGCACACGCCGTGGGTGACGTAGGTCAATACGTCGGCAGCTTTGGCCAGCACGACTTCATAATCACCCATCGGCAGAATGAGCTTGCGGCCTTTGTTGTGCAAGGTTTCGCAATCTAGGCCAATGGATTCAAACAGCGCAATGGCACGTTTTTCCAGGCGGCCTTTGGTTAGTGCAATACGGATTGGACGCATAAGTAACTCCTAGATATTGTTATATCCTAAAAGTATACCACATTTTGCGTCTACATGCAAGCCCTATTGCTCTTTTTTCGCGCGTGATTTATGCACATTGTGTGCAGGCATGCAAAAAAACCGCCGTCAACCGCCGAACCGTGGCTCGGGCAATTGATGGCGGGGTTGTAAATATTCAACTAAATGTTAAGAAGGCTCAGCGAAGCGACTTGCTCCCCGCAGGGGTTCAAAAAAAGAACAGCGAGTCGACTTCTCGCTGACCACCATGAAGATGATCACAAGCAGCAGGTAGGGAATGGGCACAAACACGCCTGGATTCACCAGCGACATCAACTCAACGGAGATCCAACTGAGCAGCAGCGTAACATGAAAGGGACTGCGGCGTTGCAGGAATATCTTTGCGCGATTGAAGTATAGCCAACCATAGGCCAGAATGCCCATGGCACCGAACGAGCCGATAATCTGGATGATGCTGTTGTGATACCAGCACAGTGCACCAGGGGCAGACACGTGAACATCACGGTTGCCCATGTAGCCCAAGCCAGTGCCAAATATCGGCCTGCGCAGGAAATCTTCCACACCGCGCCGATACAGAGCCACACGGATTTCGTCGTCGCTGTAGCGTATGGTGTCCAGCAGGCGATCAATCACCGGGGTGAAGAACGGCAGCAGCCAGCGTAGGCTGACCACAAAGGCCACGAGCAAAACACCCAGCGCACCGAGGTAAATTTTACGCCGCCGTTTGTCGAACACAAGCAGGTAGATCATGCACAGCAGCAGCGTGACTGCGCCGAACACAAGCCCCCCGCGCGAGCCGCTGAGCAGCATGGCCGCGAACATTGCTGCAGCTGCCGCAAGCCATGCGGGTTGCCGCAAGGCTTTGTAAAACGCGAACGGCAATGCCATCATTAAAAACGTACTGACGTTATTGCGCCACTGAAACGCGAGCAGCCGAAACGAACGCCCCGGCACCGCGAGGAGCCAAGCGGCGTAGTGGTGAAACACCATGAATGCACCCAGCAGGCCA
Organism: Oscillospiraceae bacterium; assembly: GCA_009785335.1. Taxonomy (GTDB): domain Bacteria; phylum Bacillota; class Clostridia; order Oscillospirales; family Acutalibacteraceae; genus WRMQ01. Next base: position 8,690 of record WQWM01000013.1, read on the forward strand.
ATGGCCAGCATGACGTTAGTGAGATAGCGCGGCAGTTCATCGCTGTCGCTTTCTTCCATGGCACAACGCAGCCAGAGGTATGCAATCAACATGCCAAAGCCCAGCGCCAGCATGATAGCAAAGCTGGTGAGTGCAAAATACTCTTCGGCAGAAATGTAGCCTACGCCGCCCAGCACAATCACGATTGATACCGCAAGCATGGGCCAAAAGGCTCGGCCACCCCCCACCGTCTGCGACGGTTTCCCCCCTCTAAAGAAGGGGGGGAATATCAGCTTGCGCGGTGGGTAGATGACCAAATGCAACAACATGGCTAGTATGGGCAACGCGAGCACCCAAAATAGTGGACGAAAGCGTTCGTAGGCCGTGGTGTGTTGGCTTTGAATGAGCAACAATGTGGTGAGAAAAAACGGTGCGGCAGTGGCGAGAAGCTTGTTGCTGAGCACTGCAATGGCACTGAAAATGGGGATAAACACAGCCACACCAATTATATCCGCACGGGTGATGACAAGCAAAGCCGCTAGACCGGCTTGCGCGGCAACACCCCAACCAGACATGACAAACCACCGCAGCCATGCAAGCCACGGTGGTTGTTGAGTTTTAGTCAGTGTGTTAAACATGGGTTAGAATGACGGGGTGTTGCCAGCAGCTTGCTCGGCTTCAAATTCAAAGCGTTGCCATGCCACGTGGAGTTCCATCATGGGGTCAGAGGCGAAGCGCACAAACCACATGCCAATGCGGCGTTCGCGCACGGGATGTTGGTCTAACAAATTGTCGATATGATCGTCAAGGGCCTCAACGGTGAGGATTTGGCGGCCTTCGATCAACCAGTTGGGCACATCTTCTTGCACATTGGACAAAAAGACGACGAGTACTTCACCAATGGTGCCCGTTTGGTTGAGAATGGGAAGGATGGCGGCGTCCCCCACTTGACGAGCGTGTTCAAACAGCCATTGCTCGGTTTCGGCATGTGTGAAGCTATCTGAGCCAGGCAGCGCGCCAGTGAGCAACGCTGGGTTGCCCAATGCAAGAAAGGCAGCGGCGTCTCCACCGGTTGCTTCAAATTGGGCCAGCATCGTTTCAGCTTGTGCAAGTGTGTCGGTCACAGCTTGCGCGTGTGCTTGCACGGCAGCAGCGGTTTGATCCCAGTTTTCATCATCTTCGGGCGGCACCAACTCGGCTGGAACAACAGGCATCCGCAGGGTGTAGAAATCCACGGCGTTGATGGCATGCGCGGTGCGCACCAGCATCACGGCATGCACGGTAGTGGCGTCTTCAAACACGGTGGTGTCGCCATTGACGCGAGCGGTGTCATACAGCCAATCGGCCAAGCGCTCGGGTTCGTCTTGGTTAGGACGCTCCACGCTGAAGTTTTGATCAAAATGTTGGCGGCGGTGACGCAGGAAGTTTGTGCTTGTAGCGGCATCCAGCGCAACTGCATCGTCATCTTCAGCTTCGGCATCCAAAATGGCTTGCGCAGCAGTGATGAAGCTATCTTCGTCGGTTACGCCTGCCAAAAAGCTTGCAGCTTGTTGGCGGGCGGTTTCGGCCGCTTCTGGGGTTTGTTCTGCAATCACAAACGGTAGAATCCGCACGTCCACAAAATCAAACAGTGTGCTGTCTTCATCAACAAAGGCGCGCACGTCCGCATCATTAAAGCTGTCGGTTAAGGCGTTTTCTTGATACTCCTGGAAGTTTTGCACCAGCAGTTCACGCACAAGTGCACGCTCCAGCACGCGTTCGGTGTAGCCGGGTAAATTGGTCACGCGCAGCCAGGCGTTCAGCGAGGACGCACGTCCATGTGCTGCTTCGCGCTCGTTGTGCATGCGTGTTTCAACCTGCGCAACTTGTTCATCAGTCAGCGTTAGCCCCAGGCGACGTGCTTCATTGTACATCACAATTTGGGCGTGGAAGTTGCGGTTGGTGTTTGCGATGATTTGATCTTCCCAGTACATGGGGTTGCCGTCGTCGTCAAGCACGGGTTCACGCACGGTGGTGAACATCGGTGTGCCGTCGGCATTGTGCATGGGATTACCGTCACTGTCTAACGTGGGCACTTGTGTTTCGGGATGCAGCATGGGTTGACCAACGGGCGAAGACCAAGGATCAAGGCCGAAGTGGTCGCCTACGCTGAGCCCCATGGCGGCAAATTGCTGTTCCAACGTATATAGCTGCCGCGCATGTGCATGGGTATTCCAAAATTCGCGCTGCATGAGCACGGTATATTCAGGTTGACGAATGGTGGTGCCAGCCACGGTGATCACGGGCATCCAGCGTGCAGGCACGCCATAGGTGAGCACGAAGACTCCGCCGATTCCCAACACCAGTGCGGTGACCACAACCACTGCGATGGCGCTGAATACAATGCGGGTTACGTCAAGCTTAGGTTTTTTTCTGCTGCGCGCTTTGGCATCTTTTTTTTGCCACTGGGCGCGCTCTTTCTCAAATTTCGCCTTATCTTTTTGGCGTTGTTTTTCGAATTTGTTTTCTGCCATGTGCTTGTCCCTTTCTCTTAGAGCAAAACGTTCAACTATTATTATACACTATCTTGGCAATTTTGGCAAGCAAAACTTGCAAATTATCCCCAAGGATTTTCACACACTAACGTAGTATCAGGAAATAAGCGGTACAAAAACGCAGGTTCGTCGGCAAAAATGTCCAATTCATGCAGATAATCCAGTTCAGTTTTTTCGCCGCTGAAGTGAAAAGTCAGCCGCCATGCGCACAAACACTGTGATTTAACTGGCGCAGATTGATACAACGCCCGCGGTGCATATTTGCCATCGCCCACCAATGCATGGCCCAGATGGGCGAATTGTGCACGTATCTGGTGCGTGCGGCCAGTGAGTAATTCGGCTTGCACGAGCGTGAAATCGTTCGAGTGCGCCAAACTGCGATAGCGCGTGATGCATTCTTTGGTGCCCGCGCGTGGAGTATCATAGACGCACACCAGTGACTTAGTAGCATCTTTAACCATGTAACTGGTGACAGTTTGCCATTGCGGTGCGTGCAATTTTCCATGCACAGCGCACAGGTAGAACTTGCGCAGCTGGCGGGTTTTCATCTTCTCGTTGAGCACGCGCAGCGCAACTGCTGTTTTCGCAGCAATGACAATGCCCTGGGTGTTGCGGTCAATGCGGTTGACCAGTGCGGGAGCAAAGCTGTGTTCGTTTTTGGGTGAGTACTCCCCTTTTTCGTGCAGATAACGTTGCACGCGGGCAAGCAGATTGTCGATATACTCGCCGTCGCCAGCGTGAGAAAGCAGCCCGGCAGGTTTTTGCGCCAGCAGAATGTGCTGGTCTTCGTAAAGCACGTGCAGTTGCGCCGGTGCGCACAGGAAATCATATTCCCATGCGGGCGGGGTAAAAAATTCATCCGGCAGATAGCAATCCACCACGTCGCCGGTGATTAGCCGATAGCTGCCCTCAGCACGCTTGCGGTTGACCTTGATGTTCTTTTGGCGCAGGGCTTTATATAGTGCGGCGGGCGGCAGGTTGGGCGCAGCCTTTTGCAGGAATTTATCCAGACGCTGGGCAGCATCGTTTGGGGTGATGGTGAAGGATTTCATTTGGGGCTCCTTGTTGCGCTATCCTTGCATATAATGGAAAAGAAAATCGTTGGGAGGATTCGTTCATGAATCAAAACGCACAATACCCTAACTTCTCGCTTTTGAGAGGTTGTTGTGCCGCAGGCACATGTGTGCAGCCAGATGTTTGCCCCACTGGTCCTGTTTTGGAACATGCTGGTGATAGCGTGGATGTGGGGGCGACAACATGGGCCTATTGGACAGAAGAAGTGCATATTGCCCGCAATGGTGACACTTGGCTGCGTTTGAATGGCCAGCAGGCAGACGTGCAGGAATATCCCCTGCTTGATGGACTTGGTGCAGCGAGCTATGTTGCGGCAAGATTAACGCCCAACATGACTTCAAACACTGCACCATCGCCGTTTGTGGCCTCGGCCAGCAGCACATATGCCTCGGGTTATCAGCCTTGGCGGGCGTTTGATGGAATTTCTGGTGGGTCGGGCAACGATGGCTGGGCAAGCAGCGGGCCGCTCAGCGGCTCAGTGGTGAATCAATGGATCATGATTAACTTGGGGCAACCCCTGCCCCTGTATTGGTATCGCTTGCGTTCGCGCGGGAACCAAACAACGGTGGTGCAGTTCCCCACAGAATGGACGCTGCTCGGGTCAAATAACGGCACAAACTTCAACCCCATTGAGCAGCGAACGTTCTCGCTCAGCGGTTCGGGATCGTATCGTCCGTTTGATTTTTTTCTGTCGCAACCAGCGATGTATCAGTTTTATCGCTTTCAAATCAGCCGCGTAAACGGCGGCGGGCACGTGAACATCGGCGAAATTGAGCTTTATCGTGATGTTTTTCGCCTGCAAAATGTGCCACCCAACGCTCAGGGCATGCATATGTATGTGAAGGCGGCTTATGCCAAGGCTTGATTATGATAAAAATAATGTGTGCGCGTTGTCAGCACAAGCGTCCAGCAAGTCTTGCGCATCCATCCCTCGCACGGCAGCGATTTTCTCGGCAATCACGGCGATGTGTGTGCTGTCGCAGCGCTTGCCCCGATGGGGCACAGGCGCCATGTAGGGTGCATCGGTCTCCAGCAGCAGACGGTCAAGCGGCACAGCGGCAGCGACTTCAATCGGCTTGCGGGCGTTGTTGAAGGTGACCGCTCCACCCAGGCCGATGTGCAACCCCAGCGGCAAGATCTCACGCATGAACTCCACGCTGCCAGTGAAGCAGTGCATCACACCGCGCAGCGGCGCGAATTCGCGCAAGATGGCTAACGTGTCTGCAAAGGCATCGCGGCAGTGGATAACAACGGGTTTGTCCATCACATGGGCAAGCTCAAGCTGTGCGGTGAAAATAGCCTGCTGCACATCACGCGGAGAAAAATCGTAGTGGTAGTCAAGGCCCATCTCCCCTGCTGCCATGCATTTTGGGTGTTGCAATAGTTCGCACAAGCCATCCATGCCGTGTGTGGCCTCGTGCGGGTGCACGCCCGCAGCGGCGAACATGTAATCATATTGTTCAGCCAGAGCAATGGCGGCGCGGCTATCGGGGACATCCGTGCCACAGCACAACACCCCAACCACGCCTTGCTGCGGCAGTGCAGCTAGCACGGCGGCGCGGTCGTCATCAAAGCGTGGGGAGGTATAATGCGCGTGGGAGTCGAAGAGGTTGATTATCATGTAGCTATGCTCCGGGCGGCGTAATCGCCGCCCCTACATGTTGCGGCTTATTGTAATGTTGTGGAAAATATCGACCTGTAGGGGCGGCGATTACGCCGCCCGTGCACTTAGTCATCCAACACATTCCCATCCACCCGTGCAAACAACGGTTTGGGTGAATCCGTCACTTTGGTGCCTGCGGCAACGCCAAACACAGCGTCATCCAATGTGCAGCCAAGTTGATCGCATATGCTGGCGGCGGCCTGCGGCATGGCGGGGGCAAACAGCTCTGCCAGCACGCGAATGCAGCCCAGCAGATGCGCCATCACCGTGCCCAAATAGGCTTGCTGCTCGGGGTCTTTTGCAAGTGCCCAGGGCGTGGTTTCGTCAATGTATTTGTTGCTGCGCTTGGCCAGTGCCATGGCAGCTTCCATCGCGTCAGCAATGCGGAATTCCTCAAGGGCTTTGTTGTAGTCTGCCACAGTTTGCTTCGCAAAGCTTTGCAGTTCGTGTTCAAGCGCAGTCAATTCGCCCATAGCGGGCACCACGCCATCGAAGTATTTATTCGTCATGGCAAGGGTGCGGTTGACGAGATTACCCAGCACGTTGGCCAGGTCACCGTTGTAGCGTTCAATCACAGCTTCACGGGTGATGGAACCATCAGTGGCCTGTGGCATTTCGGCAAGCAGATAGTAACGCACGGCATCGCTGCCCAGCAATTTGGCCAGCTCATCGGCGTAAATCATGTTGCCGCGAGACTTACTCATTTTGTCTGCGCCAAACAGCAGCCATGGGTGCGCAAACACCTGCTTGGGCAATGGCTGCCCCAATGCATGCAGCATAATCGGCCAGGTAATCACATGAAAACGGCAGATGTCTTTACCAATCACATGCACATCAGCAGGCCAAAACTTGCGGTACTCATCGCTGTTTTCGGTGGCATCAAAACCAAGCGCGGTGGCGTAGTTGCTCAGCGCGTCAAGCCAAACATACATCACATGTTCAGGGTCGTTTGGCACAGGAATGCCCCACTTGATGGTGCTGCGCGACACGCAAAAGTCTTGCAGGCCGGGCTTGATGAAGCTGTTGAGCATTTCGTTCATGCGGCTTTTGGGCACGATGAAATCCGGGTGATCGGCATAATGCTGCTCCAGCCAAGCTTGATATTTGCTTTGGCGCAGGAAGTAGGCTTCTTCTTTGGCGGGCTGCACTGCGCGGTTGCAGTCCGGGCACATGTTCGCGGCTAGCTGCGATTCCGTCCAGAACGACTCGCAGGGTGTGCAGTATAGGCCCTCATATTCATCTTTGTAGATATCGCCTTGCGCCAGAAGCTGGGTAAACATGTTCTGCACAGCAGCTTTGTGGTAGTCATCCGTGGTGCGAATAAACTGGTCATAGCTGATTTGCAGCGCGGCAAAGCTATCTTTGATGATGTTAACAATGCCAGTGGTGAACTCCAAGGGCGAAAGGCCCTGTTCGGCCGCGAGGTTTTCAACCTTTTGGCCGTGTTCGTCGGTGCCCACCAGGAATTTCACGTCAAAGCCGCGCATTCGCCGCCAGCGTGCAAGCAGGTCGGCCGCCACGGTGTCACAGAAATTGCCGATATGCGGCTTGCCTGTGGCATAGAGAATGGCGGTGGTGATGTAGTACGGTTGCTTTAACATGATGTCCTCCTCATAATAAAAATGTGCTATACCTTACAGTATAACACATTTAGGCAGATTAGTCAAATAGAACTTGTACGATTACGCGTTAGAGCACGTAATCGGTGATGCAGTCGTACCAATGCACATAAGTTTCGCCGTTGACGGTGATTTGCTGGTTTTGCGGGAACATTTCGCTCCACAGCTCACCGCCAGGATGATTCTGGTTATAGCGCTTGATGTTCCAATCGTTGCGATTGAACCTGCGCCACAACACGGTTTTGCCGTTTTGGTCAATGTATTGCTCGCTGAACACACCGTTGTTATAAAGCTCGCTGTCTACCACGCAGATGGTATCGTAGGTTTTGTCGCCCAACTGCACGGTAAAGCGCCCCACAACATCCATCACCTGTTTTTCATTGCGGCAGGTGTATTCACTGCCTTGTTTGGTCACGGTGCCGCGTGCGTGCAGATTAGTTTCGTTGCCGCAGTTGTTTTCGCCAAAGCCCCAGTTGGGGATAAAATCATCGACATCCAGGAAGGTGAAGAATTTCTTCACGCCATTTTCGCTGTGACTTTCGGCCAAAATGCGGCAGTGGGTGTCGGTGAGTTGTGCAACAAAACTGCGCGGCACGTCATGGTCAGTTGCGCTAATCTCCACGCCTTCAATGCCGTGCACCATCGCCTTGCCGGTCACCTGCATGGTGCATTGGTCAGTGCGTTTGCGTGCGGGGAAATCATACATCGCCCAGGAGATTGTTTCGCCAAGCTTAGGCACAATAAACCAGCCCATCATTTCTTCCCATTTCACCGCAAACGGTGGCTTGTCACAGGGCGTGATGGTATACGCCGGCATGGTGTTGGGTAAAGTTTTCATCGTGTTTTCTCCTTTGGTTGGCTGGGGCGGGAATGGATAAGCCTGCTTGAAGTTTTGCTTTGCGATGTGCAGCCTGCTTTTCACGGTGCCAAGCGGAATATGCAACAATTGAGCGATTTCGGCCTGCGGCTTTTGCTTGAAATAGAACAAAAACAAGATTTGCTTGTCTTTGTCCGCCAGATTATCCAGCGTATCCCGCACCATCTCCGTGTCTGAAATACCATAGCGGCTCATCGAAACTACCGTGTCTACGGTGTCGTCAAAGGCAATTTCGTGCCGCTTTGCCATTGCGCGATAAAAATCGTTGCACTTGTTTGCCGCAATTTTCAGCAGCCAGGGCTTAAAGCTTTCGGGATTTTTCACGCTGTGCATGTTGCGACAGGCCGCAATGGCCACCTCTTGCAGCACGTCGTCCGCATCGGCAGTTGAGGGCAGCTTGTAGGTCACGAACCGCTTCAGTGCAGGCTCGCAGGCTAAATACAGCTGCTCAAAAGCAGTGTTATCCATATTCACCACCCGCCATGTTTGAATTTGAAATCGATTTCACCCATATAGACGCGCAAACACAGCAAAAGGTTCATTTTCGACAAATAATATATAGCCGCTCCTGCTCCTCGTCTGGGGCGGGCAGCGTTTTTTCAACGGAAAAGCCCGCTTTGTTCAGCCATGCCGTTAGCTCTTTAATGCTGTATACACGCTCGCAAAATTTCTCAGTCACGTCGCCAAAATCCAAAGTGATTTCGGTCATGCATTGTTCGGGCAGCCAGCGGTTGTGCCACACGAGTGTCGCTTCGCTGTGCTCATAGCAAAACGTGTTGTTGCCCAGCACGTGCTCATGTTTATATAGTGTATTTACGTCAAGGATAAATGGCGCGCCGGGTTCTAAGAACAGCGCAAGACGCTTGAAGAACTTACGCACATGTGCAGGGTTGGTGATATGGTTGAGGCTATCCGTGAGGCAAATGGCAGCCTGCGCGGTGCCGTAAAGATCAAGCTGCTCAAGCCGTTGGCACAACAGCAATTGTTGCGGGTTGCGTTCGCGGGCAACGCTGAGCATGTCGGCGCTGGCGTCTACGCCAATGACATCGTAGCCCTGTGCAAACAACGCATGAGAGTAAATACCCGTGCCGCAAGCTAAATCCAGCACGGTGTCTCCAGCGTTGGCATAACAAGACAACAGCGCACAGATAAACTCCGTGCGCTTTTTGTACTGCATGTTCTGTTGCGTGAAGGCGTCGTAAAAACGCGCCAAGGTGCGATAGCTCATTCGCCTTGAATATCCTCGTCGTCAAACTCGGTTTCGCTCATTTCAACGTCCCAGCGGCGGGGAAGGCGCGGGAAGATGGTGCGGAAACTGTCGTTGCCATACACCAAGCTGCGGTTAACGCGGCTGATGGTTGCGGTGGATGCGGAAGTTTCTTTCACAATGTCGCTATACACGCGTTTGTCGCTGAGCATTTTTGCCACGATGATGCGTTGCGAAATGGCCTTGAGTTCTTGTGCGGTGCAAAGATCCTCAAAAAAATCGCGGCACTCGTCCATGTTTTTTAGTGAAAGCACTGCCCGGAATAAATAATCGTTGCTGAGTTTTTGAATGCTGTTATTCAAATGCGTTCTCCTCCTGTTTCACTTCTTTTTTAACGTCCTAAGCTCTAAACTCGGTGCAACCTCCCCTGATTGCGCCGTAAGCTTATAACAGCATTATAGTGCATGAAAGCGCGAAAGTCAATAGGAAATGCTTGCTAGAACAGGAAAGAATTTGATGGTTGGGGTGTCAATGTCAACTTTTTCCGTGGCAACGCTGTAGCGTGGTATATTTCGGAATTTTGTCGCTTTAGTCTTCTGTACGATGAAGTTTAATGTGGTGCAGTCTACGTGCTTGGTTAAAATAAATGGCGCTTTTAGACTTTTGTATGGATAGATGCGGCGCTGCAAAGCAACGCCCTACAGGAGATGAGGCCAAAGGCCCTTGTTTCCCGCAATCTTGAAAGTGAAATCCCACGGCCTCGGGCCGGATTTCCTGTAGGGCGAGGCTCTGCCCCGCCGTGGACAACATTTTCGCGTCAATACAACCATATAAAACAGCCTCCTAATAAATCACTGTCGCAAGCTTTCTTCTAATGCTTCTATCGTGTCGGCGTTGGGCGTGCGTGACACTTCAAACGGAATGCCCTGATTGCGCACAGCTTGCCGCAAAAACATAGTTAAAGCAGTTGACATGTTCAATCCAAGATCGTGGAACAGTTCTTCAGCTTGTTTTTTCAGTTCGGGGTCCATGCGCAGGCTAATATTCGTGGTCATCAAGCATATCTCCTTTCGGTTTTAGTATATGCATTGTAACACAAAAGCCATGCGTTGTCAATACTTACTTCTTCACCTTCAGCATCGCTTCCAGTTCTTCCATGAAGGAGTGCAGGTCTTTGAACTCGCGATACACACTGGCAAAGCGGATGTAGCTGACTTCGTCTAGGCTTTTCAAATGTTCCATGGCAAGCTGGCCAATGCGCTCGGTGGGGATTTCGCGCTCCATGGAGTTTTGCAGCGCAAGCTCAATGGCATCGACTGCATGGTCAATGTCATCAAGTGAAACGGCGCGTTTGTCGCAGGCGCGACGCAGTGAGTTAAACAGCTTTTGGCGGTCGAAGCTCTCACGCGCGCCGCCTTTTTTCACCACAGTCAGCGGCACGGTCTCCACGATTTCGTAGGTCGTGAAGCGCTTGCGGCAGTCAGTGCATTCGCGGCGGCGGCGGATGCGTTCGTTGTCATCGGTGGGGCGTGAGTCAATCACCTTGCTTTCGTCGCAAGAGCAATAAGGGCATTTCATTGGGGACCTCCGGTTGGTTTTTGATAAAATTTATTCAACGTTGAACTATAATTCGAAGTCAATTATCGCGTACATTTGCAAAAACAAAATCAAGATTGTTGCTATACCCATGATGGGCGGTGAAAATATATTGGGCTTGAATCGTTGCAATGCTTGATATACTTTGTCTTGCTTGATTACTGTTCATATCAGACAAATGAATCATCCGAGCAGCTCTGCCATTTCTGTTGAAAGCCATCGCATCACCGGTAAATAAGTATCTTTCATCAACCAGAAAAGACATTGAACCTGGCGTGTGCCCTGGTGTTAAGAAGCCTTGTATCAAAACACCATCTACTTCAATCTGTTCATGATCAGTTAATGTTGTAAATTTATAAGGGAAAACAGGATTATTGATATTGGATCTCATGAGCCAAGAAAGAAGCAAAAATCGGCCACGTGCACGATTTGTGGTTCCATCAATCATTTGCACTTCATGTTCAGATAAATATAATGTTGCGTTCGGAAACAGTGAAATTGCGGCAGTATGGTCACTATCACTATGCGTTAAAAAAATGGCAACGATCTCTTGCGGCGAAATCCCCAATGCATAAAGCTCTTGCTCTGCTTGGGTGATATCCTCTCCTGTATCAATCGCAATATAACCATGATTGCCTCTGATGAGAAAGAAATTGACCGTGCCGGTTTGAATCGCGTATACATTTTGCGTAATCGCCCTAGTTGCGAGTGGGTTAATTTGTATCGTGTCTAACAGCGTTCTTCCGAACAAGGCAGCAACCAATATAATAAAGAAAAGGAATACGGATAGAGCAATATTCACCCAGCTTGGTAATGTTCGCATTCATCTCTCTCCTATCCCAGTCGTGTTTATCTTTCAGCTCGTCATAGCTAATATCTGCGTAGTTTGGTCTTCCGTGTTTCGCACATGTCCGAAGTTAGGGGGCAGCTGCGCAACAAGCCCATATTTTTCTCTGGCGTATTCAGCAAGCACATCACGTTGCGCGATCTGTTCTGCAACCATGTCGTCATCGTCAAACAGCATGAATAAATATTCGTCGGTGAAGTATTCCAGTTGTGTTGAAATTTCTAAGCTTCCAAATTCCAGCGTATAAATCACTTCCACGATGTGAGTGTGTGCATCAAAGCGTTCCATCAATCGGTTATATCTCCCTGCAACAAACAGCCAGCGCTCAGATACATCAATCTGAAATAAATCACCATTTTGCATATAAAATAGCATGCCAGAAGGCCCGTAAGTATATTCACCAGTATCGTAGTCAAGCAATGCTCTAGTTGTGGGTCTTGTCGTTAGAACACCTATTGCTCCATCATCATCTAAAGTCGCTAGATATGCATGCACAACGCCATCATAACCGTCCATATATTCTCTTAACGCTGTGGCAAAAGGGTGTTCTGCATCATGTTCAGCGGGCGTTTGTCGCGGCGCGGCACAGGCTGCTAGCAGCACAGCAAGGCAACAAATGATAGCAAGGACTTTCTTCATGCTATTTCTCCCAATCTCGTTTATCTTTCAGCTCGTTATATAGCGCCACATAGCTTTCGTGGCGGCTTTGCGCAATTTCCCCTGCCGCAACGGCAGCCAGCACAGCACAGCCGCTATCTTTCACGTGTGCGCAGTCGTGAAACCTGCACTGGTCGGCATAATCGGCGAACTCCACAAAGCCTTGCGCCACGTTATCTTTGTCTAGCTCCAGGGCCTCAAAAAAAGCAAAGCCCGGGGTGTCGGCTACCCAACCACCCGCTGCAGGAAATAGCTGCACATGGCGTGTGGTGTGGCGACCGCGCCCGAGCTTTTGGCTCACCTCACCGGTGGCAAGCTGCAATTGCGGTGCAATGCGATTGAGCAATGTGGACTTGCCCACGCCGGTGTTGCCGCAAAATGCGCTAGTTTTGCCTGCGAGCAGTGCAGCGATATCGCGCACATCGGTGTCAGGGTCAACTGAAAATGTGGGGTAGCCGCAGTTGGCGTAAATTTGCACAAAGGGCTGTGTGTCATCCAAATCACCTTTGGTGAAGACGATAACGGGCGCGATGCTCGCGATTTCCGCTGTGGCAATCAGGGTATCTAACAGCGGCAGATTGGGGCGTGGTTGGCGCATGCTGCAAAGCAAAAACAGCTGATCAAGATTAGCCACAGGCGGGCGGCGCAGCTCATTTTGGCGCGGCGCAATGGCGGTGATGTAGCCTTCAATCTCGCCGCCGCTGTGCAGTTCAATGTCGCAAAAATCGCCAACAAGCGGAGTGATGCCTTGCTTGCGGAACAAACCGCGTGCGCGGCACACCACCATGCCCTGTTCGGTGTTCACGGTGTAGTTATTGCCTTGAATACTGTGGATTCTATGCATAGACCTCCAGCACAATTTCATCTTCAAGATTCAGCCACTGCCAAGCGCGCGGTATTTGCGTGGCCACCGTGCCTGCAGTGCCATCGCCAAGCGGAACATCGACAATCACGATGTTATTAAAACCAAAATATTGCAGGCGCTGCACGGCAGTGTTGGTGGTGTCGCCCACCACATTGGGAATTTGATGCAGTGGGTCTGGTGTTGCACCATGTTCGTTGGAACTGACAATGACAGGCGGATTGACGCGGAAATTGATGGTGGCGGAATACAAAATGTCACCGTCCAGATAGGCACGCAGTTGCGCGCTTTCGCCGCGGCCACGAATTTCAAAGGTGCGCGGGCCATTGAGCGGCACATTTTGGTTGAGCACTTGCTCGCCGTCCATATAGATGGTCAACCTGCCCTGCGTGAGCACCCAGCCGCGGCTTGGCACCGGAATGGACACGTTGATGCTGGGGATGACACCAGAGCTGACCACAACGTTCACACGTGTGCCAGATGCAACGATTTCGCCGGCATCAATGCTCTGCGCGATGACGCGGCCTTGTTGTTCTTCGTCAGGTTGAACTGTTACGGTGCCCAACTGCAGGTTCACGCTTTCCAGCAAGTCTTGTGCTTCTTCAACGGTCCAGCGCAGTAGTTCTGGCACTTCGCTATCCAGATCAGGGTCACGCGGGATGGCAACATAAAGGATAATCACTTGCCCAAGGTCAACGCTGGTGCCGTGGCGTGGGTCTGTGCGCACAACATGGCCTTCTTCCACACGGGTGGTCACATAGCGTTGCGTGCGCGGCAATAATCCCAGCTCGCGCAGTTCGGCTTCTGCTTCCGCTAGGCTTGTGTTACGCACGTCGGGTACGCGGCGGGCAACGTCCCCTGCCACAAACAGCGTCACAGACACACGCATGCGCGTTTCGCCGTCAACTTCCACGTTCTCAGGGGCTACACGTGCGCCGGCTTGCGGCTCTTGGCGCACAATGGTGCCTGGTTCTTGGCCGCTGTCTGGGTCACTGACGATGGTGAATTCATAGGTGCGCCGCCAAGTTGCGTTTTGCTGCACGGTCATTTCGTTCATGCCCACAAAGTCTTGCACGCGCACGCGGTCATCTTGGCCAAGGAAGAAAATCACAACAGCCACAATCGCAAGCAAGCCTACGATACCGCCAACAATACCCAGCATAATTTGCAGGTTGCGGTTTTTGGGCGCGGGCGCAGGTTGAAATTCATCGGTGTGCGGTGCAGGTGCGGCAGGGCGCAGCGGTGTGAGCGCACGGGTTTCGCCCGGCGAAATGTAGCGCGTGGCGGTTTGTGCCACAGGGGCGTAGTCAAACACCACGGCGGGGTTGCGCTTGAATTCTTCAAGATCCAGCAGCATTTCAGCCGCACTTTGGTAGCGGTCGGCGGGGTTTTTCTGCATGGCACGCAGGGTGATCTGCTCCAGCCCTGCGGGGAATTGGTCGTTGATTTCACGCGGCAAACGCGGCTGTGTTTGCAGCTGCATGATGGCGATGCTCACGGTGCTGTCGCTTTGGAAGGGCAGCTGCCCGGTGAGCATTTCATACAGGGCTACGCCCAGTGAGTAGATGTCGCTTTTGCTGTCGGTGAGGTCACCGCGAGCTTGCTCAGGCGAAATATAGTGCACAGAGCCAATGGCGTTTTCGCTGATGGTGCGGGTTTCGCTGCGGGCCAAACGTGCAATGCCGAAGTCCGTCACTTTGATGTTGCCGCTGTGCAGCAGCATGATGTTTTGCGGCTTGATGTCGCGGTGCACCACGCCCCGGTCATGCGCATGCTGCAATGCGCGCAAAATCTGCGTGAGAAAATGCACGGCTTCTTTCCACGGCAGCACGCGGCGCTGCTCAATATATTCTTTGAGCGAAATGCCTTCCACATACTCCATGACGATATATTGCAGTCGCTCGCCATAGCTCACGTCATACACCTTCACGATGTTTGGGTGGCTCAGCATGGCGATGGCGCGGCTTTCGTTTTTAAAGCGACGCCGGAACTCCTCGTTGGCCAAGCATTCATCCTTAAGGATTTTCACGGCCACGGGGCGGTCGTCAATGTTATCATAGGCGCGGTAAACAATGGCCATGCCGCCAATGCCCAGCACCTCTTGAATTTCATAGCGGCCGTCTAAGACTTTGCCGACGTAGTTATAGTCCATGTTGAATAGTCCTTTCTTACCACTTTTTTGAAAAAAAGTGGCGCAAAAAACTTTTGACCGCTTCGCGGGGAATTTATATCTTCACCGCAACCACGGTTATATTATCTCCCCCGCCGTTGTGGTTAGCCAAGGCAACGAGATCTTCGGCCAGTTCGTCAAACAAGCTTTGTTCCAGCAGCAATGGCAGTGCGCGAGCAAGCTCAACGGTGTTGGTGAGACCATCGGTGCACGCCAGCACGATGTCGCCGTGTTGCAATGGGTGTTCGCAGTAGTCGATATCCACTTGTTCTTCCACACCCAGCACGCGGGTGATGAGATTGCGGCGTGGATGGTTGCGGGCTTCGGTTTCGGTGATTTGCCCGCTGTCCACTAGGGCCTGCACCACGCTGTGGTCGCGGGTGAGTTGATGCAGGGTGCCCTGTTGATAAAGATATGCGCGGCTGTCGCCCACATGCGCGATGTATACAGTAGTTGGGGTAAGCAGTGCGGCCACCATGGTGGTGCCCATGCCAAACAATTCATCGTCTTGCTGCGAAAGACCAAAAACGAGGTCGTTGGCATTGCTGAGCGCGGCCACCAGCATGTGCTTGATGGACCGGCTGTCGCTTTGCGCGCGATAAGCGGTTGCCACGGCATCTACGACGTAATCTGCTGCAGCTTTGCTGGCAACATCGCCGCCTGCCGCGCCGCCCATGCCATCGCACACCACAACAAAGGCAGCGTGTTCACCCAGCTGGTGCACAGCGCAGTAGTCTTCATTCACATAGCGTACTTGTCCGGTGTGTGTGTTTGCGGAAATTCTCATCGGCATTCCGTCCTGTTTCTAAGCTGCCCGCAAGCAGCATCAATGTCCTTACCTAAACTGCGGCGCACGGTGGCGTTTATCCTGTGTTGCTGCAACGCCTGTTGAAAGCGGCGCACGTGTTCGGGGCTGCTTGGCTCGTAACCGCGCCCAACCTCGTTTGCAGGAATAAGATTGACATGAACAAGCATGCCTTGCAGCAACGCAGCCAGCTCACGCGCATGCGCAGGGGTATCATTCACGCCGCGCAGCAGGGCATATTCTATGCTGATGCGGCGGCCGGTTTGCTCGGTGTAGTGTTTGCAGGCTGCCAGCAGCTGCGCAATGGGATACTTGCGGTTAATTGGCATGATGGTGTCACGCAGGTTATCATTTGATGCGTGCAGCGACACAGAAAGCGTCACGCCTAGTTTTTCATTGGCCAATTGCTCAATCTGCGGAACTAAGCCGCAGGTGCTGAGCGAAATGCGCCGCTGGCTGATATTCTGCCCCTTGGGGTGGGTAATCAAGCGCAGAAAACGCAGGGTGTTGTGATAGTTGTCGAGGGGTTCGCCCATGCCCATGAGCACGATGTGGGTGATTTTAGATCCTTCCTTACAGTCGCCCCCGCCTGGGGTGGGCTTGGAGGAGATGTCGCGAAGCGACAGAGGGGGCAACTCACGTTGCGCGGCATAAACCTGCGCGGCAATCTCACCTGCGGTAAGATTGCGTGTGAATCCCTGGCCGCCGGTGGCGCAAAATTTGCAACCCATGCGACAGCCAGCCTGGGTGCTCACACAAATGCTAATGCCATGTTCGTAGCGCATGACCACACTTTCGATGTGTGTGCCATCGTGCAGCGCAAACAAAAACTTGGTTGTGCCATCCCTTGACATTTGTTTGTGGGCAACCGTGCAGTTTGCGATGTTGAATTTCTCAGCCAAACTTTCGCGCAAGTCACGCGGCAGGTTGGTCATTTCGTCATAGCTTTGCACGCCTTTTTGGTGCAGCCATGCAAACACTTGCTCGGCGCGGTAGGCGGGCGTGAGATGCTCGCGCAGCTCATGGGGCAGCATGTCGGATAAAGCGAGCAATGTAAAATCCGTCCGTTCTGTCTTTATGAGGCATGTAAGTTCTCATGCTTTCGCAAGTGAATTCAGCGTGCTCGGCCAAAAATCGCGCACACACTTGTTCATTTTCTGCGGGATTGAGCGTGCAGGTGGCATAGACCAACACACCACGCGGGGCCACGCAACGCGCACCCGCACATAGTATAGTATACTGTATGTTCGGCAGTTTGTCAAGCTCTTGTGCTGTTTTTTCGCGAATATCGGGCTTTTTGCGCAGTGTACCCAGCCCGCTGCATGGCACATCGCACAGCACACGGTCGGCAATGCCGAGTTCATGCGCCTGCTTGGCATCGTGCGCACGTGCTTCAATGCAGGTGAGACCCAGCCTTGTGGCACCCTGTTCAATGAGCTGAACGCGGTTTGCGTGTAAGTCCGTGGCCACTACCCTGCCCTTGTTTTGCATCATTTGTGCCATGGTGAAGCTTTTGCCGCCGGGTGCTGCACACAAGTCAAACACGATGTCGCCGGGTTGCGGGTCAACGGCGGCGCAAGCCAGCTGCGCGGCCATGTCTTGCACGTGAAAATGTCCTTCGGCAAAGCCGGGCAGCTTTGTCACATCGCAGGAAGGCACGGTGATGCTCGCGGGTGAATCGGGCACGCGCAGTGGGTTCATGCGCAGCGTTATCTCGTTATCGCGGGCAAAACTATGTTCTAGCAGCGCCAGGTAGTCATCTGGGTAGCTTTGCTGCCACAGCTCAACGAGCCATTCAGGTACACTGTAGCGTATGGATAAATCATCCTCAGGCAATTGCAGCCCTCTGTTTTGCGCCTTGCGCAGCACGGCATTCACTAGCCCTGCTGTGTGCGGCGCACCCAGTGTTTTCACGAGCGTCACGCTTTCGTCGATGGCGGCGTGAGCAGGGATGCGCATGAAAAAAAGCTGATAAAGCCCCAAACGCAGTGCTGCCCTTGTTTGGGCAGGCAGTGCGTCCAGCGGTTTTGTCAGCAGGTCATGCAGTTGATGGTCGAGCGTACGGCGGCGTTCGATGGTGCCATAAACCAATGCAGTGCACAGCTTGGCATCCGCAGAGCTAAGCTGTGCTTTTTTCAACGCGGCATCCAATGCCAAATTAGCATAGGAGCGATGTTTTTCGCATTGTTGCAATAATGTTGCAGCAATATATCTTGACGAATTTTTCATTGTAATCCCCCGCGCGAAGCGGCTAGGTTTTTTTGGTTCTTTTTTTGCAAAAAAAGAACAATCGCGTCTTCCCCTATCGTCTTCCCCGCCCGCGGGCTAGTGCCATAAAGCGCAGCAGGTTCAGCAGCGAGGTAACCAATGCAGCCACATAGGTGAGTGCGGCGGCGGTAAGCACTTTTTTCGCGCCGGCGTACTCAGTGCCATGCAGCAAGTCATCGCCTTGAATGAATTGTAGCGCACGACGGCTTGCGTTGAACTCGATGGGCAGCGTAACCAGATAAAACAGCGATACCAGCGCGAACAGTCCCAGCCCCAGGGTGATAATCCAGTCACCGAATTGGCTGGTATAATCCGTCCACAGGCCAATGATGACCAAAAATGGCGCAGCCCCGCTGCCAATGCGCACCAAAGGGAACATCACGTTGCGCAGTTTCAGCGGAACGTAAATGTTGGCGTGCTGGGCGGCATGGCCTGCTTCATGTGCGGCAATGCACACCGAGGCTACGCTGGCGTTGTTGTAAACCGACGGGCTGAGCCGAATGGTTTTTGTGCGCGGGTCGTAGTGATCGCTGAGCTTGCCGTCGTTGCTCATTTCAATGCGTACGTCGTGGATATTATAGCGATTTAGCATGCGCTGTGCAGTTTGATAGCCGGTTATGCCACGGCTGTTGGGAATTTGCGATTGCTTGCGATAGGTGCTTTTGACCATGCCCTGAGCAATCAGCGAGAAAATCAGTGCGGGCAGCATGACGAGCATGAAACCCCAATTGAGCATTCCGCCCCACATCATCATCCAGTACATATTTTTCTCCTCTCTCTCTTGTTCTTTTTTGAAAAAAAGAACCAAAAAACTTTAGTTGCTTCGCTGTGTCCTATGATAGGCACTGCGTGTAAACTCGCACTTCGCGATGGATTTTATAGGCATGTGTAGATGTTGCCAAGGCCTCCCCCTTGGGGGAGGAAAGCGCGTCGCAGACGTGCAGGTGGGGGTTGCATAAAAGAACCAAAAAACGTTAGTCGCTTCGCGAGGGCTTGTTATAGTCAATTAACTTGAAAAACGCTATATGCTAGTCCTTTATACGAATATTTCAGATGTGCCGCGACCGATATCCCAATGGCGGCTATGAATAAAATCGTGCTTCACGTGTTGCAAATTAAATTCTTCGGCAATCATAGGCAGCACATGAGGATAATCCTCTGCCCAGCTGCCCACCAGCACTTCAAAGTAGGGTTCATCGCCCTGTACCGCAACTTCAAACACACGTCCGCGCGGCACTTGAGTGTAATCCTCTTCATCCCAAATGGCATCGCTGCTGCCGATGGACTTTGCGGCTTTTCGCACCCCCGGCCAAGCGGTATGATGCAGCACCTGCATGGTTTTGCGCCCACGCGCATTGAAGGGCAGCTCAGCGGCGAACACGTTGTGCACGCCCACCAGCACGTCCCGTGCGGGGTTATACCAAAACATGCCGACTTTCGGGTCATGTTGGCTGTGCACGGTGTCGCGCATGGATTGCATCAGTCGTTCATTTTCGCCAGTGTCAATGGTTAATAGCATCGCGCTACCTCCTGCCCCGCAAAAAGTCTTCGCCTGTCATGGCTTTTTTACCGGGTTGCTGCACTTGCAGCAGCTCAATATATTTCCCGTCACCGCACAGGATATGCAGCGGTGAATCGCCGGTTTCACAAGTTCGCGTACGGTGCACCTTTAGCTGTGTTTCTTCAAACAACATGGTCGCACTTGGCCATGGGTTTAGCCCGCGCACTTGATTATGCACTTGCTGTGCAGGTTGCGAAAAATCAAGCGGTGACATCTCGCGGCTGAGCATGGGCGCATGGGTTGCCTGCGTGTGATCTTGTGGCGTACGGGTGAGTGTGCCCTGTTGCAACGCTGCAAGCGTCCGCATTAGCGTGCCCGCACCAAGTGTGCTTAATCCGTCGTGCAGTTCGCTTGCGGTGATGTCATCAGCAATGGCGCATTTGTCCATCTCTAGTATATCACCCGTGTCAATGCCTGCGTCCATTTGCTGGGTGGTGATGCCAGTCTCACGCTCACCGTTGAGCACTGCCCATTGAATGGGCCCTGCCCCGCGATATTTCGGCAACAGCGATGCATGCACGTTGATGCAGCCATGCGGAGGAATATCCAACACAGCTTGCGGCAAAATTTTGCCGTAGGCCACCACAACGATCAGCTCGGGTGCGAGTTCGCGCAGCAAATTGATGGCCTCTTCATTGCGCAACGTGGCGGGCTGATGAACGGGGATGTTGTGCTCCTGTGCGCACACTTTCACCGGCGGTGGAGTAAGTTGCATCTTGCGGCCCTGGGGTTTATCTGGCTGGCAAAACACAGCGGGAACGGTGTGCCCGGCGGCGATTAACGCTTGCAGGCATGGCACGGCGAACTGCGGCGTGCCCATGAAGATGATGCGCATAGTTGTCACCTCTTTCCATCCAAACGTTCGGCGTGTTTTTTTCGGTATTTTCGCAAAAAACAGAATTTTCAAGCGACTTTTCGCAAAAAGTGCATTTCTGCGCAAAAAAGTGCGCAGAAAAGGGTGTTTTGTTGGATTATATGGAGGGGTAAAGTTGCAAGCAGGCCACTTTGCGCGCCGCGTATACACCCATCGGGAACGTTTCGCGGCACCCAAAAGCTACACTGCACGCAACCACGGCAAGAGCTCTGCCGAACCCTAACATGCACCTTGAAAACTGAATAAATTCGCGTCAACCCTATCGCGGCCTGATGCAACCTTGCGGGAAATCTCCACCTGTAGGGGCGGCAGTCTTGCCCGACTTACCTCATCCTATCCTTAAATACAATGCCATCCATGTGGTCAACTTCGTGCAAAAAGGCCCGTGCCTTGAGGTCGCTGGCCTTGAAGATGAACCATTTGCCGTGGCGGTTTTGCGCCTTGATTTTCACCACCATGGGGCGGATAGTATGCGCCTTTTCGCCAGGGAATGACAGGCAACCCTCTTCTTGCCGCTGACGACCGCTGTGGCCAATCACCTCGGGGTTGACCATTTCGATGAGGCCATCGCCGGTGTCAATCACTGCCACGCGGCGCAGCACACCCACCTGCACAGCAGCCAGACCACAGCCTTCGGCCACACGCATGGTGTGTGCAAGGTCATCAATGAGCATCGCCAGCCGCTGGTCAAATTTCTCCACGGGGCGGCTTTTTTGGCGCAAAATGGGATCATTGCCTTTTACGATTTTACGGATTGCCATTGTTCCTCCAATTATAACGCCTCGGCGTGCATGTCTGCCCAGGCGGTGACTTCGCTAAATGTTGCATCTTTGCCAAAGGTGATGAGGATTTCACTGACCATGCGGCGAAAGCTTGCGGTGTTGCGGCATTTCAGCAGCAGTCGCCAGCGGTACTTCTTGTTCACACGGCTCACCCGTGCGGGCATTGGCCCCAGCACGATTAGTTTTTCGCCGGGGTATTTCTTCACCAAATCCAGCAGGAATTTTGCGCCAGTTTTCACCAATTGCTCGTTTTCGCCGGTTACGCCCAACATGCACAGATCACAGTAGGGCGGGTAGGTCATTAGTTTGCGCATTCGGATTTCGCCTTCAAAAAACGCAGGGTAGTCTTGCTTGGCAGCTTGCATAATCACTTCATTAAACGGATTGATGGTTTGAATGTAAGCCACGCCGGGTTGTTCGCCGCGGCCTGCCCTGCCCGCCACTTGCGTGAGCAAGCTAAAACTGCGCTCCAGTGCGCGGTAGTCGTCGAAATATAGCTGCTGGTCGATATTCACCACGCCAACAAGCGTGACGTTGGGGAAGTTTAGCCCCTTGGCCACCATTTGTGTGCCCACCAGAATGTCATGCTCATGCGCGGCAAACTGGCTGAGGATTTCTTCACGCGCATGTTTCTGCGCAGTGGAGTCAGCGTCCATTCTTGCTACTCTCGCGTCAGGTAAAAGCCTAGCTAATTCATCCACCAGCTTTTGTGTGCCTGCGCCGCCAAAGCGCATGGTGAGCTTGCCGCAGCTGGGGCAGTTATCGGGTGCCGGGCGCGTGTGCCCGCAGTAGTGGCACAGCATGCGTTGCACAGACATATGGTAAGCCAGTGAAATGCTGCATTGCGGGCAAGTGACCACCTGCTTGCAGCCTGTGCAGGTTAGATATGTGCTGAAGCCGCGACGGTTCATGAGCAAAATGGCTTGGTGGCCTTGTGTAACGTGCTCTTGCAGTGCTGCCAGCAATTCGCGGCTGAGCAGGTTTTCTTGGCTCAGCAGGTCAACGGTGCGTACTTCGGGCAGTTGCGCGTTGCCGTAGCGTGAAGGCAAAACTTCAAGTTGGTATCGCCCAGCCTTTGCATTGGCATAGCTTTCGATTGAAGGGGTTGCGCTGCTGAGCAATAGCAGTGCACCGTGTTGCTTGGCACGAGCTTTTGCCGCATCACGCGCATGGTAGCGCGGCGATTGCTCTGACTTATACGTATGCTCGTGCTCCTCGTCCAATACGATTAGGCCGATATGTTGCAGCGGCGCGAACACCGCACTGCGTGTGCCCAGCACCACCTTTGCTTGGCCATCGCGTGCCTTTTGCCAGGCTTGGGTTCGCTCGCCCACACTGCGTGAGCTGTGCAGCAAAACAACATGATCACCATAACGAGAGCGAAAAATGCCCAGCATTTGCGGGGTTAGCGCGATTTCGGGCACCAACACCAGGGCAGTTTGGCCCTGCGCTAGCACGTCGTCAATGAGCTTGAGATATACACTGGTTTTGCCTGAGCCCGTTACGCCAAACAGCAAAGCGGTGGGTTTGGTGGGGTTGCGCAGGTTTTCGTAGGCGATTTGTTGAGCGGGTGTGAGACTGATTTTTTGCGGCTCCTCCCCCTGTCGCGTTGCGGCATCCCCCTCAGCAAGGGGGGAGAGCAAAAGCACATCACGTTTCACTAGGGCAGTTACCACCGCACTGGTTACGCCGCAATAGCCGCACAACTCCTGCAGGCTGGCTGCGCCATTTTCACGCAGGAAATTTACGACTAGTTGCTGCTTGGGCGTGAGTTGCCCCAACTCGCCTTGCGCGAGGGCATAAACTGATTTTTTGCGCGCTTGACTTTGCTGCACGGCATCGTTTTGCCGCACGAGGTAGCCTTTTTCGGTTAGCTGCTCGGGCAAGGTTGAATCTGCGGACAACTTGCATTTTTTCAGCAAATCTTCACGTTTGGTGAAGGGGTTTCTTGCACGGCGCAGTGTTTGCAGCAGCGCAAGTTCGCGTTCGTCCAGCAGTGTGTCGGGCGGGCAGTCATCAGGCGGCAGCGCGCAATAAAGCACATGCATTTGATGACGCAGCCCGGCGGGCACCATGGCGCAATAGGCTTCAAACAGCGTGCAGAACGTGGTTTCCTTCAGCCAGGGAATCAGTTGCACTAAATCTGCGGGCAATGGTTCGCCCGGCAGAACCTGTGCAATGGCTTTGGTTTTGGCAGCAGGCGGATTATTGTGCACTTGCAGCACCACACCAACGCGCGGTTTGCCTGTGCCAAACGGTACGGTTACCCTTGCGCCGGGTTGCACTTGCATGCTTGCGGGCACAGCATAATCAAACGCCTTATCAAAATGATAAGCCGTTCCCTGCACCGCAATTGAAGCAAACAGGTGCATTATGCGTTGCGCGCTTCTTCTGTTTCCAGCACGGCATAGCGGTCATCCAAAAAGTCGTTGAGCGACAGCGTAACCGGTTTGGTGGGCAAGCTGCGGCGGTCTGCTTCAGCGTCGTTGACCAAGTTGCGGGCATGTTTGGCCACGGCGGTCACCAGCGAATAGCGGCTGACATTTTTGTTAAGAATGGGGCGTACATCTACGTTAAGCATTTTTAGTCCACACTTTCTATTGTGAAAAAAATTAGTTAGCGGCCTGATATTGAGTGATTGTTAGAGGTTCATTACCTCATCTAGTATAGTTTTATCACGTAGCATTTCTGCTCGAATAATCGCTTGGAAGTCTGCGGCGGCATCCGTTAGGACACAATTGCGAATGATATAGTCAAAGCCGGGCGCATGGGTGAGTTCTTGCTTGGCAATGGCAATGCGCCGTTCGATGTCTTCAAGGGTGTTGGTGCGGCGGTCAATAAGTCGCTGGCGCAGCACGGTTAGACTTGGCGGCACCAAAAACACCCGCACGCAGTCAGGATATTGCGCGGCGATGTTGGCAGCACCTTCTACCTCGATTTCCAGCACCACGGTTTTGCCAGCTGCCAGCTGTGCATCCACGGCATCTTTTGGCGTGCCGTAATACTCACCATTGTATATGGTATGCTCTAAAATAGCATTGCTTGCCAGCTTTTGCTCAAATTGCTCGCGGGTAGTGAAATAATAGTGCATGCCATCCACTTCGCCCTCACGCGGTTGCCTTGTGGTGAGCGAAATAGAAAGCGCAATGTCACCGCCGTTGGCAATCACTTGTTGCAGCAGGCTGTCTTTTCCGCTGCCCGATGGTCCGCTGAGCACAATCAATACGCCTTTATTCGTCATTTTCCGTTACCTCCTGTCCCAGTCGCGCGGCCAATACTTCGGGCTGCAAGTAGCTGAGCACTACGTGGCCGCTATCGAGCACCAGCACGCATTTGGTTTTGCGGCCATGCGTGGCATCAATGAGCATCGCGCCCGCCTTGGCCTCTTGGGTTATGCGGCGCACGGGCTGGCTTTCGGGCGAGAACGCCCCCAGCACACGCGCGGTGTTCAGTAGGTTGCCGAAGCCGATGTTTAGCAGTTGCATGAAAATCTCCTAGCCTTGAAGTTGTTGCCGCAGCGAATCTGCGCAAGTTTGCAAGTCGCTCCGCGAACCATCCTCAGCCCGACCCGAGGTCGGCCAGCTCCTTCCCGAGGAAGGAGCGGAGGATTAAGGATATCACGACAGCGAAATCATAAGCAACAAGCCCACGCTCCCTCCTCGGGAGGGAGCTCCCCGCGCAGCGCGGGGTGAGGGTGGCTCGCGAAGCGACTGCTCGCCGCAGGCGTTCCTCTATAGTCCCGCCAGAAATCGTTTCATGGCCCTGCGTGTGGTGAAGCGATGAACGGGTTTTCCGCTTGCTTCAATCATTTCAACAATGCGCGGTCGGCTTTGGTTGGGATAGTCCAGCAAAATCCATTTCAAGAATTGCTTGTCTATTTTGTCCACACAGCTTTTCGGCAGTTCGGGGCGCGGTTTGCGCTGTATTTTCATGCGTCGTTTAATCGCATGAAAAGCACAAAAAAATCGGTTATAATCCAAAAACACAATGGTATCACAGCGTTCAAGTCGCAGCGGCAATGTGCCTGCGCTGACCCCCTCAAATATCCACGCATCAGTAGCAACGGCAGCAGCGATTTTTGCACGGAACTCTTCTTTTGGGCAGCTTACCCAACTTTCGTTTTCCACAAAGCGCAAAGTATCAAGGTGAACGGCAGGGATACCTAAAATTGCACTTAAACGCCTCGCTAGGGTAGATTTGCCACTGCCCGAATTGCCGATGACTACGATTCGTTGCATCGCCGTTCTCCCCATTAAGCATTAAGAATTAAGCATTCAGCATTATTCAATGTTCTGCACTTGCTCGCGAATTTTCTCCACACAGCTTTTCATGTCCACCACACGGCGAGTGATGTCCACATCACCGATTTTCGAGCCGATGGTGTTGCATTCGCGGTTGATTTCCTGCACCAAAAAATCCAACTTGCGGCCAACGGCAGCATCGCCGCTGAGCATATCACGCAGTTGATCCATGTGGCTGCGCAAGCGCACGGTTTCTTCATCTACGGCTGTTTTTTCCGCGAAGATAGCCGCTTCGGTCAGCAGGCGTTGTTCCTCTATCGTTGTGGTTTCCAGTAACGCTTGCATTTTGGTGCGCAGTTTTTCCATGTATTGTGCGGTGAGTTCAGGTGCGCGTTGTTCAATGAACGCCACATGCCCCAGTATTTCCTCTGCGCGCGCTAAAATATCATCGCGCAGGCGTTCGCCTTCCACCTCGCGCATGGCAATGAACTTCTCCAGTGACTCCCCTGCCGCTTGCTCAACGGCTATCCAGATCTCCTCTTCATCCACCGTTTTTTTCTGCACGGTGAATAAATCCGGCACACGCAGCAGCGACGTTGCTGTGATGTCATCGTTGATGTTGTGCGCTTGGGCAAGTGCGGCAATGGCAGCTTTGTAGCCCAGTAGCAATGCCTCGTTCAGCGCGACTTCCACATGGCTTTCGCCCAAAAACTCCACGCCAACATAGCACTCCACTTTGCCGCGGGTGATTTGCGTGTTGGCCAATTTTTTCAGCCGGTCTTCCAAAAAGCCGCAGCTGCGCGGCACACGAGCCGAAAATTCAAAGTAGCGGCTGTTTACGCTTTTGATTTCGCAGGTGACGCGAAACGCTTCGTTGGCAAACTCTGTGCGGCCAAAGCCGGTCATGCTACGTACCATGGCAAAGTCCTCCCCCTCTAAACATATCTCCCTTCATTATAACACAAAAAAAGGGGCTTGTCAATGTCCCTGACCTATGTTATACTATAAAATAACCTTGCGAAGCGCGAGTCCACACCTAGCGACTGTAATAGGACACAGCGAAGCGACCTTAAAAGTTTTTTGTGCTACTTTTTTTCAAAAAAGTAGCAAGAAAGGAAATCGACATGAAAATTTGTTTTGTTGGTGCAGGCAGCACCGTGTTTGCGCGCAATGTGCTGGGCGATTGCATGATGACTGAATCGCTGCGTGAAGCTGAAATGGCATTGTATGACATTGATGGTGGCCGCTTGGAGGATTCGTATACCATCCTCAGCGCAATGAACAACACCGTGAATGAAGGCCGTGCACGGCTGACGAAATTCCTGGGCGTGGAGAACCGCAAAGATGCGCTGCGCGATGCGGACTTCGTCATCACGGCTATTCAAGTGGGGCTTTATGACCCTTGCACCATCATCGACTTTGAGGTGCCTAAGAAATATGGCTTGCGCCAAACCATTGCCGACACCCTAGGCATCGGCGGCATTTTTCGCGCACTGCGCAGCATTCCTGTGTTTGCTGATGTTGCGCGTGACATGGAGGAAGTTGCGCCGCGTGCCCGCATGCTCAACTATGTGAACCCCATGGCCATGATTACCGGCTATATGCAGCGCTACACGAACGTGCCAACGGTTGGGCTGTGCCACAGCGTGCAATCATGCTCCAAGGTGTTGCTGAGCATGCTGGGCATGGGCGACAAAGTGGAGGGTCATCGCGACCTGATTGCGGGCATCAATCACATGGGTTGGCTGCTGAAAATTGAAGACAAAGACGGCAACGACCTCTACCCTGCTATCCGCGAAAAATCGAAAGAGAGCATGGAAAGTGGCCTGATTTACGACATGGTGCGCTATGAGTACATTCAAAAGCTCGGTTACTACTGCACCGAAAGCAGCGAGCACAACGCCGAGTATAACCCATTCTTTATCAAGAGCAAATATCCCGAATTGATTGAACGCTACGGCATTCCCTTGGATGAATATCCGCGCCGCTGCGTGAGCCAAATTGCCAAGTGGAACGCCGAAAAAGAAGAAGTCCTAGCGAACGCCCAGCGCGGCCACCACCGCAGCGATGAATACGGCGCGGCAATCATGAATGCCGTGGTGACCAACGTGCCCACGAAAATCGGCGGCAACGTGCTCAACACTGGCGGGCTGATTGAAAATCTGCCGCATGATGCTTGCGTGGAAGTTCCCTGCATGGTGGATGGCAACTTCGTTAACCCCTGCCGTGTGGGTCGCTTGCCTGTGCAGTTGGCTGCCATGAACCTGACGAATATCAACGTGCAGATGTGCACCATTGAAGCTGCCGTGACACTGAAGAAAGAGCACATCTACCACGCTGCCATGATGGACCCGCACACCGCCAGCGAGCTGAGCATTGATGATATCATCGCCATGTGTGACGAGCTGATTGAAGCGCATGGCTGCATTGACAACGGCGGCTACTTGCCGAAATATAAATAGAAGAGGAATTAGCTCTGATGACAGAAAAAATAATGGAAGAATATGTTTCTATCAACGGGATTGAGCAGTACTTCCTGCATCTGCCCAGCGAAAGCAAAGATTTGGTTATCATGCTGCACGGCGGGCCCGGAATCCCTAACTCCCTGCTGGCCTATGTTCATCAGCCGCATTTGGATTTCTGCAATGTGGTGTATTATGACCAGCGCGGGGCGGGCAAAACGCAACAAAAAAACAAAACAAAGCCCGAAAATCTTTCGATGGATGCGATGGTGGAAGACCTGAAAGAAACCATCAAATATATCAAAGCAAAATATAAGACGGAAAGAGTTTTTCTGGCCGGGCATTCGTGCGGCTCAACGTTGGGCACGCAGTTTATCATCAAGCATCCCAAAGATGTAGCGGGTTACATTGGATATGGTCAGGAAGTTGCCTTTGTGCCGCAGCATAAAACCTGGTTTGAACACTTGAAAGCAGCAGTGAAGGAGTCGGACAACAAAAAGCACGCCAAAAAAATAGCCGCTGTGCCGGAGGACTTTCCTAGCTTGCCCAAAGATGAGTTTGTTAAGCACACCATTATGCTAACGGCATTGGAATCAAAATACGGCTTTCAAGCTGTTGATTTTGTGCAGCTGTATCGAAAAAGTCCCTTAGCAAAACCGAAAGATATGATTCAGCTGGTGCAGATGAACAACGGCAGCCCAATCAGCAAAAAGCTGTTGGGCGATGTGTATCACGGCATTGACATCAGTCATATTAAAGAATATCAAGTGCCGGTTTACTACATTTTAGGCAGACATGACCAATGGACACCGAGTGCACTGGCTGCGGAATATTTCGAAACTATTCAGGCGCCACGGAAGGGTCTGTACTGGATAGAAGACGCGGGACACTTCATGGATACCGACAACCCAGCAGCGTTCTTTGGCGCAGTGAAGGAAATTATCGCGCAAACAAGTTAGGGCTTGCCAAACGGCGACTAATAGCAATCTCTGCGAATTGAATATAAAAAGGAGAAAATATTATGCCAACAGCATCAGAACTGCTGCGCGAAGAAGCCCAAGAAAACCAAACCCGCAAAATTCTTGAAATCATGCAAGAATGCAAAACGCTTGAAGAAGCGATTGAGAAAACAAAAGAGTTGCTGAAGAAATAGCAAAAAAATTAGCCGACTGCGCATGTTGCAGTCGGCTTTGTACTTTATTATTGGTTGTCGTTGCTTCTGTTTTCGGCACTGCGTAGTTGTTCTGTGCGGATATTTTCGATCACGCTTGCGTCTCGCGTTACCACTTGCGCGCCAGTGTCTGTGTCAACAACAACCTGCCGTTTGCGCTCGGCTAGGTCTGCGGTGATTTCGGCCATGCGTTTTGGCGTGAGCTTGAAGCAGAACGTGAACACCAGGAATGATATCAGCAACGCAATGGGAGAAAACCCGAACATCCACAGCTTGAAGCCATTGGCTTGGAACGCACTCACTTGCGCGGGCACACCGAATGCACCGCCGAAACGCAGCGTCCACTGCGTGGTGATGCCCACGGCGTTGCTCAGCAGCCCTGCCAGCTTGCTCAGCGTGGTGAGCGTGCTGAACAAAATGCCTTCGTTGCGTTGCCCGGTTTTCCATTCGCCATAGTCCACGGTGTCGGCCAAGGTTACGTTTTGCATCACACCCATCACGCCGTAGCCAATGTGACCGAGAATCAAGCTGATTAAAAACGGAACGAACACGCCCGGCATGAACTGGCTAAACAAGAACATGCCTGCGCAACCCAGCACTGGCAGCAAAAAGGCAAGGCGATAAAACCGCGTGCGGCCAATGCGCTTTGTTGCCATGGGAAACAAGAACATGCCGATGCCGCTGGCCAAGCCCATGGCAAGGTTGAATATGCCAAATTCAGCGTCGCTATATTGCGACACATGGCGGAAGAAGAAAATGGCTGCGCTGTTGGTCATGTTTTGGCCAAGATTGAACAATATCATGACCACAACAATAGCAAGAGTCTGCTTGTTGCCAACCAAGATTTTCGCTGCTTCCACAAAGGCTTTGATGGGATTCACACGCTGGCGAACCTCGCCCTGCACACGCACGGCAGGGTTTGGTTCGCGCACGGTGAATGCGCCATATAGTGACGTGATGAGATACACGACACTGGCCACAATCGCAAAATAACGAAAGCCCAAAAACATGTGGTCGCCGTGGGCGTTGTTAAATTCGCCGCCACCCAGCACACTAACGAGGCTCATGTTGAATGCCGTGGCGATGCCAAACACGCCGCTGAACACCCGTGGAATGGTAGATACGATGTCTCGCTGTTCACCGTGTGGTGCAAGCGCGGGTATCATCGTCCAGTACGACACGTCCACTAGGGTGTAGGTCAAGTCCCACATTAGCCACATGATGGCGACGTAAGCCACGGTGGTGGCGGCAGCGGGGTTTGCGGCCATTGCGCTGGGCACGCCAAACAGCAGCACAGTCGCAAGGGCGTTGAGCACAGTGCCCAGCCCCCACCATGGGCGAAACTTGCCCCAGCGGCTGCGCGTGTTGTCGATAATCGCCCCCATAATCAGGTCGCTAAGCCCATCGAAGGCTTGGCCGAAAATCATCAACGGTGCCACGTGCCCATGGTGCATGCCCATGATGGTGGTGGTGAAGTATTGCAGCCTGCCAGTGAAGCCGTTGGCTACCGAACGCCCAGCGACGCCAATGCCGTAGTTGATGTTGTTTTTCGTCGCCCAGCGGGCCTTTTCGGGCTCGTCTTGAATGACGTGAGGGTCTTGCAGTTCAGTCATGGCTTACCTCCTAAAATTTGTGCTGCTAGCGACAGCCGCATGAGACAAAACATATGCTAATATCAATGCCATGGACAGCCTGATGAGCCTGTGCAATCCACAGATTACCGGTGTCGTCTACATAATATCCTGTGCCTGCTTCACGCAGCGCATCAAGCGATGTTGCGTGCACCAGATTTCCATCAAGGCCTGCGACATTAATCGGGTTAATGTCAAACACGCGGAAAATAATATCACGCTCGGTGGGGTCCATGGTGATGCGCAAGTGGTTGCGCGTCATGGTGTAGTTGATCATCGAGCCCTGGCGACCTTCTTCAAACAGACCAAAGCGGTTGCTGCCTTGCCGTGGGTAGATATAAATGGTGGTGTAATCGCAGAACACTAGCGGTGCACCCACGGGTACATCAAGCAGGTTGATGCGTGGGATAATCGCGCCTTCGCGGATGAACACGGGTGTGACATCATAGCTGAAGTGCAGCGTGTGCATGCTGCCGCCGTGGAACACCTGTGTTTCGTCAAACAGATAAACCCAGTTGCTGCCACGCGGGAAGATGATGCGGCGGTAATGACCGCTGTAGTCGCCCTGTTGCACGATGGGGGCCACAAAGATTTCGTCACCCAGCATGTATTGATAATAGCCGAAGGTGGGGCGCACGGTGGGCTGGCGGCGTTCGTAACTAAACATGACCTGGCTGGCGATGTAGGGTTGCAAATTCGTGTGCATGATAGCGAAATCGCGGTAAATGCCCACGAGGTCAATGCCATGTTCCGCCAGCTGTGGATAGAAACCATCAAAGCGGAAGGGGCGGTGCTCGGTGTATATACGCAACTCTGTGTTGCCATCAGGGGTGAGAAATTCACGCGGGACCTCGCGCAATGTGCTTTCCATCTCCATCAGCGTGCTGAAGGCACCCAACTGTGCCCAGCGAATAAACACATCCCAAGGGTTGTCGTATGGTCCGCCGCGAAAACCGCCGATGTCGCTGCCCACGTTCACGTAGTTATACATGGACGATGCAAAAATATTGTTGAGTGCTGCGCGCATGCCGCGCCAGTCGTTGTCTTGGTCGCCTGCCCAGGCCAGGAAGTTGCCCTGACGCGGGGCAAAGCGAAATGGCACACCCGCACGGAAGGGATAGTCGTCAATCGCGCGCACTTTGGCCACTGCACCAAAGTTTTCCCAGGAATAATCAATCCAATGGCGGTAGGCCGCGTATTTATATGAACGCCAGCCAATCAGCCGCCCTTGGTGGTTAATTGCCGGCAGCAGCGTGGCCACGTATGGGTCGGTGCCGTCCACTTTCCAGCCGCTCAGCCCCAAATTCAGCACATTGTCCAGCTGATCTTCCCACCAGTCCACAGCAGCGGGGTTGGTGTAGTCCAGCAGTGAGCCATAGGTACGGAAGGTGTAGTTGCTGTGGCTGCCCCACCAGCTCACCAGCTGGCCATCGTTCATAAAAAAGCTGGTGCAGGGTATTTCCATGGGGAAGTCGTGCTCGGCGGCCCATTCAAGGCGGTCTTGATAGATGCCCGTGATGCCGTCATCGACTTCGGTGTCAATGCGCACGGGACCCCAATGGTTGGGCGAGTTGGTGTTGACCATGCCGGTGCCCCAAGCCAGTACCTCAATGCCCATGTTGTTGAAGTATTCGATGAAACCCGGGCCCTCGTTTGGCACGCCGCGATGGTTGGCGTACCATTCTTCAAAAAAACAGCAATAGCGCACCGGGCAGGGAATGTAAGACCCCACAGAATCCACAGGATTGCCGTAGCCGTCGCGCTGCATGGTTCGCTCACCGTTCATGCCGGTTTCGTTGCGTTGCTGCGCGCGCAAGGCGCGGTCTTCTTCGCGCGGCAGATGACGTTGCGTCCAAGTGTGCGTGCTGGCTTCCCATGGGCGGTCGATGATGATGGCAGCCACGGGGATGCCTGCGGCCTGCATGTCGGCCACCCAGTCTTTGATGGTTTCGCAGTAGCCGACGTTTTCCCAAATCCAGTGCGAGTGCACCCACACGGGGTAGGACAGCGGCTCTAGGCTTGGTGGCAGCCGATTGAGGGCTGCGTCCCAGCCCATGCCGCCGAACAAGCTGGTGAAGAACACAATCGCCGCCGTGATAATGCGCGACAGCGGAAACAACACGGTTGGTAGCATACTCATCCTCCAAATCATTCGCAGAAATGTGTACAAACATTATACAACATGTTGCAGGCCTTTGTCAAGATTAAAATCTTGCATATGTGAACGGCGCGTAAAATTTCGCAACCCCTTTACAATTGTGCACAAACATGATATAATAGACGATGAACATATTTAGATTTTAGATGCTAGATGATTAGGAAACAGCGAAGCGACTAGTATTATCAAGGGAGGAGGCTTTTTATATGGATGCCTCGAATTTGCAACATCTCAGCGCGTTAGTGCTGCAACATAACCGCATTGATGCGCAACATTACCTAGACAACAATGTCTTCACCGGCTTGCGCAACAAGCAGGGCGAAGGTGTGCTGACTGGTTTGACCAAAGTATCCACCATCATTTCTGCCAAAAAAGTAGATGGTCAGCGCGTGCCATGTGAGGGCGAGCTGCGCTATCGCGGCATTGACGTGCGCGACTTGTGTGCGGGCTTTTTGCAGGCCGGTCGCTTGGGCTTTGAGGAAACTGCTTACCTGCTGCTGTTTGGCGAGTTGCCCACAGCCGCCCAGCTCAGTGACTTTCATGCGTTGCTGGGCGAGCAATGTCAGTTGCCCATCAATTTCGTGCGTGATGTCATCATGAAAGCACCACGGCGCGACATGATGAACATGTTATCACGCTCTGTGCTGACCTTGGGTGCGTACGACGATGAAGCGGATGATACTTCCATCCCCAATGTGTTGGCGCAAAGCCTGCGTTTAATTAGCGTGTTCCCGCTGCTTGCGGTGTATGGCTACCATTGCTACAACCACATGCACAACGAATCAAGCTTATATATTCACCGGCCCGACCCGACTCTTTCCACCGCCGAAAATATTTTGCGCATGCTACGGCCAAACATGGCATATAGTCCCATTGAAGCGCAAATATTAGACTTAGCCCTTGTGTTGCACATGGAACATGGCGGCGGCAACAATTCATCATTTACCACCCATGTGGTTTCTTCGTCAGGCACGGATACCTACAGCACTATCGCTGCGGCATTGGGCAGCCTCAAAGGGCCAAAACATGGCGGCGCGAACATCAAAGTGGTGCAGATGATGGAAGACCTGAAAGCCAACGTGGCAGACACAACCAGCGAAGCACAAGTGCGGGATTACCTGAGCAAGCTGCTGAACAAAGAAGCACTTGACGGCAAAGGCTTGGTCTATGGCATGGGCCATGCGGTATATTCGCTCAGCGACCCGCGTGCGGACTTGTTTAAGCAATTCACTCGCCAGCTGGCTGCTGAAAAAGATGAGCAGGTGGAGTTCAATCTATATGAAATGGTGGAGCGCATTGCGCCTGAACTCATTGCTGAAAAGCGAAAAATCTACAAAGGCGTGTCGCCCAACGTAGATTTTTACTCCGGTTTTGTGTATCGTGTGCTGGGCATTCCGGCGGAATTATACACTCCCCTGTTTGCCGTGGCGCGCATTGTGGGTTGGAGCGCACACCGCATGGAGGAGCTCATCAACCAAAACAAAATCATCCGCCCAGCTTATCAAAGCGTGATGGACGCGCAGGATTATATGCCGGTGGAGGAACGCTGATGCTGCTTTCGATGATACTCATCAGCGTGGTGGCGTTGCTGCTTTCGTGGGAATACAAAGGCGAGCGGTATCGCACATTATTATGGATTGCGCGCGGGATTTCTATTGCGGTAGCCATTGCGGCGGCTGTGGGCATGATGGTTGGTTATCCACCAGGTGATGAAGATGTTGATGGTGTGATGATTGCCCTTGGCGTTGTGGCCATTGGCGTGAACCTGCCGCTTGCGACAATCGGACTAAAGAAGAAATAATACGCTTGAAATTATCGCGCCCCGCGTGTAGGGGCGGCAACCTGCCGCCCGTGAAATTTTTAACTGTGTGGGTGAGGAGCAGGCGGTTAATAGCCGCCCCTACACGCGATTTTGTGTGAATGGAGAGACGAGGCTTTATGACTTGGACACAAGCGCTTATCCTCGGCCTGGTGCAAGGTCTCACGGAGTTCTTGCCGGTTTCGTCTAGCGGGCATTTGGTGATTTTTAACCACTTGTTCGGCGAATACGGCGGCGGCGACCTGACCTTCACGGTGTTTTTGCATTTTGCCACGCTGGTGAGCGTGTTCATCATGTTTTGGCGCGACATTTGGCTGCTCATTCGCGAGTTTTTCGCGGTGATTGCAGACATCTTTCGCGGCAAATTCCACTTCAACACGCCCGAACGCCGCTTTTTGCTCATGGTGATTATCGGCACGATTCCCGCTGCGGTGGTTGGCATGGCGATCAGCTTGCTTAATCTTACGCATGTGCTGGAAAATATCTTTGTGGTGGCAGCGTTTTTGTTGGTGACCGCCGCGCTGATGTTCAGCGTGGATAAACTCTTCGCCAAGCGTGCACAGTTTGACCAAGCCAATGCGCCCTACAAAAGCGCATGGATTGTGGGTATTATGCAAGGCATTGCGATTTTTCCTGGGCTTTCGCGCAGCGGCAGCACGATTTTCGGTGGTGCCCTCGCTGGTCTGCAAAAAGACTTCGCGGTGCGTTATGCGTTCATTTTATCTATCCCTGCGATATTAGGTGCCGGTTTGCTTGAGGGCCTTTCGGCGGTGCAACATGGCATAGAGTTCCACGCGCTGAACTGGGTCGTAGGCTTTGTGGCGGCGGCGGTTAGCGGCGTGCTGGCCATTTCGGTCATTAAACTGCTCATTCGCAAGCGCAAGTTTTATCTGTTTGGGTTTTACTGCGTGGCGGCGGCTATTGCGGCCTTCGTCATTGGCATATCAATGTAATAAATAAGGAGAGCACACATGAGAAGACTGATTGCGGGTGCACTTGCGGCGATTTTCGGCTTTTTTGGTTTTGCCCTTATCGATGCTACGATTGAAAATCGCGTGGAAATTTTGGAGGCACAAGTGGCAAGTTTGGAGGCGCGGTTGGACGAGCACTTGACCACTGTTCCATATACTACGACTACGCAGCCCACCACCACAACCGCTGCACGCAGCATCAGCATTCTTGGTGGGAACAGGACGATCAACACAGGCACGCAAGTTGGTTTTATGGCAATTCGCACACCAGATACAGCCCAAGTGCGCTGGAGAATCGTGGCAGGTGCAGAGTTTGTTGAACTGGTTGGTGCAAATGCGAACGGTGTTCTTGAGAACAGCGTAACCGCAAATGTGATCGCTGGTCCCAATCTTGGTGCTGCAAGGCTTGAAGCCAGCATCCCTGGCGCAACCGCGTATGCAGCGCGCATCGTTGCTACTGTGGATATCATCATCAACACCCCGTAAAATCATATTAAAAAGGAGCACACATGAACATCAAAGGAACAAAGACCGAGCAAAACCTGCGCGATGCTTTCGCAGGCGAATCACAAGCCCGCAACATGTACACCTATTTTGCCAGCAAAGCCAAAAAAGACGGATTTGTGGAAATTTCGCAAATCTTTGAGGATACCGCTAACAACGAAAAAGAGCACGCGAAAATCTGGTTCAAGCTGCTGCAAGAAGGCGGCGAAATCGGCACCACATTGGACAACCTTCTCTCCGCCGTCGCAGGTGAACACCACGAAAACGTGGAAATGTATCCCGGCTTTGCAAAAATTGCTCGCGAAGAAGGCTTTGAGCAAATCGCCGTGCTGTTTGACCAAGTTGGTGCCATTGAAAAACACCACGAAATGCGCTATCGCAAACTGGCCGACCAAGTGAAAAACGACACCGTCTTCACCAGCGACAACGCCAACACCGCTTGGGAATGCGGCAACTGCGGCCACGTGCATGTGGGCGCAGAGGCAGTGAACATCTGCCCCGTCTGTCGCCACCCCAAGGCCTATTTCTTCGCACAATAAATTTTCTGTTCTTTTTTGAAAAAACCACCTGCGGTGGGGCTCCTCGCTTCGCGGTGTTCTATTACGGACTATTCAAAATCCATCGCGAAGCAACTAAAGTTTTTTGCGCTACTTTTTTTCAAAAAAGTAGCAATAAAGGAGAAAATTCTATGGCAAAGGTATTAAGAACTGAGGGCATGGGGCGTTGCATTGGCTGCTTCAGCTGCATGCTGATGTGTGCTGGTGTGAATCGCAAGAATCATTCGACTAGCCGCAGCGCAATTGCCGTGCAAACCCGTGGCGGGATGAGCGGCAAATTCGTGGCGGTGGTGTGCCAGGCGTGCAGCGAACCCAAATGCGCGCAGGCTTGCCCAACGGATGCACTGGTGCTGCGCAAGGGCGGCGGTGTGACTGTGGATGAAAGCAAGTGCATTGCTTGCCACACCTGTGTGAGCGCATGCGCTGCGCAAGCCATTGGCTGGGACGACGATGTTAACGCGCCGATTATCTGCCGGCACTGCGGCGCATGCACACGTTTTTGCCCGCACAATTGCTTGGCGATGGAAGATGTGGAGGACTAGCAACTATGCTTTATGAGAAATTCATTCGTGTATTATATATTGACATGACCGCGCAGACCTCGCGCGTGGAAGAACGTGAAGACCTGATGCCCTATTTGGGCGGTGTTGGGGTTGGCGCAAAGCTGCTTGAAGAAAACATGCGGCCCGACCTCCCTCCCCTTGCGCCTGAGCAACCCATTGTGTTGGCGATGGGCGCACTGAGCACGATTTTTCCGGTGATTACGAAAACGGCTGCAATGTTTATTTCGCCGCTGACGGGCGAGCTGGGTGAGAGCTATGCCGGCGGACGGCTGGCTTTTGCCATGCAGCAAGCCGGGTATGATGCACTTGTTATTACTGGTCGCGCTGACCAACCCTATTATTTGTCTATTGATGAAACCGGCGTAAAATTCCGCGATGCTCGCCCGTTGTGGAACACAAATCGTGACGATGCAGGGCGCTACATTCGTGATAACGAACCCGGTGCACGCGGCAAGCGGTCGATTATCCGCATTGGACAAGCGGGCGAAAATGAAGTGGCCTACGCTTGTGTGACAGTGGATCGCTATCGCCACTTTGGACGATTGGGGCTGGGGGCCGTGTTTGGCAGCAAGCTGTTGAAGGCTGTGCATATTTCTGGCGAACGCAGCTTGCCCGTGCATGATTTCAAGCAATATTTCGGCGTGTTTCGCCAACTTTATGCCAAGGCCGATCAACCCGGCGGTGTGATGAGCAAATATCACGACCAAGGCACGCCCATCAACATTGAGGCGCTCAACGCCATTGGCGGGCTGCCCACCCGCAACCTGCAAACCACTCGCGTGGATGACGCCGAGACAATCAGTGGTGAAGCCTTTGCGGAAAACGACCTCGTGCGTAAGCAAGCCTGTGTGGGTTGTCCCGTGGGTTGCATTCACATTGCGCAGTATCGCCGCGCCTTTAACCCCGGTTTTGATTACGAAACCCACGGCGTGAGCTATGACTATGAGTTGTTGTTTGCGTTGGGCACGTTTGTTGAGCTGAAAGAGCGGCAGGATATTCTTGCGCTCATTCACGAAGTGGAGGTGTGCGGGCACGATGCCATGAGTGCAGGTGTGGCACTGGGTTGGGCCTGCGAAATGCTTGACCGTGGCTTAATTAACGTGGAAGAACACACCCTCATTCCGGTGAAATTTGGCGATGTGGATAGCCTTCGGCAGGCATTGCGCTACATTGCTTCGGCAGAAAACGACTTCTACCGTGCATTGGGCAAAGGCGTAAAACATGCGGCTGAGGTATACGGCGGCGAAGACTTCGCCATGCAGCTTGGCGGCAACGAAATGCCTGGCTACCACACTGGCTATGGCAGTGTGGTGGGCGTGGTGGTGTCGGCGCGGCATTCGCACCTGTGCAACGCGGGCTATTCCATCGACCAAGCCCTGCAACCCGGCGAGCACATTGACCCCGCTGCGGTGGCGAAAAAACTCATGACCGAAGAACTCGAACGTTGCATGCTCAACAGCTTGGTGATTTGCCTGTTTGCGCGCAAAATCTACGACCGCGACACCGTGCGCAAATGCTTTGCTGCCGTTGGACGCGAGATGACGGATGATGAGCTTGACGAAGCTGCGCGGCGTATTTATGCCACCAAGATGCGCATTAAGCGTGCTCTGGGTTATGATAATTCTCAGGTGAAAATCCCCAAGCGGTTCTTCGAAACCCCTACATCATATGGGCAGCTCAACGAAAACACGGCCAAAGAAATCATCGACGAGTTCAACAAGCTCGTCAATGAGGTTTCCCCTGTGTAATGGAAAGTTTTCCGTTGAGAAAGGTTTTTTTGCATGAACATCACCGTAACCGCAGGCAGCTGGGCGCGCGCATGGTTGCCTGGCGACAAAGTGCAACTCACGCTCCCCCACCCCGCCGTTGTGCAAGACGTACTGGCTGCGCTAAATTTTCCCGCCGACGAAGTCGGGCTCTTCGCCATCAACGGCATTGCCGTGCCCCAAGATACACCGCTGAACGACGGCGACACCGTGCGGCTTTTTCCTGTTGCCATGGGCGGGTGATGCGCTCGCCGCGCGGGCATTACTTTTTTTGCAAAAAAAGTAATCAAAAAAACCTAGCATTAAATCATTATGAAACCCAACTCACTGCGTGGCAGGAAGTTGGGTTCTGTTATTTCTATCATCGTCCACCGCGAAGCGGCAAAAGTTTTTTGGTTCTTTTTTTCAAAAAAGAACACTCTCGCAAAAATCACGCGTCTTTTTTCGCATCGACTTTGCGTCGCCATTTCAGCAATTGCATGAGCACTACGCCGGTGAGGGCACAGGCAGAGGCGATGATGAATGCGGGGAACATGTAGCGGATATCGCCATTATGTTGAACGACTAGGTTGTTGAAATGACCGCTGATTTGCCCAGCGGCAATGGCACCAGCGCCGAAGCCCAGCAGAACAAAGCCGTAGTTGCTGGCCATGTGTTTGGGGCCAAAGAGGTCTGCGGTGAGCACCGGGAATGTGCCTAGCACGCCGCCGTAGCAAAGGCCGATGAACGCCACCAGCACAAACACGCCACCGCCTGAAATTACGCCAACCAGCAGCGAAAGCACAGCCGAACCGCCAAGCATGAGCATAATGGTGTTCTTACGGCCGAGTTTGTCGCTCAGCCAGCTCCAGCCCAGGCGACCAATGGCGTTGAACATGCTCACCACCAGCACACCAAAGCTTGCGATGTCTGGATTAAAGCCATGTGCCTGCAAAATGGGGCTAACAAAGCCGATCATCATCAGCCCGCCCATGCATGCCACTGCAAAGGTGGTGACACATAGATAAAACTTAATGCTTTTCAGCATTTGCATGGGGGTATAATTCTTGATGGGCCTGGCGTTAGATTTCGCAGCAGCTTGCTCCAGCCGCCAACCTTCGGGCGGGTTTTTGCAAAACAGGCTGCCCACCGTGCACACCACAAAAAATACAATAGCGAGGACGCGGAAGGTGCTCTGCTCGCCATAGCCAACGCCGCCAAATTGCACAAGCAACCACTGCGCCGCAGGCGAGAACATCACCCCGCCCAGACCTAGCGATGAAACAATAATACCGGTGATCATGCCTTTGCGGTGCGGATACCATTTTTGTGCACAGGCAATGGTGGTGGAATAAGTGAAACCCATGCCCAAGCCACCCATGATGCCGTAGGTAATCCAAAGCAGCCAGCCCCATTGTGCCGGCACAAACGACGCCCCCAAAAAGCCCAAGCTAAGCACCAGTCCGCCGATGAACACAATGCGGCGTGTGCCATAACGAATGCCCAGTTTGCCGCCCAGCGCGCCGCCAACGGTCAGCGTAGCCAGTAGAAGCGAAAACGTTAGCTGTGCAGAGGCGTGGTTACCGTTAAACAGCGAATTGGCAATGCCGTTTTGAAACAAGCTCCATATGTATGCGATACCCAGTGTCATCTGTATACACACAGACGCCAACACGGCGTATACCCCAGGTTTCCGAGACATAAAAACCTCCTTTTATGCCACTTTTTTGAAAAAAAGTGGCGCAAAAAAACTTCAGCCGCTTCGCGGGGGACTACGATAGACCACAGCGAAGCGATGTAAAGTTCTTTTGGTTACTTTTCTTTCAAGAAAAGTAACGCAAAACTAGCTCGCCCCATCCTTTTCGCGGATTTCCACGCGACGGATTTTGCCGCTGATGGTTTTGGGCAGCGATTCAACATATTCGACCACGCGCGGATATTTGTAGGGTGCGGTGGTGGTTTTGACGTGATTTTGCAGTTCGCGGGTGAGTTCTGGGGTGCCTTCATAGCCCTTACTGAGCACGATGGTGGCTTTCACGGCAAAGCCGCGTGCTTCGTCGGGCACGCCGGTTACGGCACATTCGGTCACGGCGGGGTGTTCCATGAGCACGCTTTCCACCTCAAAGGGGCCAATGCGATAGCCGCTGGACTTGATGACATCGTCCGTGCGGCCAACATACCAGAAAAAGCCCAGCTCATCGCAGTAAGCAGTGTCGCCAGTGTGATATAGCCCTTCGTGCCAGTTTTGGTCGGTTTTTTCGTCGTCGCGGTAGTAGCCCAGGAACATGCCACAGGGTTTGCCGCCGCCTGCTTCGTCGGTGCGAATGCAGATTTCGCCAATGACGCCGGGGTCGCATTCATTGCCGTTTTCGTCGGCGATGATCATGCGATAGCCGGGCACGGGCAAGCCCATGCTGCCCAGCCGTGGCTGCATCCAGGGGTAGCCAGTCCAGCAGCAAAGGGTGGTTTCGCTTTGGCCAAAACCCTCAAAGGTTTTGCAGCCTGTGCCGGCTTTCCATGCGCGATAGACTTCAGGGTTCAGCGCCTCCCCTGCTGTGGTGCAGTGGCGCAGCGCTGATAAATCATAGGCTTTCAGATCCTCTTTGATGAGAAAGCGATACATCGTTGGCGGTGCGCAAAAGGTGGGGATTTTGTAATCTTGCAGCTTTTGCAGAATGTCGCTGGCGATGAATTTATCAAAATCGTATGTAAATACCGTTGCACCCGCCATCCATTGGCCATACATTTTACCCCACAGGCTTTTCAGCCAGCCAGTGTCGCTGATGGTAAAGTGCAGGTCGCCTTCTTCGCAGCGATGCCAAAAACAGCCGGTCATGATATGCCCCAGCGGATAATAATAGTCATGCGCCACCATTTTGGGGTAGCCTGTGGTGCCTGACGAAAATGCCATAAGCATCATGTCGTCGCCGCCGGCGTTGCGGGGAATTTCATCTTCGCTTGCGGCTTCAAATTCCTTGTCGAAGTCTAACCAGCCCTCGCGTGCATTTCCCCAAACTGCCAGTTTTTCCACGGTGGGGCACTCGGGCAGGGCTTCTTCCATCGCTTCGCACACGCCATAGCGCGGGGTGGTCAGCAGCATTTTAATGCTGGCGGCGTTGCAGCGATATTCAAGATCTTTCTTCGTTAGCTGGAACGTGGCGGGCACAGCCACCGCGCCCATGCGGTGCAGACCCATTAGCACCGGCCAATAGCGCCAGTCGCGTGCCATGGTCAGCAGCACCATGTCGCCTTTGCCGATGCCCTGTGCGATGAAAAAATTTGCTGCCTTTACCGAAAGGCGGCGCATTTCCTCAAACGTAAAGCGCATTTCTGTGCCGTCGTTGGCCAGCCACAGCATGGCCAAGCGGTCGGGCGTTTCGGCGGCCATTTCGTCCAGGCAGTCAAAGGCATAGTTAAAATTATCGGGTGCGGTGATCTTGTAATTCTTCTGCAGGTCATCTAGGGTTACGTAATCGTCGCGGTTGCGTCCGGTGAATTTTTCGTAAAATGGCATAGGGTATCCCTTTCCACAGCATAGTTTAATAAGCTATTATACCACACCTGCACGGTTGCGTCAAGAAAAACATGGTCAGCGCATCCGTCTGGTATCATTAGTACGATTTCACCGCAAAAATTCCTCATTTAGCGCAAGCCCAAATTCTTTTGCCACCGAAAGAAAATCTTCCCGCGTGATGGTTTGGCGCTTTTGCTCCCCTGCCATGCTCATGGTGGCCACTTTGATGGCGGCGGCTTTTTCAATCACATGCAGCAGGCCATAGGTGGTGTCGAAGTTTTCGCCTGTGCAGAAAATGCCGTGGTGCGCCCACACAGCGGCATCGTAGGTTTCCATCAGTTTGCTGGTGGCAATGCCCACATCGGGTTTTCCGGGCAGCATCCATGGCACAACGCCCACGCCTGCGGGGAAGATAATGGGGCACTCA
This sequence comes from Oscillospiraceae bacterium, assembly GCA_009785335.1. Lineage (GTDB taxonomy): Bacteria > Bacillota > Clostridia > Oscillospirales > Acutalibacteraceae > WRMQ01. Next base: position 51,828 of record WQWM01000013.1, read on the forward strand.
GTCATCATCTGCCACAGCTCGTGCGTGAACACCTGTGCATCTAGCGGCAGCACAAAAGTTAGCGCGATGATATTCACTGGGTGACCGTGATATACCACACGGAATTTGCCATCTGTGGCCAATTTTTTCACCTGATGGTTGAGCAAATGCGTGGGTAACTCGCAGGTTGGTCCGCCGCCGTCAACAAAGCCCCAAACAAGGCGATACTGCTTCCCTGTTGCGTCAATTTCGAGGATACCCAGACAGCTTTCGGGCGAAAGTTCCACGTTGCGAAAGAACTTGCCCGTGCCGGTGAACAGAAAGAACTCCCCTGCCAGCTGCGGCACACTGGCGTGAATGGGCAGCCACGCGCCAGCTTGATTAAGCTGCGGGGCAATGGCAGCGATTTCTTCAGGCTTAATGCGATAAGACGCGTTGCCGCCGTTGCGTTCGTGCCAGCCTGCGGCATAGCCATCGCTGCACATGCGGATGAAGCCTTGCATAAAACCTTGATTAAGAACAGACATAATGATTCTCCTTGTATTTAAAATGAAAAACCCCTTGATATGACCAAGGGGTATAGTGATTTCGCACAACCTGGCCGAGAACACAGCGAAGCGTCGGAGCCCCACCGCAGGTGGCACAGCGAAGCGACATCAGTCTTCGCCTTGTGCCATGGTATAGCCTGCTTCGTCGTTGAAGATTGGCAGTTTTTCCACGTGCATCCATTGGTGCACAGCAGCAACTTGCGTCAGCAGCTGCATCACCATGTCGGGCGATGCGTCGCCGTCAGCGTCGCGCAGCACAAAGCGGCAGCGCCAGTGGTCAACGCAGTCGGGTGCAGTGTCGCCAGTGGGATAAACTTTCGTGCCGCGGTTGGAAATCATCTTCAGACGGAAGGGCGAGTCGGCAACAATGCTATCCAGACTTTGTCCGAGCGATTCGGCATTCTGTGGCCACTCGATGAAGATATCCGCGCCAATCACACGGCGCGACTCAGGTGTCACAAACGCAGGCTCGTCCGACACATTGGGCATTTGAATGGCTTGATGATTGCGGGCTTGCCAGATGCTAGGCTTGCGGCCTAGATTATCAATGATTGCTTGGGTGTATTCGCTTGTTTTGGCGCCTTTGTCGTAGCCAACCACATCGCCGGTTACGGTTTTGCCCTCTTCGATGGTTACCATGACCGCGTTTTCGATCAGTGTGGCTGCGTCGAACTCGCCAATGTGCCGCAGCATCATCACCGCAGAAAGAATAACCGCTGTGGGATTAATCACATCTTTGCCGGCATATTTGGGTGCAGAGCCATGCACGGCTTCAAAAATAGCAATATCGTTGCCCAGATTTGCTGTTGGCGCAAAGCCTAGGCCGCCCACCAAGCCAGAAGTCAAGTCACTGATGATGTCGCCGTTCATGTTGGTGGTGACGATAACATCGTACTGCTCGGGTCTTCTCACCAATTGGTGTGCGCAGTTGTCGATGATCACGTGCCAAGATTCGATGTCGGGATATTCCGGTGCGATTTCCTCAAAGGTTTTTTTCAGCAAACCTTCGGTCATTTTCATAATATTGGCTTTGGTGGCGCAGGCGACGGACTTGCGGCCCTCGGCGCGTGCAAACTCAAACGCAGTGCGCACGATTTTTTCGCAGCCCTTGCGCGAAATCAACTTCAGGCATTGTGCCACGCCAGGGGTTTGCATGTGCTCAATGCCAGCGTAGAGATCTTCCACGTTTTCACGCACCACAACCAGGTCAATTCCGCGACCGCTGTAGGGCGTGGTGACACCTGGGAATTCGCGCACAGGGCGAATGTTCGCGTAGGTTTCAAATAGTTTGCGCAGGGTAACATTCGCGCTTTTCTGGCCATAGCCAATGGGCGTGCCCAGCGGCCCTTTTAGCACCACACGGTTTTTTTTAATGGATTCAATGGTATCGGCAGGCACACCAGAAGGAATGCCCTGCTTGAACACACGCTCGCCTGCGTGGCGTTCTTCCCATTCAATGTTCACGCCGGCAGCATTGATGATTTTCATCGCCGCACCAACACATTCGGGACCAATACCATCGCCCGGAATCACCGTGACTATTCTCTTGTTTTTCATGTTTACCTCCTGAGCCGCGAATCGCGGGTTTTAAAAGATGCCCTATACATTCTGGCATAGGGCACACACAACAGCGTTTGCAGACATTCGCCTTAATCTGATGAATATTATACCACACCTGCGGTGAGCTCTGTCGCTTCGCTGTGCGTTAATTGCGTCACATCAAGCCGCAGTGTTCTGTGTCTATTATACCACACCTGCGGTGAGCTCTGTCGCTTCGCTGTGCGT
>WQWM01000014.1 GCA_009785335.1 Oscillospiraceae bacterium
GCTGGCACAAAACCATGCAATGGCTGACCTACCACTAATAACGCAGCCACCAGTATAATCGATACGACTTTTAATGCGATTTTCTTCATTTGTTTAGAACCTCTCAAACTGGAAATTTTATGAAATAATTGTAACATTTTTCTCGGCACTTGTCAACGGCTTTTCGCAAAATTTGTTGCGCAGTAAAGCGATTTTTTACATAGATAGATTTTCGCCACTCAACCGACTAAAAAGCATTCTGGCTAGCATTGTGAAGTTGTGGGTAAAAGGGGCAAGCACAGGGCTACACCGGCCCAACGGGCCCGCAAGGTTATCCCGGCGAGACAGGCGCAACCGGCGAAATGGGCCCGCAGGGTTATACCGGTGCAACTGGTGCCACCGGCGCGACTGGCCCAGGTTTTGAGTGCATTGAAGACTTTGCTTATGCTCTGCAAGGCAACGACACAATCGCCGTCATTAACCAAAACACCCTGCAACAAACCGACACCATCGCTCTGCCCAGCGCAGAATTCGGCCACAGTCATTTTCTCGCAACCAACCCAAACACCAACGAAATTTATGTCGATTCAATCCGAGACCTGCTCGTCATCAACGCAAAAACAGGTGCGATACAAAATGTCCCGCTCACCACTGGCTCGTTCTATAGTTTTGCAGTTTATGTCAACGCAGCGGCGAATAAAATCTATGCAAACACCCCAGAGGGCTTGCTTGTGCTGGATGGCACAACGCACGAAATTCTTACCACGATTCCAAACCTTGGTAACAATTTCACGCCCGATAACACAACCGGATATTCCTATGCGATGGATCAGGGCTTCAACGATGACCGCATTATGGTCATCAGCGGCAGCACAAACGAGGTTGTGGACACCATCATCATTCCCGGCACAAACATCACGCAATTGGTGATTGACGCCTCGCGCAGCCGACTGTATGCGTACAGCTTTTCCAACAGCAGAATCTATACGATCGACACCACGACAAATACAGTCATCAACTCTTTCCCTGTCTTCAACGGCACATTGCAAGTAGATCCAAATTTCGACTTGATCTATAACTTTCAAATCTCTGATGCCGAGTTCTATGCCACAGCCTATAACGCCACCACGGGCGAAACACTATTAACCACCTACCTTGGTCCACTCAGCGCTTTTCTCATTGACCCTGCAACCGGTTACTTGTTTGTGCACAACGACACCACGCAGCAAACGCAAAGCTACCAAGGCAATGAATACGGCAATTTAACTTTGCTTGGTGACGTTCCACTTTCGTCATTTGTGCTGGAATATGGCTTTCTGCCAATTAACAATTGCCCCGTCGGGCCAACTGGTGCAACCGGCGAGCCCGGACCAACAGGGCCGCAAGGCTACACCGGCGCAACAGGTGCCACCGGTGAACGCGGTGAGACTGGTGCAACTGGCCCGGGTTTTGAGTGCATTCACAATTACGCCTACAGCATTGTCCACAACGCCATTCCTTTTAATCCAGAAAACGACATTGTGGTTGTAGATCAAGGCACGCAGGAAGTCGTGGATACCATTCCATTGCCGCCCGGTGAGATTGGAACGCCCGTCGGCATTGTTTCCAATCCTGCAACCGGTGAACTATATGTTGCCTATCGAAGGGACACAGGCACTGCATCGGCCAACGTGTTTATTGTTGATCCACGAACCAGGCAAGTGCAAACCATCTCCGTTCCTTTGGCAGACGGCAATGTAGTTTCCATTGCATACAATGAAGCAGCAAACCAAATCGTTGTTGGTGCCTCTGGCGGATTCTTGATTTATGATGCAAGCAGCCACGCATTGATCGAAAACATCGAAACCGGCACCAATATCAGCCATGTTGTTGTTGATGAAGGCTTAGGCAAATCCTTTGGCATTACCACTGGCGGAACCTGGGTTTATGTTGTCGACGGCACGTCTATCGAGCAAATTACGCTCCCTGGTCAAATCGTTAATTTTGCCCTTGATTCGCTGCGTCATCGTCTGTATGTATTGTTCATGGATTCCATGGTTCGCGTGATTGACACCACCAGCAATGGATTCGTTGAGCAGTTCCCGGTGAGTGGGCCAATTACTTTATCTACACGATTTGGGATAGACGAGAACCTCGACGTATTATACGTGCTTGCTAATGTCGCAGGCGAACAAACCGTCAGCAGCTATCGTGCAAGCACCGGCGATCCTTTGGTTACGAACACCCCAGACCTCTGGGCGCCCATCATGCTCAGCGTTGACCCAGCAACCGGCCAAGTGCTCTTCTTTGACGCTGGCAGAAACCAAACCGTCACTTATCAAGGCTATGCAGACGGCAGTCTGACCGAGGTCGGCTACACACCGGTAAGGGCAACCATCAACTTTGCCTTTGCGGAAGTGAACACTTGCCCACAAGGCCCAACCGGCGCAACCGGTGCCACTGGTATAACCGGCCCAACCGGCCCGGGCATGGGCTGCGCCATGCCATCCTATACCTTTGTGGCCAACGAAAACACCATCACCATCATTGACCCGCTCACCCACGAAACCAGCGTAGTGCAAGCGCCATTCCCCATCTCAAACCTTGCCGTTGACCCCGAGCTGCGCAAGCTATACATCATTTCGGCCGACGGACAATTTGCCGTTTGGGATGAGCCAACCCGCACCTTCACCGTGCTCGATAACCTGCCCGATGCTCATTCCATTGCGGTGAATCGCAACAACCACAAAGTGATTGTTACCTCGCAGACTGGAAACCTCATCACCATTTATAACGGCTACAACGGGCAGCGTTTGTCGCAACTGTCTGTCTTCTCTCCCAGCGACATCGTTGTTAATCCCGAAACCAACATCGCCTATGTGTCCACAGGCAGCGGCCTGATGCTGCTCAACACCAACTCCGGCAGCATCATTGGTCGCGTTGACTTCAACGACAACCTCGCAGGCATGACGGTGGATTATTGCTCAAACAGAATTTTTGCCATCAACACTGGCACAGGAACCGGCATTGAGGTGATTGATGCCAAGTGCAACGTGATTTGTGCGCACATTGAAGTGCCCGAGGGTATCCACAGCATGGTAGTGAACCCCCGTCTTGGCTTGCTGTACGTCGTCACCGCCGACGGCAGCAGCGTGCTGGTTTATGACACATGCAACTATGAGCGCGTGGGGCAACTGGAACTCCCCTTCTCGGCGCAAATCAACGGCATTTCCATCGACCTGCCCAACCATTTGCTCTATCTCACCGATGCCGCAGGTGCAAGCTTCGTCTTTGTGCTTGACGGCGGCACAAACGAGCAAACCGGTGCCATGCCAGGGGTTATCAACACCGGCGGCGTGGTGACCATGGCCTGCAACCCGCCCTGCAACAACAATCCCTGCTGCGGAAGAAGACCTTCGACCCCGCCGCCACCTATCGAAGAATTTTTCATCCACGCCAGCTCGCTCTTCATCTTGCCGGACAGCACTATTGACCTGTTTATTTCTTTTAACCCATATTACGGCGCGTATGGCGGTGGCTCTCACTTCATGGGAGACTATCAGGACTTTGACGAAATTGAGAATTTGCCGGCGCAACTCCCATTTAATGCATTGCTGCCCCGTGCTTCACGCAACATCGGAAATCTCAATCGCCAATATCAACCAACGCCAATGTATGAGTTGGAGCAAGCAGCACCCGAAATGCCCGTAAGTGAGCAACAATTCGAAAGCCCATGCCATTTCGTTTGGTCTATTATCCAGCACTCCTCCACCGCCACCGCCCTTGCCACATCGTATGGCAACAGCAACAATCTGTTTGCCGGTTCAGATGAAACAGGACCGATTGTTGTGCGTGCAACATGCCTAGAAAACGGTCGTTACGCCGATATTACCGTTGAAATGCAGCCCGTCATTTCGATCACCGCATCGGGTACAACCGTATACACAGGCGGACAACTACAATTCTCAGCCACCGTGGAAAACGGCAGTGTGGCCGATTTGTCTTGGAATATCGTCAACACACATCAACCGGGCACGTATCTTACCCCAATCCACGGTGCCAACACTACTTTGATTGTTGCCCCCAACGAAACCGCACACACGCTTATCGTCCGAGCAAGCGTCCACGGCAGCTTCGGCGCTGGCGAATTCATCTCCGTGTTGCAAGCCCCGCTCCCGCCCGCCCCAGAGAATTTCATCATCATACCCAGCCAAACCAGCGTAGCCCCGGGCGACACAGTGATGTTAAACAGCGAAAAAAGCTGTCAGCTTGTTTGGTCAATCCTTAATCCGCAAAGCACCTCCACCGGCATCTATTCCATCATATGGAATCAGGGTTTGTTATACGTTGGTGCTGACCAAACCGAACCCATCATCGTGCGTGCGGATTGTGAAGAAGATGGCAGTTACGGTGAAGTCACGATTTATATGGAAACGTCATCCGCTTCAATCACCATCATCCCCAGCGCAAATCCCGTCGCACCTGGCAACGGCATCAGCCTGTATGCCGAAACAGGCTGCCCAGTGGTTTGGTCAATCAGCAACCAGCAGTCGATGAACACCATGCTTGGCCTTTCACAAGACAATAGCGTTGGCCTAGTCGTTGGCGCAGACGAAACTGCTCCCATCACCGTGCACGCGGATTGTGAAGAAGATGGCAGTTATGGTGAAATCACCATTTATCTCGAAGCACCGATTGAGCCACTCGCCATTATGCCCAGCGCAAATCCCGTCGCACCAGGCGATAATATTGAGCTGTTTGTTGAAGCAGATTGCCCAATTGTTTGGTCCATCAGTAACCAGCAGTCTATGGACACCACGCTTGGTCTCGCGCAAGACAATAGCGTTACCCTTTTGGTTGGCGCAGACGAAACTGCGCCTATTACCGTGCACGCGGAATGCGACGAACAAGTCAGAGCTGGCGACATCACGATTGACGTCGAAGCACCAGTCGAGCCATTCAGCGTCGCCGTCCCGCAAGTCGTTGCTCATCCAATCAATGTTAATTTGCGCAACCGCAACTTGACGCCCAAGCAACCCATCCAACCTCACAGCCGCAACATCATGCCTCCCCGCACCGCGCCAGCACCGCAAGCCAAGCCCTCTGCTGGCTGTGGCTGCGCAAAACCACCCCCACAACCCGAGCCCCGCGTGAATAATCTTAACCCTCATATGTTCATCTCTGATGGCGGTTCGGTATACTACTATAATAAGTAAGCCTATCATCGCGCAAGTCCCTCTTTCACAGGGGGACTTTTTTCGTCATGTTGCACAAACTTGAATTTTTTTTGCCAAAAGGGGTTGACAGAATATATATATATATATATAATGGGTGTACCTAATTTTCAAGGGGGTCACTTTAGATGAAGAAAATACTTAGTGTACTTTTGGCGGTGCTCACGCTGGCAAGCGTGTTTGGGATTGCAGTGCAAGCTGGACCAGACAGCGGACGTTTTGCCGTAATTGGATGCAATCGAACCAGGCTTGATCCAGCCTTCTCCAATCCTTTCCTTCCAGGCGCAGAAGTCGGGGTTACATTCCACCCTGCATTATTACTAAATGTGCCGCCGATGACTGGCTGGCGTTTTGCAGGCTGGAATATTGACTATTCCATTGAATTTGTTGAGGGCACAGCAGAATGCCTTGCCTTTACGTTTATCATGCCAGCCAGTGAAGTTCACATTCAAGCCAATCTGGTTGAAATCACTGCGGAATGCCCGCGCTACACCGTTACGGTAATTGGTGCCAGCGGTGGCGGCGAATTTGCAGCAGGCGAAAGGGTTCTCCTCGAACTCGGTTATCCCCCCGCGGGCATGGAATGGAGAGAAGGGGCTCGAGTTGGATTTTGCGAAAATCAAATTGGCTGGAGAAATACCTGGGGGGGGACGGGGTTCTCCTTTGAGAGTTGAGTTTATCATGCCAAGCAGCGATATGACTCTCACCGCTAACTTCCGTGAAGTAGCTGTCTGCTGTGCTGACTATCCTGACTGCTATTGTGAAATGGGTGTTATTGGGCTCATCTTGAATGTTCTACGCGTGATAATCGGCTTCCTCAGCACTATTTTCCCATGGTTCAACTGGCCCGAAATTTAACACAAACAACACCCCATTTCAACGGCGTAGCCACGTGCTGCGCCGTTTTTATTTGGCTTGCGCAAAATTTGTCGCAAAATTTTTACAAAAAAGCCTTGACATTTTTTTTCAGCAATGGTATAATCTTATAATCAGTATTTATAATTGGCGCGTTGTGTCCACTCGTGGGTGCACAACTGCCTTCTCATGCGCAAAGGCACGCAGCGCAATCAACACAATGGAGGATGAAAACCTTATGCCCAATGTTACGCCAGTTCGGCGCGGAAACCAAACGCGGCTAAGCTATGGCAAAATCCGCGAAGTGATGGATATGCCCAACCTCATCGAGGTGCAAAAAAATTCTTTCCAGTGGTTTTTGAACGTTGGACTGCGGGAAATCTTCCGCGACACGGCGGAAATTTCTGACTATGGCGGCAAATGGGTGCTTTCGTTTGTAGACTATCGTCTGGACGATGCGCCGAAATACACCGTGCGGGAGTGCAAGGAACGCGATGCGACCTATGCTGCACCCATGCGCGTGAAAGCACGCCTGCTGAACAAAGAAACCGGCGTGATGAAAGAAAGCGAAATCTACATGGGCGACTTTCCGCTGATGACCGAAAGTGGCACTTTCGTGGTCAACGGCGCGGAACGCGTGATTGTTTCACAGCTGGTGCGTGCACCGGGTGTGTATTACACCGTGAACTACGACAAAACCGGTTTGCGGCTCTATAACGGCACCATTAACCCCAACCGCGGCGCATGGCTGGAATATGAAACGGATGTTAATGACCTATTCTATGTGCGCATTGACAAAAACCGCAAGCTGTTCATCACTACTTTCGTGCGTGCACTTGGCCTAGAGACCGACGAAGAAATCAAAGAATACTTCGGCCACGACCCCCGCATTGCTGCCACGCTGGAGAAAGACGAAATCGTCAACAGTGCCGAAGCCGCCATGGAAGTGTTTCGCAAGCTGCGCCCAGGCGAGCCGGTCACGGTGGAAACCGCCAAACAGCATATCGACCAACTGTTCTTTGACACCAACCGCTATGACATCAGCAAAGTGGGTCGCTATAAGTACAATAAGAAGCTGGCCATCGGCTCGCGCCTTGCGGGCTGCAAATTGGCCGAACCCGTGGTATGCCCACGCACAGGCGAACTGCTTGCCGAACCCGGCGAGCTCATTACACGTGAAAAAGCCTATGCCCTAGAGCAAGCAGGCGTGATGCGCGCTGTGGTCATGCACGGCGATGACGAGCCGCTGACCATCCTCAGCAATGGCATGGTGGACCTGAAGGGCAAGCCCGATCTCGACGGCGGAACTGAAACCCGCTGGCATGACTATCTGCCACAATTTAGCGAAGAACAACTGCACGCCGTTGGCATGACGGAAAAAGTCGTGGCCCGCGTGTTCTTCGAAATTCTTGACCAAGACCTTGCCGACGATGCTCTGCTGGCCGAACTGCGTGCCCGCAGCGAGGAGCTCATTCCAAAATGCATTACGCTTGATGATATTTATGCGTCCGTTAACTATGTGAACTGCTTGGCCTTTGGCCTTGGCCGCGCCGACGACATTGACCACTTGGGCAACCGCCGCATTCGTTGCGTGGGTGAGCTGCTGCAGAACCAATTCCGCATGGGCATGGCGCGCATGGAAAAACTCGTGCGCGAAAAAATGACCCTGCAAGCCCAAGACGACGCAGACAAAATCTCCCCCGCTACGCTCATCAACATTCGTCCGGTGAGCATGGCTATCAAAGAGTTCTTCGGCTCCAGCCCGCTGAGCCAATTCATGGATCAAACCAATCCATTGGCCGAGTTGACGCACAAACGCCGTCTTTCCGCGCTGGGCCCCGGTGGTCTTTCGCGTGATCGCGCAGGCTTTGAAGTGCGCGACGTGCACTATAGCCACTATGGCCGCATGTGCCCCATCGAAACCCCAGAGGGTCAAAACGTGGGCTTGATCTCCTACTTGGCCACCTATGCGCGCATCAATCGCTACGGCTTCATTGAAGCACCCTATCGCCGCGTGGAAAATGGCATCGTGCTTGACCGCACGCGCTACATGACCGCCGACGAAGAAGATGATTATGTGGTGGCACAGGCCAACGAGCCACTCACCGACGACAACACCTTTGCGAAAGACCGTGTTATTGCCCGCCACTTGGATGAATACCTTGAGGTTGAGCCTAAGCGTGTGCAATACATGGACGTATCACCAAAAATGGTAGTGTCTGTGGCCACAGCGATGATTCCCTTCCTCGAAAACGACGACGCCAACCGCGCACTGATGGGCTCGAACATGCAGCGGCAAGCCGTGCCACTGCTGAAAACCGATTCCCCGCTGGTTGGCACGGGCATGGAATACAAAGCCGCGCTAGACTCTGGCGTGGTGGTGCTGGCTGAAGCCCCCGGCGTGGTGAGCTATGTGAGTGCCGAAAAAGTGACCATCACCGAAACCACCGGCCGCAAGCGCGACTATAACTTAATTAAATTCCTGCGCAGCAATGCGGGCACATGTATCAATCAACGCCCGATTGTTGCTGTGGGTGATAAAATCATCACCGGACAAGTGATTGCTGATGGCCCCGCGACCGACCAAGGTGAAATTTCGCTGGGCAAAAACGCACTGATTGGCTTCATGACCTGGGAAGGCTATAACTATGAAGACGCGGTGCTGGTGAACGAAAAAATGGTGCAGGATGACGTATACACGTCTATCCATATTGAGCAGTTTGAGTTGGAAGCTCGTGACACCAAACTGGGTGCCGAAGAAATCACGCGTGACATCCCCAACGTGGGTGATGATGCGATGAAAGACCTCGATGAACACGGTGTCATTCGCGTTGGCGCAGAAGTGAAAAGCGGCGACATTCTGGTGGGTAAGGTAACGCCAAAAGGCGAAACCGAGCTCACCGCCGAAGAACGCCTGTTGCGCGCCATCTTTGGCGAAAAAGTGAAAGAAGTGCGCGACACCAGCCTGCGCCTGCCCCACGGTGAATATGGCATTGTGGTGAACGTGGAAGTCTTCACCCGCGAAAACTCAGATGAACTCAGCCCCGGCGTAAATAAAGTGGTGCGTTGTTTCATTGCGCAAAAGCGCAAGCTGAGCGTAGGCGACAAAATGGCCGGTCGCCACGGCAACAAAGGTGTTGTTTCGCGCATTTTGCCACAAGAAGACATGCCCTTCCTCGAAGACGGCACCCCGCTTGACATCGTGCTCAACCCGCTTGGCGTGCCCAGCCGCATGAACATCGGCCAGGTGCTTGAGGTTCACTTGGGCTTTGCCGCGCGTGCCATTGGCATGAAAACCGGCAGCAAGCACATGCTGATGACCCCCGTGTTCGACGGCGCGCAAGAACAAGATATCCGCGACGCGCTCAACGAAGCCGGGATTCCCGAAGACGGCAAGTGCGTGCTGTTTGACGGCCGCACCGGTCGCGCATTTGACAACAAAGTCACCGTAGGCGTCATGTACTTCCTGAAGCTACTGCACTTGGTTGACGATAAAATCCACGCCCGCTCAACCGGACCATACAGTCTCGTTACCCAGCAGCCGTTGGGCGGCAAGGCGCAGTTCGGTGGCCAACGCTTTGGTGAGATGGAAGTTTGGGCACTGGAAGCCTACGGCGCAGCCTACACGCTGCAAGAAATCCTCACCGTCAAGTCAGACGACGTGGTTGGCCGCGTGAAAACCTACGAAGCCATTGTAAAGGGCAAAAACGTGCCGCAACCCAGCATCCCCGAAAGCTTTAAGGTGCTGGTGAAAGAACTGCAATCCCTCGCCTTGGATGTGCGCATTCTGAACAAAGATGGCGATGAGATTGACCTGAAGCAAACTTTCGAGGACGAACCCGGCTTTGGCATGGCCGAACGCCCCGCCGTGCAGCAAGATCTGAGCCTGCTGGACGACGACGATGACGACGAAGACCTTGACGAAGATGAGTTAGAAGATATTGATGTTGGGCTTGACGAAGACGACACGGATGCTGCGGCAGACGATGAGTTCGCTGACGAATTTGCGAACGACGAATTTAAGCCTGAAGAAGAATAACATGCATAAGGGGAATATACGATATGGAACAATTGCAAGCGCAAGCAGCACCAAACACCACCTTTGAGTCGATTCGCATCGGCTTGGCGTCCCCTGAGCAAATTCGCACCTGGTCATATGGTGAGGTAAAAAAGCCCGAGACCATCAATTACCGCACGCTCAAACCCGAGCGTGAAGGTCTGTTTTGCGAGCGCATTTTTGGCCCCACCAAAGACTGGGAGTGCCACTGCGGCAAATATAAACGCATGCGCTACAAAGACAAAATCTGCGAGCGTTGCGGCGTGAAAGTCACCAAAGCCAAAGTGCGCCGTGAGCGCATGGGTCACATCGAACTAGCCGCCCCGGTGTCGCACATTTGGTACTTCAAAGGCATCCCCTCTCGCATGGGGCTTATCTTGGATATTTCGCCGCGCAACCTAGAAAAAGTGTTGTATTTCGCCATGTATATCGTCACCGACGCCGGCGACACGCCCTTGATGAAGGGCCAAACCATGGACGAAAAAACCTATCAGGAATACCGCATGCGCTATGAAGATGACTTTAAAGCAGGCATGGGTGCCGAGGCCATTCAAGAGTTGCTTGCAGGCATTAACTTGGAGGAACTGTACGAAGAACTTAAAGTGCAATTTGAAGGCAGCGGCGGGCAAAAGCGCGCCAAGCTGCTCAAGCGCTTGGAATGCGTGGAAGCATTCCGCCAAAGCGGCAATCGCCCCGACTGGATGATTCTGGACGTGGTGCCGGTCATTCCGCCGGAAATTCGCCCCATGGTGCAGCTGGACGGCGGACGTTTTGCCACCAGCGACCTCAATGACCTGTATCGTCGCGTGATTAACCGCAACAACCGCCTGCACAAGCTGCTTGAGCTAGGTGCACCGGAAATCATCGTGCGCAACGAAAAACGCATGCTGCAAGAAAGCGTAGATGCGCTCATCGATAACGGCCGCCGCGGACGCCCCGTGACGGGCGCAAACAACCGTGCGTTCAAGTCGCTCAGCGACATGCTTAAGGGCAAGCAAGGGCGTTTTCGTCAAAACTTGCTGGGCAAACGCGTTGACTACTCCGGCCGTTCGGTAATCGTGGTTGGGCCCGAGCTGAAAATTTATCAATGCGGTCTGCCCAAAGAAATGGCACTGGAGCTATTTAAGCCCTTCGTGATGAAGCGTCTTGTTGAAACAGAAAGAGCCGGCAACGTAAAATCCGCCCGCAAAATGGTGGAGCGCTCGCACAATGATGTGTGGGACGCCCTTGAATATGTGATCGACGACCACCCCATCATGCTCAACCGCGCACCCACGCTTCACCGCCTGGGCATTCAAGCATTTGAACCCGTGTTGGTTGAAGGCCGCGCGATAAAACTGCATCCTCTGGTGTGCACCGCCTTCAACGCCGACTTTGACGGCGACCAAATGGCTGTGCACGTGCCGCTGAGCGTTGAAGCGCAAGCCGAAGCTCGTCTGCTGATGCTGGCCGCCAACAACTTGCTTAAGCCCTCCGACGGCCGCCCTGTCACAGTGCCTACGCAGGACATGGTGCTGGGGTCATACTACATGACCATGGAACGCGAAGGCGACATGGGCGAAAACAAGCAATTCAGCAGCATTGAAGAAGCCCACATGGCCTATGAAGAAGGCGACATCAGTCTGCATGCCCCCATCTTCATCCGCATGACCAAAACCGTGGATGGCGTGAAAAAATCGCGCACGATCAAAACCACCTTGGGCCGTGTTATCTTCAACGAACCCATTCCGCAAGATTTGGGTTATGTTGATCGCAGCGACCCCGAAAAAGCGTTTGATCTTGAAATTAGCTTTTTGGTCAACAAAAACCAACTGAGCAAGATTATTGACCGCTGCATTCGCGTGCATGGCACCAGCGAAGCCGCAAAAATTCTGGATAACATCAAGGATCAAGGCTATCGCTTCAGCACGCGTTCGGGCATCACTGTGGCGGTAGCGGATGCTACTATTCCGCCGCAAAAGGCTGAAATCTTAGCCGAAACCGAAGAGAAAATCCAAAGCATTCAACGGCAATATAACCGCGGTTTTTTCTCCAACAATGAACGCAGCCAACGCACCATCGCCACCTGGGAAACCTGCACCAACCGCGTGGCCGCCGCACTGAAAGAAAACTTCGACGAATATAACCCCATCAACATGATGCTGCGCTCGGGCGCACGCGGCAACGATAGCCAGCTGCGCCAGCTGGCCGGCATGCGCGGGCTGATTGCCAACACCGCAGGCCGCACCATCGAAGTGCCCATTCGCTCCAACTACCGCGAAGGCCTGAATATTCTTGAGTACTTTATCGCTAGCCGTGGTGCGCGCAAAGGCTTGGCCGACACCGCACTGCGTACGGCCGACTCGGGCTATCTCACCCGCCGCTTGGTTGACGTATCGCAAGATGTCATCATCCGCGAAAGCGATTGCGGCTGCCCCGACGGCGCAGATGTTTACGATGTATTTGCCGATGGTCGCTGCATTGTGTATTTAGAAGAACGTCTGATGGGTCGCTATTTGCTGCACGATCTGATCAACGAAACCACCGGGGAACTGCTGCATAGCAGAGATATAATCATCAGCGAGGACCAAGCCAATGCCATTGCTGCCTGTGTGCGTGAAAACACGCCTGAAGGCAAGCGTGCACAAATTGCCATTCGCTCACTGCTCACCTGCGAAAGCGAACGCGGCGTGTGCATTAAATGTTATGGCATGAACTTGGCGACCGGCGAACCGGTTACCGTGGGCGAGGCTGTGGGCATCATCGCCGCACAATCCATCGGTGAACCTGGCACACAGCTGACCATGCGTACTTTCCACACCGGCGGCGCGCGTGACACCAGCGACATCACCCAGGGTCTGCCACGCGTTGAGGAACTCTTTGAAGCACGCAAGCCCAAATTGTTGGCGCAAATCGCCGAGATTGACGGCGTTGTGAGCTTCCGTGAAATCAAGAAGAGCAAAAACGTCATCATCACCAGCGAAGACAGTGATAATCCCGAAGAACGCGCCTATCCCATCCCCTATGATCAAATCATCAAGGTCACCGACGGCAGCCGTGTGCGCCGTGGCGAAAACATCACCGAAGGCGCGCGCAACCCGCATGATATTCTCGCCGTGCTTGGCGTGCATGATGTGCATAGCTACCTCATTCAAGAGGTGCAGCGCACCTATCGCGGCCAAGGCGTAGATATCGCAGACAAGCACATCGAGGTCATCATCCGGCAAATGATGCGCAAGCTGCGCGTGGTGGAACCCGGCAGTTCAGACTTCCTGCCCGGCACACTGCTAGAAAAACGGCAGTTCCGCCACACCTGCGAGGAAATCATGACGCGTGACGGCGATGCCGCTTATCTGCCGCAGGTTGAGCCCGTGCTGATGGGTATCACCAAAGCCTCCTTGGCAACCGAAAGCTTCCTGTCTGCCGCATCGTTCCAAGAAACGACCAAAGTGCTCACGGAAGCCGCCATCAAAGGCAAAAGCGACCCGCTCATTGGCCTGAAGGAAAACGTCATCATTGGCAAACTCTTGCCCAGCGGCACCGGCATGAAGTGCTATACCGACGTAACGGTGGTGAACACTGCCAACCCCTTCGCACGGCAGTTCATGGATGCCATGGAACTGGCCGTTGAAGGTGAATAGGAGTTAGGCTATGCATATCAATGATGAAATTTGGACTATCGCCAATGCAATCAAGGATGCTGTGCCCGCCGAGCAGATTTATTTGTTCGGCTCCCATGCTTACGGCAACCCTCACGAAAACAGTGATTATGATTTTTTTGTGGTAGTGCCGGATGGTATGCGTATATTGGATGCAGTGCACGGATCTTATCGCGCAATTCCGATGCATGTTGAAAAACCTGTAGATGTTTTAGTAAACACCAAAACTGGATTTCTTGAGCGTAAATCGTGGATTTCTGCCGTGGAGAAGAATGTTGCACAGAAAGGTCTTTTGCTGTATGACAGAAGAAATACGCCAATGGCTGGCTAAATCTACTGATGACATCGAAAACGCACAATTTCTTTTTGATAATCGCTGGCCGCAACCTTTCGAGCTCATCTGCTTTTTGTGTCAACAGTGCGCTGAAAAATCTATGAAGGCATTCCTCATCCACTGTAATGTTGAATTTCCTTACACGCATGACTTGCGATGGTTATATAAACTTTGCATGAAACACTCAGGTGCTTTCGAACCATTTCTGGACGCTTGTCAAGTTCTAACGCCTTACGCAATTGACGCAAAATATCCTAATCAATTAGAAGTTGACCTGCCCGCTGCAACCTATGCCCTTGCCAATGCCCGTGAAATCTTCAACACCGCTGTTGCCGCAATCACAGACGAATAGAAAATTCGACACAAGGGGTTGACAAGTTCAGCCTCTTGTGTTATACTATTAGGGTTGCGTTCTTATCGCGACGCGATTTTTTGTTTTTTGCTAGGCAAAGTTTTGAGAAGGGACGCGTATGTGATACGCGACTGACGAAAAACAAAGCATGGCGGAAAACATGGAAAGGAGAAATTTATGCCTACCTTTAACCAGTTGGTACGTTCCGGCCGCGAAACCAGCGTGCGTAAGTCAAAAACCCCTGCGTTGCGCAAAGGTCTCAATAGCCACAAAAACGTGCAAACCAACCAAGACAGCCCGCAAAAACGCGGCGTGTGCACAGCGGTGAAAACCACTACGCCTAAAAAACCTAACTCCGCGCTGCGCAAAATCGCTCGTGTGCGTCTGTCCAACGGCATCGAAGTCACCAGCTACATTCCCGGCGTTGGCCACAATCTGCAAGAACACAGTGTTGTGCTCATTCGCGGCGGCCGTGTGCGTGACCTGCCAGGCGTACGTTACCACGTGATCCGCGGCACATTGGACACTCAAGGTGTGCAAAACCGCAAGCAAGGCCGCAGCAAGTATGGCCAAAAACGTGACAAAAAGTAACCGCCTGCGGCGGATCTCTACTTTATGCACGCTAAGGCGCGCAAAAGTCGCTTCGCTCTGTCCTATTCGGGCAAGCGAAAAATTCCAGCATTGAGAATATTTTCCATGACTATGGTCATGCTAAAATAGAGTCTCTTTTGCTGGCTCAGTACCTAAGATTTCATATTATTTAATGAAGGAGGGAAGCGAAGTGCCAAGAAGAGGCCAAATTGCCAAGCGCGACGTTTTGCCAGATCCTATGTATGGGTCAAAATTAGTCACACGGTTGATTAACAGCATTATGCTGGACGGCAAAAAAGGTGTTGCGCAACGCATTGTATACGACGCTTTCGACATTATCCGCGAAAAATCCGGCCAAGAACCCCTAGAGGCTTTCGAAAAAGCGATGGAAAATGTAATGCCCGCGCTTGAAGTAAAAGCCCGCCGCGTGGGCGGTGCCACCTATCAAGTGCCCATTGACGTGCGTGCAGAACGCCGCCAAACCTTGGGTCTGCGGTGGATCACCAATTATTCACGTGCGCGCAGTGAACGCACGATGAAAGAACGCCTGGCAAACGAAATTATGGATGCATGCAACGAAACCGGCGCAGCATTCAAAAAACGCGAAGATACCCACAAAATGGCAGAAGCGAACAAAGCATTTGCACATTTTAGATGGTAAAAAACACCGCCTTGCTGCCGCCTATGGTAGGACACAGCGAAGCGACCAAGCCCCGCTGCAGGCGGCTCACTTCCGTTGGTAAACTTAAGGAGAAACAATGTCCCGACAAGTATCACTCGAGATGACACGCAACATCGGCATCATGGCACACATCGACGCCGGCAAAACAACAACCAGCGAACGCATTTTGTTCTACACAGGCAAATCGCACAAGCTGGGCGAAACACACGACGGTGCCGCCACCATGGACTGGATGGAACAAGAGCAAGAACGCGGCATTACCATTACCTCAGCCGCAACCACCTGCTTTTGGCGTGATCATCGCATCAATATCATCGACACCCCCGGCCACGTGGACTTCACGGTGGAGGTTGAGCGCAGCTTGCGCGTGCTGGACGGTAGCGTTACCGTGCTGTGCGCCAAAGGCGGCGTGGAACCTCAAAGCGAAACCGTATGGCGCCAAGCAGATAAGTACAGAGTTCCCCGCATGGTGTATGTGAACAAAATGGACATCACTGGCGCGGATTTCTATAACGTGCTTGGCATGCTGCGCGACCGCTTGAAATGCAACGCCGTGCCTATTCAACTGCCCATTGGCGCGGAAGACACCTTCCGTGGCGTGATTGACTTGGTTGAAAACAAGGCCGTGGTGTACTACGATGACAAAGGGCTAGATGTACGCGTGGAAGAAATTCCCGAGGACATGGCCGACCAAGCAGAAATCTACCGCATTGAAATGCTGGAAGCCGTTGCTGACCAAAACGACACGCTGATGGAGAAATATCTCAACGGCGAAGAGCTTTGTGTGGATGAAATCAAGGCTTGCATTCGTGCGGCAACCATCGCCAACAGCATGGTTCCGGTTGTGTGTGGCACCAGCTATCGCAACAAGGGCGTGCAGCAATTGCTGGATGCCGTGGTGGAATTTATGCCTGCGCCCACGGATATCGAGGCAATCAAAGGCATCAACCCCAAAACGGACGAAGAAGTGGAGCGCCACAGTTGCGACGAAGAACCCTTCAGCGCACTGGCGTTTAAAATCGCAACCGACCCCTTTGTGGGCAAGTTGTGCTTCTTCCGTGTATACAGCGGCAAAGTTCGCTCAGGCTCTACGGTGTTCAACGCCAGCAAGCACAAAAATGAGCGCATCGGCCGCATTCTGCAAATGCACGCAAACCGCCGCGAAGACATCGAAGTGGTGTATGCCGGCGACATTGCAGCGGCCATTGGGCTGAAAGAAACCACCACTGGCGACACCCTGTGCGAACAACAAAATCCTGTGATTTTGGAAAGCATGGAGTTCCCAGAGCCGGTTATCCGCGTGGCGATTGAACCCAAAACCAAGCTGGGGCAAGAAAAAATGAGCATTGCCCTGCAAAAACTGGCCGAGGAAGACCCTACGTTCAAATGCTACACCGATGAGGAAACTGGGCAGACCATCATCGCCGGCATGGGCGAACTGCACTTGGAAATCATCGTGGATCGCATGCTGCGTGAGTTCAAAGTGGAAGCCAATGTGGGCAAACCGCAGGTGGCCTACCGCGAAACCGTTACCAAACTGGCCGACGTGGACTGCAAATACGCCAGACAATCTGGTGGCCGCGGACAATACGGTCATGTTAAAATCCGCATTGAACCCAACCCCGAAAAGGGCTATGAATTCGCCAACGAAATCGTGGGCGGCGCAGTGCCCAAGGAGTATATCCCGGCTGTTGAGGCGGGCATCAAAGGCGCAATGCTGGCGGGCACACTGGCAGGCTACAATGTAGTGGACACTAAAGTCACCCTGTACGACGGCTCATATCACGAGGTTGACTCCAGCGAAATGGCGTTTAAAATTGCAGGCTCCATGGCCTTCAAAGATGCCATGCGCAAAGCTGACCCCGTGTTGATGGAACCCATCATGAAGGTAACGGTAAACGTGCCGGATGACTACATGGGCGATGTCATCGGCGGGCTGAACTCGCGCCGTGGTCAAATTCTGGACACACAAAACCGCAGCGGTGCCGTGCAAATTGACGCCCAAGTTCCACTGAGCATGATGTTTGGCTATGCCACCACATTGCGCTCGTCCACACAAGGCCGTGGGCAGTATTCGATGGAGCCCAGCCACTACACGCAAGTGCCAAAAAGCATTGCTGAAGGCATCGTGAGCGAAAAAGGCAAAAAATAGTTACGCATTAGGAAAATATTTCGCAAAAACACTTGCATTTTCTATTCTAATCTGTTATAATTTTAAGTGATAATGACTAAGGAGGCAAACTATCCATGGGTAAGCAAAAATTCGAACGCAGCAAACCCCACGTTAACATCGGCACCATCGGTCACGTGGACCATGGTAAAACCACGCTGACCGCCGCAATCACCAAATCCCTCGCCATGCGGGGCGGCGCAGAATTCAAAGACTACGCCAGCATCGACAAAGCACCAGAAGAGCGCGAACGCGGCATTACCATCAACACATCGCACGTGGAATACGAAACCGAAGCACGCCACTATGCGCACGTTGACTGCCCTGGCCACGCCGACTACATCAAAAACATGATCACCGGCGCAGCACAAATGGACGGCGCGATTATCGTTATCGCCGCCACCGACGGTCCCATGGCGCAAACCCGTGAGCATCTGCTGTTGGCCCGCCAAGTTGGCGTGCCCTACATCGTAGTGTTCATGAACAAATGCGACCAAGTGGACGATCCCGAACTGCTTGACCTGGTTGAAATGGAAATCCGTGAAGCGCTGAGCGAGCAAGGCTTCCCCGGTGATGACATTCCTGTTATCCGCGGCTCGGGCCTGAAAGCCCTTGAGTACGAAGGCAGCGACATGGACGCAGCACCGCTGCAACCCATTTGGGAGCTGATGGACGCTGTTGACAGCTACATCGCTACTCCTGACCGTAAGGCTGACCTGCCCTTCCTGATGGCCGTTGAAGACGTGTTCACCATCAGCGGTCGCGGCACCGTAGCCACTGGTCGCGTGGAGCGCGGGCAAGTGAAAACCGGCGACGAAGTGGAAATCGTGGGCCTGAGCGACGAAAAACGCAAAGTCGTGGTTACCGGCCTGGAAATGTTCCACAAGAGCTTGGATTACGCCGAAGCAGGCGACAACGCTGGTGCGTTGCTGCGCGGCATTAAGCGCGAAGAAATCGAGCGCGGCCAAGTGCTGGCGGCTCCCGGTTCCATCACGCCGATGAAAAAATTCAAAGGTCAAGTATACGTGTTGACCAAAGATGAAGGTGGCCGTCACACGCCGTTCTTCAACAACTATCGCCCGCAGTTCTACTTCCGCACCACGGACGTAACCGGCATCATCACCTTGCCCGAAGGCATTGAGATGTGTGTGCCCGGCGACAACGTGGAAATGGACGTTGAGCTCATCACCCCAATCGCGATCGAAAAAGGCCTGCGTTTTGCTATCCGTGAAGGCGGCAGAACTGTTGGTTCCGGCGCGGTTATTGAGTGCGACTAATTCCCTAACAACATTAAAACCCACCTATTGCTGGTGGGTTTTTTCATGTTGTTGACCACTCCGCCGTTGCGACAGCACCCCACCACGGAGGGGAATGGGGCTTTCCTCTTCTACTTTCATCAATAGTCCACAGCGAAGCGGCTTGCGCCCCGCAGGGGTTGTTTACTTGTTTTGCAAAAAAAGCAAATCGTCGGCCGCAGCGAGTTGAGCAGGCGTGATTTCCTCACCGCCCATAATGCGCGCAAGCTCGCGGCGACGCCCTTCGTGATCCAGCAACGCAATGCGTGTATGCGTTTCGTCGGCCTGCACATGCTTGCTGATGTGCAGGTGGCAATCAGCCAGTGCCGCAATTTGCGCCAGATGCGTGACGCATATCACTTGACGCCCCTGTGCAACTTGACGAAGTTTTCGTCCGATTTTCTGCGCCGCGCGACCGCTGACCCCCGCATCAATTTCATCAAAAATGAGCGTAGGTGTGCAATCTTTGGCGGCAAGCACAGCCTTAATGGCCAGCATAATGCGCGATAATTCCCCGCCCGAGGCAACCTTAGCAAGGGGCTTGGGCGACTCACCCAAGTTTGCGGAAATCAGGAACTCCGCAGTTTCGCCGCCTTCGGGCCGCAGTGGGATTTTGGTGAACTGCACCGTGAACGTGATGCTGGGCATGTCCAGCTCCGTCAACTCTTTTACCACTTGCTGCGAGAATTGCTCCCCTGCTGCACGGCGTGTTTTTGCCAGCTGCTTTGCCAAGGCGATGGTGTGCTGCAACTGTGCGTCGATTTCCTCCTCCAGCTGCAGAATGCGCTCATCGCTTTGCGTGATGGACGCCTGCTCGGCGCGTGCAGACTCCAAAAAAGCCAGCATTTGCGCTTCTGTATCGCCATATTTGCGCGAAAGCCGATGGTAAACATCCAGCCGCGCCTGCACTTCATCGGCCTGTGCGGGGTCAAAGGTCGCGGTGTCAAACAAACTACGCAAATCAGCAGCACCTTCTTGCAACTCATAGACCGCACTTTGCAGGCGTTCAGCGAGTTCATCCGCAGCAGGCAGATATTCTATTACGCACTGTATCGCCGAAATTGCCTCAAATGCCAGTGCAACCGCACTCGCCTCATCACCCAATAGCGCAGTTGTCGCCATCTGCAAATTTTCTGCGATTTTCTCGCTGTTGCGCATCATCGTCTGCCGCTCACGCAGCGTCTCACGCTCACCGAGCTGCACATTGGCCAACTCCAACTCATCAATTTGGTGCGCTAACATATCAAGCCGCCGCGCCTTTTCGTCCTCATCCATCTGCAGCGCATCCTGCTGGCGTTGCAATGCCCGCAGCTGTGCAAATGCCGCGCGATATTCCTTGCGCAACTCCTCATTTTCCGCAATTGCATCAACAAAATGCACATGCCGCGCGGGGTCAAGCAAAGCCTGGTTATCATGCTGGCCATGCACGTTGATGAGCAGTTGCCCCAGCTGGCGCAGCGTGGCTACCGTCACCGGCATGCCGTTGACGCGACAACTGTTTTTTGTGTGCGAAATCACGCGGCTCACCAGCACGCTGCCATCTTCACCTTCAGGCAAGTCAAGCTCGTGCAGCAGGGCCGTAATTTCCGCCCCAACATCGCCAAACAACGCCGACACCCGTGCCGTTTCCGCGCCGGTGCGAATCAGGTCACGGCTGGTGCGCACGCCCAACACCGCGTTGATGGCATCAATCACAATGGACTTGCCCGCGCCAGTTTCGCCAGTTAACGCAACGAAACCTGCGGGTAAATCCAACTGCGCCTGCTTGATGACCGCTATGTTATCAATGGTTAAATGTTGTAGCATATTGCCGAATTTCCTCCTGGATTTTCTGCATGTCTTGCTCGGTTTTGCACAGCAGGAAAATGGTGTCCTCCCCTGCTAGGCTGCCCAATATTCCCGGCGGTGCAAGGGCGTCAATGGCCACACAAACACTTTGCGCCATGCCAACCTCGCAGCGCACGCACACTGTATGCCCCGCGCCGCCCACGCTTTCGATGGAGCTGCGCAAGATCATGCGCAAATTTGCAGCCTTGCCCTGCGAAATCTCGGGCTCAATTTCATAAAACGCACCATTTTTTCGCAACTTAAGCTGTGTAATATCACGCGAAACTGTGGCCTGCGCAACCACCATGCCCTCGTCGGCCAGCGCAGCCAGCAATTGCTCCTGCGTGGCGATTTTCTGCTCAGTAATTAAACGAAGAATCAACGCGTGCCGCTGCGATTTCATAGGCTGCCCCCCATTTTTTCATTGAAAATTTCGAGAAAACTCGCAGGTTTCAAGCGAATGAACGCTGCGCGGCTGCTGTGGCGGCAAATGATTACACGGCTGCCGCGCTGCAGAGGTATTGGTGCTTGCGCGTCAATGCCCAGTGCAAGCTCTTCGTCGGGGATTTCCACACAAAAGCGAGAATCCGCGGCAAACACGATGGTGCGCGCAGGTGCTTTGTGGTTGCAAATGGGCGTGAGCAAAATGCTCTCGATGCCCGGCTGCACCACAGGACCACCCGCCGAAAAATTATAAGCCGTTGAACCAGTGGGCGTTGCGAAAATCACGCCATCCCCTAGATATGATAGCGTTTGATCATCGTTGCAGGTCACGTTGATTTCCGCAATGCGCGGAAAACGCCGCGCCAACACTGCATCATTCAGGCACACGCTGTCGCGAATCACGCGGCCATGTTGCTCAACTTGCACCTGCAACAGCATGCGGTAATCCAGCTCAAACTCACCGGCGGCCAAGCGCGGCAGCAGATCCAGCTCATCCTGCTCCAGCCCGGCAAGAAAGCCCAAGCGTCCGGCGTTCACGCCCAGCACAGGCTTGCCGTGCGGCAGCACCATGTGCGCAGCATTGAGAATCGTGCCGTCACCACCCACGGCGATGATCGCATCGCACTGCGCCGGATTGTGCACAATTGTCACGCCAAGTTGACGCAAGCGACCCTCAATTTCCGCCGCAAGTGCCTCCGCCGATGACTTTTGCACCACCATCATCTGCTTCACACGCAGCCCCCCCTTTGCAAATGTAGTAAAAATTCTGTGTTGCCCTGCCCGCCCAACAACGGTGATTGCGTCACCCCAAGCTCGGCGAACCCAGCCTGCTGCGCGGCAGCAATCACTTGTTGCAGAGCACGTTGGTGCTCCTTGGGTGACCTGACTACGCCACGTTTGCTCAGCGCGGCAGGCCCGCACTCAAACTGCGGCTTTACCAGCGTTATCACATGGCTGTGCGGTAGTAAACATTCTGCTAACTTGGGCAAAATTAGCGTAAGCGAGATGAACGAAACATCCACACAGGCGAGCTGCATTTGCGATATTTCCAGCGTGCGAATATCAGTTTTCTCCAGTGAAAGCACGCGCGGGTCTTCTCGCAACATGGGTACCAGCTGTCCTGTGCCAACATCAACAGCCGTCACATGCGCTACGCCGCGCTCCAGCAGCACCTGCGTAAAACCACCTGTGCTCGCGCCAACATCCAAGCAGCGCAATCCCGTTACGTCGATGTCGAAAACCTCAAGCGCATGCAGCAGCTTGAGCGCACCGCGACCAACGTAGTGCTGCGCGGGGCTGTCTTGCAGCGTAATTTCGTCGCCTTGCATAATCATAATGCTTGACTTTAGTGCAAGTTTACCATTCACCTGCACCAGCCCATCTTCTATCGCACGTTGCGCCTTTGCCCGCGTGATACATAGTCCACGCTCAACAAGAATCACATCCAACCGCATTAAAATCTCCCCATGCGTAGCGCCAAGCACAAACGCAGCACTTTTCTTAGGATACAGCGAAGCGACTTAACTTTTTTTCAAAAAAGTTGCAAAGCTTCGCGCATTGCGGCACGATCGAGCTTATGCTCCGCAAGCAGCTCTGCCAAACTCGCATGACGGGCAAAACCCTCCACAGCGTTGAGCTTAAACTCACCAGTATAACCCGCCTGCGCAAGCATTGCACCAAAGCGTTCGCCTGCACCGCCTGTGCGGATGCCCTCTTCAAAAAAGCACACGCGGCGGCAATTCAATACCGCCTGCACCGCAGCAGGATCAATCGGCAGCACGCGCCGCAGCCGCAGCACGCGCACGCCCGGCACTTGCAAAGCCTCGTGAATCAAACGACCATAGGTGACGATCGTGCAATCCCCGCTGCCGTGCACATCAAATGTGCCATGCGACTCATCTGGCGAAAGTTGCGCTGCACAGTCACGTGCATAGCGCACGAAGGTGAGTTTGTCATCTTGCAGTGCGTTTTGCAGCATGCTGCGCAATTCATCTGCAGCCACGGGAGCATATACCTGTGCCCCAGGCAATGCCGCACACATGGCCACGTCGTATAAGCCATGGTGGGTAGTACCGTCCGCACCCACAAAACCCGCACGGTCAACTGCTACTACCATGGGCAGGCTCTGCAGCGCAACGTCATGGTGCAATTGGTCAAACGCACGCTGCATGAAGGTTGAATATAACGCAACCACCGGGCGCATGCCTTGGCGAGCCAAGCCCGCCGCAAACGTCATCGCATGTGCCTCGGCAATGCCCACGTCAAAGAATCGCGCGGGGTATTGCTGCGAAAAATCGCTGAGACCAGTGCCCAGGGCCATGGCGGCAGTCACCGCGCATACTTGCGAGTTTCCATCGGCGATGCCACACAACGCTTCGCCAAATATGTCAGTATAACTTTGCCCACTTTCTGCACACGCGGGGCTCACACCGTGATATTCATCAGGCGCAGCTTCGGCATTCGGATAGCCTTTGCCTTTGGTGCTGTGCACATGCACCAACGCGGGGCGCGGGCTAAGCTTGGCACTTTCCAGCGCGGCACGCAGGCGAGAAATATCATGGCCATCCACCGGGCCAATATATGCAAGCCCCAGCTGTTCAAAAATCGTGGTGCCCGTGAGCACCCGCTTGACGAGTTCCTTGAGCTTCGCCACCTGCTTGGCCAAGCCATCCCCCACGCCGGGAATGCGGCGCAATATACGTTCCACACGACGCTTGCTGCGGCGGTAACGCGGCAGGGCACGCACTTTTGCTAAATAACGCGACAACCCACCCACGTTGCGCGAAATGCTCATCTCGTTGTCGTTGAGCACCACAATGAGCTTCGCCTGACTACGCCCAGCGTTGTTCAATGCCTCATAAACCGGCCCGCCGGTGAGCGCGCCGTCTCCCAGCACCGCCACGGTGTAGTCATCACAACCCTGCAAATGCCGCGCTTCGGCCAGCCCAAGTGCTTGCGACACGCTAGAACTGGAATGCCCCACCGTGAAATAATCATGCTCGCTTTCGCCGCGATTGGTGAAGCCCGACAGCCCACCCGATTGCCGCAACGTGCTAAATTGCGCATAACGACCTGTGAGCAATTTGTGTGTGTAGCTTTGGTGGCTCACATCCCAAATCAGTGCATCGCGAGGGGAATCAAATGTCAGGTGCAACGCAAGTGTGAGCTCCACCACACCCAAATTTGATGCCATGTGCCCGCCGTTTTGCTCCACCGTGCTGATGATTGTGCGACGGATTTCGCTGGCCAGTTGCGGCAATTGCTTGCGCGGCAACTGGCGCAAATCAGCGGGAGAATTGATTTTCGATAGCATATACATTCCTTTATGTCGCTTTTTTGAAAAAAGTGGTGTCTTCAAATAGTCAACAAACTACAAACAGCATGTAGGGACGGCTTGCAAGCCGCCCGCGATGACCACTTAACCCAGTATTTTTACTCGGGCGGCTTGCAAGCCGTCCCCATATGCTGACGATAATTTTCATTTTTGTCCAACAGAACTAATTGTTTCGCGTCAGAAGCCATTGCGGCAGTTGATAAAGCAAATGCTCCGCATCGGCATAACCTGCAATGGCCTGCTGCGCGGCAGCAGCCAACTCATGTGCAAACTGCTGTGCGGCGGGCAATCCAAGCAAGCTCACCCATGTATTTTTCCCCGCTGCAGCATCTTTACCCGCAGTTTTGCCCAGTGTTTCGCTGCTCGCCGTCACATCTAAAATATCGTCCGTGAGCTGAAACAACAAGCCCAACTGCGCAGCATATTGTCGCGCAGCACGCATTTGATCTTCGCTGGCGCCAGCAGCCAAACAGCCTAGTTCGCAGGCTGCACGCAACAGCGCACCGGTTTTCAGCGCATTCATTTCTTCAAGCTGTGCGCGAGTGATTGCCACGCTTTCATAGCTCAAATCCTGCCATTGGCCTTCAATCATGTCTATTGATGCCCGCATGAGGATATTCACTGCCTCACAGCGGCATTCGGCTTGCAGTTGCGTGTTATGCAGCACCAGCAAGGCCTCGCACAGCATGGCAGAACCCGCCAGCAGCGCAGCTTGTTCGCCAAATTGCTTGTGGCAGGCTGGCCGCCCGCGGCGCATGTCATCATTATCCATGCAGGGCAAGTCGTCATGCACCAGCGAATAGCAGTGCACCAATTCAATGGCCACGGCAAGCGGCGCAGCATCCTCAGGTCGTCCGCCAAACAGCGCACAGAAGGCCTGCGCCAATACCGGGCGAATCCGCTTGCCGCCACCCATGAGACTATAGCGCATGGCCTGTGCCACCACACTTTCGCCGCCGGGCAGATATTGCTCAAGTGTATGTTCAAACCGCTCAGCCTGTTCTTTCAGCAGTGCTGTCACGTTATTCATCGCAGCTCTCCAAGTTCAATGTAGTCAGCTTTTGCTCGGCAGTTTGCAATGTTACCTGCAACTGCGTCGCTAATTTTGTGCCTTCTTCAAACAGCTTCAAGCTTTGCTCCAGCGGCAAGCTGCCCTGCTCAAGCAGCCCAGCAATTTCCTCAAGCCGAGCAAACGCTTTCTCATAATTTTGCATAGCCCCTCCTTCTTGCCGCTTTTTGAAAAAAGTGGCGCAAAAACATTTAAGTCGCTTCGCTGTGTTCTATGATAGGTCGTGCGTAGGTCGCGCGAAAAATATTACAAGTTCACCGTCACGGTGCAGGTGCCATCATGCAGTTGCAATTGCAACTCATCCCAAAGTGCCAGCTGTGTTATGCTC
This sequence comes from Oscillospiraceae bacterium, assembly GCA_009785335.1. Classification (GTDB taxonomy): domain Bacteria; phylum Bacillota; class Clostridia; order Oscillospirales; family Acutalibacteraceae; genus WRMQ01. The sequence continues at coordinate 26,169 of WQWM01000014.1, forward strand.
GTTATTGGCACATCGTCTTTGCGTGCAATCGCATAACCCCGCGCCAACACCCCAAGCGGGCTGAGTGCGTGCAAACTTGCCGCCAAGCGCGTGAACTTCGCCCGCTCGCGCAGTGTGCGCTCGGTCATTGCGCTGTGCATGCGTTGCGTTGCGCCATCTAGGCGTTGTTGCGCGGTGCAAATGAGTTCCTGCGGGCTGCTGAGCACACGCCGCCCAAGCAAGCTGGTTAATGCTGCGCGGCGTTGTTGCAAGTTTGCCTGCATGGCATAGGTCATGCGCTCATGCAGGCCATGCAGCCCTGCAATAATTTCCGCCACGTCCGGCACAGCAAGCTCCGCTGCAGCAGAAGGCGTTGGCGCGCGCAAATCTGCTGCGAAATCGCAAATCGTAACATCTGTTTCGTGCCCTACCGCACTGATCACTGGAATTCGCGACGCTGCCACCGCACGTGCCACGGCTTCTTCATTAAACGCCCACAAATCTTCAAGTGAGCCGCCACCCCGCCCAACAATCAAAACATCAGCAGCATCGCGTGCATTAAATAAGTCAATTGCAGCTGAAACTTGCCCTGCTGCCCCTTGCCCCTGCACTTGCACCGGGCACAGCACAACCTCACACGCAGGGCAACGCCGCCGCAAAATTTGCAGCATATCCTGCAATGCCGCACCTGTGCCGCTGGTGATAATCCCCACCCGCTTCGGAAAAACAGGGATGGGCCGTTTGCGCTGTTCATCAAACAAGCCCTCAGCGGCAAGACGTTCTTTCAGCTGCTCAAATGCTAGATATAGCGCCCCCAAGCCGTCGGGTTGCATGTCCTCGGCATAAACCTGAAACTTGCCGTCACGTTCATACAACGACGCACGGCCAAACAGCACCACATGCATGCCGTCATGCGGCACAAAGCCTAGGCGACGGTTAGCCTCACGAAACATCACCGCAGGCAACGCGGCTTTGTCATCCTTAAGCGTAAAATACCAGTGCCCGCTATAGTGCGCTTTGAAGTTGCTGATTTCACCTGCCACGGCAAGGCCGCGCAGTCCATCGCTTTCCTCCAGCAGGAACTTTACGTATTTATTCAGTTGCGAAACGGTGAGAGGTGCTAGCATAACATTCCTTTTTTATCACTTTTTTGAAAAAAGTGACGCAAAAAACTTTTTAGTCGCTTCGCGGGAGATTTTTTATGTGGTTGAAATAAGCCAGAACTGCAATGCCAGCGGCATTGTCTGCGCTAAACTCCGGCGCGGCGAATTGTGCATGCGGAAACGCTGCACAGAATATCTCGCGCAGCACTTGGCTGCAACACACCCCGCCCGCGCAAATCAGCGGCAAATCACCCGTTTGGCTGGTTATCTTGATCATCGCCTGTGCAATGGTCGCCAAGCAAAACCGCGCGATATTTTCCGGGGCATCATCTATCTGCTTACACTGATTCTCCACGCCGGAAAGATGCATGTGCATGCCATTCACGCTCACCCGCACACGCTGATTTTCACCGCGCTGCGCCAGCTGATCCAACGCAGGGCCTGCGGGAAAATCTAACCCCAGCTGCGCGCCCACGCGATCTACCAGCTGCCCGGCATTCAAATCCGCCGTGCCGCCAATGCACGCGGCCTGCAGGCCTGGCCGCACATGCAGCAACTCGGTCGTGCCGCCGCTCACATGCCAGGCCAGAAACTCACCATGCAGCAAATCCAGCCGTTTGACCGAATACAACGCCGCAGCCAAGTGCCCCTGCTGATGTGAGTACATATATAATGGTATGTCCAGTGCGCTTGCCACGGCCTGTGCGACGCTCATGCCCGCCAAAAAACAGGGCATATAACTCCCCTGCACATCGCGTGGACGGTTGCTCACGCCCACGGCGGTGACTTTCTGCCCACGTAAAAACTCATCCAACATGTCCGGCAGCGCAACGGTGTGATGAAACAGCGCGTCGCTTTGCCGCAAGCCCAGTTCGCCTGCTTTCACCGGCAGCGGGCGTTTTATTTGTCGCACGGTTTCGCCGTCATATCGTGCCAAGCTTGTGGTGTAATTGCTCGTGTCAACTCCTAGTGTCATGTTCCCTCGCAATCGCGCCTAGCAAGCCATTCACAAACTTCGGTGCATCGTCGTCGCCATAAATCTTGGCCAACTCAACCGCCTCGTTAATGCTCACCCCCACGGGGATGTCATCCACGTGCAGCATTTCGCACACAGCAAGACGCAACAGCGCATGCGTGGCACGCGGAATACGCCCCAGCCGCCAACCGGGTTTTAGCCGCTTCGCGATTTCCTCGTCAATCATCTGCAAATTTTCCACAGCAAGCGTGGCCAGTTGCAGGGCGAACTCATCCAGCGGCACTTCATCTTCATCACGTGCATCAAGTACTTCCTGCAAGTTTGCATGAAAGGCTAGTGCAAACAGCAGCGAGAAGGCTTGTTCGCGTGCGGCGCGGCGTTGTTGTTGTGTCATGATAAACTCCCAGCGTGTATAATATCTCTATTATACCATACTTGCGATGAATATTCAATGGGTTTATGCATAAAAATGTCGCTTCGCTGTGCCGTCTTCAACGCTTGCATAAAAATAAAGGCGGATTGCTCCGCCTCAGTAAGTTCTTATTGAATTCTTGCATTAGCAAAAGCGATCCTTGCACTGCCAGCAAAAGATTCTTGTATTTCTACTCTTAATATCAAAACGCCTGTTACATCAATTGAGATTTCATCTGGCGAAGTTGAACCATCTATTTGGAAATAATCTAATTCTCTCCCATCACCTATAAATCTGATGGTTCCCACCCTTTCACCAGAGCCATCAATACGCCCTATCGTTCCTGTGAGAATGCTATATTGCCCTCTTAGGTTATGATGCGACCAACCATCTACTCCCCAACTACTTGTATGCCAAACAATTGCATTCGAAAAAGTGTCGCCCTGCATATTTACTGTCATAGTCATCATTGCACGTTCTTCAAACCAAGGAACTTCCTGCAAAAATGGTTCGCCACGCGGCGAGCGTGTTGTCGTGACCATAGTCGTAGTTGGAAGCGGAGTATAAACGTCTACTGCGGGAACTTCAGGAATTTCAACGGAAGCCATTCCAGCAGCAAAACCTCTGTCAAATTCCCGAATAAGTTGCTGGTCATTGTCAATTGTCACAGTAACTCGTCCAGCGAAGAAGCTTGGTATTATGCCAATCACTGCGGCAACAATAACTGCGATAACATGCGCTTTCTCCCAATTAGTCTTTTTTCTGTTTGCCATACATTTTACCCTTTCTATGCTACATCAAAACTAAACTTTGTCCAGCTCGTCCACTTCTCCCCTGCCCGCACCACAATGGATGGAAAGTCTGGCTGGTTGGGTGCGTCTGGCCAAAACTGGGTTTCAAGGCAAAAGCCAGTGAAGGGCTCACACAGGCACTCGCCGGTGTAGAGCTGCACGCCGGGTAAATCAGTTTCAACCACCAAGCGGCGGCCGCTGACTGGGTCAAGGGCTTCAACCGCGCCCGGGTTGCAAAAGTTCACGTCGTAAATTTCGCCGATCTCACGCAGCTGGCGGAAATCAAAGCGCGTGCCCGCCACGGCAGCAAGCTCACCGGTAGGACAAAGCATGTCATTCAGCGGCAAGTAGTGCTCAGCATCAATGCGCAACTGCTGACTAAAAATCTGCCCGCTGCCCACACCCGCCAAATTGAAATACGCATGGTTGGTGAGGTTGATCACGGTGTCCGCATCGCTGGTGGCTTCATATTCAATGCGCAGTGCACTGCCGTCAAGCGTATAGCGCACCTGCGTGGTCACCGTACCGGGAAAGCCATGCGTGCCTGCCGCACTGGTGTAAGTGAATGTGATGGCAGTGTCGTCAACTTGTGCAACATCCCACAGCGCGGTATTGAACTCGCTCGCACCATGCAGCGTAAACTGCCCTTCGGGGCTGGGGGTAAGATTGAATTCCTCGCCATTGAGCGTAAACTTTGCACCGTTGATGCGATTGCACACACGGCCGCAAACCTCGCCCCGAGCCGTATTGTTTTCGATGCGGTCTTGCAAATCCGCGTGGCCAATGAGCACATTTGCAGGTGTGCCGTGGCGGTCGGGCACCCAAAGCTCATCGATAGCTGCGCCAAAAGACAAAAACTTGGCCTTAAGACTACCGTTGTCTAACGTGTAGGCGTAAACGTCGGTGCCGTTGGGGTGTGTGCCATAAAATTCTTTGGTCATATGAAAACTCCTTTTGTGTTTTATCCAGTATAACATAAAAAAAGAAACTTGACAAGTCCCTGCTGCAAATGCTATACTAAATGCAGCAGAGGGGGGATATTATCATGAAAAGTAAAATTGAGCAGGTATTGGAGAGGTGTTTAAATCATCGCGATATCATCATCTGGGGAACCCCAACGCGCTTATTATCACGCACGCTGAAAGCTTATAAAACAGCTGTTGCTGACGATGTGAATCCGGAGAAACATTTTGTAATCACGGTGACGGAAGATGATTTAATCGATTTTAAACAAGACGAACAAAGCCGCGCGTTCAGCTATGTTAAAGACTACTTCTCTTTCAGCGATTATGGGCGAAGCTTGCCATTCGAATGGGATTGCTATGCCGCGAAAATTGGGAGACAAACATATTTTGGCGAAAAAATATTGTGGTCTTGCGGGTTTGGTTACATCAAAAGCATCGGTCGCTACACATCAATCAATAATTCGGCAGCAGTTTATGGCGATCATCAAATGGATATGTGTTTTGTGAGCGATCAACTGCAATCATGTTTTTCTGAAGAAAACAAGGCTTTATATCAAGAAAAAATCTCGTCAAATCCGAAAAATCCTTATGGCAAACACAATGACGGCATCATCATTGGAAATGATGTTTGGATTGGTGCAAACGCGTTCATCAATGCATCAAAAGTTGTGAGCATTGGCGATGGCGCGATCATCGGCTCAGGCGCCGTGGTGCTTGAAGATGTACCGCCCTATGCCATCGTCGTTGGCGCTCCCGCGAACATAAAACGCTATCGTTATTCGCCAGAAATCATAGAATGCCTCTTGCGCGTGAAATGGTGGGATTGGAGCATAGAAGAAATCAACGCAAACGCTGATGCATTGATGTCGCCAGATATATTTATAAAAAAATTTGCTCATCATCATAAAAAGTCTTGACAAGCCCCCCGCAATGTGATACAATAGTTGTTGTTGCGGATATGGCGGAACTGGCAGACGCGCTAGATTCAGGTTCTAGTCGGGGCAACTCGGTGGAGGTTCAAGTCCTCTTATCCGCACCAGCACGCTTTCACATTTGTGGGAGCGTGTTTTTTATTCTCCCCAAAAGCAGTGCTTGACATCATCACTCATAAAAGGTATAATATAAACATTACATAAAAAAGGAGATATTTATGAGCTTTTTCAAGCGAATTGGCGCAGCGTTTAACAGCAGAGCGGGATCCTTTGTGTTCTATGCCTTGGCGGTGGCAGCGTTTTTTCTGCTGCGCAGTGCTAGCTGGGCATTCGGCTGGATTCCAAACTATTACCCACTGGGCGAGGCCTTCGTACCCACAGTTTTTGTGCTGATTATACTGTGCGGCCTAACATCGCTGGTATATCTGGTTATGCCGCAGCGCATCAGAGAAATTAAAGCACTGGGCATTGCGCATGTTGTATCCTGTGTGCTTGCAGGCGCATTGTTTGTATGGACTGTCTTTCTGGCTTTTGCCCTTGACCATGGCCTTTCAGGTCTCGTGCGCAACTGGCCAAACGTAATCCCCTTCCTGGCTTATTTTGCCTTGCTGGCGAGCATCCCCTTTGTGCTTTTGTTCTTCATTAACATGAAGAAACGCACGCAGGTCATTATCTCTATCGTGGTTGCAATGGCAGTGGCAATTGGTCTTGCCGTGCCATATATTACGCGCGCGGCTGCATCCTTTGATTTCAGCAGCTACCCGCTGGTGCTCGACATCGGCGATGGATATTACAGTGTTGTTTTTGCAACCAACAGCAACAGTGTGGGCTATTTGATCATTGGTGGGGAAGTTTTGCCCAACGATCATGCAGGACGCATGCATGTGGGACGCGTGCATAATTTCCAAGTTCCGCGCGATGCACTGGATGGCAGCAGCTATCAGGTGCGTGCCCGCGAAGTGCCGGCACTTTCCAGCTCATACACCAACTTTGGAGCAACCATTGAAAGTCCCGTGTTTACCTTTAGAGGCAGCGATCATGATGAACTCAACATTGCTGTGGCCAGCGACTGGCATAACCAGCCCGAAAAACTCGTGCAAGCCATGGCGCACATGCCGCCGCCGGATTTATTCGTCATGCTAGGCGACTACTCCAGCGGTTATCACAGCGAAAATGATTTCATTTACAACATCATCTGGGCAGGTGCACAGGTCACCGGCAGCGAAGTGCCAGCAATCTTCGTGCGCGGCAACCATGAGATGAGCGGTGTGTACGCTGCACAAATTTTCCCGCAGCTGGGGCTGCGCAGTTTTTACTACCAAGTGCAGCGCGGCAATTTCCTATTCACTGTGACTGACTCGGCCGACGACTGGCCCATTAACCGCACGAACACAGCCGAGTTTGAAGCCGGTACCATCGCTAGCACAAGCCCAGACTATCTGGACCAACAGCTCGCTTGGCTTGCGGACTTGGAAGTGCCCGACGAAACCCTGTTGCACTTTTCTTTGGTGCACATTCCTAACTTCGACCAAGAACGCGAACAAACACAGCAGCAATTTTTTGAGCAACTGCAACGTTTAGGTGTTGATATGCAGTTTTCCGCTCACTGGCACGGTCTGGCCTCAAGATTTTTCGAGCCTTATGAAGAACACTCACGCTTCATTGTGCCCTTGCCGTTGTTCTTTGCTGGCGGTCCAACAGATGGCTACGGCGGCGAAGTAATGGCATCAATGGTGCAAGCAAACGCAGATGGAACGGTTCACCTGTTGGGTTATGATAGCACAGGCAGGCAATTGCAAGACAAAACCATTGCTCTGCGCTAGAGATTATCCGTTAAATCACGCACTCACTTTTGGGTGCGTGATTTTTTCATCTGCAAATCTGCAACCATAAAAAACGCACCCCGAGTTCTTCAGGGTGCGTTTGATATTAGGAGAGCTAAGGATTAGAATCCGTTGCGCAGAGCAAAGAATCCTGTGAATACAGCAATCAATACGGTGAAGATGGTGATTACCCACATCAGCTAGTGTGTGTTGCAGGACGTGGTGTCGCCACCGCCCCCACTTGGGATGGGCTCAAATGTTGCCGTTACAGTCACTGCGTTGTTAGGCATCACGAACGTGAGAGTTGTCTCGCTTAGATCAACGCCATCAAGGTTCACGCCTACAACATTCCAGCCCGCAAAGCGATAGCCTGTCGGTGCTCCTGCTGCAACAATCGTCACTGTGTCACCCGCTTGGAACGTATCGCTGCCAGGGCCGTTGGTCACAGTCACTGTGTAGCCTGGCGGTGGGGTGATGATGACTTCATCGAAGTTAGCCGTCGCAGTCACTGCGTTGGCAGGCATGGTGAATGTGAGCGAGGTTGCACTTGTGTCCGCAATGGTCACGCCTGCAACGGTCCAGCCTGCAAATTCATAGCCTTCTGCGGGCTCATTCGCAGTCACGGTCACACTATTTCCTGCGAGGAAGGTGCCGCCGCCTGTGCCGTTGACAACAGTAACCGTAAAGAACTCAAGCTGTCCGCCTTCTTCAACAAAGTGTGCTTGCGCAGTCACGTTGTTGGCCGGCATCACAAACGTGAGCGTAGCCGCGGTTAGGTCAAGGCCCTCCGTGTCCAAACCTGCGATGGTCCAGCCTGCGAATTCATAGCCAGCTGCGGGTTCATTCGCAGCCAAATTCACGATTGCGCCAGCAAGGAAGTTGCCGCCGCCTGTGCCGCCATTAACGGTGACCGCAAAGAGTTCGGGCTGTGGACCTTCGGGAGTAAAGTTGGCCGTCACAGTCACGTTGTTGGCGGGCATCACAAACGTGGTGGTGGCTTCGCTTGCGTTGGTGAAGGCAACTGCACCGGTCCAGCCTGCAAATCCATCATAGCCAACCGGGGGAGCACCTGCGGTGATGGTCACCGTTTCGCCCGCAAAGAACGGGCCTGCGGGGGTGCTGGAGCCATTCACAACAGTAACCGTAAATTGCGGATTCGGCGCAAAGTTAGCCGTCACAGCCAAGTCATTGGCGGGCATCACGATTGTGGTGATTTCCGCAGTTGCATCTTCAAAGGCAACATCGCCAGTCCATCCTGTGAAGTGGTGGTTTGCCGGGGGAGCGCCTGCGGTGATGGTCACGGTTGCGCCAGCGAAATGCGGGCCAGCAGGGGCGCCGGTGCCATCAACTACTGTGAGAGCAAATTGCTCGTCTGGAGCATAGGTTGCAGTCACAGTCACAGCGTTGCCAAGCATCACAAATGTGGTTTCAGCAAACGCGGCGTTAGCAAAAGTCACGCCATCTGCAGAGACCCAGCCGGTGAAATAGTGGTTTGCAGGTACTTGCACTTCAATGGCTACCGTGACACCTTCCATGAACATGCCGCCGCCTGTGCCATTCACCACAGTTACTTCAAAGCTTGGGATAGGCTCAAACGTGGCTTCAACAGTCACGTCAGCATCCGTGATCGTTACAAAGGTGCTATCGCTAAATACATCGTCTATTGCGGCAACATCGCCAGTCCAAGCTGCAAAACGCATGCCTTCAGGCGGAGCAGCTGCTACGATAGGAACGTTACCTGCAGGATGCTCACCGCTACCGCTGCCGTTAACCACGGTGAGTGTGAAGAGTTCGGTATCTTCAAACACAGCAGTAAGCGTAACGTTTGCAGCAGGCATATCAAAGGTCACAGTATTCAATGTGTCATCAGCCAGCACGACGCCTACAGCTACCCAGTGCAAGAACGAATAACCTCCTGCATTTACAGCAGGTGCAGTCGCTGTCACCGAAGTACCCTCGAAGAATGGGCTGCCAGCGGTGCCGGTGGTACCGTATCCGAAAACCTCAAAAGTGAAGCGATCATCGTCCTCAAACACGGCCGTCACTGTGGCTGCTGCTGCGCCCATGGTGAACGTGGTTTCCGCGAGAGTTCTGTCCGCCAAAATGCTATAATCGCCATCCCAGCGCACAAAATGCTGGTTCGCCGGGGGAGCATTAGCGGTAACGGTTCCCGTTGCGCCAGCAAAGTGCGGGCCAACGGGGTCAGCGGTGCCGCCGTTGACGGTGAGGGCAAATTGATCATTTAGTGCAAAGTTAGCCGTCACGGTCACTGCGTTGGCAGGCATGGTGAACGTGGTTGTCTCCGCGTTTGCATTGTTAAAGGTCACACCAGTGCCGGTTGTCAATGTCCAGCCAGAAAAATGGTGATTGACTGAAGGGGCTGTGCCTGCAACGATGGTCACAGTTTCGCCAGCTTCAAAGTCGTAGCTGCTAGCACTATTCACAGTGCCGTTTGCCACTGTCACGGTGAAGGTCGAGGCTGCCACTTCCCAGCGATCGCCTTCAGCAATTTCGCCAATATCCAACTCTTCATTATTGGCAGGGGCCAAGTCTAGATCAGTTTCGTTCAACAGCGGGTTGCCCAGCCAGTTGGCAAGGGTTACCAAGCGGTTGTTAAAGTCTGTGTTATCATTTGTATAGAATTGATCAGGATGACGTGCTTGCAGCACTTCTGCACGCACGGTGCTCATGTCGGTGCCGATAAGGTCAAAATCAAAGCCAGGGGTCAAACGGTTGCCCAGCATAAGGCCTTGAATGTGACCGGCAGGGCTTTCCCATGTTTCTACTTCAACGAGGTGTGCATGTTCAAATGAAACCGGTACGTTTGTTGTGCCCTCTGTAACGGGAATTTGAGCACCATGGCTGGCGAACACCTGTCCCGCCGGCAAGATATATTGACCTGTTGCATGCGTGTAGTCGCCCAGACGTATCACGTTGCCCTGAGCTGTGCCGCCAGGCCTGCTATTCAACACTTGTCGATTATGCGTGTTGCCGCTAATCACTGCTGTGTGTGCTCCTTGGGCCTGGCCAACAATGGCAGAAAAGCGCATGCCGGGCACTTGGCCAAGGTTAGTAAAGCGGCTACTGTCTACATGCATGTAACCCACATGGCGCTCCGCCGTGTGCGTTGCCCAACGTCCGGTTGCACCGTAGAGATTTCGGAGCTGCGTTTCAGTCATGCTTGTGCCAAAGCGACGATCATTACGAAAACCGGAATAGATAATGTCTCTATCCAACCATGCGACAGGGTTAGTGGGGCGACTGCGCATGATGAAATTTCCGCTCGATGTCGCACAAGTGTTTATTTCTGGCCCATACGTTTGACCGTGTTCGTGTCTGGTTACATTAAAGGCGCGCGTAGCATGATTGTGACGACCAATCTGGCCACCAAACAGATCGTTAACTGATCTTTGCATGACAGCAGGGTCTGCGCTTAACACGGCATTGGAAAGATTAACTTGCGGATCCAATGTCCACGAGTTGATTCTGTAGTTATTATTTGTGCTTGCTTGACCGCCCGCTGGAGCAGCCAGTTCAAAGTGTTGTAGGCCGGCCATGTACATGTGTGCGCCGGAAATGTTCTCCATCAAACCCCAGCCATTGAGTGCATTGCCAGTGCCATGAACGCAGTGCTGCACCCATAAAGCCGCACCAGTTATTCTGCTGTTGGGAGCATAGGCGATCGAAAACGCACGCGAAGTAAATGTTCTGCCCGCAATCACATCAGGCAGTTCAAACGTTGCCACCCATTCAATAACAGCGGCTGTGTTTGCAGCCAAGGCCGTGGGCAGGTGAACATTGCTTGCCAAGCTGTGGGTGAAGCTATCGCCGTCGTCATCGGCCATTGTGCCAAAGGCGGTCACAGCAGCGTCGGTTGTGCCAAGCTGTGTGGCTGTGATGACCAGATTCGTGGCACCTGCAGCACTAAAAGCAACTTCGCCGGTGGTTTGTGTGCCCACCGTGTTGGTGATGTTGCTGTATGCCACAATACGGGTTTGTGGCACCAGTGTCACAGGTTGCGAGTATTCCGGATTGTACTCGTTTTCGCCCGAAACCCCTTGGTCAAGCCAAATGGTTTCTGGCACGGTGAATGTCACCAGCGGCGGCAATTCATCAATCAAGCCGCCCTCAGCCAAGGGACTGGGTGCTGTGAACGTCGGCAGCGTTAGCGTGGCTGGTGCAAATGCCACGGATTGCGCCGAAGACGCCATTAAGCCCGCAGAGATCAGCCCCAGCAGCATCACTGCTACCACGGCTAGGCTAAGTAGTCGTTTGTGGTTCTTCATAAAAGATCCTCCTTTTCAATTCGCAACATAGTTTCCCCTTCATTATAGCATCTCCTGTTGCTTTTGTCAAGTGTTTTGTGCACATGTTTTAAAATATATGCAATTGTGCCAAAAACACCACGCAGATTTTATGCAAAACAGCCTTGGCCTATTAAGCCAAAGCTGCATCGCTATTACATTATATACATGTGGTGGAGAGTAGCGGGGTCGAACCGCTGACCTCTTGAATGCCATTCAAGCGCTCTCCCAACTGAGCTAACCCCCCACGGCGTTACCTATTATAGCATACTCATTTACGCTTGTCAAGAATTTTCTTGCATTTTTTTTGCGGGGATGGTACAATGAGTAGGTAAACAAGAAGGAGGGCACGCGCCATGCCCAGCAAATTCACACAAACACAACTTAGCGACGCACACAATGCACTGCAATCAACCCTGCACAAATGCCAAAAAATCGACCTCACCAAACAGGCTCCAGCGCAGCGCACACTGCTCGAGCGTCGCATTGCTGCGCTGAAAATAGCATTAGCCTTGACCGAGAAAGAACAGCATACCATGGCTGAAAGGTCAAGCACAGCTTACGAAATCTGCTCAATCGACGCCGCACTGCGTGAAAAAATCCAGCCCATATTGGATGCAACTTGGGGCGCGCCGTACATCGCCGTCAACAACAAGCTGTGGGATTCGCGTATAATGCCGGGCTTTGCGGCAGTGCAGGGTGATGAGGTGCTTGGCTATTTGTTATATGAGTTGCATAGCGGCCTATGCGAAATCATGGTGTTGGAAAGCGTGGTGCAGAATATCGGCATTGCCACCGCGCTGATTGAACAAGTTAAACAGGCCGCCAAAGAACATGACGTGTGCAAACTCATTGTGCAAACCAGCAACGATAACACGCACGCTTTTCGATTTTATCAACGGCGCGGGTTTGTGCTGCGTGAGATTCGCTTGCGCGCCATGGATACTGCGCGGCAGTTGAAACCGTCCATCCCGCTGGCTGGCGAGGATGGTATTGCTTTGCGCGACGAAATAGAATTCGAACTGGAGCTGTAAGCATGAACACAAAAATTTTTCTAGCTTCAGATGAATACATTGACTTTACCGCCGACATCATTCAAGCAAAAGCAACGCAATTATTTCGCGATATTACTGATGACACCCAAAAAGCGCGCATCGCATTTGCCTTCGTGCGCGATGAAATTCCTCATTCGTTCGACATCAACGCGAAAGTCATCACAGCAAAAGCTTCCGATGTGCTGCTGCACAACACTGGCATTTGTCATGCCAAGGCAAATTTATTGGCAGCCCTGTTGCGTTCTCAGCATATCCCCACAGGCTTTTGCTTTCAGCACATCACGCTGATGAACGACAACTCACAGGGCTATTGCGTGCATGCCTATAACGCAGTTTGGTTGCACGAACGCTGGATCAAACTCGACGCACGCGGCAATAAGTCGGGCGTAAACGCGCAGTTTTCGCTTGATGAGCCAGTGCTGGCGTTCCCCTGTCGGGCGGAGTACAACGAATATTTCTGGCCGGGCATTTACGCCAACCCACATGCCGAAACCATGCTTATGCTTCAGCAAGCCGACTCGCTTGACTACATCATCAAACACATCCCATGCAAAGTAACGCTGCCGCCGGATGCGCAGGAAGAGGAGTTAGTCCCATGAAAACCATCATTTTATACGCCACCAAGCACGGCGCAACTGCCGAAATCGCCCGCCGTATCGCAAATCACGTGAGCAATGCCACGCTGCATGACCTCAAGCAAAGTAGCGCGCCCAATCTCGCCGACTTCGACTGCATCATCGTGGGCAGCGCGGTGTATGCAGGCATGTTCCGCAAAGAAGCCAAGGCGTTCCTAACACAACATGCAGATGCCCTGTTGCAAAAACAGCTGGGTTTGTTCGCTAGCGGCCTGCTGCCCGCCGAAGAACCAGAAATCTTTGCCGACAATGTACCTGTCCCATTGCTCGCGCACGCACAGGCAGCCATGCTGCTGGGCGGCATATTTGACCCCGCAAAAACCAACTTTGCCGAACGCATGGCCATGAAAGCCGTCGCAAAGCAGACGGGATATGCCGACACGATTGACGATAGTCGAATCGCAGACTTTGCAAAGAAAAATGGCCTATAACTCATGTTAAAGAAAGGGTATAATCATGACACATACTTACCAAACCCGCGGCATTTGCCCGCGCCGCATATCGGTTGAACTGGACGGCGAAACCATCACCCGCGTGCACTTTGAGGGTGGCTGCGACGGCAACCTCACTGGCATTGCCAAGCTTGTGCAAGGCATGAATGCCCGTGAAGTTATCGCAAAATTTCGCGGCACCCGCTGCGGCCCACGTGCGACCTCCTGCCCCGATCAACTTTCGCAGGCACTTGAGCAAGCACTCAGCCAAACATAAAAAACAAGCGGAGCACAATGCTCCGCCTGCCACATCGTTTTCAATTTATGGAAATGTGTAGGTATTGCCGAAGGCTCCACCGCTTGCGGGGGAGCTGGCACGCCGAGAGGCGTGACTGAGGGGGCAATATTTTAGAGAAACGCCATCGTGCCCAACGTGTAAAAAAACGCCACCACCGTGCCGAGAATTGATACAATCAACCCGGCGATGCGCAACCCGCGCTGACCCTTGCTGCCTGCAATGGCTGCCATCACAATGCCCGCCACACCAAATGCGATATCAAGGAAAGGCACTGGCAAGGTTAGTGCTAGCACGCCAAAGATAATCGACAACACGCCCAGCACAACACCCACGTTGTCAGTTTGTTTGACCGGTGCAGCCCACGGTTGCTGCGCTTGCTGTTGCTGCCATGGTTGTTGCTGGGGCTGTCCCCAAGGTTGCTGTTGTTGTGGCGGCTGAGCAAATTGGTTAGATTGCGGCTGCTGTGTTGCTGTGTTTTCTGGGTATGCAGCACCACAAGCTGTGCAGTTTTTGTGCCAAGTCTGGCCTTGGTTCCCACAATACGGACAATTCATTTGAGTTCTCCTTCAGCGATAATTTACACTTCATTCTAACATATTTCGTCACCGCTGTCAACCCGAAAATGCGCCTGCGCAAAAAACTGCTTGACAACGCAAACCGTTTGCGGTATAATAGATCAGGTGCAAACATAAGCTTTTGCAATTGCACAACAAAATATCTTTCGGGACGTGGCGAAGTTTGGTATCGCGCCTGGTTTGGGACCAGGATGCCGCAGGTTCGAATCCTGTCGTCCCGACCAGCGGCGAGTCGCCGTTCACAAATCGCGCTTTCACTTTCGTGGATGCGTGATTTTTTATTCCCGTGAGAGGGTTGCATCTTTTTATATAATACCAGCTAACACAGCACACAAAAATTCTGTGTTGACAAATTCGTCATATTATGTTAACATAGAAGTGATTTTTGCAAATGAAAAGTACGCGGGTAAAGAAGCCACATAATCGTGACTTTTCGGCACCCGCTATATTTTTTATGCCGCCGAAATAGAACACAGCGCAGCGACCAGCTCGCCGCAGGCGTGACTTTTCGGCACCTGCGTTATTTTTTTATGTACATTATTCTCAAGGAGGTATATCATATTGCAGTGGGTGAAAGAAAACATTGGCGAAGTGCTCGAAGAATTCGGTGTGCAGCCGGACGTGGGGCTGAACCAAACGGAAGTGGAAACGCGGCAAGCCAAGTATGGCCTCAATGAATTTGAGGAAGAAAAAAAGAAAACACTTCTCCAGCGCATTTTGCACCATCTCATGGAAATCCCAACCATGGTGCTCATCGGCGCAGCAGTCATTGCCAGCGTTGCGGCAGTGCTCAACATGGAAAACGGCCGCTTTAGCGCCAGCGACATCGCAAAAGTTCTGGTTATTTTGTCCATCGTCATCATCAATGTTGTGCTGGGGCTCTATCAAGAAGGCAAAGCCGAAAAAGCCCTTGATGCGTTGAAAAAAATGAACGCCTTCAAGACTACCGTCATTCGCGGTGGTCTCAAGCAAGTGATTGAAGCGCAATTTCTTGTGCCGGGCGACATCGTGGAACTTAACGCCGGCGATGTCATCACGGCGGATTCGCGGTTGATTGATTGCAGCAGCCTGCAAGTGGAAGAAGCCTCGCTGACCGGCGAAAGTGTGCCGGTGGAAAAAGACAGCGATGTGCAAATCACCGAAACCGTGCCCCTAGGCGACCGCCTAAATATGGTATACTCCGGCTGCTTGGTCACTGCTGGGCGCGGTCGCGCTGTTGTGATCGCCACCGGCATGGAAACCGAAATGGGCAAAATCGCCCGCAGCCTCAACACCACACAAAAATTGCAAACACCATTGCAGCTGCGTTTGAAGCAGCTGGCCAAGCGTATCTCCGCCATTGCCCTCGCTAGCGGCGTGGTGATGTTCTTGGTGGGCTTTTTGGCATGGGGCAACGAGTGGATCGACATGCTTATTCTCGGTGTGGCACTGGGCGTGGCTGCTGTGCCCGAAACCCTGCCGATTATCGTCACCATGATTTTGTCGCACGGCGTGTTTAATATGGTAACGAAGAAAACCATCATTCGCCAAATCCCTGCTGTTGAAACCGTGGGCAACACCTCCGTCATTTGCTCAGATAAAACCGGCACGCTCACCCAAAACAAAATGATCATCCAACGCGTTTGGACCTGTGCTGCTGAAGATAGTACAAAGGCGAAAGACGAGTTTACATCTGAAGAGATGCATATGCTGCAGCTACTAGCCAGTTGCACCAATGCTACAATCGATATGATCGATGGCCAAGAGTCTGTTGTGGGCGATCCCACGGAGATTTCCATTGTGCGCCTGCTGGGCAACAAAGGCTTAACCCGTGCACAGCTCAACGAAAAATATCCCCGCGTGCACGAGCTGCCCTTCGATAGCGGCCGCAAACGCATGACAACCGTACACAAAACAGACGATGGCTTCATCGCAGTGACCAAAGGCGCATTTGACCGCATGCCCGCCAACTGGGACGATGCACTGCGCACCAAAGCCACAGAAATCCACGACAGCTTTGCGCACAAAGCACTGCGTGTGATTGCCGTGGGCTATCGCAAATACACCGAAATGCCTGCAGACCTGAGCGAAGAAGCCCTGGAAAAAGACATCACCTTCCTCGGTTTGGTCGGCATGATTGACCCGCCGCGCCCCGAAAGCACACAAGCCGTTGCTTGCGCGCGTGAAGCAGGCATCAAAACCGTGATGATCACCGGCGACCACGTGGCCACCGCTGCGGCAATCGCCAAAGAAATCGGCATCATGGCAGAAGGCGACCGCGCCGTCACCGGCGTTGAACTTTCGAACATGACCGACGAAGAATTGTTTGAGCAAGTGCGCGGCATTTCAGTTTATGCCCGTGTGAGCCCTGAAGACAAGATGCGCATCGTGCAAGCTTGGAGCGCACACAACGAGGTCATTGCCATGACAGGCGACGGTGTGAACGACGCCCCTGCCCTCAAAGCCGCTGACGTCGGCGCCGCCATGGGCATCACCGGCACAGAGGTGAGCAAAAACGCCGCCGATATGATCATCACCGACGACAACTTTGCCACCATCGTCGATGCCATTGCCGAGGGCCGCACCAGTTACGATAACATCCGCAAAACCATTCAATTCTTGCTGGGCGTTAACTTTGCAGAAATCTTCGTGCTGCTGGTGGGCATGCTGGCCTTTGGCACCGCAACCATCACTGCGCTGCAAATTTTGTTCGTCAACGTTATCGCAGACGGTATCCCCGGGTTCTGCCTAGCGTTTGAAAAACCCGAGCCGGGTGTGATGAAACGCAAGCCGCTGCCCAAAGGTGCAGGTGTGTTTGCGCAACGTGTGGGCTTCTTCATTGTCGCGCGTGCGGTAACATTCAGCATTCTGATTATGACGGCGTTTATGCTGGGGTCTTTCCTGCCCGCGCTGCAAATTGGCGCAGAACACAGCGGCGAATGGTTTGGCTATGCAAGCTTCCCCGTGGGCGTAACGATGGCATTCTTTGTGCTCAGCTGGGCCAGCACCATTGACGTGTTCAACACACGCACCACGCTTTCCATCTTCAAGGCCGGGCTGCTGACGAACAAAGGCGTGTTTATCACCGCCGTCGGTTGCGTCATTGCCGCCGCGTTGCTGCCACTGTTTAGCATCACACGTCAAGTTTTCGCTATTGTCGAAATCTCATGGCTGCACTGGGTAATTGTTGGCGGACTTTCGCTCATGCAGGTTGCCGCAGTAGAATTGCTCAAATGGATTTTGCGCGTGAAAGACCGCAAGAAGGGACTATTGAAAGACTAAATTTAATCTTTTATAGGGGTGGATGAAATCTGCCCCTATTTTTCTTGCAATTTAGCATAGATTGTGGTATGATAATCATGGAAAGAGGGTGACAGAATGCAACAGATGCACAATGGAAAAAGATTGCGGGTAAAAAAAGATGATGCCGCACTAGAAGAGCTATGCGCCTTGCTAGCAGAAGGACGCAAAGCGGTGCTTGAAGGACGCGTGCGACCAATGGATGACGTTTTTGACGACATACTGCGCAAGCATGAGGAAAAATATGGATTATAAGGTGATTTTCACGCAACCAGCAGAAGAAGACCTTTCGGGAATTGTTGAATATATTACTTGCCAGTTTGGTTCACCCACCGTTGCACACAACATGATTTTAACGATTCGCAAGCAAATTCGAAGCTTAGCTTATATGCCAAGTGGTCCTAAAGTGCGCAACAAGCGCCTCGCTGCACAAGGATATCGTTGGCTGAGAGTGAAAAATTATATGGTGTTTTATACCATATACGAACAAAGAAAAACCGTCTACATAGAGCGCATACTGCATAGTCGGCGCAACTGGCAGGCAATTTTGTAGCTAACGAAAAAACTTTTTTCAAAACACTTGACAACGCCGCAAGTTTGTGGTATACTATCTAGTGAAGCGGAGCAATTGGGCTCCCACCCACAGAGATTTTGTTCACTGGGGTACTAGATTAAAACGGCAATCGTTAAACCTAGTACGCGCATGGTGAACAACTGTGCGCGTTTTGTTATTCTTATCGGAGGTGGATGCTATTAGCACAAGAGATTCCGGTCAACCCGCGCGTAAAGCGCCGCAGCAAATCAACGATGCCATACGCGACCGCGAGGTGCGTGTGGTGGGCGAACAAGGCGAACAGCTGGGCCTCATGAGCGCGCGTGAAGCGCTGCAAATGGCCGAGCAGCAAAACCTTGACCTCGTGAAGATTGCCCCGCAGGCCAAGCCGCCTGTGGTGAAAATCATGGACTACGGCAAGTTCAAGTTTGAGCAAAGCCGCCGTGAAAAAGAAGCGCGCAAAAATCAACGCGTGGCCGAACTGAAAGAAATTCGCCTTTCGGTGGGCATTGATAAGCATGACTTTGACACCAAAGTGGCTCATGCCATGAAATTCCTGGAGCAAGGGCACAAGGTAAAGGTGTCAATTCGCTTTCGTGGGCGCGAAATGGCGCACTCGAATTTAGCGCGCGACAACATGTCTAACTTCGCCGAATGCTGCTGCGAATGCTGCACGGTGGAAAAAGGCGCAAAACTTGAGGGCCGCCAAATGCTGATGTTCTTGGCGCCGAAAGAAAAACCAAAGAAACAATCACAAGGAGAATAATTATGCCGAAAATCAAAACGCACTCGGGCGCAAAAAAGCGCTTTAAGATTTCCAAGGGCGGCAAAGTGATGCGCGGCCACGCAAACACCGGGCACGACATCAAAGGCCGCAAAAACGCCAAGAAAAAACGCGGTCTGCGCGGCACCGCAGTGGCAGACAAAACCAACACCGCAAATATTAAACGGCTGATTCCGTATAAATAGGAGGACATAAATTATGGCAAGAGTAAAAGGCGCGGTTGTCACGCGCAAACGCCGCAAAAAAGTATTAAAGATGGCCAAGGGCTACTACGGTGCCAAAAGCCGCCTGTTTAAAACCGCCAAACAAGCCGTGATGAAAAGCGGTCAATACGCCTACATCGGCCGCAAACAACGCAAGCGTGATTTTCGTCGGTTGTGGATCACCCGCATCAGCGCAGCCGCAAAAGCCAACGGCATGAACTACAGCACGTTCATCAACGGGCTGAAAAAAGCCAACATTGACCTCAACCGCAAAATGCTCAGCGAAATCGCCATTGCCGACCCCGCAGCCTTCACCACTCTGGTGGAAGCAGCGAAAGCGGCACTGTGAGGCGCAGTAAATTAACCAAAAATCAGGCAGACATAGGAAATGTGTCTGCCTTTGCGCATGCTAGGAATGTGCGTATTTTATATGGCGCAATTGCGTTGGTGTCATTCACAGCAATTGTATATATCGCATTGTTCGTCACGCAGCCCTTTGTGCGCGGGCACTTGGGCGATGTGCTGGTGGTGATTCCCATTCACTGCGCAATTCGTGTGATATTCCCCAAAAAGCCTAAACTACTCGCTTTATATGTGTTCCTGTTTGCCTGCCTAGTGGAGTTCACACAGTATTTCAACCTGCTGGAATTGCTGGGGCTGGCGCACATCACGTGGCTGCGCGTTGTGGTGGGTGTGACCTTTGATTGGATGGACATCGTGTGCTATGCCGTGGGCTGTGCGCTGATGTTCGGTCTTGATATGCTTTTATGCCGGAGGATACATGATAAGCTCAACACAAAACCCGCAGATTAAACTGGCAGCAAAACTGCGCGACTCGTCGCGTGCGCGGCGCGAGCATGGGCTGTTCTTTCTGGAGGGCTATCGCCTTTGCATGGACGCCCTTGAAAACGGCTACACGCCCGAACTGCTGCTTTGCACAGATAAGTTCGACTTACCCGGTGCGGTGCACATTAGCGAAAGCGTGGCGCAAAAGCTTGGGGATACCGTGACACCGCAGGGGATGTTTGGGTTGTTTGCGCACTCCCCCCTGTCGTCTTTGACGACATCTCCCCTCAAGGAGGGGGGCAAGGTGGTTGCCTTAGAAAACCTGCAAGATCCGGCCAACCTGGGCGCAATTGCCCGCACCGCTGAAGCCTTAGGGCTGCATGGTCTGGTCATCAGCGGCGGTTGTGATGTCTATCATCCAAAGGCACTGCGGGCAAGCATGGGCGCGCTGCTGCGCCTGCCAGTCACTGCCGTGGACAACCTGTCTGCATGGCTGCAAGCCTGCACACTGCCGACATACGCAGCCGTGCCTGTAGAGTCAGCGATTACGCCGTCCGAGTGCGATTTTTCTGCAGGTGCCGTGGTGGTCATCGGCAACGAGGGCAACGGCCTAAGCCAAGAAGCAATTGCAGCATGTGACGCAAGCATAACCATCCCCATGCGCGGCCGCGCCGAAAGCCTAAATGCTGCAGCCGCTGCGGCGATTTTGATGTGGGAGCTTTGTAAATGACGAAATATTTCGTGTGGCTGCAGTGCGCGTTGGGCATCACTTCTTCGTTGCGCACACAAGAGATTCTTGCCGCGTTTGACGGCAACGCACGTGCAATTTTTGATGCAAGCGATTATGATAGAAGAGTGTCGGGCGTGTTCACCGCCGCACAAATTGACCGCATGCGGCGCACCACCCTTGCGCAAGCCGAGTTAATCTGCGATGAATGCGCACGGCTCAAGCTGCATATGCTAACCCCGCCGGATGATCACTACCCTGCCCTGCTGCGGCACATCATGAATTTGCCGCTGGTGCTTTATGTTCGCGGTGACCTCAGCTGCCTGCAACACAGCCTGCCGATTGCCCTAGTGGGCACACGCCGCGCCGACCGCAACAGCGTAGACATCGCCAGCCGCTTGGCGGGTGACCTCGCACGAGCCGGTTGTTGTATCGTCAGTGGTGGTGCGCTGGGCATTGATGCAGCAGCGCATTGGGGCGCACTGCACACGCGAGCAAAAACCGTTTGCGTGCTGGGCAATGGCATTGCGCACAACTACCTGCCCGAAAACGCAAGCCTGCGCCAGCGCATTGCGCAAAGCGGTGCCGTGGTGAGCGAATATCCCGGCAACACCGCACCCACCAAGCACAGTTTTCCCACGCGCAACCGCATCATTGCGGGCATGTGTGCAGGCACCATTGTGGTGGAGGCCGGCGAGCGCAGTGGTTCGCTCATTACCGCCACCTGTGCAGCCGAACAGGGCCGCGATGTCTTTGCCGTGCCGGGCGATGCCTTTGGCTCCACCTACACCGGCGGCAACAAGCTCATTCGCGAAGGCGCAAAGCCCGTGTTTTCCTCCGCCGATGTCCTCGAAGAATATGAAGCCAGCTACGCACATGTGCTCAACATGCGCCAAGCCGCACGCGATTTGCAACGCGCTTCGGTCATACCCGAAAAAGTGGCCGTTAAGCGTAAACCCGCACAACCTGTAGAGGCGGATGCAAATCCACCCGAAAGAAACTACCCCGTCACGCCTGCGGCGTGCCACCCCTCCACGGAGGGGAATTTTCCCCCACCGGCAGACTTACCACCGCTTGAACAAGCACTCGTGCAGTGTCTTGCTGCCAAGCCGTTGCATATAGATGAACTAGCGAAAGCCACAAGTGCAGGTTTAGGCGAATTGTTTGCCGCCTTGACAAAACTCGAAATTGCGGGTATAATTAAACAAACCCCCGGAAAAATCTTTACCCGCTGCTAAATTATATTGTTTCCCATGGAGGAAAATCTTTTGCCAAAACTTATTATCGTAGAATCCCCCGCGAAGGCTAAATCCATCGCGAAATATTTAGGCAGCGGCTATGTGGTTGCGTCCAGCATGGGTCATGTGCGCGACCTACCACCCACCCGCCTTGCTGTGGACGTGAAATCTAATTTTACGCCCACTTACGTCATCCTAAAAGAAAAAGAAAAACTTGTGAAAGAGCTGCAAGGCAAGGCCAAAAAATGCGGCGAAGTCTTTCTCGCCACCGACCCTGACCGCGAAGGCGAAGCCATTTCGTGGCACTTGGGGCATATTTTAGGGCTCGACGGCCAACTGCCAAACCGCGTCACCTTCAACGAAATCACCAAAAGCGGTGTGCTCGCAGGCATGGCCAATGCGCGGCAAATCGACATGGACTTGGTCAACGCCCAGCAAGCACGACGCATCCTCGACCGCCTGGTTGGTTATCGCCTCAGCCCCTTTGTCAGCCAGAAAATCCGCCGCGGATTGTCGGCCGGGCGCGTGCAAAGCGTGGCCCTGCGACTGATTGTTGACCGTGAGCTAGACATCCGCGCCTTCAATCCCGAGGAATATTGGACGATTGATGCCAAGTTGCTCAACAAAGCCAAAAAGAGCCTGAAAGCCAGCTTTGTGGGCGACCAAAAGGGCAAAATCGCGCTGAAAGATAAAGCGCAAACCGATAAAATTCTCGCTCGGCTCGACGGCGCACAATACTGGGTGGCAGGGCTGAAAAAAGGCACGCGCACCAAGAACCCCGCGCCGCCGTTTATCACATCCACTTTGCAGCAAGAGGCCAGCCGTCGCTTGGGTTTTCAAGCGCAACGCACCATGCGTGCCGCGCAAGATCTCTACGAAGGCATGGAAATCCCGGGTTATGGCACCACAGGGCTTATCACCTATATGCGTACGGACTCGCTGCGCGTGAGCGAAGAAGCGCGCGAGCAAGCCGCCGGCTACATCGCCGACACCTACGGCAAGAAATATCTACCGCCTAAGCCGCGCTATTATAAATCCCGCGCCAACGCACAAGATGGCCACGAAGCCATCCGTCCCACCATCCCCGGGCTCACCCCCGCGCAGGTGAAAAGCAGCCTTAGCCCCGACCAATTCAAGATCTACGATCTCATTTGGAAGCGCTTCATGGCAAGCTTGATGGCAGGCTGTCTGCAAAACACGGTGAAGGCGACCATCTTTGCCGCCAACGCAAACGAACGCCGTCAAAACAAGCACCTAGTATTCAGCGCAAGTGGCTACACCGTTGCGTTCGACGGTTTTTCTTGTCTATATGTAGAGGCTGTGGATGAGGAAAACGACAGGGGTAACGCACTCGGTTCAGATAAGGACGACGGCGAACGCCGCCTGCCCGAGCTGCGTGAGGGCGAGCCGCTGAACCTCGCAGAGCTGCTGCCCGCGCAGCACTTCACCCAGCCACCACCGCGCTTCACCGAGGCCAGCCTCATCAAAGCCCTTGAGGAAAATGGCGTTGGCCGCCCCAGCACTTATGCCACCATCATCAGCACGATTACGCAGCGCGGTTATGTCACGCGCAAGCAAAAGCAGCTCACCCCCACCGAGCTCGGCGAAACGCTCACCGCACTGCTCAAAGAGCGCTTCCCGAACATCGTTAACGTCACCTTCACCGCCGGCATGGAAGATCAACTTGACCAAGTGGGCGAAGGCAAGGCGAATTATATCAAAGTCCTCGACGATTTTTACAGCGGCTTTGAGGCCACCCTCACCCAAGCCAAAGCCGACATGCAAGGCGTAAAAATCCAGCTGCAAGAAGACCTCACCGACATCCCCTGCGACAAATGCGGGCGCTTGATGGTGATTAAGTCCGGCAAATTCGGGCGCTTTCTGGCCTGCCCCGGCTTCCCCGATTGCAAGAACGCAAAACCCCTCGTCATGGAATCCAATGCCCAGTGCCCAAAATGCGGCAAGACCATCGTGCAACGCAAAGCCAAGAAAACCGGCCGCGTGTTCTACGGCTGCCAAGGTTGGCCCGACTGCGAATTTGTCACCTGGGACGTACCCAGCGAAGAAAAATGCCCGCAGTGCAGCAAAAACTTGTTCAAACCCCGCACAAGTTCGCTCAAATGCCACAACGAAGGCTGCGGCTACACGGCCAAAAAAGCGGAGAAGAAAGCGTGAGTTTTGCGCTCGCCGCGCAGGCATTACTTTTTTTGCAAAAAAAGTAATCAAAAAAACCTAGATTATCAAATAAAACGAAACCCACCCTGTTTTTTTACAGAGTGGGTTTTTGCTATTTCATTAAATAGTCACCGCGAAGCGGCTAAAGTTTTTTGGTTCTTTTTTTCAAAAAAGAACACATCACGCCACCGCAATCACTTCAATCTCCACCAGCGCATCCTTGGGCAGCTGTTTGGCGGCCACGGTGCTGCGTGCGGGTTTGTGCGCGAAATATTGCTCATACACGCCATTGAAGGTAGCAAAATCGGCCATGTCTGCGAGAAAACAGGTGGTTTTCACCACGTTTTCGCGCGTCATGCCAGCAGCGGCAAGCACCGCGGTCACATTTTCACACACCTTATGTGTTTGCGTGGCCACGTCAGCATCCAGAGCATCCATGGCGATTTGCCCGCTGGCATACAGCGTGCCGTTCACCAGCACAGCCTGCGAATATGGCCCCACGGGAAATGGAGCGTTTTCAGTAAAAATAATTTCTTTCATATTAAATCCTTCCTTATAGGGATTTACAATACTTTATAGCCATGTTCGGTCAACGTTTGAATCACCGTGTCACGGTGGGCTTTATCTTTGGTTTCAATGGTCAGGCGCAAAATGCAGCTGGCGATGTCCGTGTTTTCACGCCCGGGATTATGCACCAAATCAACCACGTTTGCGCCGCAATCGGCAATGATTTTGCTCACGCCCATCAGTTGCCCGGGGCGTTCAATCAGCTCAATGGTCAGGTGCGACAACCGCCCGGTGGCCAGCAGCCCGCGATTGATGACTCGCGGCAGGTTGTTCACATCAATGTTGCCGCCGCTGACAATCGCACACACGTTCTTGCCCGCAAGGGGCAGCTTGTTGAACATCGCCGCCGCCACAGCAACCGCACCGGCACCTTCTGCAATGAACTTTTGCTGCTCCATCAAATGCAGAATCGCAATGGCGATTTCGTCGTCTGTCACGGTCACAATTTCGTCCACATATTCGCTGCAATAATTATAGGTCAGCTCACCGGGATGTTTCACCGCAATGCCATCCGCAAAGGTCGCCACTTGCTCAAGCGATTGCCTTTGCTGCGTCGCCATCGACTGCGCCATGCTTGCCGCACCCGCAGCCTGCACGCCATAGACCTTGCAATTTTTCGCGCGATTGCTTTTTTTAATCGCCACCGCCACGCCGGAAATCAACCCGCCGCCGCCCACCGGCACGATAATCGCGTCTAGGTCGTTGAGTATCTTGCCCTTTGCACGGTACTGATCTAAGATCTCCAGGCCAATCGTGCCCTGCCCGGCAATCACCTGCTCATCATCAAATGGATGAATGAACACGCCGCCATTGGTTTGTTCAAACTCGCGCGCAGCTTGGTAGGCATCGTCATACACGCCATCCACAATCACCACACGCACGCCATAACGCTCGGTGGCTTCAATCTTCGAAATCGGCGCAATGCTGGGGATGAAAATCGTGGCATCAATGCCCGCACGCTGCGCAGCCAAAGCCACGCCCTGCGCATGGTTGCCCGCCGAGCAAGCAATCACGCCGCGTGCTTTTTCCTCGTCAGTCATCAGGCTCATTTTATAGTACGCACCACGCACCTTGAACGAGCCGGTCACCTGCCAATTTTCGGCTTTGAGATAAAGCTGCTCACAGCCGGGCACCAAACGGGGCGCCCAAACCATATCGGTTGGACGCAACACTTGTTTGAGCACAGAGGCTGCCTTTTGAATTTTATTGTACGTCAGCATACACAGCACCTTTGTCCGCCGAGCAAACCATGCTCGCATAGCGCTTGAGATAGCCCATCAATTCTCGCGGCGGGCGCAATTGCATCGTTGCTTTGCGTTGCGCAATTTCTTCGTCGCTCACCAGCAGATTAATGGCGTAGTTGTCAATGTCAATGTGAATCATGTCACCCTCTTGCACATAGGCAATCAGGCCGCCAGTGCTGGCCTCGGGCGAAATGTGACCGATTGCGGCACCCCTAGTCGCACCCGAAAATCTGCCGTCAGTGATCAGCGCAACATCGGCATCCAAGCCCATGCCTGCAATGGCAGACGTGGGGTTGAGCATCTCGCGCATGCCGGGGCCGCCCGCTGGGCCTTCGTAGCGAATCACCACCACATCGCCGGGCACAATTTGCTTGCCATAAATCGCCGCCACCGCATCTTCTTCGCTGTTGAACGTACGCGCACGGCCAGTAAAATTAAGCATTTCTGGCTTCACAGCACTTCTCTTCACAACGGCTCCATCCACCGCAAGATTGCCAAACAGCGCAGCCAAGCCGCCCGTTTCGCTATAGCGTTGAATCACATCGGGGCGCAGCACTTTGGCATTGGCGATATTCTCACGCACGCGCTTGCCGGTTGCGGTGATTTCATCCAGGTTAAGCAAATCGCCTAACGTATTCATCACAGCATACACACCGCCAGCGTAGTATAAATCCTCAATGTGGTGCGGACCCGCAGGCGCAAGCTTGCATAAATTCGGCGTTTTTTCGCTGATTTCATTCAGCTGCCGCAGGTCAAGGGTATAACCGCGCTCGTGCGCAATGGCAATCAAATGCAGCACGCTGTTCGTGGAGCAACCCAGTGCCATGTCCACAGTCAGGGCGTTCTCAAAGGCTTTTTCCGTCATGATATCACTCGGGCGAATATTCGCTTTGAACAGTTCCATCACCTGATGCCCTGCGGTTTTGGCCAAACGCAAGCGCTCGGCAAACACAGCGGGAACCGTGCCGTTGCCCGGCAGTGCAACACCCAATGCCTCGCACAGGCAGTTCATGCTGTTGGCGGTAAACATGCCCGAACAGCTGCCGCAACCCGGGCAAGCGATGTCTTCCATCCAAGCGAGTTCTTCATCGGTCATTTTTCCGGCTTTCACGCTGCCCACAGCCTCAAACATGTGCGTGAGATCGCGGCCGTGAATGCTCAGCATCGGCCCGCCGCTCACAAACAGGCAGGGCATATCCAACCGTGCCGCAGCCATCAGCATCGCCGGCACAATTTTATCACAGTTGGGGATAAACACCAACGCATCAAAGCGGTGCGCTTTCACCATGCATTCAATGGTGTCGGCAATCAGCTCGCGCGAGCAAAGGCTATAGCGCATGCCTTCGTGCCCCATCGCAAGACCGTCGCACACACCAATGGTGTTGAACTCCACCGGGGTGCCGCCGTTCGCAAGCACACCATCTTTCACCGCGCGAGCGATTTGCGGCAAGTGAAAATGCCCGGGCACAATCTCATTGAACGAGTTCACAATGCCGATGATCGGCTTATCAATTTGCTGTTGCGTGTAGCCCATGGACTTCAGCAGCGCACGCTTCGGGGCGTTTTCCAGCCCGGCTTTCATTAAATCACTGTTCATGTTTGACCTTTCTTTCGCTACTTTTTTGAAAAAAAGTAGCACAAAAAACTTTTTAATCGCTTCGCTGTGTCTTATGATAGTCTCTACACGTAGGCTCGCGCTTCGCGGGGAATTTTTATGATAGTTGAAAAAGCAAGCCCCTAGGCTCCTTCCTCGGGAAGGAGCTCCCCGAGTCGCGAGGGGTGAGGAAGGTTCGCGGAGCGAGGATTTCGCTGTCATTATCCTCACAACCCCAATTCCCCTCATCGGGGCCCCCGCGAACGCTTGCATTTGTGGGGTGGGTCATTGGGGGAGGAAAGCGCGTCGTAGACGTGCAGGTGGGGGTTGCGCAAAGCAACCAAAAAACTTTTTAGTCGCTTCGCTGTGTCTTATGATAGTCTCTACGCGTA
>WQWM01000015.1 GCA_009785335.1 Oscillospiraceae bacterium
AAAATTTCCGCACGATTTCGCTAAAATCAATTGACAAGCACCTCCCTTTCTGTTACACTATATATAACAAGAAAATTAGGAGGATATCCCATGGACCAGAAAACGTTGGCGTATATTAACATGCATGCCGTTATCGGCGCACTGGAGAATCTCTGCGAGCTCGACCCCGAAGCAGGCAAACTAATGACCAACCAAAAACCGGTGGTTGTTGCCTGGGATGTGGCGGGCGGCCCGAAGGCTACCCTCACCTTTGCAAACGGCCGCATGCGGCAAGACACCGGCATTTTGCCCAAGCATCACCTGAAGATGAAATGCAATAGCTGTGCGCAATTTAACCAAGTGGTGGCAGGCACTGCCAACCCCGTGCCTGTGCCCAAAGGCGGTGGCGTTGCTGCGCTGAAGTTTATGCTCAACGACTTCAAGTCCCTTACTGATCGACTGGAAACCTATCTGCGTGCCACACCCGAAGCATTGGCAGATCCCGCATTTTCAACCATCAGCACCAAATTGATGCTTAACGTGATTGGCGTGGCCATCAGCCAAATTGGTGACTATGATCCGGTTGGCAAATTCAGTGCAAAATATATCACCGACGGCGACGTGCAAATTTCAATTAAAGATGACCTAGGTGTCACGATTCGTGTGAAGAATCACTTCCTCACCACCATTAAACAGCGCCCCGAAACCCCCAGCGCAATCATGGAATTTGAATCCCTTGAACTGGCCCGTGCATTGTTTGATGGCAAAGTGAACGCCATGAGCTGCATTGGTCAAGGCCAAATTGTGATGGGCGGCAAAATCAACATGCTCGATAACGTCAACCGTATTCTTGACCGCGTGCCGTTGTACTTAGCTTCCTAAGGAGATTTTGAAATGATGATTCGCCCCGTAGAAGACTTACAGAAGAACTTTAGCGACCTCAGACAATATTGCAAAGAATTTAACAAGCCTGTTTTCCTCACGGAAGACGGGAAAGGCGAGTTTGTGCTAATGAGCCACGAACACTACGAAGCGATGCAAGAGGAGCTGGATTTAACTGTAGCATTATTCGAGTCACAGCTGGAGTTTGCTGAAGACGGTAAGTCGTATAGCATGGATGAAGTTGACCTAATGTTACGGGAGGTTATCGATGAGCCTGCAAAGTACAGAGAACAAGCCGCTTGAGATAGTGTGGAGAGCGAAGGCGATAGCAGATGTTAAGAGCATAGTTCACTATATTAGCCAATATAGCACAACGGCTGCGCACAATCAACGCCAGCGCATTCGCTCGCGCATCGAAAGCGTGAGCGAAGCACCGGGTATCGGAAAGCCAGCACAAAGCAACGCACATGCCGCGCGCGGCGTGCGCTATACCACCGAAGGTCGGTATTACATTTACTACGAAGTTGTTGGCACACAGTTGAGAATTTTGCGTGTCCGCCATACATCGCGTGACATACTTGAAAACAACATTGATTAAAGGAGAAACACCATGCAAACATACACCTACCCAAAATCACAAGAATGGTTCCAACGTGCGCTGAAAGTCATTCCCTCGGGCATCTATGGACACAAAGGCCCCGCGCACGGCAACTTCATTCCCGTTGAAAATTGGCCTCTCGTTAGCGCAAAAGCCAAAGGCACCTATATGTGGGACGTGGACGGCAACAAGTTCATCGACTACATGTGCGGCTTTGGCGTGAACATTCTGGGCTATTGCGATGAAGACGTGAACAACGCTGCCATCAAGCAAATGAGCGTGGGCGACTGCCTGACCACCCCCACGCATAAAATTATTGAATACGCCGAACTGCTGACCGACACCGTGAAAAGTGCGGACTGGGCATTCTTTTGCAAAAACGGCGGCGACGCCACCACCGGCGCGATTCTCACAGCACGCCACCACACCCGCAAGTCCAAAGTGATTTTCGTCAACGGCTTTTATCATGGCGTGGGCATGTGGACACAAAAAATCGACTATCCCGGTATTCAACCCGGCGATGTGGCTGGCAACTTGTATATTCCCTTCAACGACATCCCCGCGCTGGAAAAAGTCCTTGCGGAAAACGAAGGCGAAATCGCTGCGTTCATCGGCACACCTTATATGCACGGCATCTTTAAAGACAACGTGCTGCCGGAAGATGGTTATTGGCAAAAAGTGCGCGAACTGTGCACCAAGCACGGCGTTGTGCTGATTCTCGATGATGTGCGCTGCGGTTTCCGCCTTGACATGGCCGGCAGCGACCATTACTACGGCTTTGAAGCAGACATCATTTGCTTCTGCAAAGCATTGGCCAACGGCTGGCCGGTGAGCGCCGTTTGCGGCAAAGAAGAATTTAAGCCTGCCATCAGCAGCTTGAGCTTTACGGGCAGCTATTGGCAAAGCTCGGTGCCCTTTGCAGCGGGCATTGCAGCCATTGAAAAAATGAAGAAAATCGACATCTGCAAGGTGCTGAAAGATAACAGCACCAAGTTGTGCAACGCCTTTGCTGCTGCCGCCGAAAACAACGGCTTTGATTTAGTCATCAGCGGTGAGCCGCAATTGTTCTACTTCCGCATTGCCAACGACCCCAACATGTTCGCGCACCAACAATGGATTGCTGAAATGATGGTTCGCGGCGTGTTCCTCACCGGGCACCACAACCACTTCACCTGTGCAGCGCTGAGTGATGACGACATCAAAGTCACCGCCGAAGTGGCCGATGAAGCCTTCAAAATTGTGCGCAAGAATAATCCGCAACTGCAATATAGCAATTAAGAACAAGATTATGGGGGTTGGGCACCGGCCTAACCCCCGTCACGAAAGAGGAAACTCATGTTGAGCGTTTTGGGCAGCATTGTGATGGCGTTGGCGGTGTGGCTAACCACATTCAACGGTTGGTTTTTTGCGCAGCCACCGCTGGTGAATAATCTGCCCGATTGGGTGAACCTCACCGAAATTCGTGCCAAACATAACATCGTTAGCACGGCGGTGTTTGGAAGCAGCGAAACCAGCATGCTGGTTTACTATGCCGGCGCAGGCGCTGTGGTCTATGAAGAATATCGCCGTGGTTTTAATGCCGAAAGCGTTCACTCGCTCAATAGCGCAACCAAGTCGTTTTTGTCCACCATGGTGGGTATGCTCATTTATGATGGCTATCTTGATGGAGTACATCAACTGGTATATCCGTTTTTTCCTGAGGCTGACCTGCCCGACGACTGCAGCAAACGCAGCATGACCTTGCACCATTTGCTCACCATGCGCGGCGGCCTGCCGTGGATTGGCCAGCGACCATCGCTGGATTTTATGCTGTGTGAAGAAGACAGCGGGCTAGCTGCATTTCTCACACCACAGCGGCACGAGCCCGGCGCACGGTTTGTATATGACGGCGGGGCGGGCATGCAAATTCTGCTGGCGGTGATGGAACGCGCCACGGGGCAATATTATCACGAACTGCTGCAAGCGCGCATCTTTGACCCAATGGGGATGACCAGCGCGCACCAAGGCATTTGGACGGCTGACGGCCGTGCCAAGGGTGGCGCAGGGCTCTATATGACGACGCGCGATTTGATGGCGTTCGGTCTGATTTATCTTTATGACGGCGTGATTGACGGTGTGCGCGTGTTGCCCGAAGGTTGGGTGGAAGAAACTCTACTTAACAACGATACCTATCATGCGCTGTGGGTGTTGCCTTATAATCTGCTGTTTTGGGGCAATAACTATGTGCCCGGCTTGGGGCGCAGTGCGCGTGCGCAGGGCTTTGCGGGGCAGTTGGTTTCCATCTATCCCGACAGCGGGCTAGTGGTTGCACGCACTGGTGGCGTGGGACTAATTGGCGATGGCACTGGTGCATGGCCGCTCATTCGTCGTAATGGTAGCTTTTTGTACTTACTGCCCACTTGGTTGTGGTTTATCTAGGGCATAAAAAGTGAAGGGGAGAGATTATGTCTGACGTGTTGCAATATTTTGTGGGGAAGCATTGTATTCTCACGCTAGGCAATGGCTTAAACTCAAACCAAATTGTTGGTGTGATAAAAGCAGTGGATGACCATTACATCAGCTTGGGTGAACCAGGCAATTTTAGTGTTGTGCAGCTCAATGCAGTTGTGCAAATTCGCGAACATCCAACCAACAAGAACGGCAAGAAAAAACTTGTTGTTTAAGTTATACATACTTGTAATCTAAAACTATAAATCTAGGAGGACCAACATGGCACTAACCAAACAGGAATGGGTAGCTCTTGAGAAAAAAGCACATGAGCTGCGCACACTGTGTCTGGACACCACCAATTGGGCGGGGAGCGGACACATCGGCGGAGGCCTGAGTTGCATGGACATTCTCACCATGCTGTATCACAAACACCTCAATCTCAGCGACGACCCCAACTGGGAAGATCGCGACCGCTTCATCCTCAGCAAAGGGCATGCAGGCATTGCCTATGCTCCTGCGCTCATCAGCCGCGGCTACAACGATGTTGAACAGCTGAAAACCTTCAACCTCACTAATTCTAAGATGGGTATTCACCTCGACAGCAACAAGGTTGACGGCGTGGACGCCAGCACCGGCAGTCTGGGACATGGGATTTCCATCGCGGTGGGCACCGCATTGGCCGCACGTGTGCAAAAGAAAAGTTGGCTGACCTATTGCATCACCGGCGACGGCGAGCTCAACGAAGGCCAAGTGTGGGAAGCCGCCATGGCTGCCGCACACTTTGGCTGCACCAACCTCATCACCTTTGTGGACCGCAACAATTGCATGATTGACGGCCGCACGGAAGATATTATGGCGCTTGAACCCCTGGCCGACAAATGGGCGGCGTTTGGCTTCATCGTGAAAGAAATTGATGGCCAAAACCTCAACGAAATTGACGATGCCATTGAATTTGCCAAAGCCAACACGACCAATCAACCCGTGTTGATTTTGTGCAACACCAAAAAAGGCGCAGGCATCGCCAACATTGAAGATAACTATCTGTGGCACTACGGCGCGATGGACGAAGCGATGTATGAAAAATCCAAAGCAGAGCTGGCAGCATATCATCAAGCGCGTTTGGTGCGTGCAGAAAGGGAGGGTAGCTGAGTTGAACGTGATCAAAAATTTCTGTCGGGCTACCCAAGTTAAAATTACAGCAATAGGAGGAGCGAGCTAAATGGCTGGTGGATTGACTTTTACGGCAGCGGATTCGACCAAATTGGCAACCGCTGAATATTACGGCAAAGCCCTATGTGAACTGGGCGAACAACATCCCGAAATCGTGGCACTGACCGCGGACCTAGCGAAATCAACCAAAATTGGCATGTTCGGCGATAAATTCCCCGAGCGTTTCTTCAACGTGGGCATTGCCGAGCAAAACCTGATGAGCATGGCAGCGGGCATGGCCAAAGCTGGCCTAGTGCCCTTTGTGAGCGCGTTTAGCGTGTTCACCTCGCTGCGTGCGGCAGACCAAGTGCACGCCAACATTTGCTATCAAAACGCAAACGTGAAGATCATCGCCACCCATGGCGGCACTTCGTTTGGTCAAGCGGGCAGCACGCACCACGCCATCGTGGATTTCGCGATTCAACGTGCGTTCCCCAACATGACCCTCGTTTGCCCCGCCGACGGCATGGAAACCGTGAACGCTGTGCGTGCGGCCTATGAAACTCCCGGCCCGTTCTACATCCGCATTAACCGCGGCTTTGACAGGGTGGTGTATGACAGCACCGACTATGGCTTCCAGCTGGGCAAAGCGCAAACCATGCGCGACGGCACCGACATCACCATCATTGCTTGCGGCAGCTGTGTGTTCACGGCAACTCAGGCCGCAGATTTCCTGAAAAACGCCGATGGTTTGAGCGTGCGCGTGCTGAACATGCACACCATTAAGCCTTTGGATGTGGAAGCAATTCGCAAGGCCGTGGATGACACGCGCCGCATTATCGTGGCCGAAGACCACACCGTTAACGGTGGTTTGGGCAGCGCGGTGTGCGAAGTGGTGGCTGAATACGGCAAAGGTTGCGCGGTCAAACGTCTTGGCTGGCAAGATAGCTTCAGCACCATCGGTCTGCACGAAGACCTGATGAACATCGCTGGCATTGACCAAAATGGCCTTGCTTCCGCTGTGCGTGAAGTGATGAACAAAGATTTCGAGGCCGACGACAACTGGGACGACGAGGTATAATGTCGCTTCGCTGTGCATTATTATAGCGATATAAAGGAGAGAATGAATGGATCAAAATACTCTATTCGCGTATAAGATATTTCTTAACGCAGCGCTGCCGTTGGTGAAAGTCATTGCCACTGACGTGCCCAGCCTTGCGCAAAAATTCAAGAAAGCACACTGCGTGTTTCAAGTGAGCGCGCTGTGCCCGCAAGCGCCCGAGGGCAAAGTGGCCACGCACTTCACCGTGAACAACGGCGAATGGCTGGTGTGTGCCGACAAAGTTTGCACCAATGCCATGGTGGAACTGGAATTTAGCTCCGTTGAAAAGTTCGTGGATTTCTTCAAAGGCAACATGATGGCGCTGCCGAAAATCAAAGGCGCGATGAAACATTTTGGCATGTTCACGGCGTTCATGGGCGTACTGATGAAAATGAGCGGGCTGCTGGGTGCAAAAGAACCGCCCAAAGATGAGGAAACGAAAGTCCTGCTCGTTAAGGCGTTTTTCTATTTGCTGAGCAGCGGCATCAGCGCGCTGAACAAAAATGGCCACGAGGAAATCAAAGACTGGACCAGCAAAAGTCCCGACCGTGTGTATAGTTGGGCCGTGAATGGTCACCCTGAGGTGTCGGCTTATTTGCGCATCAAGGCGGGCAACAGCCGCGCCGGCCGCGGTGAATACAAGCGCGCCATGCCCTTTTTCACCTTGCGCTTTGATAGCTTGGACAGCGCACTGGGCATTCTCATGGCGACTGACGACATGATGGATGCCACCAAAGCTGGCCGTCTCATCATGGATGGCGCACCTGAATTCGGCGCACAACTTGGCGCGTTCATGCTCGTGGTTGGTGGTTTCGCGAAGTAGTTTTGCGCTCGCCGCGCAGGCGTTACTTTTCTTTAAAGAAAAGTAACCAAAAGAACTTTAGCCGCTTCGCGGTGGATCATTTATGAGAGCGTAAGAAGAAAGTCCTATTCCCCTCCGTGGAGGGGTGCCCTCGCAAGAGCGGGGTGGTTAACGAGTAAGCGGGCAATTGCAAGCTCTTCGCCCTGCACACGCCCTAGGCCTAAGAAAATATCTTCATGGAAGACCCGGTAGAGCTCACCCTCTATCGGGTCGAAGTTTTCTTTAATAGGACACAGCGAAGCGACGAAGCTGCACCGCAGGTGCCCGCCGTTTGCAAAGCGTACTGCCTGCGCTGCACTCACCTGCACTTTCGGGTAGCTCGCAAGCGCATCCTCAATCGCTAAAATCGGCGCATCAGCGATGTCTTCAAGGGGCGTGCATTGCGCGATGTCAAAGCCGTTGGCCGCCACGCGCCGCAAGGTAGTCATGCATGCACCGCAGCCCAGCGCACGGCCTAGGTCGTCAATCAAACTGCGCACATAAGTGCCCGCTGAGCACTCCACATAAAGCGCATCGCCCACAAGTTCCAGCGCGAAAATCTCCACGGGGCGGGGTTCGCGTTCGATTTCAATGCCTTGCCGTGCGAGTTCATATAGCCGCTTTCCATCACGTTTTAGTGCGCTGACCATCGGTGGCACCTGCATGATGTTGCCGCGAAATGGTGCAAGCGCAGCGGCAATTTGCTCGTGTGAGACACTAACGGGCTGCTGCGTGAGCACCTCGCCGGTGATGTCAAGCGTGGTGGTGGTGGTGCCAAGCTTGAAGCCCGCAAGATAGGCCTTGCGATGGCTGGGCAAGAACTGGGCAAAACGCGTCGCGCCCCCAAGCAAAATCGGCAAAACGCCGGTGGCAAGGGGGTCTAGCGTGCCGGTATGCCCGGCTTTTTTGCAGTTTAGCGCGCGCCGCACACGGTTAACGGCGGTGAACGACGTGATATCTTCGGGCTTGTCCAGCAGAATTAGTCCGCACATGCAAGCTCTTCCTCAATGCATTTGATTAGTGTGGCGATGGTTTCTTTCAGGGGAAGGTCGCTGGCATAGGCCGCTGCCAGCACGTGTCCGCCGCCGCCCAGCTGTGTTGCAATGGCCGAAACATTGGCCGGAGCATGGCTGCGCAGCGAAATTTTGTATGTACCATCGGGGCGCTCGCGGATGGCCACGCCAACCTGCACGCCTTCGATTTGCCGCATGCGTGCGACCAACTGCACATATTCATCTTCGTTGCTGCCGCTTTGCCGAAAGATTCTCTGCGTCACCGCAACCAGTGCCACGCGACCGTTGCAGTAGTACTTTAAGTTGCGAAACGCCAAGCGTTCCATTTCCAAATAAGCCTTGCTTTGTGTTTCGAAAAACGCACGGTTAAGCGGCGCAACCTCCACGCCCAGATCGATGTAACGCGCCACACAACGATGGCTGCGCGCGGTGATGTTGGCGTTGCGAAAGCCGCCGGTGTCGGTGCTCACCCCGGCATATAGGCAGGCGGCGATGCTGGTGGTCATGGGCACACCCATGGCGTCAATCACGTCGCTGATGATTTCTGCGCAAGCTGCCGCAGTGGTATCAAGCAGGGTTTCGGCGGCAAAAAAATCGTTGGTGGGGTGATGGTCGATGCAAAGGTCAATGCGGCTGCCAAAGCGTGCGTTTAGCGCTTCACCCAACAGATGCGTCACGGCAACATCAACGGTCACCAGCAGGCAATCATCGGGCAGTTCGGCATCCGCGCCGTGCAGCACAAAACCGTCACGCATGAACGCGAACATGGCAGGCATGGGGTCTTTGCACAGCAAAAAGACTTCCTTACCCAAGCTGCGCAGCGCGTGCGCCAACGCGAAGCCACTGCCCAGGCAGTCGCCGTCGGGGTGGCTGTGCATAAAAATGGCGGCTGCGCGGCAATCGCGCAACTTTGCTGCGGCTTGGCTAATGTCAACTTGCTTGCTCATCTTCATTACCCTTCACATCTAGCTCGTCTAGCTTCTGCAAAATCGCAGTACCTTCTTCAATGGAGTTATCGGCCACAAAGCGCAGCTCGGGCGATTTACGCAGCCCAAGGCGACGTCCCAGCTCACCGCGCAGGAATCCCGCGGCACTTTTCAGGCCCTTCACCGCCTCTTGTGCGGCAGCAAAGCCCTCCATGGCCGAAACATAAATCTTCGCTGTGGAGCCATCGCCCGAAAGCTGCACCCGCATGATGGTGAGCAACTTGCCGGCCACGCGGGGGTCTTTCAGGTCGCGCAGCAGCGCGCTGAGTTCACGTTTGATGTCCTCGGCGTTGCGGTTGATGTGGTGGCTTGGCATGGGCTACTCCTTATATAAGACGTTGGATGCGGTCGAGTGCTTCTGCAATTGATTTTTGCATAAAATCTTGTACGATTTTTTCGTAATTGCTATCATTCAAACGTTCAAAATCACAAACAAACAAAGTCTTTTTTCTTGATAAAGTGAGGTATATGCTTTCGGGTTCGCATAACAATTCTGAATAAAATGCTTTCTCCGTTAATGTAAATTGAATGCGGAAACTTGAGTGTTCAAATTCAATTTTCAAATTTTGTGCATATTCATTTGTTTGATGTTTCTTGACAGCATTTCTTGAAATTGTAGCGGTGTGGGGTAATATTTTCGTAAGGTTTGTTTCATGTGTAAATAGAGTACGTTTCAACAGAGTTAGAATTGCGCTACGAAACTCCATTTTGCTTGCGAGCAATTTTTGTGAAATAGCAAGCTTGATGTCATAAATATTATCAAACTGGTCATCGATGAACAAGTCAACCAATGCTCGATAAGTGCCATTATCCGCTTGCTCTAATGCATCAATATAGCGTTCACGATTTGTGCTATCAATTGTCAACGGGAATAAGTTTGCCTGAATGAGCACCAAGCTAGCCAGTAGGCGTGCAACACGCCCATTGCCATCTTGGAATGGATGGATAATGGAAAACGCATGATGCAGCCAAGCAGCTTTCACCACGGGGTTGACATCATCAAGCGAATGATAAACTTCGATGAGTTTATCCATTTCCGCGGCGGTTTGTAGCACTGGGCAATACAAAAATCGCTTGCCGTTACGCACAGGGTAATTTTCTTGTCGCTTAAATTCACCCTTAAGCAGGAGAATGGAGTGACGATTTTCAAATTGGTCAATCGCTTCAGTATGCGATTGACTTTGCGTGAGCAATTGGTGCAGCTGCTTGATAAAGCTTACTGACAGAGGACGATCCTGCTTGACTAATGCAAAAATCATTTCAAGTGCTTGTAGCTGACATGTCAAGTAGCTCATCAACTCATGTTTAGGCATGGTACTGCGTTCATGCGCGATGTAATCTGCGACAAAACCATCTTTGATAAGGGTTTCAGTTGTGCCACGGTCAAGGGCATAAAGGCCCTCCAGCATACCGGTTTCTAGCGCGTGCTTACGCTTGACTTGTTCCAAAAAAGCAGCGTATACAGCATCATTTTCAGAAAAACTTTCACGTTGTTGTAACCATGTGGGCAAGATTTCATCAAGGCGAGAAGTATCAACTTCTAACCATACAGGATTAAATTCAATGGGTTTCCAAATTTGAATTTCGTCCATATTAATCCCTGTATTCTTCCATGACATACACTTCCAGAATATCGCCATCCTTGGCATCGGCGAATTTTTCAAGCGTGATGCCGCACTCGTAGTTGCGTGCGACTTCCTTCACGTCATCTTTAAAGCGGCGCAATGAAGCAATGGTGTCCTCGGCAACCACAACACCGTCACGGGTCACACGACACAACGCGCCGCGCTGCACTTTGCCCTCTTGCACATAGCTGCCGCAGACTGTTGCGCTGCTGAATTTCATCACTTGGCGTACTTCCACGCGGCCCATGGCAACTTCGCGGAACTTCGGCGCGAGCATACCTTTCACGGCTTGCTCCACGTCGTTCATCATGTCGTAGATAATGCTGTAGCGGCGCAGTTGCACGCCTTCGCGGTCAGCATTGTTGGCGGCAATTGGGTCGGCGGTGACGTTAAACGCCACAACGAGTGCACCACTTGCGCTGGCCAGCATCACATCGCTTTCGCTCACCGCGCCCACGCCCGCATGAATCACACGCACGCGCACTTCCTCGTTGCTGAGCTTGAGCAGGTTTTGCTTCACGGCTTCGGCGGTGCCTTGCACGTCAGCTTTCACGATAATATTCAGGTCTTTCAGCTCGCCCTCTTTCAGGGTATCAAACAGGGTTTCGAGCGTCACTTGTTGGTTAAGATTAAAGATTTCTTCGCGCGCGTGATACTTACGCTGCTCCACCAGCTCGCGTGCCAAACGTTCGTCGCTCACGGCGTCAAAGCTTTCGCCTGCGGCAGGTGCCTCGGCCAAGCCCATGATTTCCACTGGCACGCTTGGGCCGGCTTGCTCAAGTGCCACGCCATTGTGATCGGTCATCACGCGCACGCGGCCAACCGCTTGCCCGGCCACGATGACATCGCCGCTTTTCAGCGTACCGTTTTGCACCAGCACAGTGGCGATTGGGCCGCGGGTTTTGTCAAGCCGTGCTTCAATCACCACGCCTTTGGCGGCACGGTTGGGGTTGGCACGCAGCTGTTGCATGTCGGCCACCAACAGCAGGCTTTCAAGCAGATTATCCATGCCTTGCCCGGTTTTGGCAGACACCGGCACGCAGATGGTGTCGCCGCCCCATTCTTCGGGCACCAGCTCATGTTCAGTGAGTTGCTGCATGATTTTATCCACATTGGTGTCGTGCAGGTCAATTTTATTGATGGCCACCACGATGTTCACCTCTGCCGCTTTGGCGTGGGCGATGGCTTCAATCGTTTGCGGCATAATGCCGTCGTTGGCGGCGACCACAAGGATGGCAATGTCGGTGGCTTTGGCACCCCGCGCGCGCATGGCGGTGAAGGCCGCATGGCCAGGGGTGTCTAGGAAAGTGACATGGCGGTCTTGCACTTCAACGCGATATGCGCCGATGTGTTGGGTGATGCCGCCGGCCTCGGTTTCCGTCACTGCGGTGGATCGAATGGCATCGAGCAACGAGGTTTTGCCGTGGTCAACGTGACCCATCACGACAACAACCGGGTCACGCGCAACGAGTTCGTCGTCGCTGTCTTGGCGGTCGTCAATGATGCGTTCTTCAATGGTCACCACCACTTCGCGCTGCACTTTTACGCCAAGTTCTGCCGAAATCAACTCAGCAGTGTCATAGTCAATCATATCATTGATGGTGCTCATTTGCCCCATCTTAAATAGTTCTTTGATGACCTCGGCGGCTGTGCGTTTGAGACGCATGGCCAGCTCGCCAATTTGGATTTCTTCACCCACTTTAATGATCAACTGGGGTTTTTTCGCGCGGTCGGCGGCGATGCGTTGCAGACGCTGGGCTTCGGTTTCGCGGCGCGATGAACGCATGCCCTGCTTGCGATATTGCTTGCTGCGTTGGTTGAGTTTTTGCTTGTTGGTTTGGGTATCCGCACGGCGGTTGTTCTGCGCCGCATGGGTAGCCGGCGCAATGGTTTCATAACGCTCGTTGTATTTATCCAGGTTCACGCTGCCGCTGCGGGTGTCGATGGTTTTCGCCTCGGCTTTGGTGCGTGCCTGCGGTGCTGCCCCCTCTTTCTTGGGCTTGTTGACCTTAGGTGGCGCGGTGGGTGCGCTGGATTTATGCTGCGCAGCCGCCTTGGCCAGGGTTTCGCTGGCGGCGCGTTCTTCTTTGGTGGGCGGTTTTTTGGGCGCAGTAGAGGGCTTTTTCACCTCGACTGGCTTTTTCGCCGGTGCCTTGGGTTTGAGCTCTGCCAGCTTGTAGAACTCCTCAAAGTTCTCCACGCCGCGTGCAATGGTGTAATGTTCGAAGATTACATCCAGCTCGGTTTCGCCCAGCACTGAATTGAGCGTTTTGGTCTCGGGAAAATGCGCAGCAAGCAGCTGCACAATTTCCTTGTTGGCCACGCCAAGTGCTGCGGAAATGTCCTTAATTCTGATTTTTTCTAGCATGTAATCCTCCGGTAGTGGTTGTAGGGGCGACCGTCCTCGGTCGCCCGATAGGGCTTATCTATCTGCGCGGGCGACCGAGACGGTCGCCCCTACATTAATGCTGCGATTTTTTCGGCAAAGCCTTTGTCGTTTACGGTGATGACTGCGGCTTTGTATTGCGTGGCGGCCTTGATGTCTTGCGCGGTGAGGCTTAGACGGTGCAACGGCACGCGCGCTTGCTCGGCCAGATAGATGAACTCCTCCGCCAGACGCGGTGAGGCATCTTCGCACAGCAGGCACAGGCGAGCCTTGCCGCTGCGCAGTGATGATTTCGCGGCATCATGCCCAAATGAGCATAAACTTGCCGCTCTGCACAGGCCTAAATACGATAATAATTGTCCATTGTCAACTGTCAATTGTCAATTGTCCTTCCAAGGCATCGTAAACTTCTGCGGGAACACTGCATTTGAACGAGCGATCCAGCCCGCGTTTTTTGCGCAACGCTTGCAGGCATGCGGCATCTTGGCATAGATATGCGCCGCGACCATTTTGCTTGCCGGTTTTATCCAGCGAAAAAACACCTTCGGGGCTGCGCACGATGCGAATTAACTCGCGCTTGGGTTTCATGTTGTAGCAACCGCAACAGCGGCGGGTGAGGGGAGCGTTAGACATGGTGTTCCTCAATTCCCCTCCGTGGAGGGGTGGCACGCGAGAGCGTGACGGGGTGGTTTATTCAATCACAATCGCTTCATCGTCGTCGCCGGCAGCGTCGCTCTTGATGTCAATCTTCCAGGTGGTGAGTTTGGCGGCTAGGCGAGCGTTTTGCCCTTTGTTTCCGATGGCTAGGCTCAATTTGCTTTCGGGCACGGTGATGTGGCAGATGTGTTCGTCGTTGTCTACCACTTGCACGTGCAGCACTTCGGCGGGGGCAAGGGCTGCGGCCACGAACTCGGCCACGTCGTCGCTGTAGCGCACGACATCGATTTTCTCGCCGCCCAGCATATCCACAATGCGCTCAATGCGTGCGCCGCGGCTGCCAATGCAGGTGCCCACGGGGTCGATGTCTGGGTCACGGCTGAACACAGCAACTTTGCTGCGGTTGCCGGCTTCGCGCGCAACGGCTTTCACCTCAACCAGGCCGTCTTTCACTTCGGGAATCTCCAGCTCAAACAGGCGCTTAACTAAGCCTGCATGTGCGCGTGACAGCGTGGCGTGCGGGTGGCGGCGGTCAAGCCCGCTGATGTCTACCACGTATACTTTAATTAAATCGCCGGGGCCAAAACTTTCGCCGGGCACTTGCTCGCTCACCGGCACAATTTCTGTTACGCGGCCGATTTCCACAACGAGGTCACCGTTGGGTTCAACGCGCTGCACTTTCACCGTCACGATTTCTTGCTCACGGCTTTGGAATTCTTCACGCAGGCGGCCATGCTCGGCCTCGCGGATGCCCTGACGCAGCACGTGCTTGCCTTTTTCGGCGGCAATGCGGCTCACGGCTTTGGTGTCCAGCTGAATTTCAATGATGTCGCCGGGTTGTGCGCCGGGTTTATATTGTGCGGCTTGCTCGGGCAGCAAGTCGGTGTCTTCGTCTAAAATTTCGCTCACCACTTGTTTGCGCACATACACTTTCATTTCTTCGGTGTCGGGCAAAATCTCGCAATAGGCGATGTCTTTGTTGTTGTAGTCGCTTTTGATGGCTGTGACAATTGCGCGTTGAATGCCATCGCACAGGGCTTCCAATTCCACACCTTTGTCTTTGGCCAGCATGCGCAGCACGGTGAAAAATTCGGGATTATGCATGTCGGGAATCACTCCATTCTCAATTTATAATTATGCTTCATCAAAGTCGTCATAAAGCTTCACCCACGCGGCGGATTTCAGCGTGATTTCGTGGGTTTCGTCATCGCAGGCAAGGGTGAGGGTTTTGGCCACATAGCCTGTGAGCTCGCCCACCAGTTCTTGCGGAGGGTGCTTCATTTTTACGCGAATTTTGCTGCCGATATATTGCGCAAAGTGTTCGTCGCGCGTGAGCTCACGTTCAATGCCGGGCGAGCAAACCTCAAGGCTATATTGCTGCTGAATGAAGTTTGCGTCGTCAAGCGGCTGGTCAATGGCGCGGCTGAGCGCTTCGCAGTCGTCCAGGCCAATGCCATCTGGCTTGTCAATCCAAAAGCGCAAATACCAGTGCGCGCCTTCCTTTAAAAAGCGCACATCCCACAGCGTCAGGCCGAGTTGTTCGGCGTGGGGTTGCGCAAGCTGTTTTGCGCGCGCGGCGATGTCCATGGCAACGTTGCTCCTTTATGAAAGCTGAAAATTACACAGGGTAATCCTTCGTGTAAGAAAGACAGCGAGCCACGGCTCACTGTCAAGTCTTCATATCAAATCAAATCTCATTGCATTTATTATACCACATCTTGGCGGTTATGTCAAGTGTTCCGCAAATAAAATTTTCGCTGCTTGTTGCAGTGTCTCATCGCTGCTGTTGATTGTTTCGCGGCGAATGCGTCGCCAATCTTCGCCAAGAAAATCGAAGAAATATTCTGCGCGGGGATGGTGATATAGCGCATGCAGCAGCAGCCACAACACTTCGTTGATAAGCTGTTGATGGCGCTCAGGCTGCGACGAAACCATCACGGCGATGTGCTCGCGGCCGGCACGCATGCGCGGCATTTCGGCCAGAATTTGCTCGCATTCTTCCTGTCTTACGGGGTTGCCGAGCGGCCCGCCCGGTTCAAGCGGC
This sequence comes from Oscillospiraceae bacterium, assembly GCA_009785335.1. Lineage (GTDB taxonomy): Bacteria > Bacillota > Clostridia > Oscillospirales > Acutalibacteraceae > WRMQ01. The sequence continues at coordinate 15,693 of WQWM01000015.1, forward strand.
TGCGCAAGGCTATGCAGATACATCACAAACACCCGCTTTGCCCACATGCGCACGCTGTCATCCGTGCAGTGTTCTATGATATTTTCGTAGATTTCGCGCACTTGCTTTTCAACTGCAAGTGCTTCATCAAGCCCGCTTGTGTTCATCAGCAAGCACTCCATGTAGCGCATCCACAGGCGGTAATCTAGGGGATAATCCGCCACAGCAGCCTTTAGCGCAGGCAAAAATGTTTGCGATTGCGGCTTTTGTGACTTATCGTAGGCTGTGATAATTTCCTGCACACGCCGCTCATTTTTGGCTTGGTTGATGCCCAGCAAATCGTCAACCTTCACGCCAAACAAGCCCGCCAGCACGGGCAGCATGGTGATGTCGGGGTAGCTTTCGTTGCGTTCCCAATTGCTGATGGTTTGGAAGGACACATGCAGGCGTTGGGCGAGTTGCTCCTGCGTTAGCCCTGCGGCCAGACGCAGGCGGCGCACGGTTTCGCCAAAGTAAAGTTTCATGGGGTTACCTCGTTCGTTTATTCAGCGCTGTAACCCTAGTATACACCATCGCGCGAGCAAAAGCAATATCGCGTGCTGGGAGAAAAATTCAAACAGCGTGGGAGTCGGTTGTGTAGAGCACGTCTTCAAATGAACAAGTTATCGTCAACATGTAGGGGCGGCAGTGATGCCGCCCGAAAGCTTAATGCTGCCATAATTTTATAGTCCGGGCGGATTTGCATCCGCCCCTACATGCTGATTTTTGACACTTCGTATATTTTGAAGACATGTTCGGCATGCGTTGTTACGCCGGGCAGGGCAAGCTTCACGAGAGCGAATTTTATATGGAGAGCTTGCTTGCTGAATATGGCTACGTCAAGGAACACGAAAACGTATATTACACAAAGCTCCTGCAACAAACAAACACTTCTGATGTTGCAGAAATCAAGTTTATTTACGAGGACGATGGGAAGCGCATATCGTTCAAGCGAGGCAGCAAAAGAATCGGCGGCTGTGCGTTGAATTTCTTGCCGCACGATGCAATTTGCTTTTTGAAGTGGGTTTATATTGACGAAAAATATTCGCACCAAGGGCTGGGAACCAAGTGCATGCACAAACTGTTCCATGAATTGAAACACAAGGGCGTTGTGCGCTTGGATACCGATACCCCGGACAGCAATGTTCGCGCACAAGGATACTATCTGAAAACAGGGTTTGCGGATATGGGCAGAATGCGAAGTTATTTCACGGTTGAGTAGCGGCGCAGCAAAGCTACGCCCTGTAGGAATTTGCGCCAAAGGCGCTGGCTATTCACTGCGTTGGTCGGCCTTTGGCCGTGTGCCTGTAGGGCGTGCCTTTGGCGCGCCGTGAACTTTAATATGACTCACTGGATATTAAAAACACTCTTGCGCGTACTCGCAAATTGTGCTATACTATACCCATGAACAACATTGACGAACGCGCCGTGCTGCGCCGCCACGGCTTCACCTTCAGCAAAGCCATGGGGCAGAATTTTCTCATCAACCCAGCTGTGTGCCCGCGCATGGCCGCGCTTTGCGGTGCCAATGCGCACACCGGCGTGCTGGAAATCGGCCCCGGGGCGGGCACGCTCACGCGCGAGCTAGCGCAAGTGGCGGCGAAAGTCGTAGCCGTGGAGCTAGACGAGCGCTTGCTGCCCGTGCTGGAAGAAACCCTTGCCGGGCTGGATAACGTGACCGTGGTGCAGGGCGATGTGTTGCAGCTTGACTTGCCTGCTCTGCTGCGCGAACACTTCGGTGACATGCCCGTGGTGGTGTGCGCGAATTTGCCGTATTATATCACCTCGCCCGTGGTGATGCACCTGCTGGAAAGCAGGCTGTTCACGCGGCTCACCATCATGGTGCAACTGGAGGCCGCGCAACGGCTGTGTGCGCCCATGGGCAGCCGAGCCTGCGGCGCAATCACTGCGGCGGTGGAGTTTTTTTGCAGCGAGGCAAAGTTGCTGTTCAAGGTGAGTCGTGGCAGCTTTTTGCCGCCGCCGAATGTAGATAGCGCGGTGCTGCAGCTTGTCCCACGTGAGGAAATCACTATGGATGTGCGAGTGCTGAAGCTGGTGCGGGCAGCGTTTGGTCAGCGGCGCAAAACCGCAGTGAATGCTATTTCCGCGGGACTTGGGCTGGAGAAATCTCGCGTGGTGGCGGCGATGACGCAAGCAGGCATTGCTGAGAATGCGCGGGCGGAGAACATCACCCTGGAGCAATACGCGCAACTGTGGGTTGAGCTGCAATCACGCAATACGCCCTAGCAAATCAGCGCGAGGCATGCTATACTGGATAAAAAACAGGGGGTATACCATGCAAGCACTGGCCAAAAATATCCGTCAATTTCGCCTGCAACAGAACCTCACGCAAGAGGAACTCGCGCTGCCGTTGGGTGTCACCGCGCAAGCCGTTAGCCGCTGGGAGCGCGGCGAATGCTGCCCCGATATTTCGCTGCTGCCAGGTTTAGCGGGCTTGTTTGCTTGCACGGTTGATCAGCTTCTGGGTGTTGATGAACTGCGCAGCCGTGCAAGGCTTAATGAAGTCTTTATGCAAGAGCAACAGCTGGCTCGGCAGGGGAAATATGCCCAAGCCGCGCAAGTGCTGGAACATGCACTTACGCTGTGGCCGGGGGAGCTGGGTTTGATGAGCGAACTGGCGATGGTGCTTGCCTTGCAGGGCGAACTCACACGGGCCATTGCGCTGTGTGAACAAGTGCTTGCACAAAGCACCAGCGTAAAACTGTGCGGCACCACGCGGGCAGCGTTGTGTTTTATTTATCACATGAATGGGCAGCCCGAGCGGGCGCGGGAGCTTGCAAAAACGCTCCCCCACGCGCGGGAAAGCCGCGAGGAAGTGTTGCGGGCGTTGCAAGGGGATGCGCAACACGTGCTGCAAAACATTTACCTTGGCGAATGAAGGTTGGGATAAAAATTTGTTGACAATTCGTTGATTTTACTATATAATGGTTGCAACCTGCTAAGTGGCGGTGCACGCTCTTTCCCTTTTTCGAACTCGGAACGAAAAAAGAAAGGAGTGGTGCCTTTATGAATTGGTCTCAATGGTTGTATATCGTGGCAGATATGGTCACAGCGGTGGCGGCAGACATAACATACGTCATCGTGCTTGCGCAAGCAGCTATGCAATTTGTTCAAGTTATGCTTGAACGCATAAAGAAGTAACCGCCCCAAAAGTCTTCCAGGACTGGGCGGTTGCTTCTTTTCATTAACGGAAAGGGCTTACCGTGCTTGGCAGGCCACCTTTATTTCATTCTAACATAAATTGACGAAAATGTCAACCCCTGTGGGCGATTTTTTCGCTCAGCAAAGCCTTCGCCATATTCTCCACGGCCCCGGGAATTAACGCATTCGCGTAAATCGCATCGATTTCGCCGCGCAGCAAGTCGGCGGCGGCCTGTGCTTCATAGGCCTCAGCAAGCAGCTCGCGCATGGCACGGCGACAGAATCGCAAGCGGTTTTTGTGCGCTTGCAACGCAGATTTTTCAATGAACCGCGTGGCTGAGATATGCTGCGCGTTTTCCAATTTGATGGGATGGCGTAGGTTGTTCGTGATGCATGCGAGTCCCAGTTGCGGAAAAATCAAGTGCTCGGGCGCGGCGGCAGGGTCAAGCAGGCATGGGCAGCTGATGCAATCCACGCCGTTGCCCAACGCATAACTGCGCACAAGCTCCCACAGCAGGGGAGCGGCCACGCCGTTTTCGTCATCAAGAATCACCGCCTGGCTGCAAGTTTCGGCCAGCACGCTGCTGCGCAACAGCAAACCTTTTCCTGTTACTGCGGTGAGAAAGCGGCGTTGCTCCAAGCCCACTTTTCCGCTGGGTGGTGTAAAATGTTTTTGTGCAAAACGGCTGGCATAGCGTTCAATCTTGCTCAGGTTGAGCGTTTCGCTGGCTACGTGGGTCATGTCGCGCTTGATAGCCTGCGCCGAACGCATAAACTGTGCCACGCGGGCAAGTTGGTGCTGCCATTGGGTGGAAAGTTGCAGCAGTTCGTCGCGTTGTTCGCGCAGCTTGGTGTTGTCGCGGCAGCTATCTAGCGATAGCAATTCTTCGCCTGCGCCGGGCAACTTGGGTTCAAGCGGCCAAGGCACTTCGGCGTCAATCACCGCAAGATTAAGCTCGGGCAGCAGCACCGCGCAACGGCGTTCGCGCCCTGGGGCATCCCAAAAGGGTTGCGCGGATGTGCCTTTTTCTTTTGCCAATTCTTCTAGCGCGGCCAGCAGTGCGGCTGCTGCTCCGCCGTGTCCGCCTTTGATGTAAAGTGTGCGCAGGTTATCACGCGCGGCCAGCTGAGCCAGCTGGGTTACGCCACCCTGCGCTGTGTTGGTGCGCAAAAAACAACAATGTTCTGCCTGGGCGATAGCCATATGATACTCCCCCTTTGGTGCATCATATGCGCGGGCGGCTTGGCAACGTGCGTAAGAATGATTATACGGACTGAGAGAATAATCGACAGTAGAATCTATATACTAACCTTGAGGTGATAGCAATGGCGAAAGCTGGAATGAGGCGACCTGATCCACAGGAGCCACATGGCACGCAAAGCAACCGTAAGGCGCGTTTCCCCAAAAATGAAGTGCCTCCGGTGCCTGAACTGCAAGGCAAGGCCAAGAAAAGCAAGGGCAAAGCGAAACCCAATTAGCGCAACGCATGGCATCCGTTCCCATGTGGAGGGGTGCCTTTTGCGCTTGCCGTAATCAATGTTGAAAAATTACAAACCCCCTTATATATCAACGAAAACCGTGATATACAAGGGGTTGCTTTTTGGTGGAGATGGTGGTAATCGAAACCACGTCCGAAAATCCATTCCCATGGGTTTCTACGAGCGTATGCGGTCTACGGGATTCCCCTCACGCGCCGCCGGCCGTCAGGCTGCGCGCTACGGTAGCCGTGTTTGTTCATGATCAGCGGCAAGGCGTCCGACTGATGCACGTGCCCTGCTGATGACGCCGCGTACCGGGTCGCAGGCTTCCCGGGGCGACGGCTGCTAACCCGTTAGGGGTTAAGCAGCTTGGAGTTGATAATTGTTGTTGTTTAATTTATAAACGTGCGGCGGATTAAAGTGGTGCCACCCCACTGCTCGCTTGCCATGGTGCAAAATCCCCGTCGAAATCCTTTCATCCCCATGAAGGGGCGAGGGTTGTGCTCCACTATTTAGTATAGCCGAAATTACGTGAAATGTCAAGAAAAAATTTGGGAAGGAGTGGCTACTTCACATTGAGATTAATCAGGCTGAAGTGTCTAGTGCCTTTGGCGCATTCCCTGTAGGGCGTTGCTTTGCAGCGCCGTTACACAAAAAATCAATGCGAAAAACCACAATCTGAAAGCTACTAGCCAGGCTTATTCTTCTTTGGTAGCCTCTTCTTTTTTGCAACGCACAGTGGTAATGAATCCCACAGCCACCATGGCCAGCAACACAGGTTTCCACACTTTTTTCATCATGATTATATCCTCCGATTTCTGTCTTTACTGTTTTGTCGCACCAGGCAGGCAAATTCCTCAGTAAATTGGCGAAAAAAATTCACGCCCCTGCACATGGCAAGGGCGTTTTGGCCGGTTAGTTTTCAGTTTCGCTTTCGATAACCACTTCGTTTTCGCTTGCCGGTTGTTGTTTGGGCTTGCGCGTGAAGATGACGATGGCCGAAATGCCAAGCGCCAGCAGGATTGCGGCGCCGATGGCAGGCTGGATGTTCCACCAGTTCCATGCGACCAAGTGATGGGCATAGTGCTGGAGCACGACCTGCAGTGCTGCCAGAATTAGCAGCACGCCGCTGAGTGCGCAAAGTTTGCGGGCAATGGGTTTCCATGGCACCGTGGCTTGTTGCACAAACAGGAAGTCATCGCGCTGGGCGGCTTTTTCCTCGGCTGTCATGCGCGTGTAGCGCCACATGTCAAAGAACGCAGCAAACCAAACAATGGGAATCGCCATGATAAAGACATACATGATTGGATTGAGTCTGAGGCTGTTGCTCATCATCGATGCGGCGATTGTTGCGAAGAACAGAATCATCAGCGACAAGCCACGTTTCATCAGACCAAGGTACATATGCCCAGTACCGGGCAACATCGAAAACAGAAATGCCAAAAACTTGCTAGGATTGGGATGCATGTGTGAATCCTCCAAAAAATTATTTTTGGGCGGACACGCAAGACATATTTTGTTTTCATCTATGAAGCGTGCCCGGCCTTGTTTCACGAGCCCACGGGCTCGTTTTGGGTAGGTAGCCTCATATTCTGTGCCGTGTTTATCCACAACAGTTACGTTTTTTGTGATGGGTGTCGTCCCCCTTGCTATGCATTAACCTAATTATTATAGCATGGTTTTGGTGGGATGTCAAGCATATTATTCAACAAGAATACCATTTTGCCACAACTCGCCTTCTGATGCATCCAGTTCAGAATTCCATGCAACGCCATAGCCGCCTGGCTCCACTTGCACAGCGTTAAACAAAGCCTCATCCTCCAACGCCTTGTAGTTGGGATAGGCAGGAATGATTTGTCGCACATCAAATATTTTCTTTTTGCCGTTATTAAAATGCACCAAGAGGCGCATATTCGGCAGTGGAAATACGGCGGAAACTTTGACTCGTTCCAAAATATCACCTACTCTAAAGGGGGTAATTTTTTCAACTGTTTGGTGTCCCACATGCGCTGCAGATCGTCTTTATACTGCTCGCCCCATTCTTTCACTAAGCGTTGAATGCGTGGGGATAAATCGCCTTCAATCATTTCCATCGTGGCGATTTCAAACAGACCATTGTATTCGCCATATACTACATGAATGTGTGGCGGATTGTGCTCTCCGCGAAAGAAAATTTTCACAACAACACCTAAAAATCGACTTACCTCAGGCAAAGCTAACACTCCCTTATATAGTTTTGTTTAGTATAGCAAAAAAAATGCGTGTTGTCAACTATTCTCTCAATCAATTGGTTACAACATTGTAACTTTACAATTTTATATAAGTGTGATATACTATACGTATCAATGTAGTGGAGGTATGATGATGCAATGCAATCGCTGCGACGCCACGTTGCGCAATGACCAAACCTTTTGCACCACCTGCGGTGCGAGTGTTGACCATGCTGCGCCCGAACCTCAGCCCAAAAGCAAGAAAACCAAGGTGATTTTGGCGGTGATTGCCGGGATAACCGTGTTAGCCTTGGCGGTTCTTTTCTTTCTGCTGGGTCAACATTTCCCATTCACACCGAATCAACCTGCGGTTGACCTCAACAGCGAAGTTGAATGGACAACCACCACGGAAGATCCCACCCCGTGGTGGCAGCTTGGGTTGCCCGCCACGCCCGCATCGTTTCACGTCACAGCCAACGCGTACATGCGTGCACAGGCCGATGCAGAAGCAGAATCTCTTGCGCAGGTTGGCATTGCCACGCATGTGCTCGTGCTGGAGTACTACAGCGAAGATTGGTTTCGTGTGCAATATGACGACGTTGTGGGCTACATCGCTGCTGAATATTTAAGTCAATTTCGGCGTGTGAACATTGGCTTGCCGGAGGTTCTTAATGCCGACCGTGCCACGCTTGACCGCCTGTTTGGCCGCGGTGCGGTGACTGCGCCGCGTGACAACGACGACGGCACAAGCACACACGATATACTTTATGATAACGGTGTAACGGTTACCGTGGTCACTTGGCGCGAGGGCGGACAAGATAGGTTCCGCGTGCATAGCATTAGCGTGAATTATAGAAATAACTTCAATAATCAACGCTTTCATTTGCACGGCGTGGATGGTAATACCAGACGCGATGGCATTTTAGACGCACTAGGCGAAACAGCTGACGCATCGCACGGCCGATTTGATTTCCGTGACGGCGACATACACATGCGGGTGCATTTTTCTGACAGTGTGAGCAACCTGGTCATTCGCGTTGACTTTGCCGAGCACCACTTTAGACCACCGCCCGCACCTCAGCATCACTACTACTGGTAAGATATTATTACATAACTGGGAGGAATTTTTATGCAATGCTCAAGCTGCGGCGCAATGCTGCAAGACGACCACACCTTTTGCCGCGCCTGCGGTGCCGGTGTTGACCACGCCATTCCCATGCCCGAACCCCAGCCAGAAATCCTGCCCGAACCTGAGTTCGCTCCGCCGCCTGCCGCGCCGCCTGCCAAAAGCAAAAGCACCACATTGCTGATTGTGGGCATTGCGGTGCTTGCCACCCTCGTGTTGGTGGTTGGCTTTTTGCTGCTGGAGCAACAACTGGGCTTCATCGGCTTGTTTGGCGAACGCCAGCCCGGCATTACGCAGGAAAACGGCAATGACGAAGCCGCCGTGCCTGATGCAACGCAACCCGATGACGGTGCGTTGCAAAACCAGCTCGGTCTGCCCGCCACGCCCGCACAGTTTTACACCACCGCTAACCTGCACCTGCGTGCCGCGCCCTCTTCCAACGCTGAATCATTGGTGGTGGTTGGCATTGGCACGCGCGTGAACGTCATTCACTACCACAGTGCAGACTGGTTTCGTGTGCAGCGCGGCGAGCAAGTGGGCTACATGAGCAGCGAGTTTTTGAGTGAAGAATATCGCATTAACATCGCCTCGCCAGCCCTGTGGAACGCAGATCGTGCCACCCTTGAGCGTGTGTTTGGGCGTGGGCTTTCCGGTGGTTCATGGGAGGCCGGCGACGACACGCGTAGCGAGCAACTGGTGTTTGACCAAGGCGTAGTCATTACGGTGGTCACATGGCGCGAAGCTGGGCGAGACCACATGCGTGTGCATCGCATTAGCGTGGAGTTTGATGACAGCAATCGCACACGCTTTCACCTCAATGGGGTAGACGGCGAAACCATACGCAATGGCATTCTTGATGCCTTGGGTGAGCCGACCCAAGCGTGGCAAGGCGGGTTTCATTATCAAGTGGATGACCACACGGTGATGCACGTGAATTTTCAAAACAACCAAGTCACCAGTTTTAGTCGTCACGTTAATTTTGCAGACCACCATTTTTGGAACTAACTTAACCCGAATTTACGCGCCGAGCCACCCTCGGTGCGTTTTTTCATGTTCATGTTTCGTACATTGACAAGCCCCGCAGAACATGGTATAATATTTGTGGTGGTGCTATCGATACGGTAGGCGGCGAATCCTGCCCCCTGAAAACCACCCAGCAAAGCGAGCTTTGCCGGGGTTCGGAAAGGGGGGATAGCTATGGAATACTTAATTGTCTTAATCATCATTTTGATCTTGATAAGAGAGCCCCGCAGCGAAAAGAAATAACCGCCCCAGGTCCAAACTGAGCGGTTAGATCTTTTTTCTAGTCATCTCTAATGGGGGCAGCCGTCTATCCGATGGCACTGCCATTAATTTTATTATAGCAGAAAAGTTCCGTCTTGTCAACCCCCGCTTTTTATGATATAATAGACATTGGAATTAGATTTTTGATGACAGATGAAAAGGACACAGCGAAGCGATGTGCTCACCGCAGGTGTGATATAATAGACACAGAGTGTTGTGCCTTAGTGTAACGCGATTAACGCACTGCGAAACGACGAGCTTGCCGCAGGCGTGGTATAATAGAAATCAGTAGTAAAAAGGAGAACGCTATGTCACTTATCGTTGAAAATCTGACCAAGCGGTTTGGCCCCAAAACAGCAGTGGACCAACTGAGCTTCGACATCACCCAGCCGGGGGTGTATGGGCTCATCGGCACCAACGGCGCGGGCAAAACCACCACCATTCGCATGATATTGGACATGCTGCCCATTGACCACGGCAGCGCACTGTGGAACGGCAAAACCGTGAAGAAAAGCGGCTTGCGCTATGGCTACATGCCCGAGGAGCGCGGTATTTATGCCAAAACCCGCGTGATTGATCAATTGGTGTATTTCGGCTGTTTGCGTGGGCTAAGCAAAAGCGAAAGCATCGCGGCTGCCAAGCAGTGGATGCAACGCCTTGCCGTGACGGAATATGAACGCATGCCTGCGGAAAAACTCAGCAAGGGCAACCAGCAAAAAATTCAGCTGATCAGCACGCTCATTCACGACCCGCAATTGATATTTTTGGATGAACCATTCAGCGGACTTGACCCGCTGAACTCGCAGCTGTTCCACGAGCTCATTAGCGACATGGCTGCCAATGGCAAAACCATCATCATGAGCTCGCACCAAATGGCCACTGTGGAGCAATATTGCCGCGAAATCACGCTATTGCATCGTGGGCACGCGCTGGTGCAAGGCAACTTGGCTGAAATCAAGCGCGGCTATGGCCACACCAAGCTGGTGCTGGGTGCGTCTGTGGATGCCTACAACATGGCGCACAAAGCCGGGTTAACGCTGCTGGAACAACTGCCAGCCGAGTGCGTGTTTGGTTTGCCGGAGCACGACGCCGATGCCATCTGCGCGCAGTTGCTGCGCGATTTGCTGGCGGCGGATATCATTCCCGAGAAATTCGTGCTGAGTGAGCCCACCCTGCATGAGATTTTCATTGACAAAGTGAGCAAAGTGGAAGGAGGCGTTGCATAATGAGACAATCTTGGTTAGTGGCACGCTTCACCTTTCGTGAGGCCGTGCGCAAACGCGCGTTTTGGATTACCAACATCATTTATCTCATCATGCTGCTGGGTATGATGATTGTGATGCCGCTGGTGGGCGGCATGGACGGCGACATGAATTTGAACTTTGGCGAAGGCGGCTTCGGCAATGCAACGGCCTATCTGCTGGACGAAAGTAGTAGTCATTATCTTGAGCCTGTGCGCCATAGCCTGCAAGAGCAGGGCATGACGGTTGTGGTAATCACACCCGCACAGTTGGATGAAAGCCTCGCTGCGATCACTGAAGATTCTGGGGCGGCAGTGGTGCACATCACCGTCAGCGAACATGGCGCATTGCACGCGGAAATCATCATGCGTGACATGATGAGCCGCTTTCCCGCAAACGGCGTGGGTGCGTTAATCAACTTGGAGTTTCGCCATGCGCAGCTCATTGAAGCAGGCGTGGAACATGAAGTGTCCACGAGAATTTTACAATCTGAAGTCATTGTTGAACCCACTTGGCAGGCAGGGTTTGCAGCCATGGGCGCGTCGCTTGTGCTGATGATGATCATGTTCATGTCGGTGCACAGCTACGGCACATCGGTTGCCATGAGCGTAGCGACAGAAAAATCCACCCGCGTGATGGAAACGCTGATTGTGAGTGCCAAACCGCCGCGCATTTTGGTCGGCAAGGTCATTGGTATGGGCTCGGTTGGTCTGGTGCAGATGCTGGGGTTGATTACCATTGCCGGGTTGCTGGGCGGCTTAACGTCAAGCGCCGATGCGCCCATCGAAATGAGCATGGGTGACATCAACCTGTGGGTGGCACCGTTGTTGCTGCTGTATTTCTTGGCTGGTTATGCGCTGTATGCACTCATCAACGCCATGCTCGGCGCAATGGTGAGCAAGCTGGAGGATCTGAACTCCGCACTTGCGCCTGCTGCCATTGTTACCATGATTTCGTTTTATGCCGGCGGTCTTGGTCCCATGATCACTGGAGGCGGGCAAGTTGGCCGCGCAGTGATGTTTATACCTTTCACCGCACCGTTTGCCGCGCCCACTGTGCTGCTTAGTGGTGATTTAGACACAAGCGTAGTGCTTCCGTCAATGCTCATTTTGGTTGGCAGTGTGATTTTCTTAAGCTGGATTGCGGGCAAGGTTTACTCGGCGTCGGTGCTGCACTACGGCAGCCGCTTAAAATATAAAGACGTGGGCAAACTGGTTAAGGGGAACAAAAAGTGAGAAAATTTTGTCGTTCGGGTGGCGTAATCGCCACCCCTACAGATGCAGATTACCCGCAATGTTGTAAAAAAACGCAACCTGTAGGGGCGGCGATTACGCCGCCCGGGCTACGCATTTTCGCTTGCCTGATTATCATTGCATTGGTGCTGGCAGCCTGCGGCACGCCAAGCATTGACGATGTTGAACCCACCGAGCCTTATTTCACGCCGCCTGCGCATGAGCAGCTTGATCATCTTGTGCTGCCTTTTGCGCAGCGTGATGTGCTCAACCCGTTTTTCGCCAGCACCGAGGTTAATCTCCTGCTGGCGCCGCTGATGTGGGAAGCTCTCTTCGCCGCAGACGAAACGCACTACCCGCAGCCGGTACTGGCCGAATCCTTTGAACAACCCACGCCCACACAATTGCTCATCACCTTGCGTGAACGCGAGTTCCACAACGGCAATGCAGTCACGGCGGCAGATGTGGTGTATTCCTTTGGGCGGGCGCAAGCAAGCACGAATTTTTCCGCACGCTTGAGCAACGTGACCGCCATGCGTGTGCGCGATGATTTGGTGGAAGTTAACCTGCGGCATGGCGATGTGTTTGCCGCCGCGAACTTGGATTTCCCCATTGTTCCTGCCAACAGCGCAGGCACTGCACCGTTGCGGCAATCCGTTGGTGGTTATCATTTCACGCTAGAGAACACCCCTGTTGGCACTGGATTATACTATCTTGCGCAGGACGACGATGGCGCGTTTACTCTGGCACACCACACAGGGCATCCCGCTGCCGCGCCAGCGCTGACGACCATCCATTTGCATGGTGTGAGTCAAGCAGCCGCTTTGCTGCATGGCGTGGAAGTCGGCAGCTATCATTTCGCCTATGACGATTTAACCAGCGGCGACCTACCTGCCGTGGCCGCGGCTTCGCACCGTGTGAGCACGACGAATCTCGTGTTTCTCGGCATGAATTCCCGCCGTGGTGCGCTGCAACAGGCAGATGCTCGCGCGGCAATCGCTGGTGCGCTGGATATCACGCGTGTGATGCATGATGGCTTTGCCGCCTTTGCGCAACCAACCCATTCGCCCTTCCCGCGCAGCTGGCATGCCATGCAGGGCGAGGAATTTACGCGCGGGTTCAATGCCACGCAAGCGCGCCAAGCCATTGACGCTGCCGGGTTGGTGAACCCAAGTTTTGACTTGGTGGTATATCGCTACAACCCTGCCATGGTCAATGCGGCGGGCAGTTTGCGCGCACAGTTGCAGGCCGTTGGCGTGGAGATTAATCTTGTTGTGCTTGACCGCGCAGCCTACGAAACTGCGGTGCGTAACGGCAACTTTGATTTATATCTGGGGCAAATTCGCCTCACGCCCGGGTTTTCGCTGGCACCGCTGCTGAGCTATGGCGGTGCGGCCACGGTGGGCATCAACGTTTGGGGTGATGCTGCCAATGCTTACACGCAACTGCGTTTGGGTGAACTCACTCCTGCTGAATTTTACGACGCTTTCTGGGATGATGTACCCTTTGTGCCGCTGGGTTATCGCATGGGCATGGTTGCTGCGGCGCGTGGGCTGAATATGCCTGCTGCCTTGCAGCGCGGCAACTTATTTGCAGATATTAGCGCATGGTTGTTCTAGCGCGTGCATAAGTATGCCCCATGAAAACTTGTATTTTAGCCTCAAACTGGGGCGCGTATTTCTTCCCGTGGGCGCAAAGCCCGAGCATCAGCATCATGCCGCCAACCGTGCTTGATGAACCTGCTACTCTGGCGCGATTTGACAAAATCATCGCGCTCAACGGCATTGGTGACCATTGGTTGCTGCATCCAAACCTAGCTGCACACAACAGCTTTTTCTTTCTGTGGGATATGGCACGTTGCCCGCATTATGCGCCAAAGCCAATATTGTTGCAGCACCTGAAAACGCTGCATAAATGCTACAGCTTTCAACATGACGACTGCCGCGACTTTGGCCTGCAATTCAATTCCACGATGTATGCGCCATCGCCGAAATTGCTCCCTAAGCAAGATAACTTTGACATTCTTTTTCTCGGTGTGCCCAAGGATAGATTGTCGCTGCTGCGTCACTTGCATGCGCAAATGCAGACCATGGGTTTGCGCACACATTTACGCGTGAGCATTACGCAGGATAATCCGGCACAACCCGAGGAGAAACCCGGCTGGCTGCTCACCCGTGACTGGCTGGCATATCCTGACTATCTCAAGCTGGTGCAGCAAAGCCGCTGCCTGCTGGATGTATATCAAGCTGGGCAAACGGGCTTTTCGCTGCGCGTGATGGAGCACATCTTTTTCGGCTGCAAGCTCATCACCAACAATGCGGCAATCAAGCTTGCCGAGTTCTATCACCCGCATAATATCTTCCTGTTGGGCGAAGATGATCTCACGGCACTACCCAAATGGCTCAACTTGCCGTTTGTGCCAATTGACGCCGAAATCAAGCGATATTATCACATTGAGGAATGGGCAAAACGTTTTATATGAACCTAGCCACCTCCATCCAATATCTCAAAGGCGTGGGCGAAAAACGTGCCGCCACGCTGCGCCGTCTGGGTATCACGACCCTGGGCGAACTGTTGGCACACCTGCCCCGTACCTATGAAGATTGGCAGACCATCACCCCGATTGCCGCTGCGCAACCGGGGCAGCTTTGTTGCGTGCGTGCCATTGTTGACCACGCGCCCAGCGAGCACCGCATCCGAGGCGGGCTGATTTTATATAAAACCCGCGTGACGGATGGCAGCGGCGTGTTGGGCATCACGATGTTCAACACGGGCTACTTGGCTGGGCAGCTGAAAGAGGGGCAGGAGTATCTGTTTTATGGGCGATTGAGTGATAACCTGCTCGCCTGCGAAATGAACAGCCCGCAAATCGCGCCCAGCGATGAAGCGCGCCTGCGTCCGGTTTATCCGCTGACGGAAGGCATGAGTTCGCGCGTGCTGGAGGGTTTGGTGGCCACGGCACTGGCACAAGTTGGCGCACAGGTGAAGGAATTTTTGCCTGAGCAATTGCTAGGCGAGCATGATTTAATGCCGCGCTTGGCGGCGTTGCAGGCCATTCACCGCCCGCAAACGCTTGAGCAAGCACAGCAAGCGCGCCAACGCCTTGCCTTCAACGAGTTATTTACGCTGCAACTGGGCTTGCGATTGCTCAAGCTTGGCCGCACACAAACGCAGGCCATTGCTCTGCCGCCCACAGATTTTCTGTCCACACTGCCGTTTACGCCAACGGGAGCGCAGTCTAAGGCAGTGCAAGAAGCAGCACGTGATATGGCCACCACACAGCCCATGCACAGGTTGTTGCAAGGCGATGTGGGCAGCGGCAAAACGGCAGTCGCCGCGGCGTTGATGCACCAAGCGGCACAGGCAGGCGCACAGGCCGCCATGCTCGCGCCCACAGAATTGCTCGCCCGCCAGCACCATGCCACCCTGCAAAAACTGGGCTTAGATTGCACGTTGTTAATAGGCAGCACTCCCGCAGCACAGAAAAAAAAGTTGAAAAGCGCACTCGAGGACGGCTCGCAGTTGCTCGTCGTTGGCACGCATGCGCTGCTGCAGCACGACGTGAACTTCGCCAAGTTAGCCCTGCTGGTGGTAGACGAACAGCACCGCTTTGGTGTGGATCAACGCAATAGATTGTCAACTGTCAACTGTCCACTGTCCACTGTTCCGCACACCTTAGTCATGTCGGCTACGCCTATCCCACGCAGCTTGGCCATGATGATTTTTGGTGACATGGACATTACAGTGCTGGACGAATTGCCGCCGGGACGAACTGCAATCGAAACTTACGCTGTGCATGAGGGCTTGCGTGAGCGGGCATATCATTACGTGAAGAAGCACCTTGATGCCGGGCAGCAGGGTTACATTGTTTGCCCGCGTGTGGAAGAAAATGAATCGCGCGATCTTGCCAGTGCTAAAAAATTCTATGAGCAACTGGCGCAGGGGCAGTTCGCGGGATATCGGCTGGGATTGCTGCATGGCAAGTTGCCCGCCAAGCAAAAAGACGCAGTGATGCGCGACTTCGCAGCGGGGGATATCCAGCTGCTGATTGCGACAACGGTGGTTGAAGTGGGCATTGACGTGCCCAACGCAGTGATCATGGTCATCGAAAACGCTGAGCGATTCGGGCTTTCGCAGTTGCATCAGTTGCGCGGGCGCGTGGGTCGCGGGGGCGGCAAAAGCACCTGCATCCTGATCTCCAACGCCGAAAATGAAGAAGCTCAAGCTCGCTTTGCCATCATGAAGGAGAGCGGTGACGGCTTTGCCATCGCTCGCCGTGATCTCGAACTTCGCGGCCCTGGGGAGTTTTTTGGGCAGCGACAGCATGGTTTGCCTCCCTTTAAAATTGCCGACATCGTTGCCGACCACGACCTGCTTGCGCAAACACGCGCTGCAGCCGAGGGCATCTTCGCCAAAGATCCCACGCTTACGCTGGAGGAACACCAGCCCATGCGCCGTGCATGTGAGCGTTTTTTTGATAAAGCAGATGAGGACATAGCGAAGCGATGAAAAAATCCCCCTTGACAAATCCTCATTAGTGTGGTATAATAAGGTTATCAAGGGGGCTTTAGCGCTGCGGCGCGGCTGTTCCTCTATGACGATTTACTAACCGCTAACCATTGCTACGTGGGCGGTTAGTTCTTTTTATCGGTTCTTTTCAACTCAGCAAGCATGTACAAAATCAGCACAAGCATCACCAAATATTCCATAGACCTCACCTCCTTCCGCCGGCTTTTCGCCAACGTCCGGAGGAACTAACCGCGCCACAGCGCACAGCACCAAGTACATCGTTTATTTCTTTAATCCCCGGGCGGATTTGCATCCGCCCCTACAGGTGGATATTTCCCACAAGGTTGCATAAAGCCGCAACATGTAGGGGCGGATGCAAATCCGCCCGCGACCTTGGTTCTTGAACTATTCTCAAGTTAATGCACTATAGAACAATTTTCAAAAAATAAACCCCGCATGCTAGCGGGGTGTTTTTTCTTTGTTGTTAAGCTAAACTTGCCACAAACGCTTCCATCTCACCTAACCGTGCCTCTATTTCGCGCACGAGCTTGAACTGCGTGCGGCAGCGCACCAAGTTGTGGTCGGGGTAGTGAATGCGGAAATAAGTGTCGCCGTTGAGATAATCCGTCAAAAAGCGCATGCCGCATTCCAGGGTCATCAGCTTGATGGAGAAGGGCAGCATGGCAAGTTCCGTGGGTGTCAGAGCATCGCGGGCAGCAGCGAGATAGCCTTTGGTGTAGGCCTCGAACAAGGGCATGGAAAACTGCACGCTGTCGATGTCGCGTGCGTCTTCACGTGCAGTGTTGCCCAAAAAGCGCAGCGCATCGCCGTAGTCATACAACGCTAGCCCTGGCATGATGGTATCTAGATCGATGACGCATTTTGCTTGCTGCGTGGTTTTGTCAAACAGCACATTGTTCAGCTTGGTGTCGTTGTGCGTCACACGAGTAGGAATTTCCCCTGCAGCACACAGGTTAAGTAAGCGGCTGCAATCTTCTTGGCGTGCTTGCGCAAAGGCGATTTCCTCAGTCACTTCAGCCAAGCGTCCCGCTGCGTTGTTGTCAATGGCTTGCTGCAAATGTCCATAACGCGCGGCGGTGTTGTGAAAGCCTGGAATGGTTTCATGCAGCTGTTCAGCGGGGAAATCATCCAGCAGGCTCATGAAGGTGCCAAAGGCATGCCCGGCGCGGTAAGCATCGGTCTCGGTGGGCTCTTGCGGCGAATAGCTGTTTTCCACATACTGATAGCAGCGCCAGTAGCCGCCTTCATCGTCGATGTGATAATCCAGTCCGTCGTGCGTGGGATATACGGTGAGTGTGGTTTGTCCGGGTGCTGCGCCTTCGTCGAGCTTGACGCGCACGAAAGCCGTCACCCGGCGGATGTTTTCCATCAGCTGCACAGGCTGTTTGAACACGTTGACATTGATGCGCTGCAGCACGTAGCGCCGCACTTGGTCGCCCTGTTGTGTTTCCAGTTGATAGGTGTTGTTGATGTGGCCGCCGAGCAGCTCTTGCTGCGCAATAAACTGCCAGTTGTTGTCTTCAAGGTTGAACTGCTTTAAGATGTGTTGATGATTCATGGGGAACCTCTCTATCTGCGAATAAAATCTCGTGCGGGAATGGAAAACTCATGCATAGCAACGTCGCGGTTGCTAAAGTTGACGTAAATGACTGCGCCGTTGCTGAACCGCGTGGTGGAAACCTGCGACTCGCTGTCGAACTCATAAAACACAATGCGGTGTTGGCGCAAGTTGCCCAGCACAGCGTTGGCACGGGTGTAATACTCCACCGCAAGTTCAATTTGCTCTTCAAAGCGGTAGCGCTCTTGCCCGTCGGCAGCCCACGTGAATGCCGGTGACGCCCCAAAAGCCACGCTGCGCAGGAAGTGCTCTTCTTCGTTGCTTTGCAGATTGATGGACGGAAAGCTATAGTCCACGCTGTCACCCAGCAGCATCGCCAGCAGCGGCACGCTTTGATAGCGTGGGTCGGCTTCGCGGCGGGGACTGGTGCGCAATTGCGGTGTCATGGGCAAATTAACCACCACATTGGCGGCACTGATGGCATAGAAAAAACCGGTGTTCACCATCACTTGTGCGCCTTGCGCGGCAAGGGAAGGCAAGATATCTGTCAGGTGCGTGGCAACGTCGCAGCGGGAGTAGCCATTGGCATGGTCGGCATAAAGCATGCCTGCACCATCACCGAGCGAAAAGCCCGCGCTGCGGCCACCCAAGCGGTTGATGAATCCCCGCACGGACTGCGTCATACCATCGGTGTTGCGCAGCGGCAAGGCATTGCTTGCAAGGTCAATGGCACCACTGCCGGGCAGCATGTTGGCATCTAAAAACAGCGAAAAATTTGTCGCCAAGCAATAGGCTTGCAGGGCAGCAAGATCGCTTTGCCCACCCAGGCGATATAACGGTCGCATGCGCTGCGGATTTGTGGTTAGCGCGCCAACATAGCGCACATTCACATTGCCAACGCCGCGCGCCTGCAGGCGAGTGAGCATATCCAGCGCTTGATCAAACGTGGTGAGCGTTTGACGCCCGCGTCCTTGCGGTTGTGTGCCCAAAATGGTGAGATTCAACGGCAGCGGCCAAGTGGGGTTAGGCACTGTTTTGATGATGGATGGCAGTATGCCGGCATTGACAAGCTGGTTGCGCATGGCGGTGGCCATGTCGCTGAATTGCGCGGTTGCGCCGAAGAAAAAACGGTAACTGATGCGCATGGGGAAGGTTTCGCTGCCTTGGCCGCCCAAACTGTTGGCCGCACGATACACCGTGTTGCCGCTCACTAGGGTTGGCGTGATCGTAAACTGTGCACCCACGCTGCTTTGCCGCACATTGGCTTCGCCGGGAATATTCTGCCGTGCGATGATGGTGGCCGCAGCCGCGCCGCGCTCGATGACAGCCGCAAAGCTCTGTGCACCTTGCCGTGCGCCAAACACGCCAACGTTGGCGGCAAGCACATTGCTGCGATGGTCAACGGTGATGCGTTGCTCATCGTGCTGGCGAAAGATAGGGTTGGCGAGATCTTCACCAAACACGCTAAAAACCAGATCTGCGCCATCATAAAAATCGTTCTCATGCGTTGCCCGCGCGGGGAAGAGCAACGCCCCTCCACCGTCCGGCAGCAGCAAAAAGTCATCAGCGCCGGGGTTGCGCAACGTGCCAAAACGGTCCATCAGGCTTAGGGTTTGAATGAACGCGTTGGGGTTACCGCTGGTGTTTTCCCAGTCTGCCTCCACAAAAAACACACCGTTTTGCAAAAAGTAGCGCACCATCACGGTGAAGGCTACGTCATCTTCGGTCAACTCATCCGCACGATTGGCGGTTTCGGCATTGGGTGTGATGAGATAATTCACCTGCATGCCGCCGGGGATTTCCTCAGTGGTTGCATTGCCCCAATATACCGCATGATCCTGCGAATTGAGGGTCATTGGTCTGCCGTTCACAATCAAGTGAAGCGTAACAGCTGCTGCGCCCAGGTTTGCGCGCGGGGTGGCACTCACCTGCGGCAGAGTGAACCATTCGGCTTCGGCAAAGCCACGAATGTTTGCCGTCATGCTGCGTTCGTCCAGAAACAGCTCTAGAAAACCGGATTGCGCAAGCACTTCGCTTTCGGCTGTCAGGGGAGCAGAAAAATGCGGGCCGCGGTCGGCACTTGCTGCGTCGGGCATGTCACCCTGCACGCGCAGGCTAATGATGGCCGCACCGCCTGTGCTGCATGCCGAAAGCACCAGCGCAAGCACCAGCAGCAATGTTATTATCATATGACGTTTTTTCATATTGAGTACCTCTCGCGAAAACCACCCCGCCCCTGCAGGGGCATCCCTCCACGGAGGGGAATTAAGGCTTGTTTCTTCAGCTTATCATCAACTACCTGCGGTGGAGCTCTACTTTGTGCACGCTAAGGCGCGCAAAAGTCGCTTCGCTGTGTCCTATTATCGCCCCATAAATCATCCACCGCGAAGCGGCTAGGTTTTTTTGCTCCGCACCCCCTGTCCTGCGGGGCATCCCCCCTCTAAAGAGTGGGACTGGGGCTTGTTTCTTCGACTTATCATAAACCACCTGCGGTGGGGCTCCGCCGCTTCGCTGTGTTCTATTATCGCCCCATAAACAGTCCACCGCGAAGCGGCTAGGTTTTTTTGGTTACTTTTTTTGCAAAAAAAGTAACACACTTCGCGTCACGCATCTGCATACGCAGCCAGAATGATAGCCAGAGCGCGCATGCCCTCTTCAGCGTTGATGAGGGGTTGTGTGCCGTTGGCGATGGCTTGCAGCACATCGGCATAGTGCAAGGTGTGGCCGTCGCCGTAAACATGTGCGGGATTTTCTCCATATTCCCGGCAAATGCGGGGTTCTTCATCGGGTGCGTTGTCATCAAATCGCCAGACTTCAATCACCTGTGCGCAGTTGCCGCCCAGACGTACAAAGCCGTGTTCGCCATTGATTTCAAGAATTTGTTCTTCTGCTGCATGGTAGCGCAGGGTGGTGCACTGCAGGCTGGCAAGGGCGCCGCAGGGGTAATGCAGCAGGGCCATGCCCAGGTCTTCCGCCTCAATGTTGCGGGCAAGTGTGCTGCGAAACGCCTTCACTTGCATAGGGTCTGCGCCCATCATCCAGTTGAGCAAGTCAATGCCGTGGATAGACTGGTTCATCATCACGCCGCCGTCTTGTTCGTGCGTGCCGCGCCATGCAGCCGAGTTGTAGTAGCCATCATCGCGATACCATTGCAGTTGCATGCTCGCGTTAGTGATTCGTCCAAAGCGGCCTGCATCTACGGCGGCTTTCAGCACTTGCGCGGCGGGATTAAACCGGTTTTGCAGGTTCACGCCAACCACTAAACCCGTTGCGCGCGCTTTTTCGACAATCTTTGCAGCATCGGCGAGAGTCATCGCCATGGGTTTTTCGATAATCACATGCGTACCCGCGTCAAGGCAGTCGAGCACCATTTGTGCATGCAAACCGCTGGGTGTGGCGATGGCCACCAGCTCGGGTTTTACCTCGCTCAGCATGTCCTGATAGCTTGTATACAGCGGCACGGTATCGAGCTGCAGGTGAGGCTGTGGGTCAATGTCGCACAGCGCGGCGATATTAAGCTTATTGTTACGTGCTGCGGTGATGTGGCTAGGTGCCACGCGGCCGCAGCCGATTAACGCGTACTGCATAAGAAAATGCCTTTCTTGTGTTACTTTTCTTGAAAGAAAAGTAACCAAAAGAACTTTAGTCGCCTTCGGCGGGGGATGTTTTACGAGAGTTGACAATTCCTCACCGTAGAGGGGTGGCACGCATAGCGTGACGGGGTGGTTTTCATTTGATAAACCAACAACACCCCACGCTCCACCGCAACCGTGCCTGTGCCATCCAGCTCATTCGAGATACCGCGCGGCACATCACCATAAAGCGTTTCATTCGCAATTTCGTATTTCATGCCAGTGATGGTCACGCCCTCGGCGCGCTCGCCATAGGCAAACACAGACACCGTGCCGTGGCTTTGCAGGGTGAGTTCGCCCGGGCCCACAAGCGCTGTTAATGTGTAATCTTCGTCTAGCATCACAGCTTGCACGCCGCGTTTGGCGGCCTGCACCAACAATTGCAGATTCGCAAAGGTGTGGTCGGCTCGCCCACCTGTGCAGCCGGTGAGCACAACACGTGTGTAGCCGCGCCGCAGGGCTTCTTCAAGCGCAAGTGCTAAATCTGTGTCATCTTTTTCAGCAGGATATTTTACATGCGATATACCGGATGGCAGCTCACTTTGCAAGCTGTCCATGTCGCCTATCAAGTAGTCTGGCTCAACGCCCCAAGCTTGCAGGTGGTGCAGTCCGCCGTCGGCAGCAATGGTGAAATCGCCCGCCTGCGGTGCAATGCGCACAGCTTGCGGTGCCGCACCAACGATGTAGCATGTGTGCATGTGCTTGCCCCCTTTTGTATACACTTTATTTTACCACAATGGGGCATGAAAGTCAAGCGAAAAGTTATAACCAACCGCCCACCAGCGGCCAAGCTGTGAGCGGTCGATTGTATCGTTGAAGAGGGGGAAGAAATCAATAGTAGCGCGGGGGTGGGGGAGGATAGTGCATCGCCGGTGCTGGTGCCATGGGCGCGGGTGGCGCATAGGCAGGTTGCGGCGGTGCGGGTGCAGGCGCAGGTGCGGACACTGGCGCAGGTACGCCAAGTTCACGGCACAGATCACCCAGTTGTTCTTGCAGGCGATCCACTAACCCTAAGGTTTCGTAGTCCCCGTAGGGTGAGTTGTAGTTATCATAGGCAGTTTGCTGCAACCGTGCACGCAGTTGTTCAACGCACTGCACAACGCGTTGGCAGTTTGCTGCGGCTTGCGGGGAATATGCTGGTGCAGCCGGTGCCGATGCAGCAGCAGGGGCGTAACGATTGCCATAGCTGCCGTAAGTGGTGGCGGGTTGGGGTGCCGGTGCGGGCGCAGGCGGCTGTGCAAAGTGCTGCATTTGATAGGACGGCTGCGGCGCGGGCATATCCATGCGGAAACTGGGCGCAGGTTGATTGAATTCGTTAGCGCGTTGCTCGGTTCTCAGGCGTTCAATTTCCATTTCCAGTTCCTCATTTCTGCGTTTTTCTTCTTCATAATAGGTGACAAGCGCTTGCACTTTCGAGCGCAGTTGCTCTTTTTTTTCTTTTTTCTCGTCAGACATTGGCGACGCTCTCCCTTCAAAGGTGTTTGCTATATCACTATGATACACCAAACACTTTCGCTTGTCAACGCAGGAAAGCGATAAAGTGCGCAATTTTACAGACTAAACCAATCGGCTTCCATTATGAGGGAAAAATAAGGGACAAGTTAGTTAAATCTTGGCACCTGCGGTGAGCAAGTCGCTTCGCTGTGCCTATTGAGAAACTGTAGAAATGGGCAAATTAGTTAAATCTCTAAATACATAACCCTGTGCGCGTGCTTGGTCGATGATCTCCGCCATGGCAGCAGCGTTATCAGCACTCACGCTGTGCAGCAAGATAATCGCGCCCGGGTGCAGACGGCTGAGCATGGTGTCACGCGCAAATGCGCCGCCTTTCTGGGTGTTCACGTTCCAGTCGGCATAGCTGGATGACCAGAACACGTTGGCAAAGCCCAAGTCGGCCACGGTGCGCAGCGCGGTTTCGTTGTATTCCCCCGAGGGATAGCGGAAAAACGGCGCGGTGTAGCCAAATGTTTCGCGCAGATAGTTGTCGGCAGTCAACACTTCTTCTGCCATGCGTTCTGGCGTGAGCGTGGCAAACGAGGCGTGCGTGGTGCTATGGTTGCCCACAATGTGGCCTTCATCAATCATGCGCTCCACGATTTCCGGCGCGGTTTTGAAGTGGTCAAGCGTGCAGAAAAACGCCGCAGGCACCTCTTTTTCACGCAGCACATCGAGGATTTTTGCCGTATAACCATTTTCGTAGCCGCAGTCGAAGGTAAGATATAGCGACTTTTCGGCATTGGGCTGCATCGCGCGGCTATCGAACGCCACGGCATTATATTCGGGGTGTTGGTCGAAAAAACGCTGATTATCCATGGAGATCTGGTGCGGGTTTCCATCTTTTGGCACGCCGTAGGCATGCTCGATTTTCTTGGTGGACAAGCCATGCTTGCCGGGAGATTCAATGCTGCGCTTGGGCAGCGGCGGACGTTCGGCTTTTGCGCCCGCAGGCACGGTCAATGCAAGCGCGGCCAACCCGGCCACGCCGATTTTTGCTAAATTTTTCATGAAAAAAACTACCTCCTGATGTGTGTTTCAAGAGGTAGTGTTTGCAGTTTGGTCCGGTTTAGTTGTGGTAATTACAGGCCCACAGCGCGCAACAGCATCAGTGTCACGCCCACAACCATATCCCACACGCCAAGGGTGTTGCGGGTGGTGTTGTCGTGCATAAAAATCTGTGCCCAAAAATAGGTGCCGCTGGCCGCATGGAAATATACCCCATGCCCCACATGCGTGTGATTGCCCAGCAGTGCGTCGCGGTGTGCAGGGGAGTTCATCCAGCTGGTCACTGCACGGGCAGCATCTGCGGGGTTGGCACCGCCGCTGATGCGTGCGAGGTTTTCGCTGGCGTGCGCAAAGCCGGTGACACCATGCGGTGCCAGCACGCTGTGCCAGATTTGTCCATTGGGGCGTGTGTGGCTCCAATTTTGTGCGGCCTCACGTGCACGCACGGCAGCGGCAGCGTTGAGTGCCGCATGCTCGCGCACGGCTGGACGGAAGTTCATGCGGCGTTGATTGTTGGTTAGGCGAAGCACATCGCGGATTTGTCTGTTCGTGCTGGTGGCAGAAGTTGCTGACGGCATCACGCGCCCAGCTGCATGCACCATATCACGGGTGACTGCAATGCTGGCGGTGGCCGGCAGCGCAAAGGTCATCAACAAGCCAACAGTTAGGAATAGGGCAAAAATCTTCTTCATGCAAAGCCTCCTTCAAGGGCTATAGTCTGAGTAAATTCAAGTTGAAAATAGCAGAAAACACAATGGAAAGCAGCGACAGGAAAAAGTCTGCAGTGCGCCCAAGCGGGGTGTTGTTTGCCGGCGGTTGGGGCGTGGCGATTGTTGTGCTGGTTGCTGCTTGCGTGGTGGTTGTTGCGCCGGTGGCCATGGTCAAGTTGGTCGATGTGGTGGTGGCCGTAGTGGTTGCGCCGGGTATGGTAGTGACCGTGGTCGCGCCCGCTGCCGTGGTAGTTGGCATGGTGGTTGAAGTCGTTGCACCAGGCGCAGTTGTGGTAGTTGCCGCAGTGGTCGTTGTTGTCGCACCAGGCAAGGTAGTAGTTGGCATGGTGGTTGTCGTGGTGGTCGCACCCGGTGCCGTGGTTGTTGTTGGCGCGGTGGTTGTTGTCGTCGCACCAGGCAAGGTTGTGGTGGGTAGTGTTGTTGTGTCGTGAACACCGGTCGTGAGCGTTGTTGTGGTGGTTGGCGCAGTGGTCGTTGTTGTCACACCGGGCGCAGTTGTGGTAGTCGGCGTGGTGGTAGTAGTTGGTGCGGTGGTTGTGGTTGGTGCAGTTGACGTTGTGGTAGTCGTGGTGGTTGTGCCGCCTGGCGCAGTGGTCGGGGGGAAGTTTTCCGGCGCAAAGGTGAGGAAAACTTGCACCCAATAGAAGCGCCCGTTGTGTTCATACACACCAACGGCGAGGTGATTATACCTGCCGCTGCGTTCAATGGTGTTGCGGTGCATCGTTGAGTTAAGGAATCTACTCAAGGCAGCAGAGGGCTGCGCAGAAATTTGGCTGGGCAGCAGGTTTTCATTGGCAAGGGCAGTAGGAAGCCCGTATTCGAACAGCAAAAATTCAAAGATGTCGCCATCGGGGCGCAGGTGATTGTCAATTTGATACCGTGTGAGCAAGTGCATCTCGGCAGCGCGAGTGTTTGCTGCGGCTTGTGCATCGGCACCGCCATGCAACAACGCAGGCAGTCCCATGTTCACGCGGTGAGCGTTGGTGAGTGCGAACAGTTCGGCGGCAAGATCGGGTTGCTGTTGGGCTTGGGCAGGCATGGCAATTAGGGCAATGGCGGCGGTGCAAGTGAAAATGAGCATGCTGGCTAACGCGATAAATTTTTTCATGGGTATTCTCCTTTTGTTTTTACGTTCCTGTTTTTTATTCCCACCAATGGTTTACATTGGATGATTGGGCAGTGCGTTTAACGTCTCGCTGGCCACGTTGCCGGCGCGGTGTTCATAGAAAGCCTGTGCGCCCACCATGGCGGCGTTGTCGCCGCACCAGCGCAGTTCGGGCATGAATAAATCAATTTGCTGTGCAGCGCAGCGATGTTGCATTTCGGCGCGCAGCACGCTGTTGGCGCACACTCCACCTGCGAGAGCAATGGTGCTGCAATGGAGTTCGGCTGCGGCACGCAGGGTGTTGTCACAAAGATAGTTGGCCACAGCCAGCTGAAAACTTGCCGCGAAGTCTGCATTGCGCATTGACAATTGCGCATTGACAATTGCATTGCGTGCTGCGGTTTTCAGGCCGCTAAAGCTAAAGTCAACGCCATCCACTTTGGGGCGGGGAAAGGTGTAAGCTTCAGGGTTGCCGCCTTGGCCGAGCTTATCTAAATGCATGCCGCCGGGATAAGGCAAGCCGAGCATGCGGGCGGTTTTGTCTAGCGCTTCGCCTGCGGCGTCGTCGCGGGTTTTGCCGATGACGGTGAAGGTCGTATAGTCTGTTACATGCACAATGTGCGTGTGTCCGCCGCTGGCAATCAGGCACAGGAAGGGTGGCTCAAGTTTGCTGTGTGTGAGATAATTCGCCGCCACATGTGCACGCAGGTGATGCACGGCAATCAGCGGCTTGTCGGTAGCATAAGCAAGGCCCTTGGCGAAGTTCAGCCCCACCAGCAGCGCGCCAACTAGGCCCGGCGCGTGGGTAACGGCAATGGAATCAATGTCGTTGAGCGTGAGGTTTGCTTGTGCAAGGGTTTCTTGATAGATCTGCGCGATGCACTGCATGTGCATGCGCCCGGCAATTTCGGGCACCACGCCGCCGAACACCGCGTGGGCATCAATCTGGCTGGCCACCACGCTGCTGAGCACCTTGCGACCGTTTTGCACAATGGCGGCGGCAGTTTCGTCGCAGCTGGTTTCGAATGAAAGAATGGTCATGGTATTCCTTATAGCACGGGCGGATTTGCATCCGCCCCTACAGGCTTATCTAATCTCCAGTGTCATTAAAATACTATCTTCTGTAGGCTTGCTGTAGTAGCTCGGGCGGCTGCCCACAACTTGATAGCCTCGCTTTTCATATAAAGCGCGTGCGGCGGTGTTGCTTGGGCGCACTTCTAAGTGCACTTTGGTGCAGCCGCGCAGCACTGCATTTAGCTCAGCTTGTGCCAGCAGTTTGTTGGCAATGCCGCGGCGCCGATAATCAGCCGCGACATCAATATCAACAATGTCGGCCTCATCAACAACTTCGTTCACGCTAATGCAGCCAGCAACGTTATCGTCTACCAGTGCAGTGAGCGCGTGACTGGCATGCCCGATGCAAGCGGCAGGCACAATTTGCGCCGTGCAGTGTAAGTCTCGCAGCAGCGCGGGCATGGCAGCCTGCATTTGTGCAGCACAGGCGCGGTAGTCCTCTAGCGTGCCGCCAAAGGGGTCGGCAATTCCGCCGCCCAGCAATCGCAATTTCGCATGCGGCACATGGTCGGCGATGGTGAGCGCGTGGTTGCGCGCAAGGCAGATGATGGCATCAGCCCAATCCAGCAACGCTTGCGTAAGTTGCTGCGCCGCGTGCGACGAAATATCGCAGCCAAGTTCGGCTGCTGCAGCAATGCTGTGCGCACTGGCAGGGCTGCCTGGCCACGCTGCAATGCCCGCAGATTGCACGCAAAATGCCTTGTGAAATAGCGCAGCAGCAAGCGGGCTGCGGCAGGTGTTGCCGGTGCACAAAAACAGCACATTCATCAGAGCATACCTCATCGTATAGGATAACACAAATCGCACAAAAATGCAAGCTATTTTTTTTGGAAAATCGAGAAAAAACCGAATTTTCGAGGGAATTTTTCCAAAAACGGCAATTTCGCGCAAAAAAGTGCGCAGAAATTGGGGTTTTGTTGGATTATATGGAGGGGGTGATTACGAGTGGCGGAAAAAAATCAGCTGGAAGACGTGCTAAAAGGCTACCGAAAATTGGCGTTTGGCGAGAGCAATGATGCCCTGAAATTGCTGTTTATGGGCGAAGATGTGAGCTGGAGTGAACTGGAAGATTTGGATGTGTTTAACATCAGTGAAATTACCCGTGCCAAGCAGGGCGGCAACATGGTGATCAAATTCTACAACCGCTTTGAGGCCATGCGCCATTTGGTGGAAGTGGGCGGCCTGGCACAGGTGCCGCAAGGGGTGAAGATGTTCTACGATGCCATTGAGCGGAGCATTGATAGCAACTAGAGCCTCGTGTAGGGGCGACAATCTGTCGCCCGTGGGTTTTCCGCCTGCCATCAACAGGCCGGGCGGCTAATAGCCGCCCCTACACGAGAATTAACGAAAAATCAAGGAGGAGATTTTGTAAAATTCGTCAGTTTTTCGAAAAACCAAGCAACAGCAATGAACTGGTGGCACAGGCGCAGTCCGCATGCCGGGCGTGACGCACTCGTTTGTGATGGCGCGGTGCGCTCGGGCAAAACGCTGAGCATGTGCGTGGGGTTCTTTGGCTGGCTTTCGCATGAATTCGACGGGCAGGCGTTCGCAATTTGCGGCAAAACGATGACCTCATTGAGAAGAAATATCGTTTCGCCCATGCTGCCAACGCTGCGCGGGTTGGGTTTTGACTGCGAGGAGAAAATTAGCAAAAACTATCTGGATATCAAATTTGGACACAGGCAAAATCGGGTGTACTTATTCGGCGGCAAAGACGAAGGCTCGGCCGCGCTCATCCAAGGCATGACTCTGGCAGGTGTGCTGTTTGACGAAGTGGCACTAATGCCGCGCAGCTTTGTGGAGCAAGCCATTGCACGCTGCTCAGTCACCGGCAGCAGGTTGTGGTTCAACTGCAACCCAGAATATCCGCAGCACTGGTTCTATCGCGAGTGGGTGCTGAAGGCGCAGGAAAAAAACACGTTGCACATGCACTTTACCATGGATGACAACCCAAGCCTGGACCCTGCTATTCGCAATCGCTACAAAGTGCTGTATTCCGGTGCGTTCTACAAACGCTTTGTTGAGGGCATTTGGGCGGGCAGCGAAGGCGTGGTTTACCCGATGTTCGAACCCGGTACGCATGTGATTCACGAGCAGCCCAACTGCGGCAAGCATGTGATTAGCTGCGACTACGGCACGGTGAATCCAAGCAGCTTTGGTCTGTGGGGCGAGGCCGACGACGGCACTTGGGTTCGCTTGGCGGAGTATTACTGGGATTCTCGCGCCAATGCCATGCAACGTACAGATGAAGAACACTATCGCGCGCTGGAGCAACTGGCGGGTGAGCGGCAAATCAGCTATGTGGTGTGCGACCCCAGCGCGGCAAGTTTTATCGAGTGCATTCGGCGGCATGGGCGGTTCACGGTGATTGCCGGCAAAAACGATGTGGTGTCAGGCATTCGCCAAGTTGCCGATGCGCTACGCGAGGACAAGCTGAAATTTCACGCAAGCTGCAAAGACTGCATTCGCGAGTTTGGGGCTTACACTTGGGAAAGCGGCGGTGGTCGCGACGCACCGCGCAAAGAGCACGATCATGCCATGGATGATGTGCGCTACTTTGTGGCTACGGAGTTTGGCTTGCGCGGCGGCGAGGATGGATTTTTTGCGGGAGCGATAAAAAGATGAGGGCACGCGTGTAGGGGCGGATATCATCCGCCCGTGCCTCTTCATCTCGTTATCAAAATCCCGGGCGGCACAGAGAAAGATTTTAGTCAGGAGGAATTTATGGCGAGAGAAACACAGGCGCGTCGCAGGGCCGTGGATAGGACACAGCGAAGCGACTAAAGTTTTTTTCGCCACCCCCTCAGACACGCCTTTCGGCGTGCCAGCTCCCCCGCAAGCGGTGGAGCCTTTGGCAACACCTACGCATCCCTATAAAAATCCCCCGCGAAGCGCGAGCTCAAACGCAGTGCCCAGAATAGGACACAGCGAAGCGACTTAAAAGTTTTTTGGTTCTTTTTTCGCCCCCCTCAGACACGCCTTTCGGCGTGCCAGCTCCCCCGCAAGCGGTGGAGCCTTTGGCAACACCTACGCATCTCTATAAAAATCCCCCGCGAAGCGCGAGTTCAAACGCAGTGCCTAGAATAGGACACCGCGAAGCGACTAAAGTTTTTTGGTTCTTTTTTTCAAAAAAGAACAGAAAAAGGAGGTAGACATGGCGAGAAAAAAAGACAAGCCTTTGGACGAAGGCAAATGGGCCAGAGGCGCAACACGTCCGCTGCGCAAGGCCTATGATGGGCTGATGGGCGGGTTGGCGCGCAGCAGTGTGGATGGCGGTTTTGGCAGCGAACAAGCCGTGTGGGCAGGCGAAACCCGCATGCCGGCTGCGCAGGCTGCGTTGTATCGCGGGCTGCGTGAATCGGTGCCGATTATCGATGCGGCAATCATGCGGCTGGTACGACTGGTGGGCGGTTTCACGGTGACTTGCGAGGACGAAGCCGTGCAGCAGCGGCTCAACGACACCTTGGAGATGATCAGCGTGGGCGGCACACAACGCGGCATTGCGGCGTTTATCAGCAGCTATTTTGAGCAGCTGCTGACCTACGGCACGGCAATCGGTGAGCTGGTGCTGCGCGAAGACGGCGAACCAGCCGCCCTGTGGAATGTGCCGCTTGAAGGCATCACGTTTCGGCGGGCAAAAGACGGCATCACCGTGGAAATCTGCACGGGCGAACAGGGCAAGCTGCGCGCCGCGCCGCACCCCGAGCTGCTGTGTTGCAGCGTGCTTAACCCCGCGCCGGGTGCGCTCACGGGCAATTCGCTGCTGAAAGGGCTGCCGTTTGTGGCCGGTGTGCTGCTGCAAATTATGGACACCATTGGGCTGAACTGGGAGCGCTTGGGCAACGTGCGTTTTGCGGTGACTTATCATCCCGGCAACGACCCAACCGAACAAGCACGAGCGGGCGAACGCACGAAAATCATCGCAGAGGAATGGGAAAAAGCCATGCGTGAGGGCGCGGCCGTGCGAGATTTCATTGCCGCGGGGGATGTGCGCATTTCGGTCATCGGCGGTGATGTGCCGCTGCCCGACAGCCAAACGCCCGTGCGACAACTGCTGGAGCAAGTGGTGGCGAAAACCGGGCTGCCGCCGTTTTTGCTGGGGCTAACGTGGAGTTCTACCGAGCGCATGAGCAGCGTGCAGGCAGACCTGCTCACCAGCGAACTGGAAAGTTATCGTCGCACATTGACGCCGGTGATTGTGCAGTTGTGTAAGACGATTCTGCGGCTGTGGGGCGAAAGCGCGCACTGCACCTTAGCGTGGAATGACATCACCCTAGCGGATGAAATTGACCTTTCACGCGCACGGCTGGCGCGGGCGCAGGCGGCGCGCATTGAGGCTGAGGTTGCGGGGGAGTAGCTTGCTTGCGGACGCGAAGTTTTTGCTACTTTTTTTGGAAAAAAGTAGCGCAAAAAAACTGACCTTGGCAAATATACGCCCTATAAAATCTATCACGAAGCGCGCGCCCAAATGCAGTGCCCGATAATAGGATACAGCGAAGCGACCTAACGCGAAGTTTTTGCTACTTTTTTTGGAAAAAAGTAGCGCAAGAAAACTGACCTTGGCAAATATACGCCCTATAAAATTTATCACGAAGCGCGAGCCAAAATGCAGCCCCATAATAGGACACAGCGAAGCGACCTAACGCGAAGTTTTTGCTACTTTTTTTGGAAAAAAAGTAGCGCAAAAAAACTGACCTTGGCAAATATACGTCCTATAAAATTTATCACGAAGCGCGAGCCAAAATGCAGTGCCCATAATAGGACACAGCGAAGCGACTAAAGTTTTTTGTGCTACTTTTTTTCAAAAAAGTAGCAAGAGAGGAGAATAACATGGACATGTTGAAATCAGGCAAACAGGCAACACAGGCGGTGGGCACACCCACCGCAGAAGACTTGGCACTCATCCACAAGCACACACGCAAAAACTTGCCGGCAGATGAACTTTATGTATTCAATGTCACATTGTGTGACAACCGTGTGGACCGCGACGGCGAGCGGTTTACTACGCAGTGCCTGCACGCCCTTGCGCCGATGTTCGTGGGCAAAACCGGCATGTTTGATCACAGCGGCAAAAGCGGCGACCAAACCATGCGTATCTACGACACCTTTGTGGAGGAGCAGGGGGATTACACCGCGCTTTGCGCCAAGGTGTATTTGCCGCGCAACGCCGACAATGCCGCGCTGATTGCCGACATCGATGCGGGCATCAAAAAAGAAGTGAGCGTGGCCTGTGCGGTGCAGAAAATCACATGCAGCGTGTGCGGCAAGGGCATGCGCGAGTGCACGCACAAACGCGGGCAGAGTTATGGCGGCGCAGCCTGCCATGCCGTGTTGGACGAGCCCACAGATGCTTATGAATTTTCTTTTGTGGCGGTGCCCGCACAACCAGCTGCGGGCGTGCGCAAAAAAGCCGCCAAACGTGAGACTGCATTCATCGCTGAGCTGGAGAAGCTTGCGGAAGACGGTCGGGTCTATCGTGCAGAACTGCTGGAGAAAACATTGCGTGCGGGCACAGCAGCCATGCCGGAAATGGATCGGGCACTGCTAGCAGCGATGGTGCAGGCACTGCCCACGCAACAGCTGAAGATGGCTTGTGATACACTGCGGGCAAAGGCCAAAGCAGCACTGCCGTTGTGCGGCCAGCTGGTGAATCGCGAGCGTGCGGATTGCGGAGATAATGAAGGGTTTCGGGTTTAGAAGGCGCCTCCCTCACCCGACCCGAGGTCGGGAGCTCCCTCCAGAGGAGAGGAGCTGGGGCTTGCTTTTTCAACTCACATAAACAATCCCCCGCGAAGCGCAAGTCTAAACGCAGTGTCTTGGATAGGGCACAGCGAAGCGACGAAAAAGTTTTTTGGTTCTTTTTTACGCAACCCCCACCTGCACGTCTACGACGCGCTTTCCTCCCCCCAAGGGGGAGGCCTTGGCAACACCTACACATGCCTATAAAAATCAATCGCGAAGCGCAAGTCTAAACGCAGTGCCTTGGATAGGGCACAGCGAAGCGACGAAAAAGTTTTTTGGTTCTTTTTTTCAAAAAAGAACAAGAAATAAATCAAAAGGAGAAATAACACTATGGCATTCGACAACATCAAACTGGACAAAGGGCTTTATTGCGTGGGCAAGAGCTTCACGCAGGCACTGGAGGAACTGGACCCCAGCGAAAACTACCACGGCACAGCATTGGAAGGCTTGGATTCTTATGAACGCCAACTGAAGCGCTTTGGCATTCGTGTGAGCGGTGCAAGCAGCGATCGTGTGGAAAAATTCTTCCAAAACGCGAACACAGCCACGCTTTTCCCTGAATTTGTTTCGCGCACGGTGAAAAAAGGCCTGACTGAATCTAGCCAGCTGGAACACATTGTGGCGGCAACCACGCAAATTGACGGCAATGACTACCGCAGTGTGCGTGTGGCGGGTGACGGCGCAATGATTACCGCAGAAGGCGAAGAAATGGCATCGACCACCATGCGCAGCAAAGAGGACCTGGTGGACATGAACAAGTTTGGCAGCGTGCTCAACGTGACCTATGAAACACTGCGCCTGCACCGCATTGAACTGCTTGCGGTGATGCTGCGCAAAATCGGTGTGAGTTTTGCTTACAACGTGATGGAACGTGCCATTCAAGCGTTGCTGCATGGTGACGGCTCTGCCGCTGAACAGGCACCCGTGATTAGCCGCGGTGGTGCAACACTGACATATGCTGACTTGGTGGCGTTGTGGGGTTCGTTCGCAGGTTTCAGGATGGGGGCGATGGTCACCAACCACACCACCGCGCAGGAAATTCTTGCATTGCCCGAACTGCGCGACGGTGCTGCCGGTCTGGATTTCCACGGCAGCGGAAATCTGGTGACTCCTCTGGGTGCGGTGCTGGTGGTGAACCCTGCCGTGAGCGGCAACCAAATCATCGGTGTGGACAACCAGAGTGCACTTGAGATGGTGCAAGCCGGCGGCATCATCACTGACTATGATCGCTTGATCGACCGCCAATTCCATCGCGCGGGCATCAGCACCACGGTGGGCTTTGCGAAGATCTTCCCGGATGCAGTGCGTGTGCTGGCGTAGAGCTGGGAATCTCGTGTAGGGGCGGCAACCTGCCGCCCGGGGATTTTCCGGTTATCGTGAAGACGAGCGGGCGGCTAATAGCCGCCCCTACACAAGGGAAGAGAAAGAGGAGAGATAACATGAACCAACACACGGTGTTAGGGCAGCTGCGGCTGCTGGTGGAAATGACCGACAGTGAGGCGCACGAGAGCTTGCCGTTTTGCGCGGCTGCGGCTGAACAACTATTGTTGCAACTAAAGCGAAATGAAGAGGGCGAGTTGCTCAATCGCACTGACCCGCGTTTGAGCCGCGCGGCGGCATGTGCTGCGCTGGTGATGCTGCTGAATCGCCGCGAAAACAGTGAGGGCGATGGCGTGGAAAGCTTCAAGGCGGGGGATATTACTGTGAACAAGCGTGGGCAGGCCTCGCGTGATCGCTTGCGCATTGCCATTGCAGAACGTGATGCTGCCATGGCGGATATTAGCGAGCTGCTGCAGGATAATCGCTGGGGGTTTAAGGCGACAAGGGTGAAGTGATGTGGGCGCGTGTAGGGGCGGCAACCTGCCGCCCGAGGATTTTCCGGTTATCGTTAAGATGAGCGGGCGGCTAATATCCGCCCCTACACAAGGGCAAAGAAAGAGGGAAATAGTATGAACAACATGAACGTAACGCGCGATATTAAGCACATGATGGAGCGGTTTGGGCTGCAAGTGCGCGTGTGCTTGCCCGACGGCTGGCAAAGCGAAAACTTCGGCGCGTTTATTCAGCCGTTGCGCCACCGCAACCGCATGTATCTGGGTGGTATCAACACGCGCATTGGCTTTAATCGTGAGGGGCACTACCTATATCTTGGGCCACCCGAGCACGATTTGACTCAGCTGGGGCGTGAAGCGTGGATTCAAAGCGGGGACGATAAATTCACCATTGACCGTGCAGAGATGGTGCACTTTGGCAACAAACCCAGCCACATTTGGGCGGTGGTGCGCAGCATTGTGGAGTGATTTAATGCTTAATTCTTAATGCTTAGTGCTTAATGGTTCTTTTTCGCACCCCCTGTCACTGTGGTGAGGGGGATAGGGCTTGCTTTTTCAACTTATCATAAAAAATTCATCGCGAAGCAGAAGTAAAAGTTTTTTGGTTCTTTATTCGCCCGCCCCCTCAGACACGCCTTTCGGCGTGCCAGCTCCCCCGCACGCGGTGGAGCCTTTGGCAACACCTACACATCCCATAAAAAACAACTCAATCGCAGTGCCCGGAATAGGACACAGCGAAGCGACTAAAAAGTTTTTTGTGTGTTAGCAACCCCCACCTGCACGCCTGCAACGTGCTTTCCTCCCCCTGAGGGGGAGGCCTTGGCAACACCTACGCATCCCTATAAAAATCCATCGCGAAGCGACTAAAGTTTTTTGTGCTACTTTTTTTCAAAAAAGTAGCGAAAAAAGGAGAATAGAATGAACAGTGCAATCAGTGCGCTGCCGGGGGCGGTTTGCCAATGGCTGAGCGAACAAGATCACCTGGTGGCGATGGGGCTGGAGTTTTTAACGGAATTTCCGGCACGAAACAAAGCCGTGCCGTTGCGCCGCCCGATTGTGGCGGTGGGCATGAGTTCGGTGAACATTACCGACAAGTTTGAGGAAAACGACAATGGCGTGCTGGAACGTCAGGAATATTGCCGCACGGCTAGCCTGCGTCTGCGGCTGGATATTCACGTGCCGTTTAGCGAAGGTGGCGAACGCTGCCATGAAATTTTTACCCGCGTGCTGGACGTGATGACATTTTCCAGCGACTTGGAGATTCGCGCCAGCGGCTGCCGGGAAATTCGCAGCCAGCGCGACACCGATGCCTTTGTGCTGGAATCCTGGGCAGATGTGCACGCGCAATTTTGCCCGGCCGAAAGCACAGGCATTGACTTCAAGTCGTTCATGTACAAAGAGCTGCTGTGCGGCAGTCACATTAACAACCGCGCCCTGCATTTGGATGAAGCTGATCGCGCGTGGATGGATAATCCCACCCGCACGGGCACCTATCTGGGCAATGGCGCAACCAGCCGAGTAATCAACCTGGGGTTTCGCCCGAGGGCTGTGTTTGCTAGCAGCATTGAGTCTGCGGCGGTGCAGGTGAATACGCTGCAATCGTGGTTTGGTTTTGCGGCGGGCAACTTTGGCAGCATGGGCGTGGAGATTTCGGCCAGCGGGTTTTTGGTGCGCAGCGGCGGGGGCTTCGCGAGCGGCAACATGATTCCGTCGATGAACGAGGACGGGCGGATGTATATGTATTTGGCGTTTGCGTAGCATCCCTACCCCCACCGTCACGCTAACGCGCGCCACCTCTCCCAATGACCCACCCCAAAAATGCAAGCATTTCCGGGGACCCTGGCAGAGAGGAATTGGGGCTTAGGCGGATAACGATAGCGGAATTATCGCTCCGCGAGCCTCCCTCACCCGCCCCGAGGCCGGGAGCTCCCTCCAGAGGAGAGGAGCTGAGGCTTGCTTTTTCAACTTGTTATAAAAAATTCACAGCGAAGCGACGAAAAGTTTTTTGGTTCTTTATTCGCCCGCCCCCTCAGACACGCCTTTCGGCGTGCCAGCTCCCCCGCACGCGGTGGAGCCTTTGGCAACACCTACACATCCCA
>WQWM01000016.1 GCA_009785335.1 Oscillospiraceae bacterium
AGGGGATGACGTTATCCAGCATTTCGGGCCAAGTGTCGAAAGTCTTGCCAGCACCGCTGATGGCTTGATAGGTGCACACGGCCACATCTTGCACATCGGCAAGGGGATACAGCGCGGGCACATAGCTTTGCAGTGAGCAGTTGCTTTTCACTGCGACGAAGCCGCGCTGTGTCCCCAATCGCTTTCGTTGCGCGGCAATCACTTCACTATGGTTAGCATTTAGCTCGGGAATAATCATCGGCACATCAGCCGTGCCGCGGTGCGCAGAGTTATTGCTCACCACCGGGCATTCGGCCAAGGCGTAGGCATCTTCAAGCGCCTTTGTTTCGGCTTTGCTGATGTCTACCGCGCAAAACACGAAGTCCACCTGTGCGGCTACGGCTTGCACGTCAAAGGCATCGTAGACCATCAAGTCTTTCAGGCTTTCGGGGCAGGGGGCGGCATCAATCTGCCAACGGTCAGCCATCAGCTCGCCATAGGTCTTGCCTGCCGAGCGTGCACTTGCCGCCAATGCGGTGACTTCAAACCATGGATGGTCAGCTAGCAACAGCGCAAAACGCTGCCCTACCATGCCGGTTGCGCCCAAAATTCCAACGCGATATTGTTTCATGTGAAAATTCTCCTTGCTTTTTTGCGTGTTATCTATTATAATCTATATTATAACATACTATGACGCTACACGTCAAGTAAGAATTAAAGGAGATTTTTTATGCAAGAGCCAACCCCACGCATCACAGACGAAGAATTGATGAAACAAGCAAGAGCAAACGTACAACGCAAAAAGGAATTTAAAATCCACTTGGCGGTTTATCTGGCGGTCAACGCATTTTTAACAGGCATCTTTTTTGTCACAAGCCGCCATGCCTTCCGCGCCTATTTTTGGCCCATGTGGCCGATGTTGGGCTGGGGACTTGGTGTTGCCATCCACGGTGCAGTGGTTTATTTGGGCGGCAATAGCGCAAAAGAAGTTGACCAAGTGAAGAAGGAATATCAAAAACTCAAAGATGCGCAAGGCGAAAAGAATGACTAATTACTATTTTGCGCAAAAGTCAAGCAAATGATTGCTTTTTCGCAGAACTTGCAGACACAGCCGCGAAGCGCATAAAAATCCCCCTTGACACTTACCCTATTATATGCTATAATAAGAATGTCAAGGGGGCGTTGGCGCCACCGGAAACGGTCGCTACCTCCTGATTTTAAATCAAAGACTAACCGCTCACTAGTTGCAAGCAGGGGAGCGGTTTAGTCTTTATCTTGGGTTAGATGTACTATCAGTGACCAGCAGATGAGCAAAAGACACATCGCCAATATAATCTCAAGCATCACACCACCTCCCTTCATGACTGAATGTCACTTTCAGGAGGAAAAGACTGCGCGTCCCAAGCAGGCCACAGCACCAAAATCATTTTACCACACATTTTTGCGATTGTCAACAAAAATTGCTAAAAACAGGGGGATTTGCGATGAAAACCAACTACGAACAATGGGCAGTCTATCAAATCTGGCCGCGCTCTTTTGCCGACGGCAACGGCGACGGCATCGGCGATCTGCATGGCGTGCTGGCCAAGCTCGATTATATCAAAAGCTTGGGCGTAGATGCCATTTGGTTTTCGCCGCTATATCCCAGTCCCAATGCCGACTACGGCTACGATTGCGCTGATTACAAAAACATCAACCCCGAGTACGGCGATCTAGCGCTATTCAAGCGGGTGATTGATGAAGCGCATGCCCGTGACATTAAAGTGATCATTGATCTTGTGCTCAACCACACCAGCGACCAGCACGAGTGGTTCAAGCAATCGAAAGATAAAAATAGCAAATATCACGACTATTATTTTTGGAGAAAAGGCAAAGGCAAAGATGGCAAAAAATCGCCCAATAATTGGTTAAGCATGTTCGAGGGCGGCGCATGGGAGTATAACGAAGATTTACACGAGTTTTACTTGCACGTGTTTGCCAAAGGTCAACCCGATCTGAACATGGCCAATCCCGCCGTGCGCGAGGAAGTTAAAGACATCATGCGCTTTTGGCTGGATCTCGGCGTGGACGGTTTCCGCGAGGATGTCATCACCTACATTGCCAAGCGCGAGGGGCTGCCCAACGGATTTCCATTGCCCATCGCCACGGG
Organism: Oscillospiraceae bacterium; assembly: GCA_009785335.1. Taxonomy (GTDB): domain Bacteria; phylum Bacillota; class Clostridia; order Oscillospirales; family Acutalibacteraceae; genus WRMQ01. The sequence continues at coordinate 2,129 of WQWM01000016.1, forward strand.
ATATAAGCACTACACCAGCCTGCCCAAAGTTAAGGATTATCTGCGTGAATTCAAGGAAGAAGTGCTTGACAAGTATAATGCCTTTACAGTTGGCGAGGCACCCATGATGACCACCAAAGTGGCCAAAGATTACATTACCGGCGATGATAAAGTGCTTGATGTCATGTTCCATTTTCAGCACATGGAAGCCGACTGCATCATGAACGACTGGGTGGCCACGCCGTTCCGGCTGGGCAAGCTCAAGCGAGTCTTCAAGCACTGGCAGCGTGAGTTGCACGGCCAAGCTTTCAATGCCAATTACATGGAAAACCACGACCACCCACGCGTGATCGATAAGTACGGCTCACGCAAATACCGCGTTGAAAGTGCGAAGATGTTGGCCGCGCTGTTTATTTTGCAAAGCGGCATGCCGTTTATCTATCAAGGGCAAGAAATCGGCATGACGAATATCGAGCTGCAACGGCTTGACCAATTCAAAGATGTGGTGACCTTCAACAACTTTAACTTGGCGAAAAAGTTTGGGTTGGGCGAAAAACTCTTCGTTAAATATGCAAATCGCCGCAGCCGTGAGAACTCCCGCACACCGATGCAGTGGACTGGCGAAACGAATGCTGGCTGGGTGAATCCATGGTTCAACGTCAACGAAAACTGCAGCGAAATCAACGTGGCCGCAGCCGAGGCCGACCCGAATTCCATCTTGCACTGGTATCGTGCACTGCTGAAGTTCCGCAAAGAGAACCCAGTGGTCATCTACGGCAAGTATACGCCTTTGAAAACAAGCCGTAAAGTGTTTGCCTATGCAAGCGAGCACGAGGACAAAAAAATCGTGTTCGTGGGCAGCTTCAGCGACAAGGCAAAAGCCTTTACACCACCGAAAAATGGCGAGCTGGTGTTCTGCAATTACCAGCAACAGCAGGAAAAATTGCAACCTTGGGAGTGCAGAGTTTATGTCATTAACAATTAGATTAGCTAGAGCTGAAGATTACGAAGATGTCGCCCGTTTGCAGCGGCAAGTTGCGCAGTTGCACCATGATTGGCGCCCGGATATCTATCGCCCCGCGCAAAAGTATGATCAAACGCGTTATGAGGAGCTGCTTGCCAACCCTGACACACCCATTCTCGTGGCAGAAAAGGGCGAAAAAGATATGTTTTGCAGTGACTTGGAGAGAACACAGCGAAGCGATGGAGCCCCACCACAGGTGGCGGGATATGTGCTGCTACGGGTGATTACCCCGCAAAATCCGGTACAGGTGCAGCGTAGTTTCATGCATATCGATGACCTGTGCGTGGACGAAACGTGCCGCAGGCAGGGTGTGGGTGAGGCACTGATGTGCGCTGTTATGGAACTTGCACGCGAGCGCGAACTTGACGCAGTTGAGCTAGGCGTGTGGGAATGCAATGAAGCCGCCCGTGCATTTTACAAGCAGCTGGGGTTTGTGGTGAAAACGCGCAGCATGGAGATGAAACTGTAAATAAAAAAGACTCTTTTAAACAATTTTTTGATGAATGTTGAATCGCCGCCCCTACAGGTGTATATTATCTAAATACTTGCTGCATGCCGCAACATGTAGGGGCGGCAATCTTGCCGCCCGCAACTTTAAATATAAACAAAAACGCCCCTTGATGTTCAAGGGGCATTGACTTTATTTGTTAAAATACGTGACGGTTCAGCAGGCCAATCACGCCCAAGATGGGCAGGGCAAAGGTCATAATACCCAGCAGCGTGCCGCCAACACTAACCAGCAATCCAGTTAAGGCTTCCATAGATGAAGCTCCTTTCGTCGTAAATGGTTGGTTAAAAGAATGCCCAGTTAACGGCACTGATGAGCAAATGAACCAGCGCTGTAATCATAACAACTGCGGCAGCCAAAGAAAAAAGTTGCGATAACATGGCCAAGTTCCTTTCGTTTTTTGATTAATTAGCTAAGCACGCCAAAGCGATACAGTAGACCCATTACGCCAATTGTGCTTGCAACTGCACCGATGATGGCACTGATCAGGGCTAAAATTTCCATGAATAATTCTCCTTTCTTCATTAACAAACTAGCTTATGAAACTGTGATGTATACGCCGAGAATGGACAGAAGTAGTCCTACCACGAGGAATGCAAGTGAACTAAATACGCTTGGCATACGTCGCACCTCCTTCAAACTGATGCAACAAGTATATCACAAATTGTTTACTTTGTCAAGCACAGAAATTTACATTTATAGATAGTTGCATGACAAAATTTGCGATTTTGTGAAAAACACTTGACAACACACGCACTATATTGTAAAATAGCAGTATATTAAATCACGAAGGAGAGGGATTTACTGCATGAAAACTGCACAGATTTACCTGCAAGGCAATGCCTACCCCGGGCGCGGACTGCTGCTGGGCATGCACAGTGATGGCCAACATGCTGTGGTGGCTTATTTTATCATGGGGCGCAGCGAAAACAGCCGCAACCGCGTGTTTAGCCCCTGCGGGAACGGCCTGCGCACATTACCCCACGACCCAAGCCGCTTGAAAGACCCCTCGTTGGTGATTTACTCGCCGGTGCGTGTGCTGGGCAACCAGGTTATCGTCACCAATGGCGACCAAACCGACACCATCGCGGATTATCTGCGTGACGGCAAGAGTTTTGAGGAAGCATTGCGCACGCGCGAGTTTGAACCGGACCCGCCGATTTACACACCGCGCATCAGTGGATTGCTGACAAAAAAAGGCCGCTCGTTTACATATAAACTCAGCATCCTCAAGGCCAGCGAAAGTGCGGAGAAAGTTTGCCAGCGCTTCTTTTATGAATACGAGCCTGTGCTGGGTGAGGGGCATTTGATCCATACATATCTGCGTGATGGCAACCCGGTGGTGCCCAGTTTTGCCGGTGAGCCGGTGCGTGTGGCCATCTCCGGCACCATCGACACCTACACCCGCACCTTTTGGAATGCGCTGCACGACGACAACAAAATTGCCTTGTTTGTGCGTTACATCAACTTGCTCACCGGCGAAACCCAAACGAAGATTGAGAACAAGCACGCTTAAATGAGGTAGATGAGGAGTTGCGATGAATCGTTTGCTTACCAGCATTCTCTTATATAGCGTTCCTGTAGGTTTTCTTGTTAGTGCCATTGGCTTATTCTTCACGGGAAACATATGGGGGATATTGCTTGGCATTGCTTACTTAGTGGTGGCTGCATTTGTGGGGCTTGTGGTCAATGGGCTCATTTTTATAGGGACATAAGGGAGGTTACGCCATGTTGATTCTTATCGGGCATCTCATAGCGGGAACCGTTCCCCTTGTGCTGGGGGCAATCGCCACAATTTTTGGGGGACTTCTTGGGGGGCGTCCCGAGAGTTTAATTATTGGAGCATTTTTGTTGCTTGCAGGTGTATCCACTGTCGGGCTGGGCTTTTTGTGGAGGCACGTGTTTGGTTAATGACGCAATGTACGATGCTCGCACTCGCTAATTTTACAAAATAAATTAACTCCTTCATTGTTCATGAGGGAGTTTTGTGTTTTTACATCAATCTACCGTCTTGAACCCTTGACAAGCCCCCGCGCAATGTGCTAAAATAAGATGGGAGAATTTATTAAAAGGGGAATGATTACATGAACGAGTTCAAGCTTAAGTATGGCTGCAACCCAAACCAGTCACCGTCGCGCATCTTTATGGCAAGCGGCGGCGGCCTGCCCATCGAGGTGCTCAACGGCAAGCCCGGCTATATCAACTTTTTGGATGCCCTCAATGGTTGGCAATTGGTGCGCGAACTACGTGCTGCCACGGGTCTGCCGGCAGCGGCTTCGTTCAAGCACGTTAGCCCCGCGGGAGCCGCTGTTGGCTTGCCGCTGAGTGACGTGCAGCGTAAGATGTACTGGGCGCAAGACATTGAACTCAGCCCCCTTGCTTGTGCTTATGCCCGCGCACGCGGTGCCGACCGCATGAGCGCATTCGGCGACTGGATTGCCCTGAGCGACGTGTGCGATGTGGCCACTGCGCGGGTGATTCAACATGAGGTGAGCGATGGCGTGATTGCCCCCGGCTATGACGACGATGCCTTCGAAATCCTCAAGAGCAAACGCCGCGGGGAATATAACATCGTGCAGATTGACCCGAACTACGAACCTGCTGCGTTGGAGCGCAAGCAGGTGTTCGGCATCACCTTTGAACAAGGGCAAAACGATGCAAAAATAGATGACACACTGCTGCGCAAGATTGTTACCCAGCAGAAAAACTTGCCCGAAGCTGCTAAGCGCGACCTGCTTATTTCGCTCATTACGTTGAAATACACGCAATCGAATTCCGTGTGTTTTGTCAAAGACGGCCAATGTATCGGCGTAGGTGCGGGGCAGCAAAGCCGCATCCACTGCACGCGCATGGCGGGTGATAAAGCCGATGTGTGGCATCTGCGCCAGCATCCGAAAGTTCTTGCTCTGCCGCTGCGCAGCGACCTTGGCCGCGCCAACACCGATAACGCCATCGACGTTTATCTGTCCAGCACGCCGCAAGATGTGCTTGCCGATGATGTGTGGCAGAACTTCTTCACCGCAAAACCCGAGGCTCTTACTGCCGATGAGCGGGCAGAATATCTCGCCAGCCTAAGCGGTGTGAGCTTGGGCAGCGATGCGTTTTTCCCCTTTGGCGACAATCTTGAGCGCGCAGCCCGCAGCGGCGTGACTTACATTGCGCAGCCCGGTGGGTCAATCCGCGATGACCTAGTCATCGAAACCGCCGATAAATATAACATGACGATGGCTTTCACGGGCCTTAGATTATTCCATCATTGACCCCCTTTTGATTTTTTACAGAGCCTAGAATAGGCCACAGCGAAGCGACGTAAATGTTTTTTGGTTCTTTTTTTCAAAAAAGAACAGAAAGGAATTTTCATGAAAATTTTAGTATTAGGTTCTGGTGGGCGTGAACACGCGATAATTCGTGCGTTGGCGCAGTCCCCGCGTGTGACGAAAATCTACGCCGCGCCCGGCAACGGCGGCATTGCCCAGCTGGCCGAATGTGTGGATATTGAAGCGACGGACATCGAAAAAGTGCGCGATTTCGCCGTAGCCAATGCCATTGATTTTGCCGTGCCTGCCGGTGATCCCCCTTTGGTTGCAGGGGCAGTTGACGCTCTAGAGAGTGCGGGAATACCTTGCTTTGGACCGAACAAAGCTGCCGCGCAAATTGAGGGCAGCAAGGTCTTCTCCAAAGATTTAATGCGCAAATATAACATCCCCACGGCGGGATATGAAGTGTTTGATGATGCGAAAAAAGCGCTTGAATATCTCGAAACCTGCGCAATTCCCACGGTGATTAAAGCCGATGGTCTCGCGCTGGGCAAGGGGGTTATCATCGCCCAAACCCGCGACGAAGCCCGCGCCGCCGTGCGCGAAATTATGCTGGAGCAGAAGTTCGGCGCAAGCGGCAATCGCATTGTGGTGGAGGAGTTTCTCACCGGCCCCGAAGTAAGTGTTTTGAGCTTTACAGATGGCAAAACGGTGGTGCCGATGATGTCATCGATGGATCACAAACGTGCGCTTGACGGCGACGAAGGCCTTAATACAGGCGGTATGGGCGTGATTGCGCCTAACCCGTTTTATGATGCTGACGTTGCCAAGTGGTGTGAAGCAAACATCTTTACACCAACGATTGAAGCCATGGCCGCCGAAGGTTGCCCCTTCAAAGGCTGCTTGTATTTTGGGCTGATGCTCACGCCCAACGGCCCGCGTGTGATTGAATATAACTGCCGTTTTGGTGACCCCGAAGCGCAGGTGGTGCTGCCCCTGTTGGATAGCGACTTGCTGGAAATTTTCGAAGCTGTGCAGCAAGAGCGTCTTGCTGAGCTGAACATCGCATGGAAGGATGAGCATGCCTGCTGTGTCATCATGGCTAGCGGCGGCTACCCGGAAAAATATTCGACCGGACATGCCATCACATTCGGTGACGCTGGGCATGCATTTGTTTATCATGCTGGCACGAAGTGTAAAGGTGAAGAGCTTGTCACCGCTGGCGGGCGTGTGCTGGGCATCACGGCGACCGGTTCAAGCTTGCAACAAGCGATTGACCAAGCCTATGCCGCCGTGGATATTATCTCATTTAGCGGCGCATTTTACCGCACGGATATCGGCAAGAAAGCACTAGAATTTTAATAGCCCATCGCGAAGCGACTAAAGTTTTTTGGTTACTTTTTTTCAAAAAAGTAACAAGAAAGGAATCACCAACATGGTACATCGCATTTTTACAGGCCGACGTGAAGGCTTTGACTTGGAAGCACAAGCGCTGCTGCGCGAATGGCGCACGCAACTGGGCGTGCAGGGGTTGCAGCGCGTTGAGGTATTCAACCGCTATGACGTGCAGGGCATTGATGAGGCTCTGTTCGCTCGCTGTATTCCCATGGTGTTTAGTGAGCCGCAGACGGATGTTACGATGCCGCAGCTGCCGGACTTCAAAGGCGCGCACGTGTTTGCCACGGAGTTTTTGCCCGGGCAGTATGACCAGCGGGCGGACTCGGCAGCACAGTGTGTGGCGATTGTGGGTGGCGGAACGCGGCCGCAAGTGCGCACAGCCAAGATATTCGTGCTGCATGGCACTTTAAGTGATGAAGATCTTGCGCAGGTGAAAAAAGCGACGATCAACCCCGTGGAGTGCCGCCAAGCGCGCTTTGAAAAACCGAATTCGCTGGATTTAGTCGTCGATTTGCCGGACAGCGTGGAAGTTCTGACGGGCTTTGCCCTGCTGGATGATGCAGGACTTGTTGCATTTCTCAAGCAGCGCGGTCTTGCTATGGATATAGATGACCTGCGCTTTTGTCAGGCCTATTTTGTGCGCGAAAACCGCGACCCGACCGTCACCGAAATCCGTATGATTGATACCTACTGGTCGGACCATTGCCGCCACACAACTTTCCTGACCCATCTTGAAGATATCACGATTGACGATTTACGCGTGCGGAAAACTTACGAGAAATTCTTGCAAATTAAACAAGAGTTGGGGCGCGAACACAAGCCCACCACGCTAATGGAAGTGGCGACACAGGCCATGCGCTACCTGCGCAAAACAGGTAAGCTGGACAGGCTTGACGAAAGCGATGAAATCAACGCTTGCACCGTGAAAACCGAAATTGATATTGATGGCAAGCTTGAGCCATGGCTGTTTCTCTTCAAGAACGAAACGCATAATCATCCCACCGAGATTGAGCCCTTCGGCGGCGCGGCAACCTGCATCGGCGGCGCAATTCGTGACCCGCTGAGCGGGCGTGGCTATGTCTATCAGGCCATGCGGATTTCCGGTGCGGCTGACCCGACTGTACCCATTGAGCAAACCATGCCGGGCAAGCTGCCCCAGCGCAAGCTGGTGACCACCGCAGCCAACGGCTACTCATCTTATGGCAACCAAATTGGGCTGGCTACCGGCTTGGTTGAAGAAATTTACCACCCTGGCTATGCCGCTAAGCGCCTTGAACTGGGCGCGGTAGTGGGTGCAGTGCCGCAAGCACAAGTGCGCCGCGAAGTGCCTGCACCGGGCGATAAAGTCATTCTGTTGGGCGGGCGCACCGGGCGCGACGGCTGCGGCGGTGCCACGGGTTCGTCCAAGTCGCACACCCTTGATTCCCTTGAGGAATGCGGTGCCGAAGTGCAAAAGGGCAATGCGCCCGAGGAACGTAAACTCATGCGCTTGTTCCGCAACCCGGTGGCGGCGATGATGATTAAACGCTGCAATGACTTTGGTGCGGGCGGCGTGAGCGTTGCCATTGGCGAGCTGTGCGACGGCCTAACGATTAATCTGGATGCAGTGCCGTTGAAATATGATGGCTTGGATGGCACGGAAATTGCCATTTCGGAATCACAGGAGCGCATGGCCATTGTGGTTGAAGCGGGCGATGTGGATGCGTTCATCGCTTTGGCGCAAGAGGAAAATCTCGAAGCCAATGTGGTGGCCGAAGTGCAAGCCGCGCCGCGCCTGCAAATGACCTGGAAAGGCAAGCAAATCGTTGATCTTTCGCGGGAGTTTTTGAACTCCAATGGAGCAACGAAAACCGCAAAAGCCCATGTGACAATGCGTAATGCGCAATGCGTAATGCGTAATGAAGATTTACGCGAGTTAGCGGCTAATTTGAACGTGGCCTCGCAAAAAGGCTTGGTTGAGCGCTTCGACAGCACCATTGGTGCGGGCAGCGTGTTCATGCCTTTTGGCGGGAAATACCAAGCCACGCCTGCGCAGGTGATGGCCGCGAAGTTCCCCGTGCGGCATGGTGAAACCCACGCCGCTTCGGTGATGAGCTACGGCTATGACCCCTATTTGACCGAAGCTGACCCCTACAAAGGGGCTTACTATGCAGTTGTGGAAAGCGTAACGAAACTGGCTGCTGCTGGTTGCCCGCTTGACGAATGCTACCTGAGCTTCCAAGAATATTTTCAACGCATGACCGATGACCCCGCCATTTGGGGCAAGCCATTGGCTGCGCTGCTTGGTGCGTTGCAAGCTCAACTAGATCTTGGGCTGGCATCTATCGGCGGAAAAGACAGCATGAGCGGCACCTTTGAGCAGCTGCATGTGCCGCCCACTCTCGTGAGCTTTGCGGTTGCACTGGCAGATTGGCGTAATCTGGTGAGCAATGAGTTCAAGCAGGCGGGCAGCCAGCTTACGCTTGCCGCACCGCCCTGCGATGAGTATGGCTTGCCTATGCCGCAGCATATGCTGGAAATGTTCGCGCAAATAGCTAAACTGGCTGCCGATGGCAAAGTCCTCGCGGCGCATGCGGTGACATCAAGCGGCATTGCAGGCGCAGTGCTCAATATGAGCTTGGGCAATCGCATTGGCGCAGAATTTACGCATGAAAATGCCTTTGCGTCTATCCCCGGCGGCATTGTGCTGGAGCTGGCTGAAGGCGTGCAGTTTGGCGAAGTCATTGGCAAAACAACCGAGGAATATGCCATCAACGGCACTTGTGGGATTGAGCTTGAAGCTCTGTATAACAACAAACTTGAGGCAGTATTCCCCACGCAAGTGCAGCAGGAAAATGCAGGTGTAAAGGCATTTAGCTTTACACAACGCAGCAATGTTGCGCCTGCGATCAAAACAGCGAAGCCGCGTGTGCTCATTCCTGTGTTCCCGGGCACAAACTGTGAATATGACACCGCGCGTGCGTTTGAGCGGGCGGGTGCCGAAACCGAGATTCTCGTCATCAACAACATGACCCCGCAAGGTTTGGCGGATAGCGTGCAGCGCATGGCGAAATCACTTGACGCAGCGCAAGTGTTGTTCATTCCCGGTGGATTTTCGGGCGGAGATGAACCCGATGGCAGCGGCAAGTTTATCACGGCGTTTTTGCGCAATGCGCAGCTGGCCGAGGGCGTCACGCGTTTGCTGGATGACCGCATGGGTCTTGTTGGCGGCATTTGCAACGGCTTTCAGGCGCTGATTAAACTGGGGCTTGTGCCCTTTGGCAAAATCACCGACATGACTGCCGATTGCCCCACACTCACCTTCAACGCCATTGGGCGGCATCAGTCTAAATTGGTGCGCACGCGCGTGGCCAGTGTGCTGAGCCCATGGCTTGCGCTGTGCGAGCCCGGCGAGATGCATCTGAGCCCGATTTCGCACGGCGAAGGCCGCTTTGTTTGCCCGCCGCAGTTGCTGAATCAGTTGATTGCGAACGGCCAAATTGCCACGCAATATGTTGACCCTGCCGGCAACCCGACGCTAGACATTGCCTATAACCCAGCCACGTCTACGCTGGCGGTGGAGGGCATAACCTCGCCTGACGGCCGCGTGTTTGGCAAAATGGCGCATAGCGAGCGTATCGGCCCGGGGCTGTATCGCAACGTGCCCGGCGACACCGACAACAAGATGTTTGCGGCAGCGGTGGGGTATTTCAATGCGTAATTCGTAATTCGTAATGCGTAATGCGTAATGTGTAATTATCGCTCCGCGAGCCTTCCTCACCCTCCCCGAGGTCGGGAGCTCCTTCCCGAGGAAGGAGCCGAGGATTAAGGAGATAACGACAGCCATTTTGGAGGATAACATGAAACACGAACTGCAAACCGCGCGGCTATTGCTGCGCCCGGTGACCATGGATGACTTCGCGGCAGTACATGCTTGGGCGAGTGTGCCCGAAAATGTGCGCTGGATGAGATTTGGCCCGAACAGCGAGGAACAAACGCGCGGCTGGTTGACTTCGGCTGCGGCCAAGCCGGGCTATGAATTTGTGGTGGTTCTGAAAAGCTCCGGGCAGGTGATTGGCTCGTGTAGGATTGACCCTGATGAGGCGGGTGATACCGGCACGCTGGGCTGGATTTTGCATCGTGATTATCATGGGCGCGGCTATGGCACCGAATTTGCCCAAGAGCTGGTGCGCTATGGCTTTGAGGATTTGCGGCTGCGGCGCATTACTTCAACTTGTGCGGCGGAGAACATCGGCTCAAGCCGGATTATGGAGCGTGCGGGCATGCGTCGCGAGGGTTTGCGCGTGAAGGGCGTGTGGGCACGCATTGACAAAGAATGGGTTGACCAAGCGGAGTATGGTGTGTTGGCGGAAGAATGGATGGCGAAGAGCTAGCAGGTTAAGGTTTCGGGCGGCGTAATCGCCGCCCCTACAGGTGGAGATATCTGCAATGTTGCATTAAGCCGTAACATGTAGGGGCGGCAATCATGCCGCCCGGGAGTTTTCACACGGCATAAAGTTATTTCCCTGCGTCTGGTGCTTGCCTCCAAGACCACCCCGCCGTTGCGACGGCACCCCTCCACACACCACCCCAAAAATGCAAACATTTCCGGGGACCCTGCTGAGGGGAATTGGGGCTTGCTTTTTGAATTTATTATTTTAATTCCCACCGTGAAGCGGCATAAAGTTTTTTGGTTCTTTTTTTCAAAAAAGAACAAGAAAGGAATCACCCCATGGAAAAATATCTCATCATTAACGCAGACGATTTCGGCTCGTTTTACGCGGCAAACAAGGCAACAGAGGAATTACTCGACCGCGGCTGCATTACCTCGGCCACGGTGATGATGCCCTGCATGTGGGCACGCATGGCTTGCCAGTGGGCGGCGAAAAATCCGCAGCACGCAGTGGGGATTCACCTAACCAACACCAGCGAATGGGCCAGTTGCAAGTGGCCGCCGGTGCTTGCCGCGGGCACGGCCAGCCTACGTGATGCCGAGGGCTATATGTGGGAAAACTGCGCCGATTTTGAGCACAACGCCGACTTGGACGAAGTGAAAGCCGAATGCTTGGCTCAGCTGAATCTTGCGAAAAAGCTGGGACTAAATCCCTCGCATTGGGACAACCACATGGGCTCGCTTTACGGCATTGCCACCGGTCGCCTTGAACTGTTGGAGCAAACCCTTGAGCTTTCGGCTGCGCAGGGGCTGCCGTTTCGTTTTCCGCTGCGGGGCATGGAGCAAGAACAGGCCGCCAGTGACAACGACATGCCGATTTCGAAGGAAACATTGGCGTTTATGTATAAGCAAATTGCGGCGTTTGTGGATGCACGCGGCGTGGCTTGCCCAGATTTTCTCATTCCTGCTGAGTGGACAGAAGATAACGTGAGGAATTATGAGGCCTACCGCGACTATATGTTTGAATTTGTGAAATGCTTTCCCCACGGCGTGACGGAAACCTTCATTCACCCCTGCATTGATACGGGGGAAATCACGCAGGCCAGCAACACGGGCATTCGCCGCGTGTGGGAATACCAGCTCTATCTGGACCCGAAATTCCAGCAGCACATGAAGGACATTGGCATTGTGAAGATTAACTATCGTGATTTGGCAAAAATGAGAGGGAAACAAGCGAAATGAATGCGTTACCCAAAGGCATTTACCCCACGATGATCACCCCGTTTACGGATGATGATCGGGTTGACTATGACCTGCTGGAGCCGTTGCTGCGCTGGTATGAAGAGCGCGATTGCACGGGTGTGTTTGCGGTGTGCCAAAGCAGCGAAATGTTTTGTCTTTCGCTGGACGAAACGCTGACCATTACCCGCAAACTCATGCAGTTGCGTCGCCCTGAAACAGTCATGCTGGCCAGTGGCCACACGAGCTTGGAGATATCCGAAATGGTGAGCACCGCGCAGGCAATCATCGCCGAGGGCGTGGATTGCTATGTGTTCATCGCCAACCGTTTTGCTGCGCAGAACGAAGACGATGATGTGCTGCTGCATCGCGTGGAGCAAGTGACGAAGCATTTGGGTGATTTTCCACTGGGGTTTTACGAATGCCCTGCGCCTGTGTATAACCGCTTGCTTACGCCCTATGTGATTGAGCGACTGCCCAGCCTGGGCAACTTTGTGTTTCTGAAAGATACTTGCTGCGACATGACGCAACTGCGCGCCAAACTTGCTGCTGCACAGGGCACGTCCCTGCAAATTTATAATGCCAATTCTGCCATGCTGCTGGAAAGTCTGCAGGCCGGCTGCGCGGGCTATAGCGGCGTGATGGGTAATTTTCACCCGCGATTGTATGCCAAGTTGTGCGCCTGCTGGCAGCAACAGCCTGAGCTTGCGGCGCGCATAGCAGCTGTGCTGGGCGTAACCAGCGCCATTGAAAAACTGGCGTATCCGATTAACGCGAAATATCACATGCAGTTGCAGGGGATTCCCATGAGTTTGCACAAGCGTACACCGCGTGTAGACGCCGTCGACTTTGACGAAAACGCACGCTATGTCACACGACAAATGCTGCAACTGACGGATGCCCTAGAGGGCGACATTTTCTGTTCTTTTTTTGAAAAAAAAGAACCAAAAAAACTTTAGCCGCTTCGCGGTGGGCTATTTATGAGGGTGTAAGAAAAAGTCCATTCCCCATACTAGGGTGATTATCGCGCAGCGAAAAACTTAGACAACAGGAGAAGTATGAAGCTAAAACGCAAGATTGAACCGCAGGATATTGTGCGCTTTGTTGGCATTGCCATTGTGCTTGGTCTGCTGATTTGGGGTGGGATTTTTTATGCACGCACCTTTGTGGGCGCGGGCGACCAAAGCGGCAATTTTATCGAAAATTTGCAGTCATCTGGGCTGCATTTTCAGGAATTTATTGTGGACACGCAACCCGGCTGGGGCCTTGCGTTGATGATGGTGCTGCAGGTTATGCCGGTAGTAGTGGCGGCGGTGCCGTCGTCGCTGACGTCACTGGTGGGCGGCATGGTATATGGCTTTTGGGGTGGCATGGCGCTGACGATAATCGGCTCGGCCATTGGTTCCTCAATTGCGTTTTTTCTGGCGCGTTTGCTTGGTCAGCGGGTGCTGACGCTGTTTCTGAGCCGCAAAAAAATACAAAAAATTGAGGGCATGCTTGACGGCAATGGCTCGGTATTGGTGCTGCTGTTCTTGTACGCCATTCCCAGTCCCAAAGATTTTTTCTCTTATTTTCTTGGGCTTTCCAGCATGTCCTACTGGAAATTTATCCTCATTTCTACCATCGGGCGTATTCCCGGCATGCTGGTGACGGTTTACTTCGGCACCTTAGCTTTGGGCGAAAGCCCAAACTGGACGCTGATGATTATCGTGGCTGTGCTGGCGGCGGTGGTGTCGATATTGGTGATGATATTCAGCAAGCGCATTACCGCACTGCTTAAGCGAAAGGGGGAGACCGTTGCAGATGCCTAAACACCTGCCTAATATTCTGTCCTTTTCCCGCATTCCACTGTCGATTTTGCTGCTGTTTTTGGTTAACTACTCGGCTTGGTTTGTTGCGGTGTATGTGTTCACTGGGCTCACAGATGTTTTGGACGGGCAGCTGGCGCGCAAGCACGGCCGTTGCACCGATTTTGGTGCAAAGCTCGATGGCTTTGCAGACCTGTTGTTTATGTTGTGTTGCTTAGTGATTGTGTTTGGCCTGCAACAGCTGCATCGCTATTTTTCGATATATGTTCTGGTTGCTTTGGCTGTGATTGTTGCACTGAAAATCTTCAATTTATTATTTGGCAGAATTAAATTTCGAGTGTGGTCTGCGATGCACACCAAGGCCAACCAGTTGACTGCGCTGCCGTTTTTTTTCGTGGTGCCAGTGCTCGTGGTGACGGGTGCGGTGACGATGTGGTTAAACGTGATTCTCATGTTGTTGCTGTTGACAGTGTTTGTTGCAAACGCGGAAGAAACACTGATTTTGCTGCGCAGCAAAGAATATGATGCGAACACCACCAGTATATTTGCGATGAACAAGTGCGAAGAAAAAGAGGTAACTGCCGCATGACAAAGCCTATATTAGGTTCCACCGCTGCACCCGATCATATTATGCTTAGTCTGAACGGTTGTGCAAGCACTTGCCGTGCCATCACCTGGCGCACCTGCGAGCAAGTGCAGGCAGGCTATGTGCTTTATTGGGCGAGTGATGCCCCTGCGCAGGTGATGCGGCAAAACAGCGAAACCGCTTTGTTTGTGAGTGACATTGACCGCAGCACCATGCATTGGGCGCACCTGCAAACGCTCAAACCAGGCACATGCTATACCTACACTTGCGGTGATGATGAGCATCGCAGTGCGGCGTTTAGCTTCACCACGGCACCTGCAAAGATTGACAAGTTCAAGTTCATTTGCATTGCAGACCACCAAAAGGGCGAGCCTTTTGAGGTGAGTGACTACAGCGTGCTCAATGGCTTTTTGAAGCAAATGCTGCGTGAACATCCCGACTGTGCGTTTATGCTCACCGGGGGCGACAACACTGATTGCGGTCAGCATGAGCAACAATGGAATGCGTACTTCCACAGTGGCATGGCAGGTGTTTGCGAAAGCATGCCGCTGATGATGAACATGGGCAACCACGACAACCGCGGCTTTCGCGAAAGCTACAAAGAGGGCAGGGGACGCTACTACAGCGAGCCGGGCGAGTTTTGGCAAAAGCAGTTCTGGGGCGCATATCCGCTCAATGGGCCTGCCGGCTGGGAATGCGAAAACTACCACTTTACCTATGGCAATGTGCAAATTAACGTCATTGGCTTGACGGATGATATTCGCAATGATTGGCTGTTGGACACGGTGGGTAATTCCACTGCGCAGTGGAAGTTGGGCGTGTGGCATTTTCCCGTGTGCTACACTGGTGCCGACATGGAATGCAATGACCACCCGCCGCTGCAAGAGGGCCTGGAGTGCCTTGATATCCTGTTTGCTGGGCACGAGCACGCCTTTGGCCGCAGCTTTCCCATGAAAGATGGCGCGCTTTTTGAGCGGCCATCGCAGGGGACAATACACTATGAATTGCCCAACAGCCACCGCAATCCGCCGCCGCCGGGCCAAACCGTGCCCAAAGTGTGGAACGCCGCCTACTACCCGCACGAAGAAAAGCTGTGCGCGGCAACAATCGTTGAAGTGGAAGGGCCGCGAATCACGCTCACCAGCGTGCTGGAAGACGGCCGTGTGATGGATCAATGCGTGGTTGATCAATCACTTGATCAAGTGACACCGCGCCAACTGCCGCCGTTTTTCCGCAGCACGCGCATGATGTTCAAGGGTGCAGACTTGGGTTTGATTGCCCAAGACGCCGCCTGCGAGTTGCATGACGGCGTGTGGTTTGCACCGCTGGGTACCCTTGTTGCGGCCATTGGCGGCACAGTGACAAAAACGCCCGGCCAAGTGCGTGTGGAAGTTTACGACTGCTGGGCGCAGTTTGTTGAAGGAAGTGACATCGCGCAAACGGATTTCCGCCCGATGAAGCTGCCAGCGGCGGTGTATCGCGGCGCAAAGGGGCAGCTGTTCATTCCCGTGCAGGGTTGCGAGCCGCTGCAAATGACCTGGAAATATATCGCACACAACAACTTCATGAGCTTTGAACATCCCGGCGAAGATCATCCGATGACAGTGCAGCCTTAGTGAAATGATTGGTGCGTTATCGATGCGTTCGTGTAGGGGCGGTATTGCCCGCCCGTGGATTTTTATGGCAGTGCGAGAAGCGCGGGCGGCAGATTGCCGCCCCTACAATCGCCCCGCGAGCCTTCCTCAGTCACGCCCGAGGCGTGCCAGCTCCTTCCCGAGGAAGGAGCCGAGGCTTGCTTTTTCAAATCACATAAATAATTCACCGCGAAGCGGCTAAAGTTTTTTGCGCTACTTTTTTTCAAAAAAGTAGCAAAATCAATCCACATCAATCCACGCATTTTTTGATGCGATCAATCGCACCTTTTTCCAGGCGCGACACTTGTGCCTGCGAAATACCGATTTCCTGTGCAACTTCCATCTGCGTGCGGCCAACCATGAAACGCAGGTGGAGGATTTTTTTTTCGCGCGCGCTGAGCGATTGCATGGATTGGCGGATCATCATTTCGGAAAGCCAGCTGTCTTCGTTGTTGCGGTCGCCCACTTGGTCCATCACATAGATGGTGTCGCTGCCGTCGGAATACACTGGCTCGTGCAGCGAAATGGGATCAACGATGCTTTCCAGGGCGAGCACTACATCTTTTTTCTTCACGCCCATTTCCGCAGCGATTTCCTCCACCGTGGGTTCGCGTTGCAAGGCGATGCCGAGGCGCTCGCGGGCTTGCATGGCGTGATAGGCAGTGTCGCGCATGCTGCGGCTGACACGGATTGCATTGTTGTCACGCAAATAACGCCGGATTTCACCGATAATCATCGGCACGGCATAGGTGGAAAAACGCACATTATGCGCCAAGTCAAAGTTATCAATGGCTTTCATTAGGCCAATGCAGCCCACCTGAAACAGGTCGTCCATGTTTTCGTCGCGGTTGGTGAAGCGTTGCAATACGCTGAGCACCAGCCGCAGGTTGCCGTTGACCATTTCCTCGCGGGCTTGCTTGTCACCTACACGCACGCGCTCGAGCAGTGCACGCTTTTCAGCCTCCTTGAGCACCTTGAGCTTGGCCGTGTTTACCCCGCAAATTTCCACTTTGTTAAAATACATGGCAATCCTCCCACATTTTTTTCATATGCATAGTTAAAGTATGGGGATTTTCTCTTGCTTTCATGCACAAGGTGTGTTATAATGAATAGAAATAAGCAGGAGGGCACGCAATGGGATTGAAAGAACAGGTGCGAAACAACAAAATTGTTGCCAAGGCCATGGTTGTGGTGGATGAAATTCGCGACAACGAAAAAGACCCCGAAAAAATGAAGCTGAAAGAATATATCAGCTTTGCGTTGG
Source organism: Oscillospiraceae bacterium (assembly GCA_009785335.1). Lineage (GTDB taxonomy): Bacteria > Bacillota > Clostridia > Oscillospirales > Acutalibacteraceae > WRMQ01. Next base: position 19,198 of record WQWM01000016.1, read on the forward strand.
GGCGATTGAGTTTTGGCTTGATTCGAACGTTGTCGCAAGGATATCGCCAGGAGTTTTATATGGCTGCTGGCATGCAGCCGGAGCGAGCCGGTTTGCTGGTGTTTTTGCAAACGATGTTTGATGCAGTTGCGGATCCCATCGTTGGCTCGTTTATTGACAAACGCAAAAACACAGGCAAAGGTCGCTTTAAACCTTACATTGCGCCATTGGTGCCGGTGCTTGGCGTGCTTTCGATTTTCATGTTTTTCTTGCCCGGCTTTGTTGGAGCGGGGCAGATATTCGCTTGGTTTTTCATCAGTTATGCGATATGGGAAGTTGTGAACACGGCATCGGGTGTTTCGTTTGACGCCATTGAAATGGTGATGAGTGCCGACAAACGCGAGCGCACGTTAAACACCACTATTGGTAGCTTTGGCTTTCAGCTGTCGGGTATGGTGCCTGGCTTTATTCCTGCATTTTTGGCGTGGTTTGCCATTAGCAACGAGGAAGGCGTTTATTCTGCGGTGTCGCAGCAGACGTTTTTCACGCTCACGGCGTTGCTGTTTGCGGTGATGGGCATCGCATCCGGCATGTTCACCATTAACCTGAAAGAGCGCGTTGCGCCTGCAAAGAAAACTGAAAGCTATTTTGACAACCTGCGCATGTTCTTCAAAAACAAAGATTTGTTGCTGCTTTGGACGACTGACATTCCCCAACTGATTTCTTCTGCCGCAGGCCCTGCCAGCGCACAATTCTATACCCACAGCGTAGGCAGACGCTACATTCAATCCATTCAGTGGACGGTAGCGGGGATTCCGCATTTTTTGGCGCATGGTTTGGCGCCGTTTTTCCTCAAGCGCTTCCGTCCCAGCCGTATTATTTTGTTTGCCACGTGGGCAAACGGCATTAGCTTTATTTTGCTGTTTATCATTGGCCGCATCATCGGGTATGAAAGCTGGCCGGGTATCATCAATATTTTGATTTTCGCCTCCATCGGCTGGATACCCAGCGGCATTGCGGGCATTGCCCGCCGCATATTGCAAATGAACACCTTTGACTACATGGCGGCCAAAACCGGCAAACGCGCCGAGGCAACTTCTCTGGCAGCCTTCAATGCAGGCAGCAAAATGCTGTGGGCAACGGCGGCACTGCTGGGCGGGTTTGCGCTTGCTTACATCGGTTTTGTGCAAGACATTGACGGCGTGATGCAAGTGCAAACGCAGGCCACGCGTGACGGCTTGTTCACGATTTTTGCGTTGTTCCCGGCCATTGGCAACCTGCTTGGGCCGCTGCCGCTGTTGTTCTATAAGCTGGAGGGCCAGGAGTTTGACCGCCGCATGGCCGAACTTGCCGCCGTGCAGCAAGAAAAAGAGATGATTGAACACTAAGTTTTTGTGCGATATGTCAATTCTCATGTTGGGAATTGACAGTCGCACTTTTTTGATGTATAATGTATTGTTAGAGAACGCGAAAGGAGATTCACACTGATGACTGCGGCAAATAGATATTTGGTATTGGAAAATGGCAGCGTATTTGCGGGCCAAGCGTTTGGCTCCCCGGTTTCGACTTGTGCGGGTGGTGAAATTGTTTTTTCCACAAACATGACGGGCTTCACCGAAACGGTGAGCGACCCTTCGCATTGCGGCCAAATCGTGGTGCAAACCTTCCCCTTGGTGGGCAATTACGGCGTTAATCCCGCCGATGTTCAGGCCACCCCAAAATGTGCTGGCTATGTGGTTAGCCAATTGTGTCAAACCCCCTCTCACTTTCAGAGCCAGGGAACGTTTGACGCTTTTTTTGTGCAACATGGCATCCCAGGCCTTGCGGGTGTTGACACCCGCGCGCTGACGAAAATGATTCGCAATGCGGGGCAACTGCGCGGCGTGCTGGCGGACAACCCCGCCGATGCGATGTTCCGCGCAACGATAGATGATTTCATCGCGCAAGTGACGGTGAGTGAGCCAAAACTCGCGCCTGCTGATGCGGCGAAACATAACGTGGTGCTGTGGGATTTTGGCGTGAAAGCAAGCGAGCTGCGAGAACTAAACGCGCGTGGCTGCAACGTGACGGTGATGCCTGCAAGCAGCACTGCCGAGCAAATGCTTGCGCAACAGCCGCAGGGCGTGTTGCTGAGCGCAGGCCCCGGCAATCCCGCGCAATATGCTGCCATTGCAGAAGAAATCGCAAAGGTAGCAAAAACTGGCGTGCCGGTGTTCGCTTGGGGCATGGGTCACCAGCTTCTCGCGATGGCTTGCGGCGGCAAAACCGAGCGTCTGCCCTATGGTCACCGTGGCGGTTATTCGGTGTTTGATCACGCGGCAAACAAAACGGTGATATACCACCAAAACCATGGCTATGCTGTGGCGATGAACGGCCTGCCCGCCAATGCGGTGGCAAGCCACACCAACGTGAATGATAAAACCTGCGCCGGACTGGACTACACGGGCATCAACGCGTTTTCGGTGCAGTTTGAGCCTGCTGCTGCACAATTCGATCGCTTTGTTAGCATGATGGGAGGGAAATAGGATGCCATTAAATCTTAACTTGAAAAAAGTGCTGGTGATTGGCTCCGGACCAATCGTGATTGGTCAAGCCGCCGAGTTTGACTATGCCGGCACACAGGCCTGCCGCGCACTGCGCGAAGAAGGCTTGGAAATCGTGTTGATTAACTCCAATCCCGCCACAATCATGACAGACGCGGGCATGGCCGACAAAATCTATATTGAACCGCTGACGCTCGAAACCATCAAGCGGGTGATTCGCAAAGAAAAACCCGACAGTGTGCTGAGCACTCTGGGCGGGCAAACGGGACTGACACTTTCAATGCAACTGGCGAAAGAGGGCTTTCTTGAAAAGCATGGCGTGAAGCTGTTGGGTGCCAAGCCAGAGACAATTGACCGTGCGGAAGATCGCCAAATCTTCAAAGACACCATGGAGAGCATCAACCAGCCCTGCATTCCCTCAGTGGTGGTAACAGATGTTGAGGAAGCCGTGGCGTTTGCTAACGAAATTGGTTACCCCATGATTGTGCGTCCGGCGTTTACGCTAGGCGGTAGTGGTGGTGGCAGCTGTGCCGACGAAGCTGAGCTGCGTGAAATTTGTGCGGGCGGGCTGCGGCTTTCGCCCATTACCCAGTGCCTGATTGAGAAGAGCATCGCGGGCTGGAAAGAAATTGAGTTTGAAGTGGTGCGCGACGCCAGCGGCAGTGCCATTGCTGTGTGCAGCATGGAAAACTTGGACCCCGTGGGTGTGCACACTGGTGACAGCATCGTGGTTGCGCCCTGCGTGACGCTTGCAAAAAAAGAGTTCGACATGATGCGCCAGGCCTCGCTGGACATTGTGCACAGCCTTGAAGTGGAAGGCGGCTGCAATGTGCAGCTTGCATTGCATCCCACCAGTTATGAATACGCGGTGATTGAGGTGAACCCGCGCGTGTCGCGTTCATCGGCACTGGCGAGCAAGGCGACGGGTTTCCCCATTGCGAAAGTGGCCACGAAAATTGCCATTGGCTATAACCTGCATGAAATCGCCAATGCAGTGACGGGCAAAACCATGGCTTGCTTTGAGCCAACATTGGACTACGTTGCGCTGAAGTTCCCCAAGTGGCCGTTTGACAAGTTTGTGTATGCCAGCCGCACGCTGGGCACGCAAATGAAAGCCACCGGCGAGGTAATGAGCCTTGGCGTGGACTTTGAAGATGCCCTGCGCAAAGCTGTGCGCGGTGCGGAAATCGGCCGAAATGATTTGTTTACGCCCGCGTGGTATGACATGCCGACAGAGCAGCTGCTGGAGAAAATTGAGACCCCCACGGACGAGCGCTTGTTCCAAGTGTTTGAATTGCTGCGCCGCGGCGTGAGCGTGGATGAGATTCACGACATCACGTGGATTGATCGTTGGTTCTTGTGGAAGCTGCAAGCGATGTCGCAAGAAGAAACCCCTGCCGTGGGGCAACGCGTCTTCCGCACGGTGGACACTTGCGCAGGTGAGTTCGACACCGCAACGCCTTATCTGTATAGCGTGCCAAGCAGCGAAGAAGACGAGGCAGCCAAGTTCATTGCGCAAGGCAGCGGCAAAGAAAAAGTGGTGGTGCTGGGCTCTGGTCCCATTCGCATTGGCCAAGGCATTGAGTTTGACTATGCCAGCGTGCACTGCGTGCAGGCATTGCGCAAGCTCGGCTATGAGACCGTGATCATCAACAACAACCCTGAAACTGTGTCGACCGACTTTGATACGGCTGATAGGCTTTATTTTGATCCATTGACCGCTGACGACGTGGACACCATCCTCAAGCTGGAAAAACCCATGGGCGTGGTGTGCGCGTTCGGCGGGCAAACGGCGATTAAACTGGCGAAGTTTTTGCACGAGAACAACTATCCTATTTTGGGTACGCAGTTTGAGGGTATCGACCGCGCCGAAGACCGCGACCGCTTTGATGAACTGCTCGAAAAAGTGCAGGTGAAACGCCCCGCAGGCACCACGGTGATGACCATGGAAGAAGCTGTGGCTGTGGGTAACCAGCTGGGCTACCCTGTGCTGGTGCGGCCGAGTTATGTGCTGGGCGGACAAAACATGGCCATTGCCAACAACGACGACGAAATGCGCGAGTTCATGAAGATTATCCTCGACGGCGGCGTGGAGAATCCCGTGCTTGTGGATAAATATCTGATGGGCTTTGAGCTTGAAGTGGATGCTATCTGCGACGGCGAAGATATTCTCATCCCGGGCATTATGGAGCACATTGAGCGCACTGGCGTGCACAGCGGCGATAGCATTGCCGTGTACCCTGCTATTCACATTGATGACGACATGATTGAGGAAATCGTGGGAGCAACAAAGCGCATTTCTGCAGAACTTGACATCAAGGGCATTGTGAACATTCAATATCTCATCTGGGAAGGTGAGCTGTATGTCATTGAAGTGAACCCGCGCGCCAGCCGCACCGTGCCTTACATCAGCAAGGTGACCGGTGTGCCGGTGGCGGAGCTATGCACCCGCTGCATGCTGGGTGAAAAACTCGTGGACATCGACTTTGCTCCGCCAGAACATCGCACCGGGCTTTATCCCACCACGCCTTACCATGCGGTGAAAGTGCCTGTATTCTCCTTCCAAAAGCTGCATGGCGTAGATACCCAGCTTGGGCCCGAGATGAAATCCACCGGCGAAGCGTTGGGCATCGGCAAAACCTTGGAAGAAGCGCTATATAAAGGCTTGCTGGCTGCTGGCTTTAAGATGCACACCAAGGGCGGCGTGCTCATCACCGTGCGCAAGCAAGACAAACCGGAAATTCCCGCCATTGCGAAGAAATTCGCCGACCTAGGCTTTACGCTTTATGCCACCGAAGGCAATGCACAAGTGCTGCGCGAAGCCGGTCTGCAAGTGGAAGCTGTGCCAAAAATTCAAGACAACCCAGAGCACAACACTGCCACACTCATCGACAGCGGCAAGGTGCAATATGTGGTATCCACCAGCGCAAAAGGCCGCGATCCCGAGCGCGCCAGCGTGCAAATTCGCTTGCTGTGCAGCAAACTGGGCGTGCCTTGCTTGACCTCCATCGACACTGCCAATGCGCTGGCCGACAGCCTGCAAAGCCGCTACAGCGAAATCAACACAGAGCTGGTGGACATCAACGCCATGCGCACCCAGCGGCAAACGCTGCACTTTACCAAGCTGCAAACCGGCGGCAACGATTATCTGTACTTCAACTGCTTTGATCAACAGCAGGTGGCAAGCCCCGAAAGCCTTGCGATTGCGCTTTGTAATCGTGACTACGGCGTGGGTGCGGATGGCATTGTGCTGATTTTGCAAAGCAAAGTTGCCGACGCGAAAATGCGCATGTTTAACCTAGACGGCAGCGAAGGCCAAGCTTGCGGCAATGGCTTGCGCTGCGTGGCGAAATATCTGCACGACAATAACATTGCCCGCAAGCGCGACATCACCATTGAAACCGCAACCGGCACAGTGAACGTGCGCGTGAAAACCGTTGAGGGTGTGGTGACCGGTGCGGAAGTGAGCATGGGCAAGCCCAACTGCGTGCGCGAAAGCATCACCCTGGCAGGCGAGCAATTTGACATCGCGCGGGTGAACATGGGCAACTTGTATGCCGTGTTATTCCCCAGCGAGCAGCTGGAGGGCTATGATGTGCAGCGCGTGGGCAAGCTGTTGGAAAACGCACGGGAGCATTTCCCTGAGCGCACGAATGTGGCCTTTGCGCAGCTGGCCAATGAAGGCACCATCAACTTGCGGGTGTGGGAGCGCGGCCAGGGCGAAACGCTCAGCTGTGGCACAGGCGCATGCGCAGCCGTGGTTGCGGCAGTTGACGCAGGCTTGCTGGCCAAAGGCCGCAGCATCTGCGCAAAGCTGCCCGGTGGCGAGCAGTTTGTGTGTGTGAGCGACGAGAGCGTAACGCTCACGGGCGACGCGAAAAAAGTCTTTGATGGGACATTGCAGATTTAGGTCGCGCGAGCCGTTTTGCAAGTTGAAAAATCACGGGCGGCAGGTTGCCGCCCCTACACGCGGCTTGCTACGATATTAAGTGTTTGAGAGGAGTGATGTCATGATTAACGTTTATGATTTTGATCACACCATCGCTGACTTCGACAGCGGCTTCGCGTTTTTTGGCTTTTGCTTTCGGCGGCATCCGTTGCGTGTGCTGCGCTGGTTGCCGAGGCAAGTGGTTGAGCTGCTGCGCTTTGCTGCCAAACGTAAACGCGGCAGCCCTAAAGGAAATTTCTATCGTTTTGTGCGCAGCTTGCCCAACTGGCAGGCGGAGGTGGCGGCTTTTTGGGCGCGCTATGCCGATGAAAAACTCAAAGCCTTTTATCTTGCGCAAAAGCGCGGGGATGACATCATCATTTCGTGCACGGCGGAGTTTTTGCTGCGGCCGATATGCGACGAACTTGGCGTGCGCTTGATTGCCACGACACTTGACGATAACTTTAACTTGGTGGGTTGCTCTTGCTATGGTCAAGAGAAAGTGCGCAGATTGCGTGAGGAGTTTGGTGACGTGCAGGTGGCAGAATTTTACTCGGACTCTCACGCGGATGACCCCTTGGCGCGCATTGCGCAACAAGCATTTTTTGTGCAGGGTGACGAGATTTCGCCTTGGAAATTCAGCTGATTCACCAAAAATAATCCCAAATGATTGCTGCCCTGTTCTGCAGGGCGGCATTTTGCTTTAACGCACAAAAAACTTTGTGAAAATTATTAATTTTTTGTTGACAAACAAGCTTGAGCGTGCTATAATGATGGTAACTAATTTTGGAGGAGTGTTTTTGCGATGAAAAAGAAGGGTACGTATTTTCGGCGCAGCCTGAGTGTTTTACTTTCGCTGGTGCTGGTATTCACCATGCTGCTCATTGGGTTGACCAGTGCAGCTGGAGCTCCGCATAGCCTGGATTTTGTGCCGGGTGAACCCCCGGCGGCAACCGAAGGCGTAGTGTTTCTTGCGCCTGAGGTCATCTATCTGCAGCCTTCAACGGCGGATGTGGGCGCGCAAGTGAACTGGCATCGCTTTGCCGACCAATACCTTGATGGGTCGCCGCGTGCAAACGTTGCGGCACGCACAGTGGGTACATTGTACTTCAACTACGCGAATGCGGACTCAGTTGTGATTGAACTTGTGAATAACCCCGCAGGCGTGACCGTAAACCATAGTGCGATTCCAACCGGAACGACCACGGTGAATACTAACCTGACCGGCACCTCTTCGCAGCCGGCACGGGTTGGTACTGCACCTACGTATCTCGGCGGTGGCTATTTGCTGACGTGGCGCGCCACCTATGTAGTAGATGGCGTTGCGCACACAGCCTATACATTCAGCTATGTATACCGTCCAATTTACACGCCAACGGCATTGTTTGCAACAATTAATCGTGGTGAAAGAGGCTCACGATACATGACTGCCATGTGGACCAATGGTTTGCATCGCAATTTTTCGGGCCCGCACAGCTTGTGGCCGCATTCCTATCATGGCACGGCTCTTCCGGGCTTTAACGCGAATGCCTATAACCAGCGTCAATCGCTGCACACCTTGCTTGGTGCAGGGCTGCCGAACAACAGCCAAAATGCCGGCGGTGACGCAGGCCTTCAGCTGAGACGCCAACGGTGGTTTCTGCGCAACACGGCTGACAACGCGGCAGGGCACAATCATCCCGGCACGGCACACTTGGTTCATTTCCGGGGATTTGCTGACACGTCTTTGCACACCACTACCAGAACCGACCACCATATGCAAGATTTCTATGGCAATGCTATGACGGAGAGTAATACCCCATATTTTTGGGCGTGGAATGATAGCGTTAATACGCCGCACTTATTTGTGGATACTTCGCGCCATGCCAGCTTTGACCAAATCCCTAACCTTTCCTCCTATATGATTCAAGTGCAAGAACACAGGGGCTGGGGTGAACGCGGTGGTTCGTATGATTTCATTGGTTGGAATGCACGCACCACCACGAACAACCTATCGGCACCTGGTTCCACAGGCACCAGAGACTTCTACCCATGGGGCGATAATAACCTGCCGACTGCAAACACAGACCGTGGTGCCCAAACACGCGGGCTTGGTGTGGGCGGTAATAATGCTGCTCGTGCGAACAACGAGAATGCATTCATCACCGGTGCTGCGGCCACCAGCGCGCACCACTTCGGTGGAACCGGGCGGATTATGACTAACACTGCTGGTCTGCGCGGCGGTGCGTGGAATATTCCTGTTCAGTGGGATAACACTAATCCTGCATTCCCGACTGTTGCTGCTGCAGAACGCCCAACCACAACCATTCAACCTAATCCGGTAATGCGCTCTGCGCGCTTTGCTAGCGCAGGTGGTAATAACTCTTTCTCTGACACCGCGCATTTCCGCGCACAAATGAACATTATCCATGCGCACACCAACAGACAACCGCTGCGTGATGCATTCAACGAAACCATTGCGTTGGGCTTGCAACGAGACATGTTCCGCCCGCAAGATTGGGATATCTACTTCACGGCATTGACCAACGTAGCCATGGGGCTGATGCGTGTTGACCACACCCCGAATGTAACCGCTTTGGTGGGTGCCCTGAACAGTGCAGTTGATGTGTTGCTTGAGGAACTGCTTGGCTTCACGCTGTCGACCACAGTGTTGGCATCGGCACGCCACATGAACATTCGCAGCACAGCCACACCAATTTTCACCGAAAACCTGACACCCGTGCGCAATGTGGGCGATTTCATCATTGGTCGTCAACAAGCGAATGCTGCTGGCAACCCAAATTCTTTCCTCAATAACCCCACTAGCACGTTTAACGATGTGCTCATCCGAACTGCTGCCGACGGCGGAGTATACAGTTGGGTGTATGTTGAACAGTTTGACCCAACCTATGCCGACAGGCGATTTGTGCCAGCGGGCACTACCTTCCATGCCACGCATGAAAATTTGCGTGTTCCTCACCCCATGAATACCGGCAATGTTACCCTCACCTGGCGGTTCTATTACACCCCGCGTGTTCGCGTGCAATACTTGGCGAATGGCGGTGTGTTTGCAGGTGGCGGCACAACAAACAATGTTTTCTATGTGTTGCCGGCAGATAACACTGCAACGCTGCCAATCTATAACGCACCTGAAGCCAGTCAGGGCACTTATCTGCGTCCAACGCGTGCTGGCTATGCCTTTGCCGGCTGGCGTTTGGTGGCACCGGGCTGTGCTTGCGACGATTGCGAATGCAGCGACTGTGACTGTGCAGATGACGTAGCCGGTGCTGTGGTAGACACAGCTGGTGCTCTGCAGCAAGGCACTAACCATCGCTTGATTGCGCAATGGGTGCCCGCGTTTGAACTGCGCTATGTGCTCAACAGCGGCGTGTTAGCCCCCGGTGTCTATCGCCCGGTGCAGATGGTTATCATTGATGGCAACTGTGATATTCCTGATACCCCTGAATGGGATGATGAAATTTCGCGCATTAACAGCATACTGATCGGCTGGGATGTATATTTCCTCAACCATGAAACAGGCGAATTTGAGTTTAGTCATCACCTGTTAGGCCCCGAAGCGCATAGCATACCCAACGATCTTGGTGAGCACCACGATGTGATTGAACTGCGCGCAGTTTGGGAATCTACGCCGCACAATATCCGCTTTGTGCATAACGATGGAACAACCAACTTTACCGATGAACGCCGCGATTATGGCGAGGAGTTGGGTCCCTTCCCAACCTTAACTAGAGCGGGCTTCCAACTGGTGGGCTGGTATGACACGCCGACCTTTGATGTAGAAGTGTTTGCAGACGATGTAGTGCAGGCTGGCTTGGTTGGTTTTGACTATGAAATTTTATACGACGAAATTGCTGCAAGATTCTATGCACGCTGGGAAGCCAGTAATTTCACTGTGACCTTCGACGCTAACGTTGATGATGATGCAGATGGCGATGATTACCCCGACCATGTGGTGACGGGAACCACGGCATCTCCGCAAACATTCACTTATGGTGCTCCTCCAGCACCACTCAACAGTAATGGCTTTGTACGCGTAGGCTTCACATTTGAGGGCTGGGCAACGTCGCCTGAAGGCGCAATTGCTGGCGTTGTTGATTTTGAAGATGAAGAAGAAGTGCAAGACCTCACCAATGAGCACAACGGCAATATTCCTCTATATGCCGTTTGGGCCCCCATCCAATATACCGTAACGTATAACATTGACCCGGCGCATGTTGCGAGTGTAACAGGCGACATGTCTGACGATTACACCGAACACTACTTTAATGTGCCGAAAAACCTGCGTGCAAACGCCTTTGCGCGCCCGGGCTTTGCGTTCTATGGCTGGACACTCGACCCTGACCCGGCAGTGGGAGATGTTGTTCGCGACTTCACAAATTCGCAATCCGTAGTTCGCTTGACCGCCGAGCCAGATGACATCATTCCATTGTTTGCCATGTGGACTCCGCTGCCGTTCACTGTCAACTTCATGGATGGCGATGAGTTGATTAGCAGCGAAACCGAGTACTATGGCGACGATGCAGAAATACCTGATTACACCACGCTTACTCCGCCAACACCTGGCTATGTGTTTGGCGGCTGGTGGACCTATGTCACTGAGTTCTGCGATGTCGAAGATGATTATGTCACCATTGAGACGCGCTGGCCTGATAGCGGCGATTTGCTGGTTGACAGCGCTCTGCTTAGCGCGGCTTCGCTAGCCAACAACACCGTGCCCACCAATGTTTATATCCGTTGGGTTGGGCGACAGTTGCCCGTGCACTGGAACCTCGCTGGTGGGCACTACTACGATGATGCGACCAACACGGCGAATATCGAAACAGAGCAAACGTATAGCAGCACGTTTGAGTTGCCAAACCAACCCCTGCATCCCACTCCGGGTGTTGTGTTTGTGCGTTGGGTGCGCTATTATGAACGCTCTCAGCCGATTAGCGGCACCACAGTGGTTAACGCAAACTCCTTGGATGAGCTAACAATTGAAACAGGAACTATCCCCACCATGATGATTGCAGTGTGGGCGTGGGATGGCGTGCATCATATTGAATATCATCTTGAGGGTGGCAATGTGGACGGCAACACCGGCCCGATCCTCTTTGACATGGAAGTTGGCGATGAGTTCAGAACAGTCGATGTAGAGCTTTGTGGAGAGCTGAATTGCGAATGTGAGCTTCTTGAGCAAAACATGCCGCAAGATCCGGTGAAAACAGGCCATAGATTCCTTGGTTGGTTCAGCTTGCCGCAGCATTGCCAGGAAGACGAAGAGAATTGCGACTGCTTGATTTGCGAAAACGAAGCAGTGCAAGTTGCAGAAGGCGATATTCTCACCGAAGGCTTGGTAGTCGACCTGATGGACGGCACAGAAGTTACTGTGTTTTTCGCGCACTGGGCGCGGGTTAATTACAACATTGTGTTTGACCTCAACGGCGGCAACATTGCTGACGACACTGAAAACCCGACAGATTCGCTATATTTCGGCGATGAAATTGAACTGCCGACCGAACCCACCCGCGACGGCTTCATTTTTGACGGCTGGTGGTTCGACGATGACGAGGAAATTGTTGACGGTAGAGAACTGGATCACCTGATTTTGAGCGTGGAAAGCCTGGAAGATCCAGACGTCGCGACAGTTTATGTTGCGCGGTGGATTCCGATTGACTTCACCGTGATATTCGACGCGCAAGGCGGTGAGTTTGATACCGCGCCTTATGACCACAGAACTGACACGGTACAGCTTGAAGACTATTTTGTGCTGCCTAACCCAGAGCCCACCAAGTATGGCTACGACTTTATGGGTTGGCATAGACAACCGGGCGGCATTGGTGGTGAAATCACAAGTAACACTGTGGCGAGTACAGACAACATCAACATGACTGATGGTGACTACGTGTTGTGCACTTGTCCCGAGTGTCCATATGACTGCGCATGTGAATTCGAATGCACGTACAACTGTGCATGTCCTCCAGACTGTCCGTACGACTGTGCATGCCCAATCAATTGCTTGTACGATTGCACAACATGCCCAGATCCCCTTGATTGTCAGTACAATTGCTTGTGCGAACCTGATTGCTCGTATTACTGTGAGTGCGCGCCCGATTGTTTGTACTACTGTGACTGTGAACTCGAGTGTTCGTATGACTGTGTATGCAGTGAAGAATGCGAGCCGGTGTGGACATTTGAGCCCACAGTGTTCTTTGCACATTGGATGCCGCGTTCGTTCACACTGACCTTTGACCCGCAAGGCGGCACGCAAAACCGCGATAATCAAAGCATCACATTTGGTGAAACACTGGGTGCATCGCAAAACGGCACATTCGCCACGGCAACCCGCGCTGGCTTCACGTTCGCTGGTTGGCACGATATGCCGCAAGATCACGCTGATGCAGCTGATGCTGTGCTGGTAGTGCCCAGCGATGTGCTGGAAGCTGCAACAAACATGACCGTGTATGCATGGTGGACGCCGCGGGCGTTCCAGCTGCACTTTGGCTGCGCGCATGCAACGCCCAGTGTGCCGAGCATTGACACCTTGTTCGGCGAAGCATTTGGAACCTTGGCAACTATTGAGCGCAGCGGCCATGAATTCGTGGGCTGGTTTGTGGGCGATGACTTGATCGACGAAAATTCGATTCACAACGTGCCTCGCAACATGAACGCAGTCGCACGCTGGACGACACGTGACTTTGTGTTCGACTTTATCGGCAACGGTGGCACCCCCAACACTTATGGTGTGCCGCAAACGTATGGCGTAACGGTGAATCGCCCGGCGAATGCAAACCTGCCTACGCGCCTCGGCTACACGTTTACTGGTTGGAACACGGAGCCTGATGGCAGCGGCATTGCGGTTGGCAACGCCACCATCGTCAATGCAGATATTATCAACCCGCTTGCCCTTGCAGACAACATGGTTAGCAGCGACATTCCCACGCGTATCTATGCACAGTGGGCGCGCGACACCTTTAACCTGAGATTTGACTTGCAAGGCGGCAACATTGGCGGCAACGCCAGCCACATCAACACAACGGTGGAATTAGAGCAGCGCTATGAGCAAGCACTGCTGTGGCCAGGCGAAGATCCAGCCGTGATTGTGCGCGATGGCTATGTTTTCTTGGGCTGGTATACCACGCCTCTCACCGGCGGCAGCCGCATTGTTGGCACGATGTATGTGCCGCATGACCTTGTTCCGCCGCCTGGCGTAACCACGCTGTTTGCCCGCTGGTTCCCGGCTGGTCATTATGCTTACCATGTGCATGTGTATCTGGAAAACACAGACGGCACATTTACGCGCTACGCCTCGCAGCAATACTATGCGCACATTGACAGCATCGTAACGCGCACCGGCGATTACTGGGGCGATGCGTACTTTGTGTTTGATGCTGGCAATCCCGGCAACGTGTTGTCAGCTGCCATGACAAACGACGGTTCAACGGAACTGATCTTGCATTATCGCCGTGCGATGGTGAGTTTGTATGTGGACCTTAATGGTGAGAACGCCGTTATCGCAACAAACCCGGCAGGCGAATACCGCTGGGGTCAACAGTTGACGGTAGTAGAGCCCACACGTCCGGGTTGGGTATTCCAAGGCTGGCGAGTGATCGGTGCAGGTTCAGAAATGACCGACGACGTGCTCACCTTGGGCCGCGTGGACACCACAATCGTTGCGCAATGGCAAACTGCACCAATCGCCGTGGTACGGCAGGTAGATAATCATGCTTACTACGACACGTTGATTGTGGAGCTTGGCATGCCGCTGAACACGCACGGCGAACCAACTGATCCCACGTTGCCCGGCTGGCACTTCATTGGCTGGTCGCAAGATTTGGGTGAAACCTTCCTCAGCGCAACCTGCCGCATTACACGTCTTGATCCGATTGACGCAATCTTTGTGCGCGTGTATACGGTGACCTATGATGCAACCTATGGTGCAATTGCGGACGAAGGCGGTCAGACCTCCCTGCGTCAAGTATGGTACAGCGGCACATTCGGCCAAGGTTTGGGCGGCAGCTTGCCGGTGCCTGGTGCTGAGCGTCTGGGCTACCACCATGTTGGCTGGTTCTTGCAGCACAACGGTGAAGAGATTCAGGTGTTCACCAATACTGTGGTGCCGCGTCTGAATGCTTTGCCCACGCACAACCCCTCCGGCGTGCTTGCACTCAGTGGTGAAGTGATTGATACGGATTCTGTCATCGAGGCGCGTTGGGAACTCCTGCGTGACCCCAACCATCCTGAAGATCCCGATTTGTTCCCATGGTGGATATTGTTGCTGATTGGCATTCCCGCTGCACTTGTGGTCGTCATTGGGCTTGTCCTCGCACCAGTGCTAATGATTTTGGCATCGTTGGTGCCCGGTCGCCTGCTGTGTTGGTATTGGGAGAATTGTGACCCTGCCACGCAAACCGTACAATTGCAGCAACCGTTGCAAGGCGCAGTAGAGCAGTTGATTGAAGTGACACAAACCAACAGCGTAGTTTGGGGTCTTTCCCTGCTGGTGCTGCTGATTGCTGGCGGTGCACTGACTTGGCTGCTGCTGCAACGCCGCAAACAAAGTAAAGTCGTTGGTGAGTAACCCATGCGAAAACTCGTTTTGATTATGCTTACGCTTGCCCTGGCTGCGAGTCTAACCGCTTGCAGCCGGGCAGGTGATCCCTTTACTCCGCAATTTGATGGAGAAATCATTGAAGTACAGCGGTCAAACGTGCTGCAAAGTCGCACGGTAACCCACGAAGATTTCATGCAGATGCTGCAGCGCATGTCGGATTATCAACCGGTTTCGCGAAGTTATATCGTGCAGCGGCAGCAGGTTTTTCGTGACCACTTCAGCCGGATAGTATACTATGCCTATCCACGATTTACGACCGGTTCGCTGGAAAACCCTGCACGCAGCCAAATCAACCGTTATTATCGTGCGCGGCAGCGTGAAAACAACGCACTGCGCGACTTTGAATGGCTGCGCGAATTGCAGGAAATCACCGACACCACTGACCAAGTGATGCGCTATCGTTTGCAGGTATACACCGTGCAGCTGTTAGAGGATTACGTGGCGGTGCGTTTCCGACGCGATAGTCACACAGGCGGTGGCGTGGTGAATATCACGTTGCTGGGCGATGTATTTTGTCGTCACACAGGCGAAAAGTTGATGCTAGAAGAAATCATCGACGTGGATGCACGCGCAGCAGAAATTAACCTTGTTGTGGCAGACTACCTGCGTGTGCGTGATATTCATGCCAGCAGGCCGTTTGACCTGCTGGATTGGGATGATTTGCAATTCACCCTTGTGCCGCAGGGCGTTGTGCTGCTGTTTTCGCCTGGCGAATTGGCACCGCGTGCGACAGGCGTGATTGAAGTGACTATCCCCTGGTAAAAATATTTTTGCGAACATGTAGGGCGACCATCCCCGGTCGCCCATTTATTATGATTTTTGGAGGAAACATGAAAGTTCTTTTGCTCAACGGCAGCCCAAATCCTGCAGGTTGCACGTTCACCTCGCTCAATATCATCAAGGAACAACTGGCTGCGCACGGCGTGGCGGCAGAAATTCATCACATTGGCAGCGAACCCGTGCAGGGCTGCACCAACTGCAAAGCCTGTTTTAAGCTAAAGCAATGCGTGTTCAACGACCAAGTGAACGAACTAGCCTGCAAGCTCAACGATGCTGATGGCATAATCATCGGTTCGCCGGTGTATTATGCGGCGGCAAATGGTGCGCTCACCGCGTTGCTTGACCGCTTGTTTTTCAGCACGCCGGTGAATGTGAAGCGCATGAAATTTGGGGCTTGTGTAGTGAATTGTCGCCGCGGTGGCAACAGTGCAGCGTTTGACCAGCTCAACAAATACTTCACGATTTCCGAAATGCCAGTGGTGTCGTCGTGCTATTGGAACGGCACGCATGGCTTTGTGCCCGAGGAATTGCTGCGCGACGCCGAAGGGGTTCGCATTCTCAAAGCGCTGGCGAACAATATGGCGTATTTAATTCAATGCAAGCATACGGCCGCGCTTCTGCTGCCCGAAAAAGAGCCATTCGTCATGACGCATTTCATCAGCTGAGCACCTGCGGCGCGGCTCCCTCAGGGAAAAGAAAAGAAGGACTTCATGATTAAAGCATACTGGTTCAACAATCAACAAACTGAGGCCGAAATTTTGCAGCCAGATTTTTTCACTCCCAAAACTTTATTGCGCTTGGATGCTGAATTACCTTGTATCGAATTTCCCATCAAAATCAATGTTTCTGCGTCGTATCAAAATTTAGCTGTGTTCAATAAGTCATACGTTATTAAGAGGCTTGAAGCGACGCGCGGCTTTGCGTTTGAGGTTCGCGCCAATGGCAAAGCGATGATGCTGAAAGACATTGTGGATACTTTGGAAAATAGCCCAGATCAAATAGACGTGGAAATTCAAAGTGGAAACATCACGCTTTCTCAAACTATCGCTTGTGAATATGCGACGATATCGGGTAACATAACGGATTTCAACGGGAATCCGTTCTCAGCAGCAGTGGTTTGCCACCTTGAGCGAGGTGAAAGCGGCGTGTGGAGCGACATGGCGGGTAATTATTCCATCACGCTGCCCAAGGGAGAGTACAACTCTATTTTTGTTGATGATGAAAGTTACGGCAAAACTTCGCTGGAAGCCTGGGGTTGGAAAATGATTGTGGACAAGGACGAGGTTCACGATTTCAAAATAGGCAATGGCGAGGTGTATTCGCTGGATGTGTGGGCGAATAATGGTGGCTATCGCAGCTTGTTTGTGGCGTTTAGACCAATGGCGCTTAGTTATTGTTTGCAGCAAGCAACGCACGGAGTAGCGGTAAACAGCAAAAATTATACAGTGGTTGAGGTCTGCCCTGATCTTAATATCAGCGACATATCTGTAGAGATAAATGGCTGCAAAGCAACGAATATATCATTGCAAAAAATATTAGAAACCGGACAAGATGGCACAGCAATCCCCATGTATATCCTGCAAATTGAACGAATTGCCGACGTTGGCAAGCAAACGCTGATTTTGGAGTATGATTTTGTGGATGCAAGCGGGGAAACAATACAAAGCCAAGGAAGAACGCAATTTTATTATTCAAACTTACTTGGCTGGTCAGTGAGATAAATAAAAAACTCGGTTGTTAAACAGCCGAGTTTAAATTTTTGTGAGGAATTTCGCTTGCGCCAGCGACTGAATGGATAGAAAGCAAGAAAGAAGGGCGTGTATGAAAAAATTGTTTGTTGCGGTGGTGTTGCTGGTTGTGTTTGCGTTGCCAACGGCGGCATGTTGGTTGCCTCCTGAATCATTTACTGTGCAGGTGCAAGAGCAAGACCGCGTGTTCACCTTTGAGCCTGCGGCTTGGGAACCCTATGCGACTGCCAGTGTGAGCCTGAGCGAAGCGGATGGCAGCGAAATTTGGCGTATTGACGATTTCCCCAGCTTGGCTTTTGAGGAGAGCTTTGCGTTTTCGTCTAATATGAACGAGTTCGCCTTTTTTGTGGCGGATACACATGTTTATGCACTGAAGCTTTATGCGGATGGCCAGCTGCAGTTTGTGTATCGTGTGGATGACTTCATTGAAATTGATGAAGATGGACCTGTGCTTTCCATTGGCCACCACTGGCTGGAGGAGTATGAGCTTGACGTTGAAACTAACCTGCTGACCCTCACCACCACGCAAGGCGATGTGCATGTGATAGACTTGTCGCGGCGTGCAGATACGCATATTGAGCTTATCCAGGAGATTTGCGAACTGGGGAACTACGCCACTGGTGAGCGTATGCTAGTGCTTGATGCCACCCCACGAGGCGTTGTGTATTTACTTCTGGCCATCACAACGATTATGCTTGTGATGCTTGCGCTGCGCGATAAAATAAAAAGAAAAATAAAAAAAGAGATGCGGGTGAGGAAAATTAAACCTGCGAGCGACAAATAAATAGAAGCATGACGTGAAAAGTTGTGGTGCGCGGCGATTACGTTGCGCAGAAAAGCCCCCTTCAGTTTTGAAGGGGGTTTGTTTGTCGCTTTGCTGTGCACTAACTCAATTACTTACAGCGCAGATAAATCGAAGGGCGTTTGTTGGTACACACAGAAGTTTAGCCAGTTGGAAAATAACAGGTGCGCCGCTGCCCGCCAGGTCATTTGCGGGGGCAGGGCAGGGTTATTGTCGGGGTAGTAATGGCAGGGCAGGGTAGCATCCAAGCCGCGTTGCAGGTCGCGGGCATATTCAAGTGCAAGCGTATCGCGGTCGTATTCTGCATGGCCGGTGGCGAAGAACTGCCGCCCGGCGTGGTCGCACACCAGCGAAACACCAGCCACAGGCGAGACACTCAGCAGTTGCAGCGCGGACACTGCGGCAATGTCTTCACGGGTGACGGTGGTGTGACGCGAATGCGGCAGCAAGAAGGGGTCATCTAGGCCACGCAGCAGCGGGTGTGTGGGGTCGGCAACATCGTGCGCAAACACACCAGAGCACTTGCCGGGCAGCGGCTGTTTATCAATGCCGTAGTGATAATATAACCCGGCCTGCGCACCCCAGCAAATATGAAACGTTGACCACACGTGTGTTTTCGTCCAAGCGAGAATGTCGCACAGTTCGGGCCAGTAGTCCACTTGCTCAAATGGCAGGTGTTCCACGGGTGCGCCGGTGATAATCATGCCGTCGAAGCGTTGGTGCTTGATGTCATGGAAGGTTTTGTAAAATTGCAGCAGATGTTCTTTCGCTGTGTTTTTTGATTCATGCGTGGCCATTTGCACAAGCTCAATATCCACCTGTAAAGGCGTATTACTTAACAGGCGCAACAGCTGCGTTTCGGTTTCGATTTTGGTGGGCATGAGGTTCAAAATGGCAATGCGCAGCGGGCGAATGTCTTGCTGCTGGGCGCGGTCGCGGCACATGACAAAAATATTCTCCTGCTCCAGCACGCTGCGTGCGGGCAGTTGTGGGTCAATGTTAATGGGCATGATTTCACCTCCACCTGCGGTGAGCAGGTCGCTTTGCTGTGTTCTAATTGTCTCACTTCTATACTTTAGTGTCTGAGCCTAATATAACACGCCTGCGGCGAGCATGTCGCTTCGCTGTGCGTTAATCGCGTTACATTAAGGCGCAACGCTCTGTGTCTATTATAACACAGAAATTGGCTTCATGCAAGCAAAAAATTCTTCTTGCAATTGATACAAAATTATGATACAATGAAAGCATAATTTTTGTGGAGGTAGTGCTTTGGATGAACGCGAACTAAGAACCGGCTTGCGCGGGCGAATTTTAAACAGTAAGTTGGTTGTTAACAAGGTGCCAGAAACCGGGCAAGAGGAGCTTGCACACGTACTTTATACTCCGCGGGCATGGTTGAAAGGCGAACATATGTCCGAGGGGGGGCAAGAGAGGTTGTTCCCCTGGGAGAAACTGCTGTGGGGCACTGCGGCGTTTTTGCGCAACACCTCCGGCCAGTTTGACGGCCGCGATAGGCTGTGGCGCACGGTGTTTGGCGTGCAACCAACGATGATAATGGTGCAAAATGTTGCAAACACCCTTTGGGATGGTATTAACGACCCCATTGTGGGGCACTTCATGGACCGCCACCCGTTCAAAGATAACACCTACCGCTGGTTCATGCGGATTAATCATATTATTGGCCAGTTTCTAACGTTGTTCTTCATGCTGGATTTGGGGCTGACGCCATTGCAGCGCGTGGTGATGTTTGGCGTGATTCAGGCTGCACGCAATGTGTTTGGCACCATGAGTGACATTGCGGGTGAGAAATTTCATGCAGGCATTACGCCGCTTTCCGAAGAACGCGCAAAGCTGGAGGTTTGGCAGCACACCTTTCACAAAATTGCCTATCCCATTGCCAACATGCCGCAATATTTGCAGGGCTTCATCGTTGGCGAGAACCGTTATGTTTGGACAGACAAAAGAATTTTCATCACAGGCTTTACTGTGCTCATTCCCTTGGCGCTTGCAGGTGGCATCATCCACACCTTTGTGCGCAACCGCGTGCAGTTTGACCACGCAAAAAATGCCGCGCACACAAAAGAAAACGCACAAATGGATAAAGCGGAAAAACTCACCGTGCGTGAAATGCTCGCGGTGTTTAGGCACAACAAATATCTGCTGTATTGGATGATTGCAAACTTCTTCCGCACCTTCTTGCCGAGCTACGACTCCTGGTTCTATTGGCGCTATATGGTGCCGAACACGCACTGGCCGCTGATTGGTGAAGTGGCGGGGCCAGGTCTCTCTGCGGTGATGGGGCAGTTCACAGGCATGCCCATTACGTTTTTGGTGCCGTTTATGCGCCAAATTATGCATGCGGTGGGCGGGCCGAAGAACACGCTCATCATGCAAGAGGGCGGCGGTATTTTGGTGCGCCTTGCGCAATATTTCATTGGGCTATCAAGCCGCGGGCGAATAGTAGGTTTTTTTGCGCTAGACACCTATCGAGAAACTGTGTGGCCGATTGCGAACATGGGTGCGCGTGTGCTAAACTTTGAAATGCTGGACTACGTAGAATATAAAACTGGCATACGCAGCGAGGGCATCACCCGTGCGATCACAGGTTTTATTGACAAAATGATTAAAAGCAACATCAACACCGCCTCTGGTGAGCTGTTTCAGCAGTGGGCGCGCGTGTACGAAATTGACGGCAACTTGCCCCATCCGCCAATCCCCGAGCGTTTTGCGCGCTGGGCTTGGCCAGTGTGGATACTCGGTGATGTGGTGGCAGGATCGTTTTTCCTCATTGCACGCATTGCGTTCCCGTATCAATACGGCCAGAACGTGGAAATTGAAGCCGAACTTGCTGCTCGCCGTGCTGCGGAAGCGCAAGTGCGCGCAGAAATGGAAGATGAAACCGCCACGGTGTAACGAAGACTTTACAATGTTGAACAAGCCCCCACCTGTTTGTTGGTGGGGGTTGTATTTTTTTGCAGGCTGTGTTATAATGATGAAAACATGACAAAAAGGAGAAAGCAATGAACATTCCACGCCCGGAACACCCCAACCCGCAATGGCAGCGCAATCGCTGGCAAAACCTCAATGGCATATGGCAGTTTGGGCTCGATAACCCCAAGCTTGACCGTGAGATTCTCGTGCCCTTTTGCCCCGAAAGCCAGCTGAGCGGCATTGGTCACACCGACTTCATTAGCGATGTATATTATCAGCGCGAGTTTGCACTCACTGCCGAGCAATTGGCAGGGCGTGTGTTCTTGCACGTCGGCGCGGCGGATTACCTAACCACCGTGACCGTGAATGGGCAGCTAGCCGGGCAGCACGAAGGCGGCTACACCAGCTTTAGTTTTGATATTACCGACCATGTGAACGAAGGCGCAAACACGCTGCATGTGCATTGCAACGACGACACACGCAACCGATTGTGGTGCAGCGGCAAGCAGAGTGACCGCTTTGTATCTTATAGTTGTCTGTATACCCGCACCACCGGCATTTGGCAAACCGTTTGGCTGGAGTTTCGTCCGAATGAACATATCGTGTCGGCGGTATATCACCCTGATGCGGAAAACAGTTGCATGCTTATTGAGGCGCAGGTAGAGGGCAACGCGGATTTTAGTGCCACAGCAACTTGGCAGGGAAAACAAGTTGGTCAAGCCAAAGCAAAACCCTGCGGTGGCTTTGTGCGGCTAATGTTGCCGCTGAGTGAAACGCATTTGTGGGAAGTTGGCAAAGGCGGTCTTTATGACTTGAAGTTGCAGTTTGGCGACGATATTGTCAACAGTTATTTCGGGCTGCGCAGCGTGCAGCTGGATGGATTTAAGTTCTTGATTAATGGCAAAAGTGTGTTTCAGCGGTTGATTCTTGACCAGGGTTTTTATCCCGATGGGATTTACACTGCACCGACCAAAGAAGCCCTGGAGCAGGACATTCTGCTGGCCAAAGAGGCCGGGTTCAATGGCGCGCGCCTGCACATGAAGGTGTTCGAGCCGCTTACGCTGTACTACGCTGACCTGCACGGCTACATCACTTGGGGTGAGTTTGCCAACTGGGGTGTAGACGACAGCGATCCGAAAGTGCTGGGCAAGTTTCTGCCGCAATGGTTAGAGGCGGTGGCGCGCGATAGGAATCATCCCAGCATCGTGGGTTGGTGTCCCTACAACGAAACCAGTGAAGAACAATATAACGATAATATTTCAGTCGTGTATGAGGTCACCAAGGCGCTTGATCCAAGCCGTCCGTGCATCGACACCAGCGGCTATGTGCACGTGAAAACCGACATCTATTGCGTGCATGAGTATGGCCAAGATGCTGAGCAGTTTGCCAGCCGCTACGCGCCGTTTATCAATGGCGACACCTTTTTTGACCACAAACAGGATGACCGAAAAGTGCAGAGATATAATGGCGAAGCGATGTTCGTGAGTGAATATGGCGGCATTGCCTGGAACGCCGTGGATGGCTGGGGCTATGGCGAAGCACCGAAGACCGAAGAAGAATACAAGGCGCGATACACGGCACTGACCACCACGCTGCTTGATCATCCGAAGATGTTTGGCTTTTGCTACACGCAGCTTACCGATGTGGAACAAGAAAAAAATGGCGTGTTCACCTATGACCGCCAGCCGAAGTTTGACCTAAGCTTCTTCCGTGAGGTGAACAGCAAAAAGGCCGCGATTGAGGATTGACTTAATTGCAATGTGTTATAGCTCCGGGCGGATTCGCATCCGCCCCTACATGTTGCGGCACGCAGAGAACATTCGGGGGAGCATCTACCGGTAGGGGCGGATGCGAATCCGCCCGCGCGCTTAACAGAATCACGCAACGCGCCGCCCTGCATGCGCAAGGCGGCGTAGGTTATTATTTGTGCTTCGTATCCCAGTATTTTAATTCACAATTTCCCATAAAGAAGCTAGAAAACTCAAGGGGAGACATATCTCGGTGATATGTTTCAATCATTCGGCAAACGCCTCCGTGAGATATAATCAGCACATTTTGGCCGTTATATTTTTCTTTGACATCATCAATGGCTGCGTAAACTCGATGCGCTAACTGAAACAGTGATTCTCCAGTTTTGCCGATTCTCACGGCAAAATTCAGCTTCGCGTCTTGGAAGGTTGGCAACCCGTCAACGGAGGCATGATGACGGTCTAAGCCTTCATATTTACCATAATCCCATTCAATCAGGCGATGGTCAACAATAACTTTTTTACCTGTTTTTTGAGCAACAATTTTTGCTGTTTCCAAGGCTCGAAGCAAAGGTGAACTTAAAATAACATCAATATCTCCGGCAGCAAAAACGTTGTCGGCAAGGTAAGCAGCTTGCTCAATTCCCTGTCGATTAAGCGGAATATCACTGATACCGCAAATCCTGTTTTCCGTGTTCCATTGTGTTTTTCCATGCCGGGTATAGTAAATCTTCAGCGCAATTTCCCCCTATACAATCAACATGCAATCGCCAAACGAGTAAAAGCGATATTCCTCCGCCACAGCAGTGCGATAGGCATGCATGGTTTTTTCGTGGCCATAGATGGCACTCACGAGCATAATCAGCGTGCTTTCAGGCAGGTGAAAGTTCGTCAGCAGGCCATCAAGACCTTTAAATTCAAACCCGGGATAGATGAAGATGTCCGTCCAGCCTTCGCAGGCTTGCATGCTGCCATGCTGCGCCATCACGCTCTCGAGCGTGCGCACGCAGGTTGTACCCACGGCAATCACACGGCCGCCGCGCGTACGGGTTTCGCGCAGCAATTGCGCCGTTTCTTCCGGCATGGCATAGTGCTCGGCGTGCATCACATGGTCGGCGATGTTTTCGCTTTTCACCGGGCGGAACGTGCCCAGCCCCACATGCAGGGTCACATAACCGAGCTTCACGCCGCTGTCTTCAATGCGCTGCAACAGCTCGGGCGTGAAGTGCAAACCCGCCGTGGGTGCCGCCGCGCTGCCTGCATGCTCAGCATAGACCGTGTTGTAGCGATCGGGGTCTTCAAGCTCCTCGGTGATGTAATGCGGCAGCGGCATTTCGCCAATTTGGTCCAGCACGGCATAGAAACTCGGCGCGTCATAGCTAAAGCGCACCACGCGGTTGCCGTCATCGCGCACTTCGATAACCTCGCCATGCAAAATGCCTTCGCCAAAGCTAAACTTGCTGCCTGCTTTGGCCTTTTTGCCAGGGCCAGCTAGGCATTCCCACACAGGGCTGTCGCGTTCGTCCAATTGGTTGAGCAGCAGAAATTCCACGCGTGCACCTGTTTCGCTGATGCCATACAAACGCGCGGGCAACACTTTGGTGTTGTTGAGAATCAGGCAATCGCCCGGTTGCAGCACGTCGCCAATGTCGCGAAAAATCTGGTGGTCGATTTGCTCGCTATCGCGGTGCAGCACCATCATGCGGCTGCTGTCGCGGGGCTCAACGGGCGTTTGGGCGATGAGGGATTCGGGCAGGTCATAGTAAAAATCACTTGTTTTCATGGGTCATCCTTTATTATAATAATTTTGTCAAGAAATAAATGTTAGCTCCCCCGGAGGTGAGCACTAGGAAATGCATCGCATGCAACCAGAAATATAATAGGCGCGATAAGTAGCACAAATAATTTCTTCATGCAGACCCTTTCAATCTTCCATATCCGTAATGGCCATAAAGCTTGCTTCGTCATATCGCTTAAACCCGCAGGTTTCATAGAAGCCTACCTGCGTGTTATAAGCGCCCAACACAATACGTGTATAGTTGGCATAGTGCTCGCGCATCTGTTCAATCAGCTGCCTGCCAATGCCTTGCTTTTGATAGGCTGGGTCAACCAGCAAGTAATGCACATAAGCTGTCATCACGCCATCATCCATTGTGCAAATCATGCCGACTAAGCGGTCGCCGTCCCATGCAGAAAAAACACTGCCGTAGTTACGCATGGCTGCAACCAACTTGTCCGGGCTCTTGCCGCTGGCCCATGCAACAGATAAAAACAGAGACTGCAAGGCATGCGCAGTGAATTCCTTTGTGGTTTGGTAAGTAATCATAGTGTCTCTTTCTGTTTTGCTAGCAGCAAGTGCGCTTGCATGTGCACACGGTGTTGTTGTCCGCGTCAAGCAATGTGCCTATTATAACGCAACATGATGAATTTGTCAACAAAAAATCCCCTCATTGAGGGGATTTCTTTGCTCGTTAAACTGGCACAAACCACTGGAATGCCATCACAGTGTGGTCTTCGTTGAAGAAAAACCGTGCGCCAAGTGCGCCCCATTCATCGGCAAAGCCGCCCCATGTGTTGTCTGCATAGGTATACAAATAGGAGAAAGAGAATGTGTCGTCATAATCACGCCGCCCGCCTGCAAAGCCAAAGTGTGCCACCACATCGTCGTAGGTTGAGCCAATGGTTAGGCCATCGAAGTGAAAACCCACAGCGTCAATGCCAACCCAGATGCTAGACAACGCTTCCACTAAGGTTCCATCGTCATTCTCCAGCCAGCCATAGCTATTCAGGGTCACCCCTGAATCAAATTCATATGACGCAGTCATGTCTTCATCATGGCGTTGCACCAAGTTGCCGAAAAATTGCTGTGCCTCGGCAAAAGGCAGCCCCAAAAGTGGCCGAATGTTGATGCCAGTGACTTCGTCGGCCTGGGTAGTGCGAGTTGTTGTTTCGCCGGGTGTTGTTTCCTGCGCCACTGTGCCGCACGCGGCCAGCAGCAATGCAAACGCTGCGAATAGAATCAGTAATTTTTTCATAAGCAATACCTCCTTAATAACCTGGCTCAATATCTATCCCCTCATCCCAAAACACTTCTGTTGCGCTGCCGTCCAGTCTTGTGCGCGCAATCGCAATGTTTCGGTCATCGGGATGGTAAATCCAATTGCCCACCACGGTGAAGGGAAACGCAGCCTCAACACGCCTTGCTTGAGTGCCGTCTATGCGCAGGGTATATAATTGCATCTGCCATGGACACATGAAGAATAGCCAATCTTCAACCACTTGTATATTGCCGAACAAAGGGAAAGGCGCATCTTCGTCCACGGTGAATTCATGTATGCGTGTCAGTGCATCACTGTTTGGACGCATGCGATATAGCCCAAGCCCATGTCGTGGTACAAAATATACCCAATTTTCATGCACAACAAAATAGCGCACTTGCTCCATGCCAGGTAGTGTTTCCACCTGCCCTGTGCCATCGGCACGAATACGCCGTATCGGCCAAGAAGTCCAATCGAATGAAGTGAAATACAACCACCCATCCACCACATCCACAATATGATGGTTGTCATCGGAGTCAAGCTCAAAGGGAATGGGCGTGCCACCTTGTATTGGCATACGATAAATTTGGTGCTCACTACGGTGGCGATATATCTGATAATAAATCCAATCGTCAATCACTAGCATGCGTGCGACGTGCTCATGTTGCAACAACACTTGCTGGTTTGATCCGTCAATGCGCATGCGGTGAATGCCCAGCGAATCGCCCCAAAGTGCCGCAATCCAGTATACCCAGCCGTCCAACACGTTGATGCCTGTTGTGTAAGTGTTATCTACCAGCGTAGTGCGCTCACTGCCATCCTCGCGCATTTTATCAAGCCGATTGCCGTAGCGCGCTTCCGAAAGAAATAGCCAGCCATCGGCATAAACGATATTACCATAAGCGTATGCGTTGTGCGGCGTTCCCCTGCGGTTTTGTGCGGGCAATATTGGCGCATTATTTGTGATTTGTGTTGTGGTGATCTCCGTAGTCGTTTCATCGTGCTGCGTTTCAACAGGTGCACCGCACGCTGTCAGCAGCACTAACACCAAACAAGCAATCCATATTTTTTTCATAAGTAATTCCTCCTGTCCATACTATACCACACCTGCGGAATAAAATCAAGTTACAATGTTGTAACTATTTTTGGGCATGAAAAAGAGATGCCGAAGCACCTCTCATTCTTCATGACGCTAGCAACAGGTTCGTTTGCATGTGCACACACAGCGGCAGCAACAGGTTCGCGGGCGCGGTTTGGGGCGACAACGCGGCTGGCAGCGCGGGCCGGCAAGCAGCGAGTTACCCATGCCAGTGAGCACATCCAGCCCACAGCAAACGCCCTTGCCAAAGCCGCCAATTACGCATTGCAGACCTTTGCAAACATCTTGCACGCCATTGTCGCGGCAACGAGGGGTTTTGCAGCGGCCGCAGGAACTAGAGCAACAGGAACTGGAACTGTTGCAGCACGAGCTATTGCAGCAGCACGAGCCGCCACCGGGAATATCCATCATCGTAAAAACTCCTTCCATGGCTATGTTCATGCCATTATATGCGGAAGGGGTTAAAGTGGTTATTGCATAGTTGATTAGCTTGAAAAAGTGTGTGATTTATAGCGACAGCAAACTTTTCGGTTTACACCCGCGGCAGCACGCGCATTTGCTTGCGTCGGCGTTTGTTGCGCCGCTGCAACAGCAGCAAAATCGCCAGCCCAACAGCCGCCAGCAAAATTAAACCCATGATGATTTGAAACAGCAGTGACCCTGCCACACGCCGCGCCACCTGCACCATATATTGCGTGCTGGAAAGCGCAATGTCTTCGGCTGCAATTAGGTCAACCTGTGCAAACTCCACGCCAGCAAACAGGATACGTGCCTGCCCCACCGGCTGTCCAGCCTGCACCGGTGCCGTAAGACTTTCGGGCATGGTGTCGGCGATGGGTTCAATCAGCACGTTGCCTGCATGCACGCCCTGCGGCACAAAAGCAAAGACCTCCCGTGCAGGCATCAATTGCACGTGATCCGTGCCGCGTGCAAGCTCCACGGGAATTTCCGCCACGGCGCGGTCGGTTTCGGCCACCTGCTGCATGCGGATATTCGCAAAGGCCCAGTTGATGAGCACACGAGCATCGATGAATGCACTGTTGCGCACGGGGCTGCCGCCATCTTGCCCTTGTAACACCACCGCAAGGTAGCGAAAGCCCGCCTGCTGTGCAGCAACGATGACACAACGCCCGGCTGCAGCGGTGTGCCCGCTTTTGCCTGCAAAGCTTTGCGGCATGAAGTAATGCGGGCGATAGCGATTGCTGATGTGGTTGAAGTTCACCAGATGACGCGGGCCACGCAGGTTGCTTTCGGAGATAGTGTGCCGCAAACTGCCGCTGATGCGCTCGAGCACCGCACTGCCAGGAAAATCACGTCGCAGTGCATGGCGCACCATCAACGCCAAATCATAGGCGGTGGTGTAGTGATTGTCTTCGTCTAGGCCATGAACATTGGCGAAGTTGGTGTTTTCTGCACCTGCACGTTGCGCAAAGTCGTTCATCAGCGGCACGAAATCTTCTGCGCTGCCTGCGATGTGCGCCGCCAAGGCTTGCGCGGCATCATTGGCATTGTGCAGCAGCATGGCCGCGATGAGGCTTTCTGCGCTGAGTTGCTCGCCATCGCGCAGGTCAGCATGTGCAGTGCCGCGCACGGGAGCCAGGTCATCAGCGTGCACGGTAACGAGCTCGTTGATGTCCTCGAGTTGCTCCAATGTCACTGCAGCGGTGATGAATTTGGTGAGCGACGCAGGTGCCGTGCGCGTGTGCTCGTTTTGGCTGAAGATCACGCTGCCGTCATCCAAGCTCACCAACAGAAAGATCTCTGACCGCCCGGTGAGACCGGTTACGTCGCGCAGTAAGTTGTTGAATACCGCGCTGGTTGGCATGGCGAAGCCCGCACACAGCGCAGCTGTTACGCACATGGCAAAAATTTTTTTCGCAAATTTGCGTTTACCCATTTACACACACCCCAAGATATAGTATAATACATAGTATACGCCCGCGGCGGGCAAGTCGCTTCGCTTTGTCCTAATCCTCAAGCATATAAAATCTAATGTCTAGTGTCTATTATACTACAACTGCATGAAAAAAGTCAATGGCAAGGAGTGAGAAATCATGGTTTATGTTACCGGCGATATGCACGGCGATGCCGACCGCCTGAAATCCAGCGAAATGCGCCGCCTGAAAAAAGGCGACACCCTGCTGGTGTGCGGCGACTTCGGCTTTGTGTGGGACGGCAGCAAGGGCGAGCAGGCCTTGTTGAAAAAGCTGGGCAAGCAAAAATTCCACATTGCGTTTGTGGACGGCGTGCATGAAAACTTTGCACTGCTGGAGCAATACCCCGTGGTGAACTGGAACGGTGGCCGCACGCGGCAAATCAGCGGGAATTTGTATCATCTAATGCGCGGCGAATTGTTCACCATTGAGGGCAACACCTACCTAACCATCGGCGGCGGTGTTTGCCCCGACGATGATTATCGCACACACGATGATGCCCGCATGGCGCGCGAAACACCCAGCTATGAAGAGATGGAAAACGCCGCTGCCAATCTGCAAACCACCAATGGTCACGTGGATTACGTCATCACGCATGAGCCGCCCATTCGCATCAAGGCGTTTTTGCAGCTGAAAAAACAGCACAACGAAAGCGTGGAATCCACTGGGTTGCACAACTTTTTTGATGAAATGCTGGCCAAGTGTACCTTTAAGCGGTGGTTTTTTGGCTCCATGCATGTGGACAAACGCATTTCCGCATCGCACATGGCATTGTTTCGCAAAGTGGTTGCGGTTGATCAACAAGAGTAGTGGTTAGATACCACAATTGAATATTCAATTTAGGAGAAAAAACATGAAAATCGGCGTTAGCAGCTATAGCTTTTCAAAGCTGAAAAAAGAAGCCACAGAGCTTATCACACTGGCAAAGGAACTGGACTTTGCCGCCATTGAGTACACCGACATGGACTGCCCCGACAGCGACACGGCCAAAGCCCTTGCCGAAGAAAGCGCACGCGTGGGCTTGCCCATCATTTGCTATACCATCGGCGCAGACTTTTTGCAGGCCGACAGCGTGGACGCGGAAATCACCCGCCTGAAAGACATGGTAGACATCGCGGAAATCTTGGGCGTGAAACTCATGCGCCATGATGTTACTCGCGGCTTTAGTGAAGGCGAAAATACACACAACAGCTGGGCACAAGCACTGCCCGTGTTGGCGAAAGCTTGCCGTGAAGTGACTGAATATGCCGCCACGAAGGGTATTGCCACCATGGTGGAAAACCACGGTTTCTTCTGCCAAGACAGCGTGCGCGTGGCAGAGCTTGTGGGTGAAGTGAATCATCCCAACTTTGGCGTGCTAGCGGACATGGGCAACTTCTGCTGCGCTGACGAAAACCCCGCTATCGCTTGCGGCAACGTGGCGGCCATGACAAAACACGTGCATGCGAAAGATTTCCACATCAAAGCTGGCGACACTGACCACCCCGGCGAGGGCTGGTTCAACAGCCGCGGCGGCAACTATCTGCGTGGCGCAGTCATCGGCCATGGCAATGTGCCCATTCGCCAGTGTCTAGGCAACTTCAGCCGCGCGGGCTACGACGGCTATGTGTCCATCGAATTCGAAGGCATGGAAGACCCCATGCTCGCCTTGCGCGTTGGCCGCAATAATCTGGAGCGCTTCTGCGAATAGCGCGATGTTCTTTTTTGAAAAAAAGAACCACACCTGCGGTGAGCAGTCGCTTCGCGGTGTCCTATCATGCTTGCGTTAAGGTTGTTGCCAAGGCCTCCCCCACCGGGGTCCCCGCAAATGCTTGCATTTGTGGGGTGGGTCATTGGGGGAGGAAAGCACGTCGCTAGGCGTGCAGGTGGGGGTTCGCGAAAACATCAAACACGCACTCACGCTTGTGGGTGTGTGTTTTTTCGTCATTTTTCACAAACTTGCCGAAAACGAACAAATTAGCCTTGACAAATGGGGGGGGGGGGGGGGGGGGGAAAAGCGATTTTTTTTTTTTTTATTTATGAGGGAGGAGTGAGGAATAACTTATACGAAACACAACCGTAAGGGGGGCGGAAGCTATTTTTTTGGGC
>WQWM01000017.1 GCA_009785335.1 Oscillospiraceae bacterium
AAAAAAAGAAAAAAAAAAAAGAAAAAAAAAAAAAAAAGAGTGGAGGCGGGGGGGGGGGGGGGGGGGGCGGGTATAATATAATTTATCTATAATTAGGAGGATTTCAAATGAAACACGCAAAACGCCTACTCATCCTGTTGCTGGTCACACTGCTTGCTTTCGGAATTTCCACGCCTGCCATGGCGAACACTCCTGCGGGCACGCCTGTTTTTTCAATCCAGCCCGCGGATGCAACCATTGAGCACCGTGTAGTGGGCACAACAGTCAGCCTTCATGCTTGGGCCACTATTCCAGAGGGTGGCACAGTAAATTTCCAATGGCAACGAGTGGATGGTACTGAACCTGTAAATATAGGATGGAGTCCAATCGGAAGGACAACAATTACTTATGATGGCACCTGGACTTCGCAGCAGGTGCGAGTGATTGCCTACAATGCTGAAGATAGCCATTTGCCATTGATGCAGCGCCGCCATGCAGTGAGCAACACCGCTACAATCACAGCAACAGGTCGCACGATTGAAGAAACAGTGAACATCGCGCGAATCCTCGCTATTATAGTTACGGTTGCTGGAGCCGCCATTGTCGTTATCGCTGGTGTAGTTGCCTTTTGGTGGTTTATTGGTCTTGTTTCAATGGCCAATACGATATAATTGAACAGGAGAATTTCACATGAAACACGCAAAACGTTTGCTTGCTTTGCTGCTGGTCACACTGCTCACCTTTGGCATTTCTGTGCCCGCAATGGCGAACACTCCTGCGGATGCATCTGTGATTGCAGTCCAACCTGCGGACGACGCATTTGAAGAAGTGCTGAGCCTAGCGCGAATTCTTGTTATTGTTGTCACAGTAGCTTTCATTGCGCTTTTTCTTGTTGCAGGGGGCATTATGGTTTGGTGGTTTATTAATCTGGTTCCAACGGCAAATAGGATATAACCTAAAATAACTCAAAGCGGCGGACTAACCACCTGCCGCTTTTTTGTGTTATCTGCGAAAAAATCCTTGCATTTGCTGTGGGTTTGTTGTATAATAAAATACAACCTGTCGGGTGGCGGATGCTGACCCCTTTCCTTTGCTTGCATACTCTGGAGCGAATGGAAAGGAGGGATGCCTTTGTGAATTGTTCTCAATTGTTGTGGATAGTGGCAGATATGGTCACAGCGTTGGCAGCGGATACAACATACGCCATCGTGGTCGCGCAAGCGGCACTGCAATTTGTTCAGGTTTTGCTTGAGCACATAAAGAAACAACCGCCCACGAGCCTAGACAACTCGGGCGGTTGTTTCTTCTAACCTAGCGATAGGAAAGGGGGCGCAGTCGTTCCCGACAAGCCACCTTCAGTATATCACATACACCCCATTTTGTCAAGCGAAATTTTTAACACACGGAGGAATTATCCATGCCACGCAACGTCATCATCATCGGCGCCGCCGGGCGCGACTTCCACAACTTCAACACGTTTTATCGCAACAACGCGGACTACAACGTGGTGGCCTTCACGGCTGCACAAATCCCCGATATCGCCGACCGCAAATACCCCGCGGCACTGGCGGGCGAGCTGTATCCGCAAGGCATCCCCATCTATGATCAAGCTGACCTGGAAAAATTGATTGTTGAACTCAACGCCGACGAGTGTGTGTTCGCCTATAGCGATGTGCCTTATGCCAGCGTGATGGGCATTGGCGCACAAGTGAACGCCGCCGGCGCAGACTTCACCTTGCTGGGCTGGAAAAACACCATGATTAAATCCACAAAGCCCGTGATTGCCATCGGCGCAGTGCGCACCGGCTGCGGCAAAAGCCAAACAACAAGGCGCGTCGCAGAGGCATTGATGGCCAAAGGGCTGAAGGTCATTGCCATTCGCCATCCCATGCCCTATGGCGACTTGGAAGCCCAAAAGGTGCAACGTTTTGCTGCGCTGGAGGATCTTGCAACGCACAAGTGCACCATTGAAGAAATGGAAGAATATGAGCCCCACATCGTGCGCGGCAACGTGATTTATGCCGGTGTGGATTACGAAGCGATTTTGCGCGCAGCAGAAAATGACCCCAACGGCTGCGATGTGATTTTGTGGGACGGCGGCAACAACGACTTCCCGTTTTATCATTCTGACCTGACCATCACCATCGTTGACCCGCACCGCCCCGGTCACGAACTGGCTTACTACCCCGGCGAAGTGACTTTGCGCATTGCCGACGTTGCGGTGGTGAACAAAATTGACAGCGCGGACTTTGATAAAATCCTGCAAGTGCGTGAAAACATTGCCAAAGTTGCGCCCAACGCCGTGGTGATTGACGCGGCTTCGACGCTGAGCGTTGACGACCCATCTGCCATTCGCGGCAAACGCGTGCTGGTGGTAGAAGACGGCCCCACACTTACGCATGGTGAAATGAAAATTGGTGCTGGTGTGGTTGCGGCCAAGCGCTTTGGTGCGGCAGAGTTGGTTGATCCGCGGCCATATGCTGTGGGCAAACTTGCCGAAACCTTCGAGCTTTACCCCGGCATTGGCGATGTGCTGCCGGCCATGGGTTATGGCGAGCAGCAAATGAAAGACCTCGCAGCGACCATCGCGGCAACGCCTTGCGACACCGTGGTGATTGCTACGCCCATTGATTTGGCGCGTATTATCGAAATCAACAAGCCCAGCACGCGCGTGGAATATGAGCTGCAAGAAATCGGCAAACCGGATGTTGATGACATCATTGAAGAATTCGTGGCGAAGTTTGTGAAATAGCCTTCGCGATTGATTGAATAGCATAACCGTAAGGGCAGATGAAAATCTGCTCTTTTTTTCGTCAAATTGCACAAACTTGAAAAACTTTGCAAAAAAGGCTTGACAAATGGGGGGGGTATAATATAATTTATCTACAAATAGGAGGATTAGACATGAAACACACAAAACGCTTACTCGCCCTGCTACTTACCCTGTTGCTCGCCCTCGGCATTTCGGCGCCCGCCATGGCGAACGTTCCCGGCATACCTGGGATTGCGCAGCAACCTCAAAGCGTTGAGCTTGACCCAACGCATTTGAGACAGATTACGGTTGGGGCGAGGGTAATGAATTGGCACATACCTAGTGGTGGCACCTCGGGATTTCAGTGGCAACGTGTAGACGGCAACGCACCCGTGAATGTCCCTTTAATGTTCACAGTAACCTATGCAGATCTTGCGAATGGTCCTCAGCAATTCCGCGTGGTTGTCTACAACTCTGAAGACAGAGATCTGCCACTGATGGAGCGTCGTCATGTGATTAGCGATACGATAACAGTATCTCGTTATGTGCCGAGCCGCAACAACACGCTTACCATTTTCATTGCTGTGTTTTTCATTGGCTTGATTGCGATTATTGTCGCCGTGCCGCTTGTGCTGGGCATCATTGGGCTGGTTGTGAATAATCGTTAACGTAATTGCATAAATGAGATGGGCGGGTGAAACACCCGCCTGTTTTTCCATAAATTGTGAAGTTGTGAAAAGCACTTGACAAAACGCAGTTGAAGAGGTATAATCTTTAACAAGCCACAGTGCTAAAACATAAAAGGAAGTTTAAAATATGAAACACACAAAAAGAATACTTGCTTTGTTGCTTTGCGTCTTGCTTGCCTTGGGCATTTCAGCGCCTGCCACAGCCAACGATTCGGGCTCGCCTGTCGCGTCTCAAATGACAATTGAGATCGCCGAGAGCCAAGGGGTAATTACCCGCACGTTCAACGCCATTATGCGCACGGTGATTATCTTGATTATGATCTTTGTGCTTGCCGTCGGCGTAATTTGGGTTTACACAAACTTGCGGGATATCATTCGCGCTAATTTACCTGCGCCAAGCCAACATACACCACCGAGCATTGATCAGCCAGCAGATCAACTAAATCTGGACTATCATAGCTAGATTCAAATGAATTTGAGTTTAAGTCCGTGGGAAGTTTTTCGTCGCTTCGCTGTGTCCTATTCAAGCCCGTGGAAAGTTTAAGGCTTGCCACAGATTTTTCATTGCGTTGCAGCCACAGCAATGTGCCGTGGTGCAGCCATGCGGTGCGCAGCATCGCGGAAGTCCCGCTGCCTGTTTGCTGCGCATGCCGATGCAGCTTATCTAAATCAACCCTACCCGTGCTTTCCACCGTGATGGTGATGGCGCGGGTTTTGCGTTGCATGGTCACGGTGATTTCACTCCCGCTGGTGTGCAACATGGCATTGGCGATGAGTTCCAACACAAGGGTGGTTAGCTCGCGCGGTGCACAGGCGAGTTCGATGCGTTCGTGCGGCGCGCTGAAGATTACGCTGCGGTTGTGCGGGCGAAGCAGTAAATCTGCTGCTGCGCACAGGTCTTCTAGCATGCAGCGCAGGTCGCAGCGTTGCATGGCGAATTCCTGCTCGCCGCGTGTGGCATCCACTAAATTTTGCAGCGTGCGCAAGCGCAGTCGGCATTGCGACAGCATACCCTGCAAGTTTGGGTCATGCTTGCGGTTGGGGTGTTGCAGCAGCTCAAGCATCAGTCCGTGCAGAGCGCAGCGCAGGTCGTGCTCGTGTTCGCGGGTGATGGGGCTGTGCAGTGCGGTGCGGAAATTATCGCTGTATAAGATGGTGTTCATAGGGTTTATTGTTGGCGATGGAGGGGGATATATTTGGTGGAATGTTTTGGAAACTTAATGAAATTCACAAATTATTTACAAAAAATCTCTTGACTTTTCGGGGGGGGGGGTATAATTGAATTAAAAAATCTAGGAGATTATCATGGCTTACTTGGTTGAATGTTCATTGTGCAAAAGGCAAGTTAGTAGCGAAACGAGCAGTTGCCCAGGATGTGGGCATAACGTAGAAGCAGAATTGAGCAGAAAACAGCGAGAGTTAGACACACAAAAGAAAAAACAATGGTTGGCCAGCCCTGAAGGACATGCAAGTAAGCGTAAATATGAACTAGCAGAAGTGGCGAGAGAACCAAAAAACTTGTATGGAAGTGGACGTTGCAAAATTTGTGGCGGGGAAACTACCCACGGCAGCTATGGATGGTTTTGTCGGAACGAACTATATCAGAACTCTTGCTGTGCCTCAAAATGTCCGCTTTGTGGGGGTTGGTATGGGGCGCCACCGGAGTCATTGAAGTTTATGGCTGGCAATTATTGCGAAAAATGTGGTTATTTCAAGGAAGGTTTTCGTTACACCCCTTAATGTAGGGGCGGCGAGTTGAGTTCTTTATTAATTGGCCAATAAAATTCTGACTACGTACTGAAAATCCAATAGGGCGGAGAAATCCGCCCGCTTTTTTATGCTTTTTTGTGCAACCCACCAAAATTTTACACAGCCCTTGCATGTATGAAAAAGATGTGGTAAAATAAACAATGGATAAAAAATAAAATCTTCGGAGGACAACATGGCAGTAAAAGTTGCAATTAACGGATTTGGCCGCATTGGCCGCTTGGCATTTCGCATGATGAACAACAACCCCGATTATGACATCGTGGCAATCAACGATCTCACCAGCCCCGAAATGCTGGCACACCTGCTGAAATACGACACCGCACAAGGCCGCTACAACGGCACGGTGCAAGCTGGTGACGGCTGCATTGTGGTGGATGGCCGCACGATTACCATTCACGCAAACCGCAACCCCGCTGAACTGCCCTGGGGCGAACTGGGTGTTGATGTTGTGCTGGAGTGCACGGGCTTCTTCACCAGCAAAAAAGCGGCAAGTGCTCACCTAGAAGCAGGCGCGAAAAAAGTGGTTATCTCGGCTCCTGCGGATGCTGAAACAAAAACGGTTGTGTTCAGCGTGAACGAGAATATTCTCGACAGCAGCGACACCGTGATTTCGGCTGCAAGCTGCACCACCAACTGCTTGGCTCCCATGGCAAAAGCACTGAATGATTACGCTGCCATTCAAAGCGGCATCATGACCACCGTGCATGCCTACACCGGCGACCAAATGATCCTCGACGGCCCGCACAGCAAAGGCGACCTGCGCCGTGCCCGTGCTGGTGCGCAAAATATTGTGCCCAACAGCACTGGTGCTGCCAAAGCAATCGGCTTGGTTATTCCCGAGCTCAACGGCAAACTGGTGGGCAGCGCACAACGTGTGCCTGTTTGCACTGGTTCCACCACGATTTTGGTTGCAGTGGTGAAAGGCGCAAACGTGACTGTTGACGGCGTGAATGCCGCCATGAAAGCCGCTGCCAGCGATAGCTTTGGCTACACCGAAGATCAAATCGTGAGCAGCGACGTTATCGGCATCAGCTATGGCAGCCTGTTTGATGGCACGCAAACCCTGGTGACCAAAGTGGATGACAACACCGCGCAAGTGCAAGTGGTGTCGTGGTATGACAACGAAGCGAGCTACACGGCGCAAATGGTGCGCGTGATTAAGTATTTCAGTGAGCTGAAATAACCTGCGAAATGAATAATGAAACCCCCGGTTCGTTAGGAATCGGGGGTGTTTTTTTATATAATTTCAAGTCTATCTAGTGCATATTCGCAAGCCAATTGGATGACTTTGTTGCGGCTCATACCTGTTTTGCCAGCGGTTTCGTCGAGCTTGGCGACGATTTCGTCAGTTAGCCGTGCTGAAACTACGGTGTAGCCGCCGTCACCGCGCAAGGGCTTGAGCTTGAATTTCTCCTCCATTTGTCACCTCGCAAAATAATTCTAAAATAAGTATTGCATATCCCGCAACGCTATGATATAATTATATTATAGTTACTACATAGTGACTATATAATTTTAGGAGGTGTATTTTCATGAAATGGTGCCCTAAATGTGACACGGAACATAACATGTCACTCGGCGACAAATTTTGCTCAACTTGTGGCAGCGAGCTCACTACCAAGCCAAACAATTTCGCCTTTTGCCCAAAGTGCGGGTATGAACTTGATGAACCCAGCGCGTTTTGCCCGAATTGCGGTCAAAATTTAACTACCAATCCCCAAGCATTGCCCGTCAATATGCCGAATCTTGGTCAGCTTCAGGGCGCACTTCCCGCATTGGTGGCGTGGCCGAAGGAACGCTGGATGTTCTTGTTAAGTGGCCTAGGAACGATCTTTTTTTCGCTGTTTGGTTGGGCAAGTGTGCGGGGCGCAGACATGCTTCAAATGCTAGCGCGCGAAATTGGGCTTCCCATCGGAGAAATCAACACAAGCTTCAGTCTATTTAGCTTATTTAGAATGTTTGGAACGGTGGTACGGTTGGAACGCGCAGCTGGTCGAGTTTCGAGTGAAGTTGCACCCGTTCAAGTAGTGCTCGGCATATTAATCGCCATATTGTTGGTGGCGTTTGCCTTGCTGGCGGTGGCTGCAATCATGCATTTCAAGGGCAAGCAATGGAAAGTGTTTGCAACCGTCGGTTTTATTCTGGCACTACTCTTGGTTAGTCTGTGGATAATTGCCGTAGTTGCTGTTAACGCTCTCATGCGTGAAGAGTTTGGTTTTTCAATGTTAAGGCTAACGGCGGCTCCATTTATCGTGCTGGCGTCTAGCATCGTAGGGTTAATTTTCCTGAAGAAAGCAAAAGCGTAAATTAGTAAAAAACGAAGCAGGCAGATTGATATCTGCCTGCTGTTTTTATGCCCATTCGCTACACCCGCCGCACCCGCAGCGCAATATTCACGCCCTCGGCCAGGCAAAACGTCGCCCCCTGCGGTGAATACACAACCAAGTGCAGGTGCGCGTCGCACTCGATCTCCGCCAAGCCAAGCCCGCACAGTGTGAAGGGCTCGCCCTCGAAAAACTCAACGGAAGTTGCCGTGCAGGGGATAACCGCCCCATTGTGCGTGACGGCCAGCTGCACCACGCCTTGGCAAAGCCCCGCCCCACGCAGGCAATAGTCAATTTCATACACACCCGATTCAGCGATGATGGCGCAGTTTTGCTTGTCGTATTGCGCACCGGCAGCTGGCATGCAGTGGCTAAACGTCAGGGCGAGCACATCGTCTGCGTCAACCTGCACCTCGCCGCTGCAGTTGTTGAACATGCCGCAATAAGCTGCAGCAGATGCACAACCCGCTGGTCCCGTTGCCCCTCGTGGACCCGGCGCGCCACGCATGCCGGGCATACCCGGGCAGCCAGTGGCTCCTGTTGCGCCGCGTACTGTGCGCGCAGGCTGTGCTGCGCCATAACCAAAATTCAACTTGTGTTGCAAACGCAAGCCCTCCCCAATATGTAGTTATTTCCGTACAGTATATTCACGCGGGGCGAAATTTGTGCATGATTTTTTTGGAAATTGCACTTTAGCACTTGACAACGGCGGTTTTTTGTGGTAAAGTGGAGTGTACAAGCCCATGAAGTGGGGCGAAGTGGAGTGCAGTGGATAAATCTGTTGAAACTGTGGATAACTTTGTCGCTTCGCTTCACTCGCATAGGGGCCTTACGAGCTACTCCAGTTTCTTCGCTTCATATGCGATAGACTCTTCAAATCTTATGAAAGGCGGAATGTATATGGCACGTTTACCGCGTGGTACGGCTGAAGTAACCCTTGATGCCAAGGGCCGCGTAGCTGTGCCTGCTAAGTTCCGCCCAATTTTTGAGGAGCGCTACCCTGTGTTGTGGGATGCCCAAGACCCCAAACGCCGCTGCTTGGTGCTGTCGCACGAAAGCTACATTGATGCGATTATCGACCGCGAAATGGAAAAAGTGCCCGACGATAGCCGCGTGGACGTGCACCATATGCTCATCGCCAACATGGAAGACATTGACCTGGATGCCAATGGACGCTTTGTGATTAGTGAGCGTTATCACGAAAAATTCGGTTATGCACGCGGCGAAAAACTGTTTTTGATTGCCAACAAAGAGTATATTGAGCTGTGGTCGTTGCCAACCTGGCAGGCGTTTAATGCACAGCAAACCCTAGTTAGCCACCGCATTGACTACACGCCCCACGCGGTGAAGGCGGTTGCCCATGAGTGAGTTTCACCATGTAACCGTTTTGCTGAACGAAACCGTGCAGGCGGTGCGGCCGCAGCCCGGCGGGGTTTATCTGGATGGCACAGCTGGCGGCGGCGGGCACAGTGCACTGTTGCTGCAGCGCATGCAAGGGCAAGGCACGTTGCTTGCTTTTGATCGCGACCCCGATGCCATCGCGCACCTGCAAGCCAGATTCGCGAATGAGCCTGTCGTGCAGCTCATTCACGCGAACTTTTTTGAAGCGGCACAGCATGTGACTGCTCAAGTCAACGGCATTATACTTGATTTAGGTGTAAGCTCGCACCAGTTAGACACAGACAGCAGGGGCTTTAGCTACCAT
Source organism: Oscillospiraceae bacterium (assembly GCA_009785335.1). Classification (GTDB taxonomy): domain Bacteria; phylum Bacillota; class Clostridia; order Oscillospirales; family Acutalibacteraceae; genus WRMQ01. The sequence goes on from WQWM01000017.1 coordinate 9,220, forward strand.
CGTGAAGCCCCGCTTGACATGCGCATGAGCCAAAGCGGCACCAGCGCAGCCGATCTCGTGAATACCATGGCCGAGCATGAGCTGGCGGACATGCTATTCACCCTAGCACAGGAGAAATTTTCGCGGCGCATTGCCCGCGCAATTGTTGCAGCACGTCCCATCCACACCACCACACAGCTGGCTGAGATTATCGCCAATGCTGTGCCCGCCGCCGCAAGAAGAGAAGGCCACCCCGCCCGCAAAACCTTCATGGCGTTGCGCTATGCTTGCAATGGCGAACTGGATGGCCTAGAACAAGCCCTGCACAGTTTATTCAGCTTGCTTGTGCCCGGCGGCCGCATGGCAGTGATCACGTTTAACTCCCTTGAAGACGTTGCCATGAAGCGCGTGACCAAGCAACTCACTGCGGGCTGCACTTGCCCGCCGCAGTTCCCCGCATGTGTGTGCGGCAAAACGCCGCAGGCACGCGTGCCGCAAAAACCAATGCTGCCATCGCAAGCAGAATTAACGCAAAATCCCCGTGCCCGCAGTGCAAAACTGCGTGTGATCGAGAAATTATAGGAGAAAACACGATGCAACCTCAATATAATAACGACTACTTTGCCATGTTTGAGTCGGCCGCAGCACCGGTGCGCAAGCCCGTTCATCCGCACCCCAACACCAAGCCGCGCCGCGACCAACAACAAAGACCCGACCTGCGCTTGGTGCCGCAGCCCAAGCAATCCATCAAAGAACAGAACGCACATGCACGCCAAACCTGGAAGCGTTTTCTCACCAGCGCAACAATCATTGGCATTGTGGGGGCGTGCGCCTTCGGCGTGATTTACATGGAAAATCGGCATCACCAAGTAATTGTTGAACACCAGCAATTGCAGGTTGAACTGGCGCGCGAGCACGAGCGCAACCTGAGCTTTCGCACGCAAATTGAGCAAATGTTTTCCCTCGAAATCGTGCAGGATATCGCCATTAACCAGCTGCGCATGGTGCCCGTGCAGGGTGGCCGCGTGACCTACTTGAACATGCAGCGCGGCGACCAGCGTTTGGATTAATGCGCACATAAACCATGATGTACTAAGCATACCCTAGCTTGAGGGGGTGGGATTGTGACCAACCGAAAAAGAAGAACGCCGCAAAGCACACGCTTTCGCCAACGGGCGGTGGTGGTGCTGGTTTTGTTGATTTTGCTAGGCTTTGGCACAGGTGCCACTGGCCTAGTGCGCGTGCAGCTCATTCGTGGCGCAGAATTCTCGGCGCGTGCGCAAGCTAACCAATTGCACGACACCGAGGTGCCGCCGCAACGCGGCACAATTTATGACAGCCAAATGCGCCCCATTGCCGAAAGTGCCGCGGCATCGCTGGTGTTTATCAACCCCAACTTATTGAATCAGGCGATTAACCGCGATGAAATCGTGCAGACCATCGCCGAAGATTTAGCACCCATTTTGAACATCACGCCTGAACACGTGCATCGCCAGGCTAGTTTTACGCATCTGAATCATATGCGCTTGCAAGGGCGTGTTGACGACGAAACCATGCAGCTGGTGAATGAATTCCGCCGCCGCGAACTGGTTGTGCAAGAACAAACCAATGACCCTGCCTTTGCTGACGCCGGCGGTGTGCGCAGCGTGCGCACAACATTCGGGCGTTATGTGCAGGTGCAGCCCGACGTGGTGCGGTTTTATCGCTGGGGCGGTTTGGGTGGCAGCTTAATCGGCTTCACCGGCGCAGACGACGTGGGCCGCTCGGGCCTTGAGCTGCTGCACAATCAAACGCTCACGGGTTTGCCGGGGCGCATTGTGAGCGCACGCAGCGCGGCGGGTGTGAACCTGCCCATTCATTACAGTTCCATTTATGATCCGCAGCCGGGCAACAGCCTTGTGCTGACCATTGACGAAGTGGCACAGCGGTTTCTTGAACGCTCCCTTGAACAAGCACGCATTGATGCCACGGCCGACGCAGCCTATGGCATTGTGATGTGCGTGCGCACAGGTGCGATTTTAGCCATGGCCAGCGTGCCCAGCTTTGACCCGAACAATCACCAGCGCATCGCCGATGAAGCCCTGCGCGAACGCATCATGGCCATTCCCAATGAGGAAGAACGCCGTCAAGCCTATAACCATGCCATGATGGCGCAGTGGCGTAACGGCAGCATTGAGTTGACCTACGAACCCGGTTCGGTGTTCAAAGTGGTCACCTTCGCGGCTGCCATTGAAGAGGGCCTTGTGAACATGAACACCACGTTCCACTGCACCGGTGTTATCCAAATTGCCAACCGCCGCATGCACTGCCACAACCGCAACGGACACGGCACGCTCACCCTGGCGCAAGGGCTGATGAACAGCTGTAACCCCTTTACCATCAACATGGGGCAGATGTTGGGCAGAGACACATTCTATGATTACTTCGAGGCCTTTGGCTTCACTGATCCCACCGGCATTGACCTGCCCGGTGAATTTCGTCCACGCACTGGCGTGAATATTCACAGCCGCGAAAACACACGCATCGTGGAGCTGGCCAGTTCATCGTTCGGGCAAAGCTTTGAGGCATCGCCCATTCAAATCCTCAATGCGGTTGCGGCTATCGCCAACGGCGGGCGGCTGATGCAACCCTTCGTGGTTGCGCGAGAAATTGATCCCGCAGGCCGTGTGGTGCGCGAGACCCAGCCCGTGCTGCGCCGCCAGGCTGTGAGCGAGCAAACTGCTGCGCTGGTGGCCTATATGATGGAGCAAACCGTCATCGACGGCACCGGCCGCAATGCATATGTAGCCGGCGCACGTGTGGCTGGTAAAACAGGCACGAGCCAAAAGCTTAGTGCAGGTGAGGGCTATGTGGCCTCATTTGCGGCGTTTGCGCCGGCGGATAACCCACAGTTTGCCATTTTGATTGCGATTGACAATCCGCAGGGGGTTATCAGCGGCGGGCAGCTTGCGGCGCCCGTTGCAGCCGAGGTTCTGGAGAGCCTGATGGTGTATAAAAACATCGAAATGCGTTACACTGAAACAGAGCGCCAAGCACTCGGCGGCTCCACGCCCAATGTGGTGCAGATGACACCCGCTGAAGCGCGTGCGCAATTGCAGCAACAGGGTTTCCGTGTGGAAATCATCGGGCAGGGTGAGCAAGTGTTGCATCAAATTCCCGCACCAAGGCAGAATATCCCCGCCGGCGGGCTGGTGGTGTTATATACCGACAACTCGGTTGCCCAGCGCATGGTTACCGTGCCGGATCTGACCGGACTGACCATCACGCAGGCACAACAGGCAGCATCTGCCGCAGGCTTGAATATTCGACTCACGGGCAACTTCAACAGCCACCAGCTGCGCACCAACCGCCAAAGCATTCCCGCGGGCACGCAGGCGCGCATGGGCGAAAACATCACTGTGCATTTTGTCACCAGCTTTGGCGTGGTGGACAGAACAATTGACAATTAACACTGAACAACAAAGGAGGGCGCACATGCAATTGCGAGACTTACTGCGCTCAATTCAATACAACGGAAAGCCCGAAAACACAACGGTCTCCCGCGTGACGGAAGATAGCCGAAAAGTTGTTCCCGGCAGCGTATTTTGTTGTGTTGCGGGCAAGGGTGTTGATGGCCACGATTATGCTGCACAGGCCTTGAAAAATGGCGCGGTGTGTGTGGTGGCGCAACACAGCCTTGGCCTGGCCTGCGAAGTAATTGTGGAGAACACCCGCGCGGCCTATGCGCTGCTTTGTGCGGCGTTTCATGGCTGTGCGCATGAGAAACTTACACTGGTTGGCGTAACCGGCACCAACGGCAAAACCACCACGGCCTGCCTGCTTAAACAGATGTTTGACCACCTGGGCTATAAAACAGGGCTGATCGGCACGCTGGTGAACATGGTTGGCGATGCGGAATATCCTGCTGTGCTCACCACGCCTGACCCCTGGGAATTGCACAGTCTGTTTGCCGAGATGGTTGCCACAGGCTGCACGCACTGCTTCATGGAAGTATCCTCCCAAGCGTTGGACCAAAAGCGGGTGGAGGGCGTCACGTTTCAAGTGGGGGTGTTCAGCAATCTCACGCAGGACCATCTGGACTACCACGGCACATTTGAGAATTATCTGCTGGCCAAGCGGCAATTGTTTTTGCAAAGCGAAATCGGCATTGTTAACCTAGACGACGAAGCCGCGCCTCGCATGGTGCAGGGCACGCCCGCACGACCGGTAACTTATTCGATGAAGCGCGACAATGCAGATTATACCGCCAAAGAGATTCAATTGAGTGCAAGTGGCGTAAACTATCACTTGGTTGCGCGCAGCAACATTGGTCGTGTAGATTATCGCGTGCCGGGTGCGTTTTCGGTATATAATTCCATGGCGGCGGCATGCACAGCGCTAGAACTGGGCATTGACCTGCCGCGTATCACCGAGGCATTGGCAAAGTGCGGCGGCGTAAAAGGCCGCATGGAAGTCGTGCCTACGGACACGCCCTACAGTGTGATTATCGATTACGCCCACACGCCGGATGGTCTGGAAAATGTGATTGCGGCGATAAATCAAACGCGGCAGGGTAAGTTGATTACGCTGTTTGGTTGCGGCGGTGAACGCGACGCCGCCAAACGTCCGCTGATGGGCGAAATTGCTGCGCAGGGCAGCGACAGAGTGATTGTCACCAGCGATAATCCGCGCAGTGAAGACCCACAGGCGATTATCGACGGCATTGTGGCGGGCATAAAATCACGCACCAAATTGCACGTTGAGTCCGATCGTCGCGCGGCCATTGCCTATGCGCTGAAAAAAGCAAAGCCAGGCGATGTTGTGCTGCTGGCGGGCAAGGGGCAAGAGACGTATCAAGTGCTTGCGGATGGCAAGATTGATTTTGATGAGCGGGAAATTGTGAGAGAACTTCTGGAAGGAAGATAAAACGATGAACGGTTTTGTGGCAATGATCATTGCGCTGGTGCTGTCGCTTGGCATCACTGCGCTGTTGGGTTTTGTGCTCATTCCCTGGTTGCACAAGCTCAAGTTTGGGCAGGTGATATTAGACATTGGCCCTAACTGGCACAAACACAAGCAAGGCACACCCACCATGGGCGGCATCATGTTTATCATCGGCGTGCTGATTGCCGTGGTTGCTGCAATTGGCATGGATTTCGCGATGGGCGGACGCATGATGCAAGGCGACGGCACTGCACTGCGCCTGCTTGCAGGCGTGGGCATGGCAGCGGCGTTTGGGCTGCTGGGTTTTCTTGATGACTACACCAAAGTGGTGAAGAAACGCAATAAAGGCTTGTCCATCCTGCAAAAAAGCATCATGCAGATATTCATCATTGGCGGCTATCTGTTGGTGATGGTTCTTTCAATGCACGGACGTCCCAGCACATTGATTCCCTTTATAGGCCGTGTGAATCTGCCTGTGATTTTGTTCGTGCTGTTTGCAGCAGTGGGTATTTATGCATTTGTGAATGCTGTGAATTTTACCGATGGCATTGATGGGCTGTGCAGCAGTGTAACGGTTATCACGGGGACAGGCCTTGCTGCGTTTGCAGTGATGCGCGGGCTGTTTGGCGCGGGTGTGCTGGCGGCGGCACTCGTTGGCTGCTGCGTGGGTTTTCTGCTGTGGAATCGCCCGCCTGCTAAGGTGTTTATGGGTGATACAGGCAGCATGTTCATCGGTGGTTTGCTGCTGGCCATTGCTTTTGCTCTCGAGACTCCGGTTATACTTTTGCCCATGGGTATCATATACGTAATTGAGTTCCTTTCGGATGTTATTCAGATTGGCTATTTCAAAGCCACTGGCGGCAAGCGTGTGTTCAAGATGGCGCCCATTCACCATCATTTTGAGATGAGCGGTTGGAGCGAGAAAAAAATCGACTGGGTGTTTTGTGCCATCAATGCCGTGGGCGTGGCGATTGGCCTGGCGATTATTTATTTTGGGCTGAGTGCAATGCCTGGTTTTATGGTTTAATTGGTTAAGGGGGTAGGTATGGCAATCCCGCGTGAGCAAATGCGCAAAAAATTTACCAAAGAAAAAGTGCCATTGCGCCAGTTTTTGCTGGGCTACGGCGGCTTTGATTTCCCGTTTCTTGTTGCGGTGACCATTTTGCTGTGCGTTGGCCTTGTCATGATGTTTTCGGCCAGCTATGTGTTTGCTGCCCGCCATTTTGGTGACCCCTATCATTTTATTCGTCAGCAGGCCATGTGGGCAGTGGTTGGTTTTGCGATCATGCTGCTGGTTTCTAAAATCAACCCGAATATCCTGCGCCGTTTTGGTCTGCCGATTATCGTGCTGGTGGTGGCAGTTGGATTGCTGGTGATTGCGCTGGTGACCGGCACTGGCGGGTTTCGCCGCTGGATCACCATCCCCGGCGTGATTCAATTTCAGCCTTCCGAAGTAGCAAAAGTGGCGATCATCTGGTTTTTCGCCTACGCCATGGAGAAATATCAAAAGCCGGGCTATGCACCGGTGCGGCAAACCAGTCTGGTGCCGGGCAAGCGGTTTCATAACTGGCTTGGCCGCTGGTGGCCATCGTTTATGTATTTCATCATCCTTGCGTTGGTGGCTGGGCTTGTGTTTGCCGGCGACCATGTGTCCGGCGCGATCATCATCGCTGGCATTGGCTTCATGATGATTTTTATCGGCGAGCAGCGCATCCCGCTATTGGTCTATGCTGTGCCTGCGGTGGCTTCAGTGGGCGTGGTGGCGGCGGTGTTCAACAACCCGCACATTTTGCCCGAGCACGCTGCCGCACGCATTGTGTCCTTTCTCGACCCCGCCAGCGACCCCACCGGCGGCAACTGGCAGATTCGTCAGTCGCTGTATGCCGTGGGTTCGGGTGGCTGGTTTGGGCAAGGCTGGGGCAGATCGATTCAAAAACACTTGTATCTGCCCGAGCCGCAAAACGACTTTGTTTTCGCTATCGTAGCCGAGGAGCTTGGCTTCATCGGCGCGATTTTGATTGTGGCGTTGTTTGTCTTCCTAGTGTGGCGCGGCTTTGTGATTGCGCTGCGCACGAAAGATCGGTTTTACTCGCTGTTTGTGCTGGGCATTGTGCTGCAAGTTGGGCTGCAAACAGCGCTGAATATCGCGGTGGTCACGGGCATGGTGCCCAACACGGGCATTCCGCTGCCGTTTTTTAGCTATGGCGGCACGGCGCTGGTGGTGCTGATGGCGCAAATGGGCGTGGTGCTGGCGATCAGTCGAACGTCCAGCGAGCAAAAACTGCGAGAGATGTTCTTTAGTGGGCGAAAACGCAAGGCAAAACCCTTGCAAAATGCGTGAAGATAATGTATAATAAAAGCGGAAGGGGCGTGAGATAATGGAAATCAGCCAAGAAATCCGCGATATTGCAGAAGTGATACGCCAAGCAGTGCCAGCCGAGCAGATTTATCTGTTCGGCTCTTATGCCTATGGCGAGCCAAACGAACACAGTGACTATGATTTTTATGTGGTGATACCGGATGATTCTATGCGTTCGATGGAAGCTATGCAGCGCGCACAAGTTGCGTTATTGGCCTTGCGCAATATTCCTGCAGTGGATGTGCTTGCTAGGCACAAAAGCAAGTTTGAGCAAATGCGAGAGTGGAAAAGCACAGTTGACCAAGATGTGGCAATGAAAGGAGTGCTGTTGTATGAACGAGCGGCAGCATAAATGGCTTGAGCGTGCGCAAAAAGATATGCAGACAGCATCGCATTTGTTCTATGACCACCACCCACGGCAATTGGAAATTTTATGTTATCTGTGCCAACAGGCGGTGGAAAAGGCACTGAAAGCTTGTCTTGTTTTGTATGACGGAGAATTCCCGCTTATCCATGAATGTCGAAAATTATGCGAGCTTTGTGCGCGCCATGACACGATGTTTGAAGTGAATCTGATTGACTGCGCTAGACTAACGCCCTACGCCACACAAGCCAGATACCCTGAAAATGAGGAAATTACCGAAGAAGAAGCTCTTGTCGCCGTGCAAGCTGCGCAGCGTGTTGTGGACTTTTGTGCGACGAAAATTATGCAAAATGAGGGTAACTAGTGGACAACAAAACGATTCTTTTTGCCGCGGGCGGCACAGGCGGGCACATTAACCCTGCGCTTGCTGTGGCGGGCTTGATTCGCTACCTGCACCCGCAGGCAAACATACACTTTGTGGGCACTGCCGACCGCATGGAGGCCAAGCTGGTGCCCGCTGCAGGCTATGCCTTTCACACGATTGAGATCAGCGGTTTTCAGCGCAGCTTTAGCCCGCAAAACATCAAACGTAATCTGCTCACGGTCAAGCGTTTGCTCACTGTGGGCGGACAAGTTAACCGTTTGCTACATGAGCTGAAGCCAGACATCGTGGTGGGTTTTGGCAGCTATGTTGCCGGACCCGTGCTGCGCGGTGCCGCTAAACGCGGCATTGCCACTGCCATTCACGAGCAAAACGCCTACCCGGGCGTGACGAATAAAATGCTGGCCAACCTAGCAGACAAAACCATGCTCGCAAGCATAGAAGCAGCCGACCGCATGCAATGCAAACATCCACCGGTGACCGTTGGCTTGCCGTTGCGCCGCGAGCTACTGCATGCCGACCGCGCAATTTCACGCAACGAACTTAACCTCGATAGTCGCCCCATGGTGCTTTCGATGGGCGGCTCGCAGGGCGCGCGGGCGATTAACGAAGCCGTGGTAGACATGCTGGGTCTGCTGACCAAGCAGGGGCGCACGCATTTTCATCATGCCTATGGGCAATATGGCAAGTGGGTGCCTGAGGCGGTGCGCAAGGCTGGCGTGCCTGCTAACTGCGCCGAACTAACGTTGCGGGAATACATCGACGACATGCCGCGCTGCATGGCGGCTGCGGATTTAGTCATCGCGCGGGCGGGTGCGGCCACATTAGCCGAGCTGCAGGCTTGCGGTGTGCCCAGCATACTAATTCCCTCGCCCAATGTGACGGAAAACCATCAATATCACAACGCCATGACGATGGTGCAGCGTGGCGCGGCTGTGCTCATTGAAGAAAAAGACCTCACCCCGCAGCGTTTGGCGCAAACCGTAACTGAGCTGCTGGGCGACCCGGTCAAGCTCACCAACATGAGCAAAGCCGCGCGCGCCATGGCGGTGACGGATGCGGCGGAGCGGATATATATGGAGCTGTGTTCTTTTTTTGAAAAAAAAGAACCAAAAAAACTTTAGGCGCTTCGCGAGAGATTTTTAAAGGAGATAGCGCATGATCACAATCAAAGCACTTGTGCCTGAGCTTGCTGCCGACTATTTCGATTTTTTTGACAATCGTGCATTCACCGATGATTCCCCGTATCGATGTTATTGTCAGGTTTATCAGATGTCCAAGGCGGATGGCAAAGCATTAAAGTCAAACATTGCTGATCCCGGTCAATTGGCACGCGAACTTGCTGCGCAGCAGATTGAATCGGGCAGGCTAAAGGGCTATCTGGCCTATGTTGATGGTATGTGCATCGGCTGGTGCAACGCCAATGACCGAGCGAATTATCCTGCTAAACCGCTGCATGATGTGCCTTTTCATGCACCAGCTGAAAAACGAGAGAAGGCCGTGGTGTGCTTCGAAATTGCCCCGGAATATCGCGGCAAGGGTGTGGCAACCGCGCTGCTCGCTCGGGTGTGCGAGGACGCGAAAGCCGAAGGCTATGCTGTTGTTGTGGGCTTTCCTGTTGTGCGGGATGAACGCTATGAATGGGATTGCCTTGGCCCCGTGCGGCTATATGAAAAACTTGGCTTTGTGCAAGCGGCCAAAGCAAAACGAGATAAATCCATGGTGATGCGGAAAGAGCTGTAATCATGCCAAAACAACGCAAACGAAAACGCCGCAACCGCGTGCTGCCCCTGCTGTTAGCCTTGCTGGTGCTGGGCGGCGCGGGCACGCTTGTGTATTTTGTCGTGCTGCCGGCGCTGGGTGATTCTGGCCCGCAAACCGTGCCGCTGGATGAACTGCAACCCGCCTTCGTGCAGCAAATGGACGAGCACTGGTGGGTGATCTCCTCTTGCGGCATTGTGATGGAAGCCGCTGCCGTGCAGCCGCAACAAACGCTGCCACTGCTTGGGCGGCCGTTGATTGATCCCCAACCCGGGCAGCCTGCACAATGGCAAGGCGTGGCCACCGCGCCGCAAGATTTGCAGCAATTGCATGACGCACTGCGTGAAAGTCCGCTGCGACAGCGAGTGAGCGGCCTGCGCATGTCGGGCTATCGCTTGCCAGATTTGATTGTGCAAGGGCGCATTCGTGTGCGTTTTGGTACTGCGCTGCATGTGGGCGGCGCGCAAGATATCCCGTTGACTGACCGTTTAGCGTTAGTGGAACAAGTGCTGCGCCAGCTAGACGAGCAAAACCCAAACTACCGCGGCATACTTGATTTAAGCGTGCAGGGGCAAGTGCCGTTTACGCCAAACTGGGACACGAACTGGGTGCCGTAAATTACTTATTCAAAATTGAAAGGTGGCGTAATACCATGATGGTTCTCGACCTGTACCTTGTTCGCCACGGGCAGAGTGTCGGCAATTTGCCGGGCGTGGATGAATATGGCCTTGCGCCGGACGACTGGCCGCTCACTGAATTGGGAAAACAACAGGCGGCTTCGCTTGGAGAACACTTGTCTTCTATTGCCTTTGATGCCATTTGGTGCAGCCCCCTCGAACGCGCACAGGCCACGGCTAAAGCAGTTGCTGTGCGGCAGCCAAAGTCGATAGCAGTAAAAGTTGAACGCGACTTGTTGGAAATTCACGCTTGCGGCAGCAGTGCCCCCGAGCAATGGCACGCTCGCGCGTTACGAGTTGCCCGTGCACTGCGCGACAATCACTCTCCCGGTGCCCGCGTGCTTGTTGTGTCGCATGGTGGGTTCAATAGCCGTTTGTTGCATGCGCTGCTGGGCTTGCCTGGACTTGCGTTAAAATGCGGGTTTTTACAGAATAACACCGGGCTTTCTCGCGTTGTGATTCACAACGATGATGAACCCGATTGGGCGCGAGTTCGCTTGCATTTCATGAACAGTACCACGCATCTGTCGCCCGAACTGATAACGTGAGCTCCAGCTAAACCGCCCTCGTCCATCAAGTTTCCTCCACAAAAACCGCCGCAGAATTGCCTCCCCCCTGTCAAGCAGCGGTTGTGCCGCCTGCGGTGAATCGCGCTTAATTCTTCGCTATAATGTTTTGCTTGCATTTCTTGGCAGGACATGCTATAATATAGTATATTATACATGTTGGGGGGAACATACCCTTGTCTTTTGAGCTGATTAACGAAACAAGCCAAACCGTGCAAATCAAAGTGATTGGTGTGGGCGGCGGCGGCGGCAATGCCGTGAAACGCATGGTAGAAAGCCATGTGCAGGGCGCGGAGTTCATTGCGGTGAACACCGACCGGCAGTCGCTTGAAACCTCTTCGGCCACACATAAAATTCAAATAGGCGAACGCGCAACCAAAGGCATGGGCGCGGGCGGTAATCCTGCTATGGGCGAAAAAGCCGCCGAAGAAGATCGCGAAAAAATCGCCAGCCTGCTGCGAGGGGCCGACATGGTTTTTATCACCGCGGGCATGGGCGGCGGCACCGGCACCGGTGCAGCACCCGTGATTGCCGAAATTGCCAAGGAATTGGGCATCTTAACGGTTGGTGTGGTCACCAAACCGTTCTTGTTTGAACGCGCCAACCGCATGAACGCCGCACTTGCGGGCATTGAAAAACTTGCCCGGCAGGTGGATAGTCTTATTGTCATTCCCAATGAGCGCTTGCGCAGCCTGAGCCCCAACGGCAAGCTTTCCATCAAAGAGGCATTTGCCAAGGCCGACGAAGTGTTGGTGGACGGTGTGCGCAATATCTCCGAGCTGATTAAAGTGCCGGCTTATATTAACCTGGACTTTGCCGACGTTTGCACGGTGATGAAAGGCGCGGGTTATGCGCACTTGGGTGTGGGGCGCGGCCAAGGTGAAGATAAAGCCAAGTTGGCGGCGCAAAACGCTTTGGTGTCACCGCTGCTGGAAACACGCATCGACGGCGCAAATGGGCTGATTATCAACATTCGTGCCAGCGAAGATCTTGACTTGGGTGACGTGGACGAAGCGGTTGAAATGATTACCGCAAGCACTGATCCCAACGCGCACGTGATTTGGGGTATCTTGTTTGACCCCGACATGGACGATGAAATGATGGTGACGGTCATCGCCACAGGCTTTGACCCTGCCACGATGGAGCTGCAAGCCGCAGAAACGCAGCAGCAAGTTCGTACAGGCTTTAATAGACCACAGCGAAGCGACCAAGCCCCACCGCAAGTGGCGCGCCAGCCTGTTGCGCCAGCAGAACCTCCATCTGTATTATTACCAACAGACTTTAATAGGACACAGCGAAGCGACGGAGCCCCACCGCAGGTGGCACAGCGAAGCGATGGAGCCCCACCGCAGGTGGCGCCGCTGCCGTTGTTTGATATGCCTGATTTTGCACAGCAACAGCCTGTGGCACAACCAGCGCCTCCGCAAGTCGCTCCGCTGCCACCAAAGCCAGCACCTCCTGTTATAGAAACTCCGCAGCCAGCAGCTCCACCCATTGTACTATTCCCCAACCAGCGTGAAACCGCAGTGGACTTTACTCCCGCTGCGCCATCGCCGCAGGTGGACGATCTTGATCCCAATGTTGAGCGCGACCACGAAACCGTGCTGCAAATCATCCGCGGGCGCATTAACGCGGCCAAACAAAACGGACATTAACTTGTTGGGCGGATGAAAATCCGCCCATGTTTTATTATCATAGGAGGCCCCATGAAACTGCTTGTGCTTGACGGCAACAGCATCCTCAATCGCGCGTTTTACGGCATCAAGCTGCTGACGACAAAGGACGGCCGCTACACGAATGCGATTTTCGGCTTTTTGAACATGTATCTGGCGTTGCGTGAGCAAGCGCAGCCCGATGGCATCGCCGTGGCATTTGACGTGAAAGCACCCACCTTTCGGCATGAGATGTATAGCGGCTATAAATCGCAGCGCAAGGGCATGCCGCCCGAGCTTGCTGAGCAGTTGCCCGTGCTGAAAGAATTGCTGATCGCCATGGGGTTGTGTGTGCTTGAATGCCCCGGCTGGGAAGCCGATGATATTTTGGGAACGCTAGCGTATTCATGCGCCTTGGATAGTGCACAGCGAAGCGACGGAGCCCCACCGCAGGTGGTTTTAGCGACAGGTGACCGCGATGCCTTGCAATTGGTGAATGATCACGTGCAGGTTTGGTTGGCAAAAACAAAAGAAACCCTGCGCTACACCCCTGCTGTGGTGCAGGAGGAATATGGTCTAACACCCGCACAGCTCATTGACCTGAAAGCCTTGATGGGCGACAGCAGCGATAACATTCCCGGTGTGCCGGGTGTGGGCCAAAAGACTGCACAGGCCTTGATGATGCAGTTCGGCACCCTGGAAAATCTCTACGCCAATCTTGATGACGCAAGCATCAAAACCGGGGTGCGGGCCAAGCTGGAGAGCGGCCGAGACAGCGCGTTCATGAGCCGCGAACTGGGCACCATTGCGCGAAACGCACCCATCCCCTGCGACTTGGCGAGCTATGTGCCGCAACCGCCCGATGCCGCTAAAGTTACCCGCATGATGGCAGAGCTGGAGATGTTCAAGCTGCTAGAACGTTTGAACTTGCCGCAACCTGTAGGGGTGGCGGGCGCGCCACCCGAAACGTCAACCAGAACCATCACCGAGGAACACGACCTGCCAGCACTGCTTGCACGATTGGGCGAGCGCGTGCACCTTTTCGCGCAATTCAGTGGTGACCTGCTGGAAGGTGTAACGATTGCTGAAGCCGAACAAGATACACTGGTGTTGTGCGGCACGGGCGGTTTCTTCGACTTTATGCAAACTTTGCTGGAAAATCCCTGCGCAAAATATTGCGATGACAGCAAGGCGCTGTGGCGTTGGGCACTGCAAAACGCTGTGGCCGCGCAGAATGTCGTGTTTGACACCGCATTGGCGGCTTATTTGCTCAACCCGGCAGCTTCTGGCTATGAGGCTGTGCGACTGCTGCAAGAATATGCCTGCGATGATTTTGCTGGTCTGTGCTGCAAGCTGGAAAGTCTGCTGCGTGAGCAGGGCCAATGGGCGTTGTATAGCGAAACCGAGCTACCCCTCGCTCGCGTGCTGGCGCAAATGGAGCTGCATGGCTTTGCGGTGGACGCCGCACGCATCACCGCCTATGGCGAAGAGCTGGGCGAGCGCATTGATGAACTCACACGCGAGATCATCGAGCTGGCAGGCGGGGAATTCAATCTCAATTCGCCCAAGCAGCTGGGGGAAGTGTTGTTCGAGCGGCTGGATCTAAAGCCGCCCAAGAAGACGAAAACGGGCTACAGCACCAACGCAGAAGTTCTTGAAGAACTGCGCAGCCATCACCCGATTATCGGGCTGATACTCGACTACCGCGTGTTGCAAAAGCTCAAAAGCACCTATTGCGATGGCCTAATGAAAGTGATTGATGCCGACGGTCGTGTGCGCAGCACGCTCAACCAAACCGAAACGCGCACTGGGCGCATTTCGTCCAGCGAGCCGAATTTGCAGAACATCCCCATTCGCCGCGCAGAGGGCAGGCAAATGAGGCAGTGCTTTGTGGCTGCGCCAGGCCACAAGTTGGTGATGGCCGACTACTCGCAAATTGAGCTGCGCGTGATGGCTGCCATGGCGCAAGAAACCACCATGATTGCAGCGTTTTCGGCTGGTGAGGATATTCATACAGCAACGGCTGCACAGGTGTTTGGGATGCCGCCCTTCATGGTGCTGCCCGAAATGCGCAGCCGCGCCAAGGCGGTGAATTTCGGCATTATCTATGGCATTGGCGCGTTTTCGCTGGCAAAAGATATCGGTGTGACGATGAAAGAGGCCAAGGAATATATCGACGGATATTTCGCACACTACCCAAAAGTGCAAGCGTTTCGCCAGCGATTGATTGACCAGGCGACTGAGCGCGGCTACGCCGAAAGCTTGTTTGGCCGCCGCCGCGCCTTGCCGGAGCTTGCCAGCAGTCAGCGGCAGTTGCGGGAGTTTGGCCAGCGTGTGGCAGTGAACATGCCCGTGCAGGGCACCGCAGCGGATATCATCAAAATGGCGATGGTGCGCGTGGCCAATCGCCTTGCCAGCGAAAATTTGCAGGCACGGTTAATTCTGCAGGTGCACGATGAGTTGATCATTGAAGTCCCCACCCACGAAGCCGAACAGGTGGCTGCATTGCTTAAGCAGGAAATGGAAAGTGCGGCAGGGCTAACTGTGCCCATGCTGGTGGATGTGAAAATTAATCGCACGTGGGATAAATAGTTCACAATAATCACACAAAAAATCATTGACAAAGTTATCGGGAAATGTCATAATATAGGAGATTAGCCATGAAAGTCATTACAGGCACAGCGCGGGGCATGCGTTTGCAAACCCTGCCGGGCGAAGATACCGTGCGGCCCACCAGCCAGCGCGTGAAAGAAGCCATGTTCAGCGCAATCCAATTTGAGATTGAAGGACGACAGGTGCTTGATGCCTTTGCCGGCTGTGGTCAGCTGGGCATTGAGGCACTCAGCCGTGGAGCGGCGCACTGTTTGTTTTTGGAGCAGGACAGCCGCGCACAAAAGCTGGTGCAAGAAAATCTTGCGCATGCGCGTTTTGCTGACCAAGCTAAGCTCATGCCCGTGGATGCCGTGCAGTATATTCGGCGCACCAGCGAGCAATTTGGTGTAATTTTCCTCGACCCCCCCTTTGGCACCGGTCTGCTGCAGGAGGTGCTTCCTCTTGCTGCGGAGCGACTGGCAGCGGGCGGATTGATCGTGTGCGAAGCTCCTGCGGACGAAGCCTTGCCTGAGCTGATGGATGAGGTAGCACTGCGTCGCAGCTATCGCCATGGGCGCACGAAGGTGTGTGTTTACCAGAAAGGAGTGGTTGAATGAATCGAATATCCTCTGTGATGAATGCAAAAGAAATGCAACAATTGCGTATTTATTTGGCGCTGAAGGAAGCTGAAGAAGAAGCCGCCAGAACAACACGTTGGCTCACTCACGATGAGGTAATGGAATCAGCACGGTGTTTTGTGCAGGAGATGCGCGGCGAGAGGGAGCGCATTTGTGCTGCATTAGCGTGCAACCTGTAGGGGCGGCAATTATGCCGCCCGAAACCATAAAAATATCGTTGTTAACTCCGGGCGGCGTAATCGCCGCCCCTACATGCACAGCAAGAATCAGCTTATTGAGGTAATTTATGACCAAAGCCGTTTATCCCGGCAGTTTTGACCCCGTAACCAACGGACACCTAGAAATTATCCGTAAGGCCGCCGCGCTGTTTGACCACGTGGTGGTGCTGGTGGCCGTCAACGCTGCAAAAAACTGTACATTCAATGCGAAAGAACGCGTGCAAATGCTGCGCGACTGCACCGCCGACATACCCAATGTCACCGTGGATTCGTCTGATGGGTTGGTGGCGCACTACGCCGAGCATATGCAAGCTTGCGCCATCGTAAAGGGTCTGCGCGCCATGAGCGATTTCGATGCCGAGTTCCAGCAGGCACTGGTGAATCGCCGCCTGAACCCGCATGTGGAAACCGTGTTCATTCCCGCCGACAGCGACAACATGTTTTTGTCCTCCGGCGTGGTGAAGCAAGTGTGCGCTCTGCACGGTGACATCAGCGCGTTTGTGCCACCGCAGGCACTGCCGCAAATTATCGCAAGATTAAAAGCAAAATCATAGGATGAGGGAGAATAGTTATGGACAACATTGACCTGATGTTCACGCAAATCCAAGACGAAATCGACAGTTCCACAAAGCTTGGCCGTTCGCGCCTGGTGGATCCCAAAGTTGTGCACGACATGATTGAAACAGTGCGTGCGCAACTGCCTACGGTGATTGAACGCGCCAAAGAAATCGTGGCCAAGCGCAACGAAATTCTGGAAAATGCACGTGCCGAAGCTGAAGGTCTGCGCGAGCAAACGCATCAGTCCATCGCGCAGCGTGAGGCAACGTTTCAGGAGCAAATTGCAGAGGCCACGCAAAAGCACAAAGAACACGCCATGAGCCTGCGTGCCCAAGGCGAGCAACATGTGGCCGACGCCAAAGCCGAAGCCGAGCGGCTGCTGGCCGGGCATGAGATTACGCAAAATGCGAAAGTGCAAGCCGAACAATTGCTGCACAACACCCGCATGCAGGCCGAGCAAGAAAAAGCCGACGCCCGCCGCCGTGCCGACAAAATCGTGAATGATGCAAACGCCTACAGCAACGAGCAAATCCGCCGCACGCAAGAGTGGGGCCAGCAATACACCGGCAGCGTCAGCAGCGTGGTGCAGGAAATTGTCAACGAAGCCGAGGAAATCCTCGCGCGGTCGCTTGAGGATGTGCGCGCCACGCAAAAACGCCTGCAAACCAGCATGATGAAATCCGCCGTGCCGCCTGATTTCTATCCCGCTGATTTGCCGCTGGTGGACTAGGCGCGACGCGAAGTGTTCTTTTTTGAAAAAAAGAACCACCCCTGCGGGGAGCAGTCGCTTCGCGAATGATTCTTATAGATATGTGCAGGTGTTGCCAAGGCCTCCCCCATTGGGGGAGGAAAGCACGTCGCAGGCGTGCAGGTGGGGGCTTCGCGCAAAAACCTAGCCGCTTCGCGGGAGATTTTTAATGGGGTTAGGATAGAACACAGCGAAGCGACAGAGCCGCACCGCAGGTGCCAAGACTTACCATTGCAATGTAGCCCCCAAATTTGATAAAATGGTAGCGTATCTCATCTAAAGGAGAGTAATGATGAAGCGACGTTACCTGCGCGTGAGCGTGGCCATGTTATTGGTCGTGCTGTTTGCGTTTTCTGCCATGGCAGCAGCACAAGTGGGCTCAACCGCCGTGTTCAGGCGGCGATTTCATGCGCCGTTTGCCAGCCTTTCCACGTTCACTGCGCGTGACCCATTCACCGGCTGGCAACTGGAAAACCCACGCGGACTGCATTTTTTGTTTTTGGATTCCCCTGGCACATTGCAGGCCTTTTGCGTGCAAAAAGGCATGACAATTTACGACACCGGGCAAATCACTCGTGTGGCGCGTGCGTTTAATGACCCGCTGTTTAACGGTTTATCGGCCGTTGCGCGTGAGAACATACTGCGTGTTGCGCTGTTTGGTCATCCCAATCGCACGCCTGCACAGTTGGGAACAACCACGCAAAATGCCCAAGCTGCCACGCAAATTCTGCTGTGGGAAAGCCAGCTGGGCTTTCGTGATGCGCAATTTAACCGCACAGACAATCGCTTGCACAATGCCTACTTTGCAGGTGGAAATATGGCGGCAGTGCGTGCAGTGGTGGAGCGCATTGAACGCGACATTGTGCAATATCTGCGCAGGCCAATGCTGCCTACGCAGCTGCAATTTAGCTACCACGACGGGCATTACATCGCTCTGTTCGTCGAGCCTGTTGGTGTACCCCTAGCAATTACCGGCGCGACCCCCGATGGCATCGCCATCACGCGTGAAGGCGACCAGGTAATGCTGTTTACCACACGGCGGCCAACGCATGGCGGCATGCTCACGCTTGTGCGCACGGATATTCCTGCGGCACGTGTGTACGCGCTTGGCCCGCCGCTCATTTGGGTTGACCCTGCACGGCAGCTTCTCAATCAATTGCTGTTCACTGGCGTGCAGCCGCGCGGCCAGTCGTTTCAAGTGCAAATTAATGCGCCCGTGCCGGAAACCACCACGCAACCCACGACTACAACTACGATAACGACAACCACTACCACGCAAGCAAGCACGACAACAATGCAACCCAGCACAACTGCAGCACAAACCACCACAACCGGGCATAGTTCCACCACGGCGACGCATACTACTACCACGACCACTACCCGCACAACCACCACAACACGCCCTCGCACAACGACCACACAAGCCACCACCACGCAGTCAACGACCACCACAACGCGCCCAGGTGATTTTCCGCAAACGGGTGACAACTTGCCCATGGCTGGGCTGGTGATATTCGGCGTTGCGGCAACTGGCGCGTGGCTGCTGCGCAAAAAGGATGATAAATCTGATCGATAATCCCTGGGTGTTGCCACCCATCCCGCCTGACTATGATCACGCCAGCCGCCGCTTGTGTCGTCTGGGTTACTTCGTCATTGTTTGGGCACCCGACAAAGAATTTGTGAAAACAGTTAAGTTTCTGGCACATCATTGGCATCCAGACAAAGAGTGACCTAATCAAAATAACAAATTCCACCCTGTGAATAAATCAAGGTGGGATTTTTTTCGTAAAGAGGCAACAGCCGCAAGAGAGTGTGTGAAAGCTCTTGCGGCTGTTGCATGATATAGGCACAAACCCTTCAACAGATTGTGCATGAAAAAAGCATTAGAAAACGATTGGCGGAGCAAGGGTGACGATTGTCCAAGTCCACCAATGTGTTGTGGTAGTTGCTGGCGCAGTGGTTGTTGTGGTTGAAGTTGTAGTAGTTGTTGGCGCTGACGTCGTCGTTGTTGCGGGGACAGTAGTTGTTGTAGTCGTCGTGGTTGTCGTTGTGGCTGGGACAGTGGTCGTTGTCGTTGTGGTCGTTGTCGTTGGTGGCGCGGTTGTAGTGGTTGTGCTAGTCGTTGTTGTTGTAATTGCGGTTGTAGTGGGACGCGTGGTGGGCGTGCCCAAGTTGATAAACCAATCAGGCAAAACAATGGGGCCGCGCGTGGTTGCGGTGGTAGCCATTGCTGTGGTTGCCTGCGTTGCAGTTGTTGTGGCAGCGGATGTTGTCGTTGTGGTGATGGTTGCGTTGGTCGTTTCCACAATGGGCTCGGCAGTGGTTTCAGGCGGCTCGGTGGCCAGCAATGTTGTGGTGGTTGGCACGGTGGTTTCCACCACCATGGTGGCTGCCGCGGGGATATCATTATAAGGTGTTGCTTCTTGCGTTTGTTGGCGATAAACAGCCACGCCGCCCACAAGCAACCCGCCGGTTACCACAACGGCGGCAACACAAGCTGCCACAATGCCAGTGATGGATGCGCCAGCGGCGGCAGTGGTTGCACCAGCAGCAGCAACGCCAGCTGTGCATGCAGCAGAGGAACTCGCAGCACTTGCAGCACCAGCGGCACCCGCGCCTGCGCCCACAGCGGCTACGCCTGCACCCGTTAAACCGAGTATCACAGGCAAGCGATCGCCGGGGTCGTTCTCCAGGCCCAAACCTTGCAGCACTTGCACCAGCAGCGGGATGGGCACCACGGCGTACAGCGCAATGCCTTTGTCTTGCGCTTGTGCGAGCATGTCCGCCAGCTTTGTGCGCGCGCGGTGTAATCTGCTCTTCACTGTGCCTTCGGGCAACGCAAGCGTTTGCGCCACTTGTGCCACTTCCATGTCGTCATAGTAGCGCATGAGCACCACAAGCCGCTGGTCTTCGGGCAACTGGGCAATCAACTGCGCAACCAGCGCTTTTGCCTCGGCTTTGTCATAGTTTTCACTGGGCAGCAGGTCGGTGTCAGTTTCTTCTTGCCAATACATGGCATTGTCGTCGCTATAATCCGCAAAGCTGTCGGGACGCTTGCGGGAAATGTAGTTCTTGGCTTGGTTTGCCACAATCTGCGAAAGCCACCCGGCGAAGGCTTCCGGTTTTTCCAGCGTGTCGATTTTCTGCCACGCTTTGATGTAGCTGTCTTGCAGGATATCCTGCGCGTCGTGTTCGTTTTTCGTGATGGAAATTGCCACGAACCAAGCCCGTTGCCGGGTGAGGTGATACAGCTGCTGGAATGCCTCGGCATTACCCTGTGCAGCTTGCAGTGCCAGAGTGGGGATGAGACGATTATCGGTCATTGGGACACCCCCCGATTGTTTTCTCGTTGCGCTGAACCCACCAATTGCATCATGTGTTCATCCACCTTGGGTGGTATCTCACACTCTGCAGCTGCTTCATTCAACGCCGCGCGAATCAATTCGTCCAGCACTCGGGTTCACCCCCTCAACATAACTAAGACAGCTGAGCCGGGTGCTGGGTTCCATGTTTTTGTTATTTTTTTGTCGTATTTATGAAATAATTTCCTCACTGAAATTTTATGAGGCTATCATAGCACGGCGAAGTGATATAAAACGCGGCAGCCTAAGGCAGACTGCCGCGTTGTGTGATTATTTTGCGATTTCGCTTGCGCGGCTTTCGCGGATGAGGTGCACCTTGATTTGACCGGGATATTCCATGTCTTTTTCGATTTTTTGGGCAATGTCGCGCGCGAGCAGCACCATTTGGTCGTCGCTGATTTGGTCGGGCTTGACCATGATGCGCACTTCGCGCCCGGCTTGCATGGCAAAACTGGTGTCTACCCCTGCGAAGGACTGCGTGAGCTCTTCCAGTTTTTCCAAGCGTTTGATATAGTTTTGCAGGTTCTCACGGCGCGCGCCGGGGCGTGCCGCGCTCACGGCATCAGCAGCCTGCACCAAACAAGCGATGATGCTGCGGGCTTCCACGTCGCCATGGTGCGCTTGAATGGCGTGCACCACATGCTCGTTTTCTTTGTATTTACGTGCGAATTCCACGCCAAGCTCCACATGGCTGCCTTCTTGCTCGTGGTCTAAGGCCTTGCCGATGTCGTGCAGCAAACCTGCGCGCTTGGCCAATTTCACGTCTGCGCCGATTTCTGCGGCCATTAGCCCGGCGATATACGAAACTTCAAGCGAGTGATTCAGCACATTTTGGCCATAACTGGTGCGATAGCGCAGCTTGCCCAACAGTTTCACGATTTCGCCGTGCACGTTGTTTACGCCGGCCTCGATGAGCGCGTGCTCGCCGGTTTGTTTGATGGTGGCTTCCACTTCGCGCTTGCATTTGTCGTAGAGTTCTTCCACGCGTGCAGGGTGAATACGGCCGTCAACAATGAGTTTCTCCAGCGTGCGGCGAGCGATTTCACGGCGCACGGGGTCAAAGCAGCTCACCGTGATGGCTTCGGGTGTGTCGTCGATGATCAGGTCAACGCCGGTGATGGTTTCAAGCGTGCGAATGTTGCGCCCTTCGCGGCCGATGATGCGGCCTTTCATTTCGTCGCTGGGCAGGGTAACCACGCTCACGGTCGTTTCTGCGGAGTGGTCTGCCGCGCAGCGCTGAATGGCCGTGGCGATGATCTCTTTGGCCATGGAGTCGCTTTCATCGCGCGTGCGTTGCTCAAAGTCCATGATGCGCACGGCTTTTTCGTGGTCAAGCTCGTGCTCAAGTTCTTGCAGCAGCTGTTGCTTGGCTTGCTCTTGGGTTAGCCCTGAAATGCGCTCAAGCAAATCAAACTGGCTGCGTTTCAGCTGCTCTGCTTCTTCAATAATCGTGTCGGCATGCTTGTGCTTGTCCTGCAGGGCATCTTCTTTTTTCTCTAGGTTGGTTGAACGCTTGTCCAATGTTTCTTCGCGTTGGTCAATGCGGCGTTCTTGACGCTGCACTTCGGCGCGGCGTTCACGCAGTTCGCGGTCGGCTTCCTGCCGTTGGCGGTGAATGTCATCTTTGGCTTCGAGAATAGCCTCTTTTTTCTTTTGCTCGGCCACGGCCAATGCACTGTTGAGAATGCGTGTGGCTTCTTGTTCGGCAGAACCAATTTGTGTTTCGGCGGTGCTTTTGCGATTGTTGTAGCCCATGCGATAAAAGAGGAAAATCAATCCGGCCGCCAACAAGATGAGAATGCCCAAAACAATGAAGAAGACCCAAGCGTCAATGGGGGGGATTCCGGCGGTGCCTTCGGCTGCGGCGGCCGCAGCAAGTTGTTGTTGCAAATAATCCAACGCGTCTGTGGTGTATTCCATCATGGGGAAAGTATAACTCCTATTCATATAGTATATATGGTTGAACGCTGCGCCAAGGGCAGCTAAAATCAGCCAACATATAGTATACTATATTTGAGCGAGCTTGTCAAGAGGCTAGATGAAATTTGTGAGAGATGAGAAATCCCCCTTGACAAATCCCCATAACCGTGGTATAATGAGGATATCAAGGGGGGGGGGGGGCGCGTTGCTAGCTAACGGCAGTTTCCTCGCATGAAAAGAACTAACCGCTATCCACTATGGCAGGAGGGAGCGGTTAGTCTTTTTTATTGCGTTTGTCGTCTCGTGCTATCAAAAACAAAATAATTGCCATGATAACTAAGTATTCCATACGCTCACCCCCTTCCGTTGGCCAATAAACCAACTTCAAGAGGAAACTAGACCAGCACCACAACGCTCAACGCCAACCATAGTTTATCACATAAATATTCGCTTGTCAATCAATTTCTTGGAAATCGTAATTTGACATCCGCTTTATAATATGTTAGAATAAAAGCATGAATAAGTCATTTTTGCTGCGTCGCAGGTGGGGCTTGCTGTTTCTGAATGTAACGGCTGGGCTTGCGCTTGCGCCATTTATCTACTGGGACGGCATTTTTATGCGCGTGATGCTCAGCGCAGCACCCGACGGCGCAACGCTGTTGGGGTTAACCGTCCTCGCGGGGCTGGGCAACCTGCTACTGTTGCTGTTTGCTGCAGTTGTGATGGGGGGCTGCATGCATGCACTGCGCGGCGTGATGGCCGACAGCACAGCATTTTTGCCCGCCGAATTTATGCGCGGGCTGCGTCGCACGGCCAAAACTTCGCTGGTGGCAGGGGCGTTGATTGCGCTATCGCTGTTGGTGATGCGTGCAGGGCTGGTGAATCTCTACACCCAGCCGCCACTGCCTGCGCCATGGCGACCCATACTAACTATCATGCTGGCATTGCAGCTGTTGATTATCCTGCCGTGGGCTTTGCTCATGTTTTGTCAACCTGAAGGCCTGCAATGCCGACCGTTGCATGCTTTTTCTGCTGCTGCAAACCAGCTGTTCCGTCAACCATTGCTCTTCGGTTTATTGCTGTTGCCTGCGATGTTGCCGGTGTTGTTTTTCAGTTTTCAGCGGCCTTGGGCAAAGTTTATTGGGCTGTTTTGCGTCATGTTTTTTTTGCTGGTGCCGGTGATGATGCGTTGGCAAAAATCCGTGCAGGCACACACGCTCACCCCGCAAACACCGCGAAATTACTGGCATTTTCTTGTGCTTGCGGTATTCGGCGTCGCCAGCACAATCGCGCTTATCGTGCCTGGGCTAGGGCACGGTAGTGTGGTGCGCACCACGCTGGGCGAAACATGGGCATTCCTGCTGCGCCAAGTGACCCTCGAAGCCGACAACACCACCGTGCGCAGCCTGCTTTCATCCAGCAGTGTTTGGCCGTGGATGGCAGCTGCATTGCTGGGCACGGCGTGCTTGATTCTGGTTACCTACACTTGCGCGTGCTATCGTTTTCGTGGGCGTGGATTGATTTTTTTCACAGCGGTGGCACTGCAGTTGTGGCCCATGTTGTCGCGTTATTCTGCGCTGGAGCAACTGCTGCGCAGCATGGATTTACCCGTGCAACCTGTGGTGATCATTGCGGCTTGGGCAGGGTTCTATCTGCTCGCCTCATTGATGTTATACCGCAAGTTTGCGCGCATGCGACCCAAGTTGCAGCAACGCCGCTGCCAAGAAAAATATCCCGGCGCGCGGTTGTTTTTTTACTATGCCTTCCCACGTGCTCGCCTTGCGGTGATTGCGCTGGTGTTGCTCACCACGCTCGGCGGTTGGCCGGATATTCTGGCACCGTTTTGGCACATGCAGGAGCTTGGCGCGTTTTCGCTGGTTGAGTTTATTGCAAGGGCAATTTAACGTTGACATGTGCGCAGTGTTGTGGTAAAATATAACTTGGTTGCAGTCCGTGGACGATGAGCTTCGGGCGGCGGCAGTCGGTGAAAAATCGCGGTGTTTGTCGGCCTGATTTATCATGCAACACCGTAGCTTCCCTGAAGTCTTTTGACGAAAGGGGGTGAAACCATGTGGGATATTATCAGTGCAGTTGCGCAAATGTTAATTGTACTTATCGCCTTGGCAGATTTGCTCTTACGTGCTTTTCGGCATAAAAAGAACTAGCCGCTCTCTCCTCGTAAAAGTTAGCGGCTAGTACGTTACCACAGGGGAGGTTGACCCGTCTGCAACGCGCAACCCTCTTGGTAATTCTATTATACACCGACAATACGGAATTGTCAAGGGGTTTTTGCGAAGAATCGTGCAATTCACATTAAACAATAGGAGAATAAACATGAACATCCTCGTCACTGGCGGCATGGGCTACATTGGCTCGCACACCTGTGTGGAGCTACTGCAAGCCGGGCACAATCCCATTATTTTAGACAACCTATACAACAGCAATGTGACTGTGTTGGACAAAATCGCCGAAATCACAGGCAGTACGCCCGTCTTTGTGCAAGGCGACATCCGCTGCCGCAACACGCTCGATAAGCTGTTCGCGCAGCACAAGATTGATGCGGTTATTCACTTTGCTGCGTTAAAGGCTGTGGCCGAAAGCGTGCAAAAGCCACTGGAATATTATGACTGCAACGTCACGGGTACGCTTGTGCTGTTGCAGGCAATGCAGGCGGCGGGATGCAATACATTGGTATTCAGTTCGTCAGCAACAGTATATGGCAGCGAAAATATTGTGCCGTTTTGTGAGGATATGCCCGTGGGCACAGCGACAAATCCATATGGCAGCACAAAAATCATGATGGAACGCATTCTGCAAGACATGGCTGTTGCCAACCCGGACTGGAAAATCAGCCTGTTGCGTTATTTTAATCCCGTCGGCGCACATCCCAGCGGCAAGCTGGGTGAAGATCCCAACGGCATTCCCAACAATCTCATGCCGATTATCACCCGTGTGGCACAAGGGAAAATGGAAGAATTGCTCATCACCGGCAATGATTATGATACACCGGACGGCACCGGTGTTCGCGATTATATCCATGTGGTTGACCTAGCCCTCGGGCACCTGAAAGCTCTGGATAAAGTGGTGCAAACGCCCGGTTGCGGCATCTATAACCTAGGCACAGGCAAGGGATTGAGTGTGCTTGAGCTGGTGCAAGCTTTCGAAAAAGCATCTGGACTCACCCTGTCCAGACGTTTTGCACCGCGTCGCCCCGGCGATATTGCTGAAAGTTATGCTAACGTAGACCGCGCTGCCAAAGAGCTTGGCTGGCAGGCGAAACACAGCTCAGCAGAAGAAATTTGCCAAGATGTGTGGCGTTTTGTCGAAAAATGTGGATAATTTTAGAAATAATGAAAATAAGGGCTTGCATTGTTGAAATAAGTATGCTATAATTGGGATTGCATGTTATCTAAAAAGACAGAATAATCATGTATAAGCCTGAATAATCATGCAAAAAAATCGTTGAGAGGTTTAATCTGTGATGAAAAAGAAACGTAGTTTTATTGTGCTCGCAGCATTGGTGCTGGCGCTGCCGATGGTTTTGTTTAGTTGCACAGCCTGTGGAATCTTTGGTGGCGGCAACAACGACAATGACAATGATAACGACATTGACGAAACGTATTGGTGGGGCGAAGACAACTGGCACGATTTTGTGACAGATGCTAGCGGCAATCGTGTGACTGACTCTCACGGTAATTTTATCACCCGTCCGCCGCAAAACAATGGCCTTGATGGTTATCGCTTTGTGACCAACTCTGCTGGTCACCGCGTAACAGATAGCCAAGGCAACTATCTAGTGTACCCGCCCAATGGGCACACCGACGCTCACGGCAACCCCCTGCCGGGCGGCAATCAAACTGGCGTTGGCGCAGCCACCAATCCACCTCAGGGCAACAATAATAACCCTGGTGGTAATAATCCCGGTGGCAACCAGGCAGGCAACACGACTACCACCACCACGCGCCCGCCCACAACGGTAGCGACCACAACAGCAGCAACAACGACCACCACAGTCACTATTCCAGTGCAGAATGTGAGCATCGGCCCCGCTAACATGTCTCAGTTGCCGGTTGGCGGCAGCGGACAAATCACAGCAAATGTTACACCGCCAAATGCCACAAATCGAACAGTGGAATTTCGTTCAGACAACCCAACGGTGGCTACGGTAAATCCATCCACCGGTGAAGTCACTGCGGTGAATCCCGGCAACACCGTCATTCGCGCATATATCGACGGCCAACGCCAAGCGTCCATGCCGGTTACTGTGAATCCCGTGGTGAATATTGTTGGTCCCAACACGGTTGCCGATGCCGGCACGATCACCCTGCAGGCACGTGACCAAAACAACAACTTGCACACCAACGTCACGTGGAGTGTGAATCCTACTACCTGGGCAACCATTACGCCGGGCAGCGGCACGGCTTCAGTCACCGGGCGGCGTCCCGCTGGCTGGACAGGCGGGGAAGGCAGCGCGGTCGTTACCGCTAGTGTAACGGTCAACGGTGTCACAACCACCGTCACTCACCCGCTGACGGTTACCGGCTAATCTTTCTCTTGGGAGGCGAACGCATGTTGAAAAAACACTTGTTGCGTGCAGCAGCTGTGCTGGCTGCATTGGCGATGTCGGCTGTGTTTGCGGCTTGCGGCACCAATGTGAACGTGCTGGAAGTGGAAACCACAACCGAGTTCACCACCACCACCGTAACCAATGCCGACGGGGTAACGGTGCTTTATCAAACCACCACGATTCCCGTGATGCCCACGCGCCCACCTGCACCGCAAGCTCCATTGGCACCGGGGCAGGGCGGCGGCACAACGGCGGTGCAAAACACCATCCCACCGGTTCATGTAGATCCCAACCTGACTTTCCCCAATCAAGGGCCGCTCAATATCACGTCTATTCAGATTATGGGCATCGATCGCGTGGGCACCTCTGCACCGTTTGTGATACAACAGGGCCGCATTGGCACGCCCGACGAACAACCGCAGCGGCAAGTGGTGGTGCAAACGAATCATGCGCACGCGCGTTGGGGCACAGATTTCACCATCACGTCCTCCAACCCCAGCGTGATTCAAGCGCCGTTTCATGGGCTCATTCGCGCGCTTGCGCCCGGCACGGCTACCCTCACGGTGCGCTCGGTCAGCAACCCTAACGTGAGCCAAAGCATCACCGTTACGGTGCGGGCACCGGAATAATGCTTAATGCTTAATGCTTAATGAATTGCATAACTAAATCCCTCAGCGCGGACGAAACTTTCGTCCATGCTGAGGGTAATTTTTTAGATAATTAAGCATTTAGCATTAGGCATTAAGCATTACAACAAAGTGTCCAGCAGCAGCAGCCCCACCACGCCCGGTGCGCCGCCAATTGCACT
Organism: Oscillospiraceae bacterium; assembly: GCA_009785335.1. Lineage (GTDB taxonomy): Bacteria > Bacillota > Clostridia > Oscillospirales > Acutalibacteraceae > WRMQ01. Next base: position 37,294 of record WQWM01000017.1, read on the forward strand.
CACACCCAGCGTAAGAAAGTTGATGCTCAGCTGTGTGCCAGTGAGCAAGCCCACAACATTCACGGCATACAAAGCCGCCACACCCGAAAGTGTGGTTAGCAGCAGATTGCGTAGCAAGCGTTTGCTGCGCAGCATCATCAGCAGCACAGCAAGCACTGCGCCGCCAGCTAAGGCATACAGAACAATTTGCAGTTGAATGGTCATGGGCTGTCCTTTCTGTTCTTTTTTGAAAAAAAGAACCAAAAAAACTTTTTGTCGCTTCGCTGTGCTTTATCCTAGGCACTGCGTTTGAGTCGCGCTTTGCGGTGGATTTTCATAGGGACGTTGTAGGTGTTGCCAAGGCCTCCCCCGCCGGGGGAGGAAAGCGCGTCGTAGACGTGCAGGTGGGGGTTGTTCAAAAGAACCAAAAAACTTTTTCGTCGCTTCGCTGTGCTTTATCCTAGGCACTGCGTGTTGGCTGCTTACGGCGTGTCTTCAAATGCGTAACTTGCCCCAAAATGAAAACTATCGTCAACATGTAGGGGTGGCTTGCAAGCCACCCGGGCAAAAATACTGGCTTAAGCTGTTATCTCGGGCGGCTTGCAAGCCGCCCCTACATGCTGATTTTAGGCGCTTCGTATATTTGAAGACAACGCCCTAGAGGAAACGCACAAAATCTACTCAATCCATCGCTCCGGTGTTGTTGTGGTGATGGGCAATTCGGCGGCTTCCATCTGCAATTTGCGCGCCTGACGAATGAGATGGCGCTCGCGGCGCTCCAAGGCTTCTTTTTGAAAAATCGCGGCTTCAACGAGATCCTCGTCGCTTTCCATGGCAAAATAACTTTGCGCAGCGGCCAACTGGTGGCGCACATCGCGCAGCTGAGCGATGATGTTTTCTTGCGGTGTGGGTTGAGTTGTGGTTTCGCTTTTTGGCTTTCTACGAAAAAATTGCTTCATACTTTGTCCTCCTTTTATATTACTATAGCTATTTTGCCGCAAATATGCTATACTTAATCAAGAAAATGATTTTGGAGGACAACGATGCAACAGATTTACCCCATGAAATTGGCCCCGCACGTGGTTACGCCCATTTGGGGGCGCGAAACTTGGGTGCTCAGCACACACGCAAACGGCAGCTGCACCGTGCAAAACGGCGCATATGCGGGCATGGATTTTGCGCAGCTTTATCGCGAACAACCAGGGCTGTTTGGCAATGCGTGCGCAGGCCGAGACTTCCCAGTGCTGGTGAAGTTCATTCACGCACGCGATGATCTATCCATTCAAGTGCACCCGCGTGATAGCGACACCCATGTGCTCGCCCCCGGTGAAGCCGGCAAAACTGAATGTTGGTTCATTCTACATGCCGAGCCCGGTGCTAAGCTAGTGATGGGTTTTCAGCATGCAATCACGCCTGAGCAGTTCGCGCAATCAATTGAAGATGGCTCTCTGCTCAAGCACACTGCGCAGCTGCCTGTGCAAGCGGGGGACTTCTTTCACATTCCTGCGGGCACGCTGCACGCCATTGGCGCGGGGATTACCCTCGCTGAAGTTCAGCAAAACTCCGACACAACCTATCGCGTGTTTGATTACGGCCGTCTGCAAAATGGGCAGCTGCGCGAGCTGCATGTGGCGCAAGCCAAAGCGGTGACTGATCTCGTGTCCTACACCGCCCAGCCAAGCGATGAGTATTTCACGGCGCGGCGTGTGCGCAACCCGCAAGGCGTTGCAGGTGAAAGCAGCTTTGTTTCGCTGGTGGTGCTGCAGGGCGAGGGCACACTCACCTGCGCAAATCAAGAGCCCATGTCCATTGCTGAAGGCGACAGCATCTTCCTGCCTGCGGGGCTGGGGGCTTACGCTGTGCAGGGTGATTGCGAAATTTTACTCACGCATGTATAAGCCATAAAAACACCACCCATACTCTTGGTACTAAGCCAAGAGAGGGCGGTACATATTATGACAAAGAAAATCTGGCGTGTGGTGGCAGCGATGGCAGCCATTGCTTTTGCAACAAGCCTAGTGAGCTTTCACGCGCGCAGCGCGGGCATTAGGCAAGAGGTGCTGCGCCTTCATGTAATCGCTAACTCTGACTGCGACATTGACCAACAGGCCAAGCTGCATGTGCGCGACGCGCTGCTGGCGCAAGGTGATGCGCTGTTCTATGCCAGCAGTGACATCTCGCAGGCCGAGCAAGCGGTTGCCCTGCGCACCACAGAACTCGAGCACGCGGCGCAACAGGCTTTGCAAGCGCTTGGGTTGAATCATCCCGTGCGGGTGAGCGTGGGCACGGCGTTCTTCAACACGCGCAGCTATGGCGCGCTTACCTTCCCCGCCGGGCGATACCAAGCCGTGCAGGTGCATATTGGCGAAAGCATCGGCGAAAACTGGTGGTGTGTGATGTTCCCGCCGCTTTGCCTGCCAGCTGCCATGCCGCGTGAAAGCCTGACGCTCGATGCAGTGCTCAGCGACGGACAAATGCGTGTGGTAGAAAGCAACCCGCAGTTCGACGTGCGCTTTCGCATTGTGGAGCTCGTGCAAGAGCTGCTGGAGTGGATACGTGGTTAGCGATTCTCGTGTAGGGGCGGCTATTAGCCGCCCGATTCTCTTTTGCGTGTCATCAAAGTTCACGGACGGCAAATTGCCGCCCCTACACGCGGCTCTGCGTGAACAAACAGTCCCCCTGCGATGATTGCAGGGGGTTGCAAGTTAACCAAGATTCAGAAACCTTAAAACGGCGTCAACACCGCCAAAAGCCCAAAAAACGACAACAATTGTCGCCAAAACAATAAGACTCCATATAAGGTGACGCCAATAATTGTTATATACCTCAATGCGATAAACTGCGATGAAACCACCATCCTCTGCTGTCGCGGTGATGTATGCCGTACCTGTACGGAGCGCCGCCACGTGAACGGGTGTATTATTAAAATCCGTAATGGGAGGGCTTAAAAGCGTAGACATATGGTCGTCAGTAATAAAATTCACCACATTGGGGTTGCTGGTTGTCCAATGTATTCTGCGGTTGCTCGCGTTGCTCGGCAAAACGCTTGTGCGAAGCTGTTGTGTAACACGAAAGCGCTGACCGAAATTAGTTTGCTCGTGCACGCCATTGCGAATATTCATGCGCGTACTGTTGCCAACAACGGAAAGTATGCCGGTTACCGGAATGGTATTGGTAGCTTCTTGTGCAGACGAAGAAAGCGTGAGCATGAATACCACAGACACACACGCCAACACTACGCTTAGAACTCGCTTTAACATAGTATCATTCCCCTTAAAAATATTTACCCGTCCATTATATATATATATATATGAAGTCAAGCCTTTTTGGCAAAATAATTTAAGTTTGTGCAAGTTGACGAAAAAAATCCCCCGTGCAATTTGCAGGGGGTAAATTTTTCGGTTAATTACGCATTATGAATAACCACACCTTTTTTGAGGATGATGTTGGCGTAAAGCTCGCACTCACCGGTGGCAACAATGGCATAGGCTTGCGCGGCGCGTTCATAGAACTCATAACGCTCCAGCAGCGCCACGGGGCGGTCACCATCGCGGCGCAAAATGCACTTGCTATACTCCTGCCAAATGGGTGGACGCACGTCGGGGTCGCCGGTGTTCATCAGCACCACGGGGCATTCCACGAAGGTGTCAAGGGGCAAATACATCAGAATGGCATCCAACAAGGTGGGGATATTGCTGTTGTCGGCACGCACCAGCCGTTGTGCTAGCGACGCAGCAGGGAAGTTCGCGTCGGCCAGAACGATTTCGTCGCCGTGGCCCATTTCGGCAATGACTTTCAGTAGCTCGGGCGAAAGACAGGGGGGAATGTGTTTGAGCATAGTGCACCTCTTTTGTTTTTGTGGTTATATTTATGCATGCGGGATTGTAGATATTCGCACGACATGCTTTGTGTTATTTTGCAGCAATTCGCGCAGGTTTTCAGGGTATACCGTCATACCGCCGAGTTTTTCCAACGGCACCCAATGAAAGCGCAAGTGCGGTGCATCTTCTGCGCCATGGAAATCACCCTGCGGCAATGGCTCGTGCGCATGCAGATGAAACATCAGCGCAACTTGTTGAATGGCCTTGCCCTGCCAAGTGTAAAAATTTTCTTCCGTCCAAGCGAGTTCGCCCACGGTGATATCAAAGCCGGTTTCTTCTCTAAATCTGCGCGCAAGGGCTTGTGCGGCTGTCTCGCCAAAGCGCACTTGCCCGCCTGGCGTGGCATAACCGCAATCAGCGTACTCTTCTCTAGTATCACTTTGCAGCAATACGCAGCCGTTGCGCGCCAGCACACCTTGGGTGCGCAGTGAAAATCTGCCGTCAAAACGCGTGAGAAAGGCTTCGTCGCTAGCAGTCATCAGCTCGTGCTCGCTGATATTGAGCACTTTGCAGATAGCTGAAATAATGGTGATGTCGGGGTAGGTGACACCGCGCTCCCATTTGCTCACGGTGGTGGGCAGCACGCCCAATTGGTCGGCCAGTTGCTCCTGCGTGAGCGAAAGTGCGTTGCGTTTTTCTTTGATGAATGCCGCGAAATTGTTTTTGTTTGTCATGATATCATCTCCTTTGCAACGATTATATCATGCGTGGGTGCGGATTGCAATGGCTGGGTGGGCTACTCGTGTAGGGGCGGCTATTAGCCGCCCGTGATTTTTATGATGGTCTAAGAGAAGGCTCGGGCGGCAGGTTGCCGCCCCTACACGCGACTCACACCACTTCCTCCAAGCAAAACTTGCCGTCATACGCAGGCTCGCGGTCAACCCACATGCCATTGGTAAAGTCGGGCACAGGCACAGGCGCACCGCCCATGGCCACGCTTTGCTCGCTCAGGCAGGTCACAACCATCCATGCTGCCGTATCATACACGTCAATGGGCGGTTTTTCGCCGCGCGCCACAGCATCCACGAACGCACACAGCACAAGATAATCCATGCCGCCGTGACCGCCTGCGTGCTGCGCTTGATCGTGATAGGCTTTCCACAGCGGGTGCTCATATTCTGGCAGATATTTGTCAAATTGCTCCCACTCGTGATGTGGTGAGCGGCCGTCGATGTAAATGGCATCGTTAAACGGCGCTTCGCGATAGCAAGCACGTGTGCCGGATAATGCATAATTTCGCGAATACGGCCGCGGCAGGCTGCAATCATGCACCAGAGTAATCGTCTCGCCGCCTGCGCACTTGATGGTGGTGGTGACGATATCGCCGCAGGCAAACTGCGCATTGGCTAAGTAGTACTCCGGCCCTTTTTCGCGCAGAATGAACTCATTCAACCCGCGCGCTTTGCTGGCCACGCTCGTCAACGTTAAGAATTGGTTGCCGCGATTGATGCGCAGCAATTTTGCAATCGGTCCAAGCTGATGGGTGGGATAAAGCTCACCGTTGCGAGCAAGAAAGTTCGGCAGGCGGCCGTGGCGATTCTCTTTGCCATAGGCGATTTCGTCGCGCAGGTCGTGGCGATAGCCGCCCTCGCAGTGCACCACTTCGCCAAACACGCCCTGCCGCACCATGTTGAACAGCGCCATTTCCTTGCGGTCAAAGCAGCAATTTTCCAGCAGCATGCAGAACTTGCCTGTGTCTTCGCTGGTGCGCACCATTTGCCAGCATTCTTCCACGCTGGCTGCGCCGCCCACTTCAATGGCGACGTGGCAGCCTGCGTTCATGCAATCCACCGCAATGCGTGCATGAGTAATCCACGTGGTGCAGCATAGCACGGCATCAAGTTTTTCTTTGGCCAGCATGTCCTCGTGGTCAAGATAAACGTTGGGTGTGGTGCCAGTTTTTTCGTGCACAAGTTTGGCGCCTGCGTCGGCGCGGTCATCGTAAATATCACACACGGCGGGCACCACCACGCCGGGGATGCTGAGCATTTCGCCCATGTTGCACATGCCGCGGGCGCTCAGCCCAATGCAGCCAATGCGGATTGGGTTGGTCATGAAATTCTCCTTGACAAAAACGGATAATTATGTTATGATACTAGCGAGGGTTGGTGCTGTGCGCAACTGGCTGGCTTCTCTACCCTCGCATGCTAATTGTATATTGCAAGAAGTAACCGCCCGAGTTTACTAGGCTCAGGGGCGGTTACTTCTTTCTGCGGGTATCGCTGGAGTCGAGGTAGCGCGTGGCTACAATTAACAAAACCAGTAAGTACACGAGAAAGTCAAAGTTCATAAGCTCTCACCCCCTTTCGGGCGCGAGGAAGCAACCGCCGTGGCGCACAGCACCAATCTTATTATACAATAAACAACAACGCATTGCAAGAATTATTTCTGCGTTGTGTTAGCAAAACACGAGCGAATTTCTCCGCTCGTGTTTTTATGTTTCGTCAAGTTGCAGGTTGTCCATGGCATAAAACAAACACTGCACCACAAGTTGATTCAACGAAAGCTTGTGCTGTGTGGCTAGTTTCTCCATGCGCTCCAGCAGTTCTTTGGGGATGCGAAAAGTTTTACTTTCGCTGTCGTAGCCCTTTTGTATCTTGAACACGGCACGCACTCCTTTTTGATTTAATTATGCACGTATTTCGCGAATAATGATAGGGCTATTTTGCAATTGAAATGCAAGAAATAAAGCTTGCAATTGTTTTTTGGATGTGATATAATGAATTTGATGTGGGAGTGGTGCGCCCCAAAACACAAAAAATACACAGGGGGATTTTAATTTTGAAATGTTATTACCACAATGTACAGGACGCTGTTGGGCAATGTGTGGATTGTAAAAAAGGGCTTTGCCGTGAATGTTGTGACTTGAAAAGCAGCGCAAGCAAAGACCTCTTTTGCTACGATTGTTTGGTGGAGGCTGGTAAGCAGGGGCTTGCGGATTTGGAGGCATTGAAAGCAAAAGCCAAACGTGAACAAAAATGGATGATTGCAGGGGCCATCGTTGGCGCGGTAATCGTAGGCCCTATTCTTGGTGCTGGTATCGGTGGAGTTGGTGGCTTTATTATTGGATGGTTGTTTGGCGTTTTTGGTACAGCGTCACTGGGTACGATTATCAATCAATTCCAAGATTATGGCGCGTTCATTGGCGCAGTTTCTATTCTTGTGTGTCCAATCATCACGGTAGTTCGCTTTTTCAAGCGCAGAAATCTCGTGAGAGACGCCGCCATCGCGCAAGAAGAAGATGCACGACTGCTACTAAGATTAAAAGAAAACATGGAACAAATCGCTTAAATAGCCAAACGGCAGGTCGCACCACCTGCCGTTTTAATATTTCCCCCCATCCTCGCATATACATGCACAACGCCAATTTTTGCGGGAGGTTGCCATGGCCACTATCAGTCTGTGCATGATTGTGAAAAACGAAGAAGAAGTCCTAGAGAGATGTCTCAACAGCGCGCAAGGAATGTGGGATGAACTGATTATCGTTGACACCGGCAGCAGCGACCGCACCAAAGAAATTGCCGCGCAATTCACGCAGCATGTGCATGATTTTGAGTGGATCGACCATTTTTCTGCTGCGCGCAATTTTGCATTCAGCAAAGGCACATGCGATTATCTGATGTGGCTGGATGCAGACGACATCATTCTGCCCGACGACCACGAGGCCTTTTTGCAGCTCAAAGCTACGCTAGATCCCAGCGTAGACACCGTGATGATGAAATACAACATCGCCTTTGACGAACAAGGCAACCCTACCTTCAGTTACTACCGTGAGCGAATCATGCGCCGTTGCCCACTGGCCAAGTGGGAGGGTGCAATTCACGAGGTCATTACGCCGTTTGGTAAAATCATGCATAGTCCCATTGCCGTCACTCACCGCCGCAAAGCGAAAGCCGACAGTGACCGCAATCTGCGTCTGTTTGAAAGCTTGATTGCTCGCGGCGAAACACTTAGCCCGCGTGAAACATTCTACTATGCCCGCGAGCTATATTACCATGCCCGCTATGACGACGCCGTGCGCGAGTTCACGCAGTTTTTGCATGATGGCCGCGGCTGGCTGGAAAACAACATTGAGGCCTGCCGCGTGCTGGCGCAATGCTTAACGGCATTGGGCAAAGCAGACAAAGCGCGTTTGGCCTTGTTGCGCTCCTTTGAGTATGACAGTCCGCGCGCGGAAGTTTGCTGCGAGTTGGGGTATTATCATTTTGCCAAGAGTGAATACGAGCCTGCCATTCAATGGTATAAAATTGCCCTGCAGTGCCCGCGAAATGACGCCAGTGGTGCGTTCGTGCTGGAAGAATGTTATGGCTACGTGCCGCATTTGCAGCTGTGCGTGTGCTACGACCGCCTTGGTCAACACGACATTGCCGTTGAACACAACGAACAGGCAGGCAAATTGCGCCCGCAGTCGCCTGCATATTTGCACAATAAGAAATATTTTGAAGATAAGATGGCTCTCGTGTAGGGGCGCAGCGTAGCTGCCATGACCGAAGGGAAGCGGTTTGCCGCCCGAGATGACAACTTAAACCAATATTTTTGCCCGGGCGGCTTGCAAGCCGCCCCTACATGCTGATTATAGCTAATAGATATTTGAAGACGTGGAGCCTTTGGCGACACCTGCACGGCTCATAATATCCCCCGCGAAGCGACTAAAGTTTTTTGGTTCTTTTTTGCAAAAACCACCTGCGGTGGGGCTCCTCGCTTCGCGGTATCCTCTTAATAGCCCTATAAAACTCCATCGCCGAAGGCGGCTAGGTTTTTTTGGTTCTTTTTTTGCAAAAAAAGAACCAGAAAAAACGCAGCCCCTCTTGAGAGACTGCGTGTCGTGCAGAAAACCGGCGGGACTAAAGCATTGCGTGCATGCACGCATTCCCCCTAAACATGTTATCATGACCGCAAAAGACAGAAAGCAGTCAAACGATGTTTCGCTTTTTACGTCCGCGTCGGCCTTGCCGCGCAAGAACCAGTCTAGCACATTGCTGCGCGAAAAACAAGAGCTAACCGCAAGAATATCTGCTTTTTTGCGGCTGAAATCATACAATTGGAAATTATCGGGAGGACATGACAATGGCTGTTCCAAATTGTCGCATTCGATTGGGAAGTTATGCCCCGCATCTTTCGCAGCTTTGCGCAGGCTTCACCATGCTGCAACAGCGCGGCGTGCTAAGCTTGGAGTATGCAGGGCTGGCGAATTTCGTCAGCGAGGGGACGCACCGGCACAATTTTATGCTGGAGGCGGAGTTCGACGACGGCACGGTGGTGGCCTATGATGTGGAGGACGGCTATGCTGGTGTGCAGCAGCCGGAGCTGTTTGACGCACAATTGAGCCGTGTGGTGCGCTACTTTCGTCGCAGCTATGATCATCGGCAGCACAACGGCATGCGCAACCGCATGAAGGTGCGACCGCTGGGCTTGAACTTCCACGTAACCTGCCCAGGGAATTTTTTCGACACCGAGTTGCCGCAGTCCTCCATCGCGCGCTATGTCAATGAGTTTGTGTCGCACAACAGCTACCCGGTATACAAGGGCTTGTTCGTCACACAGCTGCTTAATCCTGATGATATGCCCGGCATACAGGGCGACCTGATGGATGAGATTCACATGCAAAACCAGCTGCGCATGGATATTCTGCGGGCTTGTCGCGACGAGTTTGGCGAGCGGTTTTTCGGCGGCGTAGAGCCCGGTGATTATGCCCGAGAATGCGCGCCTGATCTCGTGTTGTCCGCCGACCAATGCACCAAAGAAGCGCACTTGCGCCGTTTGCGTGAGAACTATGTGTGCGTAGCACCGCAGGGCTTGCATGGCAGCAACAGCTGGCTGATGGCAGAATGCTGCGCCGCAGGCCGCGCGATGATTATCCAGCCGCTGCGTTATGAGCCGCAGGGCAACTTCGCCCGTGCGCAGAATTACGTGATGTTCACCAACGCGGAAGAATGCACTCGCCGCATGCGCGAGCTGCTGCGCAGTGCCTCCACCGTGCACCGCATGGAGGCCGCCAACGCGGCATATTATCATGCTCATGTGCGCCCAGACTCCCTTGTGCTGCAAACACTGCGCGAAAGCATGCCGGGGCGGTTTCCGGTGGTGCAGGTGTGAAGACGCGTGTTCTTTTTCTTGAAAGAAAAAGAACCAAAAAGAACTTTAGCCGCTTCGCGGGGGACAACTTATGATAAGTTGAAGAAACAAGCCTATGGCTCCTTCCTCTGGAAGGAGCTGGCCGCGTCGCGCGGACTGAGGAAGGGGGCAGAACACTTGACAGATGGTGTATAATAGAAGTGTCAACTAATGTTTAGGAGATGCTTTTGTATGAAAAAGTTGCTCAGCATTGTTTTAGCAATTTTGATATTGACGGGACTTTTTGGGTTTGCGGCAAGCGCGACAAGGCCATTCGTGCACCGCCCCTCATCGCATGGCTTGATTTGGCCTATGCCGGGCTTTGGGCAAGTTTCCAGAGGATTTTGGATGTACGGAGGCCGCATGAGTTCGGGCGTTAATATCTCCGGGCCTAATATGAATGGCGCAGGCGTGGTTGCTGTGCGCGACGGCGTGGTTGAATCGGTCACTTCGTTTTGTCGCATGGGTTTTGGCTATCAAGTGGTTATCGACCACGGCGGCGGCATGCACACGCGCTATGTGCATTTGATGACTGGTTCGGTTGCTGTGGAGCCAGGACAGCAAGTGGAGATGGGACAACCGATTGCTCGCGTGGGTATCATGCGGCATGCACACGCGCCGCAGCTACACTTCCAAGTGCTGATTAATGGCAGACCGCAAAACCCGTTGAACTTCGTTCATCAATCCAACGGTGCGCAAGGTCCAGCAATTAGATAACTTGTATGAGCGGAAGAAATTCCGCTCGTTTTATTATATGTTGATGGGAATTAGGGATGACCTGTGCTCGTCCGCCTTTCTCTAAGCTTTAACGCATCTTCAATATTTTTTTTACCCAAAACACTTGACAACCCCACCACCCCTGTGCTATACTATACAATGCATGTATTATGCAAATACTCACGCACGCGTCCTTTGCGTGCGGCGGGGCAACACAAATAAGGAGGAATATCACTTGGCAGTTGTATCCATGAAACAGCTACTGGAAGCCGGTGTGCACTTTGGCCACCAAACCAGACGCTGGAACCCCAAAATGGCACCGTATATCTTCACAGAGCGCAACGGAATCTACATCATTGACTTGCAAAAAACCGTGCGTAAACTCGAGGAAGCTTACATGACGGTGCGCAAAATCGCCGAAGACGGCGGCACCGTTCTGTTCGTTGGCACGAAAAAACAAGCGCAAGACAGCATCCGCGAGGAAGCCCTGCGCTGCGGCATGCCCTTTGTTAACGCGCGTTGGCTGGGCGGCATGCTCACCAACTTTGGCACCATTCAAAAGCGTATCCGTCGCTTGGCACAGCTCAAGCAAATGGAAGAAGACGGCACATTCAACATGCTGCCGAAAAAAGAAGTCATCAAACTGCGTCTGCAAATCGAGCGCTTGGAAAAATTTCTGGGCGGCATCACTGAAATGAAGCGTCCTCCGCAGGCCATGTTCATCGTTGATCCGCGCAAAGAGCGCATTGCGGTGGCCGAAGCGCACAAGCTGCGCATCCCGATTATCGCCATCGTAGACACCAACTGTGACCCCGATGAAATTGATCACGTCATCCCCGGCAACGACGATGCCATTCGCGCCGTGCGGTTGATTTCCGCTGCCATGGCCGATGCCGTGCTGGAAGCCCGCCAAGGTGAAGATGCCGTGGCCGCTGCCAGTGCCGCTGCCCAAGCGAAAGAAGAAGCTGGCCTTGCACCCGCAGAGCAAGTGGTTGAAGCACCCGCTGAACCCACAGCAGAAGTGGAGGTAGCATAGATGGCTTTTACTGCAAAAGATGTAGCCGAACTGCGCGCCAAAACCGGCGTTGGCATGATGGACTGCAAAAAAGCGTTGGTTGAAGCCGACGGCAACATGGATCGCGCGGTTGACATTCTGCGCGAGCGTGGCCTGGCTGCAGCAACCAAAAAAGCCGGCCGCGTCACCGCCGAAGGTGCCGTGCTGGCCTACAGCGCAGACGGCGTGACCGTGATGGTTGAAGTGAACAGCGAAACCGACTTCGTGGGCAAAAACCCCGATTTCATCGCATTTGTGCAAGGTGTAGCGAAAACGATCGCCCTGCAAAATCCCGCTGACGTGGAAGCCCTTTCCGCACTGCAAATCGCCGATGGTGACGTAACGGTTGAAGCAGCTCGTCAGGAAAAAATCTTGACGATTGGCGAAAACCTCACCATTCGCCGCTTTGTGCGCTTGGTGAATCCCGCAGTGGCAAGCTACATTCACGGCGGCGGTTCCATTGGCGTGTTGGCCGTGTTCAACGCCGACGCAGCTGTGGCCGCTAAGCCAGAATTCGTTGCCATGGGTCGCGATGTTGCCATGCAAGTGGCCGCCATGAGTCCGCAATACCTGAGCAAAGACAGCGTGCCCGCCGACGTGGTGGAGAAAGAAATCGCCATCTGCAAAGCACAGCTGGCCGAAGATCCCAAAATGGCTGGCAAGCCCGAAAAAGTGCTTGAGAATATCGTGGTTGGCCGCGTGAACAAATTCTACAAAGAAGTGTGCCTGCTGGAGCAACAGTTCGTGAAAGACGGCGACTTTTCCGTTGGGCAATACGTGGCAAACGTGGCCAAAACACTTGGTGCAGACTTCGCCTGTGTTGATTTCCTGCGCTTCACCAAAGGTGAGGGCGTGGAAAAACGCGAAGACGATTTCGCCGCCGAAGTGGCCGCGATGACGAAGTAAGGAGATTCACATGAAAGAAAATATTCACCCAAATTATGAGGTAGCAGCCGTGCGTTGTGCATGCGGCGAAACCTTTGAAACGCGCTCCACACGCAAGCAGTTGCGCGTTGACATTTGCTCGAAATGCCACCCGTTTTATAGCGGCAAGCGCATGATGGTTGAC
>WQWM01000018.1 GCA_009785335.1 Oscillospiraceae bacterium
AGGCGTAGAACTGAATTTTTGCAACATTTGCAAAGCGACTGCATAGAATTAAAAAAAGAGCCATAGCAGTTTTATCTGCTATGACCCCTAAAAAGCCGTTAAGTTACCTACTTTGCGAACGCTTCACGATTTACATATTACTTAATATTCTACCGAAATCAACAAGAAAAGTCAAGAAATATTTTAGTAAATCCCCTGTATTTTCGGCTTTATTGCCTTTTTGGCATATAAAAGACGTAAAATAGAGGGGATTTTTTTCTATTCAGGGTCAAAATTGTGGTCAATTTAAGGAGGTTTTTACTATGCCACGCAGGGGTGAAAATATACGAAAGAGGAAAGACGGTCGCTGGGAAGGGCGATATATTGCAGGGCGCACACCTGATGGGAAAGCAATATATAAATCCGTTTATGGATATTCTTACGCTGAAGTAAAAGAAAAACTAAAAAATATCGACCAACAGCCACCGAAAATAGACGTGGTTTTTTCTTTACAGGGCATGCCAGTGGAAATGATTTGCAAAGAGTGGTTAGAGGACATCCGAGTTAAGGTAAAGGCTTCTACTCGTGGGAATTATATCGGGCATGTTGATACACATATCATACCGTATTTTGATGATATGGGCGGCAATCAGCTGACTAACGAAACCGCCAACGCCTTTATCCGCGCGAAAATTGACAGTGGACTTTCCAAGAAAACAGTTTGTGATATAGCCTTGATATTACTCCAAATCATAGAGTTTGCAGAGCGCAAAAAGTATATTGCCAACTTTGATTACAACGATATTTTTATTCCGAAAGCGTCTAAAATACAAGTGCCGGTTTTGTCTGTGGCAGATGATAACAAGCTTGTTTCTTATTGTTTTTCTCACATAGACCACAGCACAGCAGGTGTTTTGCTTGCCCGATATACAGGGATTCGATTAGGTGAACTATGTGCATTGACATGGCGAGACATTGACTTTGAAGCAGGGTTATTACATATTCGCAAGACATTGCAGAGAATTAAAAACACCGACCCGAATGCCAAGAGCAAAACCAAAATTATCATTGACACGCCAAAAAGTGCTTGCTCAATTCGTTCTATTCCCATTCCGGATTTCTTCTTGTCTGAATTGAAGAAACTAAAGGGTAATCAAGACCTTGATTGCTATATACTAAGTGGCACAAGAAAATATGTAGAGCCTCGATTATTCCAAAAAAGATTTACTAAGATTCTGGTACTAGCATGTGTAATGCATATAAATATCCATGTGTTAAGGCATACCTTCTCCACCAGAGCGATTGCACTGGGCTTTGATATTAAGGCACTAAGCGAAATATTAGGGCATGCAAGCGTAAAATTCACATTGGAATGCTATGTGCATAGTTCTGACGAACTGAAAAAAATGTACATGGAAAGACAGGCGATTTGCAGTTAGAAAAAAATCTATTCGGGGTCAAAATTAGGGTCAAATATTCTCAAAAGCCTTGTACAACAAGGCTTTTTCTGTGCTTGTTCGCAAAGTAGGTAACTTAACGAACGGCACTTTTACATTATTCTACTATAAAATTTCTAGGAGGACAAGACTCATGCGGAAAAATGCAAAAAGACGAAACATCATGACCAAACATCTAGGCAGACTGGCAAAATCCATGGTGACGATTTCGCTTGCACTGGTGCTAGCAGTAAGCGGGTTGTCTGTTACGGTATCAGCAACAGTTGTTGATGAAGAATTTACTGTGACAACAGCGCAAGGGATTAATGTTCGGGATACTCATTCCCCCAATGGTACACACAGAGGAGCATTGGCGCGTAACAGCGTGGTGAGGGTTGACAGAAGGGTAGTCGCGAATGGGTTTGAATGGGTTCGCATTAGTCGTGTGATTACGCGCGCAGGTGGTTCAACTGGAGCGACCAATGCGCAAATGGTGGGTAGATGGATGGCAGTGCGGAACACATCTAACGGCACACTGTTCGCCAATAGAACAAACGTGCACGGAATAATTCATTCACCGTCGGTTAGCCCCACGACAGGCACTCCACAAACAAGATTTTACTTTACAGCGCAGACTACACACCCAGTACCTAACGACCACCGTGTGTATCTTTCTATTGTTGGCCAAAACTGGGGACGTTGGCGCATGAACGGAAGCAACAATAATCGAACATGGACGCAAAATCTACATCCATTTCCTGTTGGAACACATACAGCACGGATTACAATCGTTGACGCAAATGGGCGAGAATTTACCAGTGCTAATATAGGAACTTTTCGTGTGGATAATAATACACAACAAAATAATACTACAAGACCACCTGTGCAATTGAATGTACCGCTAATTCGACAAGACGGGCAAGTTTGGAGCAATGTTTCTTTTGGACGCAACGCAACCATAGGTCCTGTGGGTTGTGTAGTTGTTGGTTTTGCTATGATAGAACGCTTTCGTCAAGGACAAACAGGGCAACCTGATAGAGCGTGGATGGTAAATTGGGTAAGTCGTCTGCGTTTCGGTGGAAATGGCAATGCTATTGTTTGGAGTTCTGTTGGGCCAAATGGAACAAGAACCGTTTCAATGACTGGGCTTGTCGGCGTACCCTCGCTTACCCAAGCTAATTTGCAACGTATTTACAACGCATTGCGGCAGAATCGACCTGTATTGATTCATTCTTCGGGTAATGGTCAACACGCAGTCGTTATAACTGGTTGGAACGGTAGCGCGACTGGTAATTTTCGTTTACAAGACTTTCGCGTGAATGACCCCCAGTCAACGCGCGCCCACACCAACTTGCAACAACATGTTAATCGTTTTCCAAGCAATCATAGAATTATGTACTAGTGTGGATCTAACATTCTCCCACCAATAAAGAAAGGATTTGAAAAATTATGAAGAAAAAAGTTGTTATAACTTTACTTGTTTTAGCACGGTTTAATACTAGCAGGGGGATGGATTTACTCTCAAAATAGAGAAATCAAAGCTGAAGAATATAATTATAACTCAAATAAAATTTATAATGATTACTCACACGACGCAAATATTCGTCATGCAAGTTCGACGGATTTTGTTCCATTTGGATATTTTCTAACTCTCAATGATTTACAGTATGTCGCTATTTCTAACAATTATTCGGGGTTGTTTTTGAATAACAGAGTTAATGTAAGGGCTAAATATAATATCCCTAGAACTCAGATTGAAGAGCTAGCAAAACAGCATAATGCAGAAATCATATTCGATTCTGCTCATGTTATATTGCATGGATTTGGAGAGTTGCGGACTAGAATATATTTTTACTTTTTCGGAGCAATTTCATGATGACAATGATTTGCATTTACTAATGTTAGAAATAGAAGCAAACGACATTGTAGATTATGCGTGGGTGTCTATGGCTAATTAATCGTGATTGCAGGCACAAAGCCCCATGCTCATGCATGGGGCTTTACTAGTGAGCTATTTCCTCATTCTTATAGTTTCACCCTTTTTGCTTTTCATGTAGTTATCCAGTGCGTTGTAGCGAATGAAATTGGGAGTTAAATCCTTGCCGTATATGTTTACATATTCTTGTACCATTGCGGGGCTACTATGCCCCAAAATGGTCTGCAAATCCTCTATGCTTCCACCGTTCATTATCCACCACTTGGCAAAAAAGTGACGATACAAGTGCACAGAGGTCTTTTCGACTCCTCTACGTCGATTATAGCGATAAAGAACAGTTGTTACACCGTCACATGTGAGTTGCTTGCCATGTATATCACAAAACAAATAATCCTCTGGCTCGCCCTTGCGATATATTAGATATTCTTGAAGA
The DNA here is from genome assembly GCA_009785335.1 of Oscillospiraceae bacterium. Taxonomy (GTDB): domain Bacteria; phylum Bacillota; class Clostridia; order Oscillospirales; family Acutalibacteraceae; genus WRMQ01. Next base: position 3,785 of record WQWM01000018.1, read on the forward strand.
ACTTTTGATAGACTATTTCCCATTGGAATGATAATCGGCTTACCATTCTTTGTTTCAGATAATACAATCAGTCCATTGTCAAAATCAAGGTCTTTTATTTTCACATTTATAACCGTACGGATGCGGTTGCCTGTACCCACCATATAATTGATCATAACCCATGAGCGGTATTCCGAAAACGTACATTTTTTGAGGTCGGGCTTTTTCAGTAGTCTGTCAAGGTCGGCTTCGCTGTATGTTTCTTTGATTGTCTTTTTCTGTTTAGGCAATTTTATCTTAAAACGTTTTATATATCCCTCGTCCATGAAATAATAGAATAAAGCGCGGATTCCTCTTAAATAGGTGTTAGTGGTGACTGTATTTGCGTTTGTGTTATTTGCCAAATATTCAATGTAGCCATAAAAGGTTTCTAGCGTGATGACGGCACAAGGTTGTTGAGGGTCAAAATATCGTTTGAAATACTTAAAACAACCCTCATAGTATTTGATTGTGTATGGTGATAACTTTTCAAATTTCTTTACTCGCATGAACTTGTCAAAGCCATCTTGCACGGACATAATTCCCATGTCTCTTTCCATCAAAATTGTCTGCATTAGGTAAAATCCTCCTTGATAAATTCTATTTCAAAGAGGGTGAAAAAATGCCTTTTTGTGACCTGATGATTATCCTAAAATCGTCAAAAAATCTTCGTGTCAAAAGCCAAATTTCCATTTTGGTTTGGATTTTTCGACAACGGTCGATTTTCGGACAAAGAAATAGGACAAACCATTGACACTCAACGGTTTGTCCTACATTTCGTGGACTTCTTCAATTTTTGTGGAGCCTGCAGACGGACTTGAACCCCCGACCTGCTGATTACAAATCAGCTGCTCTACCAACTGAGCTATGCAGGCTTAACCAATATAGTATAGCAAACATTGTGCAGTTTGTCAAGTCTTTTTTTCTTGACATTTTTCGCCGTTCGTGTTATAATGACGGTAGAAAATTGAGAGGATAAAATTATGTTTGACTCTTTATTGGTGCGATTGGCAATGATCATTGTTGCCGCAGGTGCATTTATGACGGGCATTGGTTTTTTTCTGGTTGGCGACATAGGGGATGGGATTTTAAACATGGTGGTTTCTGTTCTTGTGAGCATTGTCTTTGCTTGGGTTCTATAGAAGGAGGAATGTAGCGTGATTTTAATTTTTGCAGGACATATAATGTTTGTGATTGGTTATGTGTTATTGACTGTTTGGGCTACTATAGAGTTTATCAGCCCTTTGCTTTCGGTGCTATTCGCTGGAATGACTGTCGCGCTTGCATGGTTTGCGTTTCAGCGGCATTGGCCATTTTGACGAAATATTTCCCCGCCCTCTGCGCATGCAGGGGGTGTTTTTTTCTCACCAAAATTATCCGCAATTATTCGCCGAAATTTTACCCCCCGCAACCTTGACAGTCTTCGTCATGTTTGTTATAATAGAAAGAGATATTTTTGAAATGAGGTAACCACCATGAGAACTCCCGTGATTGCTGGCAACTGGAAGATGAACCTGCTGCCCGCGCAAGCCGCTGCGCTTGTTGAAGAACTCAAACCCCTGTGCGCTGCCGCCAACTGTGACGTTGTGCTGTGCGCGCCCTATGTTAACCTGCCCGCCGCCATGGCTGCCGCTGCCGGCAGCAATATCAAAATCGGCGCGCAAAACTGCCACTGGGCAACCGGCGGTGCCTTCACCGGCGAAGTGTCGGCGGACATGCTGAAAGCCATCGGCGTGGAATATGCCATCACCGGGCACAGCGAACGCCGCACCCTGTTTGGTGACACCAACGAAACCGTGCGTGACCGCAGCCGTGCTGCGCTTGATGCAGGCCTGACGGTCATCTTGTGCGTGGGCGAAGTGCTGCAAGAACGCCAGCAGGGGATTACATACGAAGTGGTGCGTCTGCAAACCAAAGTTGCGCTTGAGGGCGTGAGTGCCGAAGAACTGCAGCGCGTGATTATCGCCTATGAGCCCGTGTGGGCCATTGGCACCGGCTTGACTGCCACAGCCGAACAAGCCAACGAAGCCAACAAATGGATCCGTGACTGTGTGGCGGAGCTTTATGGTCAAGTGGCTGCTGATGCACTGGTTGTGCAATACGGCGGCTCGATGAACGCAGCCAACGCAGCTGAACTGCTCGCTCAACCTGACGTAGACGGCGGGCTCATTGGTGGTGCTAGCCTGAAGGCTGCCGACTTTGCGGCAATTGTGAATGCGGCGTAGCGCGCTGTGCATATTCGCCTGCGGCGGGCTTTGCTACTTTTTTGAAAAAAAGTAGCGCAAAAAACTTTAATTTGGATTGTGAAGATGTCAACATTTTTCGCCCTAACCAGCCGCATGAAATACATCCACCGCTGGGCACTCATGCGCAATGCCAGCGGAGAGAGCTTGAGCGAGCACACCTGCGAAACCGCCATGCTGGCGCACGCATTGGTAACGCTGCACAACACGCGTTTCGGCGGCAAGCTTTCGCCCGAGCGTGCGGCAACCCTCGCGTTGTTCCACGACCTGACCGAGGTGCTCACCGGCGACATGCCAACCCCTGTGAAATATCACAACCCCGCTGTGCGCCAGGCTTATGAGCAAGTGGAACAGGCGGCATGCTCAACGTTAGTGGGCCTGCTGCCCGAAGACCTGCGCCCGAGCTATCACACGCTGCTTTGCCCCGGGGATGAAGACGCGGCATACCTGCTGTTTATCAAAGCGGCGGACAAGTTATCCGCGCTCATCAAGTGTGTGGAGGAGCAAAAGGCGGGCAACTGCGAATTTTCGGCAGCATATGCGGCGACCTTAAACAAACTGCAAACCATGCATATGCCCGAAGTGGACTGTTTTTTGGCGGAGTGCTTGCCGGCATACGGCGAGCCGCTTGACGGGATGCTGTAAGCAGCCTAGGCTATAAAGATGAAGGAGAAATGCATTGAACACCTGCATGATTGAAACCAGCGCACGCCACGTGCACGTCACCCAAGAGGTCCTAGATAAACTATTTGGGGAAGGTTATGCGCTCACGCCTGTGAAAGAACTTTCGCAGCCGGGGCAATTTGCCTGCGCTGAAAAAGTATTGATTACTGGGCCAAAGGGCAAGCTCAAAGCGCGGATTATCGGCCCCGCACGTGCTGTAACACAAGTGGAGCTTTCTGCCACCGATGCCCGTGCATTGGGCATCGCCGCACCTGTGTGCGAAAGCGGCAAGACTGACGATACACCCGGCTGCACGCTCACTGGGCCTGCAGGCGAGATGGAAATTACACAGGGCTGTATCATCGCACAGCGGCACATTCACATGACTCCCGCTGACGCAGCACGCTTCGGCGTGGCAGACAAGCAAGTGGTGCAAGTGAAATACGCCGAGGGCTGCCGTCCCATTGTTTATGACGGCGTGTTGGTGCGGGTGAAAGAAACTTTCTTGCTGGCCATGCACATTGATGTGGACGAGGCCAATGCCGGCGGCATCAGTTGCAGCCAAACCAAAAGCCCAGTGGGTGAAATCATTGCCTAGTTTTAGTATGCATCTGGCGGTTGCGCGGGCGGTTAATGCTGCTCGCACGCCGCTTTACTTCGTTGGCGCGCTTGCGCCCGACGCCATGGACTACCCACACAAAGAGCAGCTGCATTTTCGCACGTGTGAGTATCGCGCAGATGAATTGGCTAAGCTTGCCCATGCAACGGACCCTGCCGATGATTTCGCCGAGGGTATATTGGTGCACTTGTTCACCGACTGGCTGTGGGACACCACACACATGATGCACTACCGCGAGCACGACCCCAGCGACGACTGGTGGAGGCGTTATCAGGCGCACACGGGCGAAGCGTCGTCGCACATTTACTACACCGAGCCTTGGGCGCAGCCATTGTGGCAGGCCATGCTCGCCGTGCCGCAAGAAAATTACGGCACCATTGCAGGCATCACGCCGCAAGATATCACCAATCTGATGCAAGGCGAAATGCGGCGAGTGCAGCGTGTGCGCGGGCCGTCGGCCTTCTTTTTTCCGCAGCTGGTGGAGGCATTCATCGCACAGGCAGCGCAAGACTATATAGCATGGAGAAACGCACATGAGTTTTCTGCATCAAAACATTGATGATATTCCAGTCAAGTGCAAAAGCAAGCATGAGGGCTACGCGTTTCGCAAGCAGGACTTAATCCCCATGCGGCATGCCAATTGCATGGCTGCACTGTATGAAATTCCGCCAGGCACTGCGGCCTATCCCTATCATTATCACACGCAAAACGAGGAGCTATTTTACATCCTCAGCGGCACAGGCACGCTGCGCACCCCACAAGGCGAGCGATCCGTGCGAGCAGGCGATGCGCTGTTTTTCCCCGCAGGTGAACAAGGCGCACATAAGTTGACAAACACCGGCGACGAGCCGTTGATATATCTTGACTTCGATACCGTGCATCCCGTTGATGTTGCGCTTTACCCGGATTCGGGGAAAATCGGCATTTGGGGCATGGGCATCAATCAGGTGTTTAAATCCGACACACAGGTTGATTATTACGAGGGGGAGTAGGCTGCGAGCCACCCTCACCCCTCGCGGCTCGGGGAGCTCCCTCCCAAGGAGGGAGCGGAGGATATAAGAGGATAACAATAGCGTAGCTTTCGGCTGCAAGCCCACGCTCCCTCCTTGGGAGGGAGCTCCCAACCTCGGGTTGGGTGAGGGTGGCGCACGAAGCGCAAGCCAGTTTATAAGGAAAGCGAGATTGTTGTATATGCAAAACAGCGTGCCCAGAGGCAGCGTAGCGTTACGTGAACGCGCACAGCGACATAATTTCACCCGAACTTACCGACTCTTTTAAAAGTCAATCAATCATATAATCCCACCGCGAAGCGGCTAAAGTTTTTTGGTTCTTTTTTTCAAAAAAGAACAGAAAAGGAGATTCTTATGCTAATCCCAGGTGAATACAACAACGCGGTGCCCAAGGCGCAGTTGGGCGTGATTGCCCTGCCCGGTTGTGAGCAAATGGCAGCAACCATCAATGACTACTTGGTGAAGTGGCGCAAGCCGCATGCTGCGGAATTACCCGAAGGCCATCCTCGCCGCGAACACTACGCGCAGGATTGTTATCTCATCAATGCCAGCATTGAGCGCTTTGCGACCGGTGAGGCCAAAGCGGTCATCAAGCAAAGCGTGCGCGGGCATGACCTGTTTGTGCTGTGCGACTGCTTTAACTATGGCGTGACGCACAAGATGTACGGCATGCACTGCCCAACCAGCCCAGATGAACACTTCGCCAATCTCAAGCGTATGATTGGCGCGGCGGCCGGCAAAGAACAACGGCTCACGGTCATCATGCCCATGCTTTACGAAGGCCGGCAGGACTGTCGTTATACCCGCGAAAGCCTAGACTGCGCCATGGCACTGCAAGAACTTGCCGGGCTGGGCGCGGCGAATATCATCACCTTTGATGCGCACAACCCGCGCGTCAGCAACGCCATTCCCAACTGCGGCTTCGAGAACGTGCCGCCGATTTATCAAATGATTAAGGCCATCGTTAACCACGTGCCGGACATTAACATTGATAAAGACAACCTCATGGTTATTTCGCCCGATGAAGGCGGCATCAAGCGCTGCATCAATTACTCCGAAGTGCTGGGCGTTGACTTGGGTATGTTCTATAAGCAGCGGGATTACTCTCGCGTGGAAGATGGCCGCAATCCCGTGGTAGCGCATCAATTTTTGGGCAGCAATGTGCAGGGCAAAGACGTTATTGTGGTGGACGACATGATTTCCAGCGGCGGCAGCATGATTGAAGTGTGCAAGCAATTGCGTGAACATGGCGCAAGCCGCGTGTTTGTGTGCACGGCCTTTGGCTTGTTCAGCTCGGGTCTTGCGCCAATGGATCGCGCCTATGAAGACGGTCTGTTCGACAAAATCTTCACCTGTGATATGATTTACACGCCTGAAGAGTTGCGGGCTCGCCCCTGGCATGTTAGCGTGCGCATGAGCAAATACATCGCATTTATCATCGACACCATGAACCACGATAAATCCATCAGCCGCCTGCTCACCCCCACAGACAGAATTCATCGTCTGCTGGTGAACAGAGGATATAGAATTGGTTAGCAGTGTTTCGCTTTCCAAGTTTCGGGCGGATTTGCATCCGCCCCTACAGATGGATGTTTTCTGAATACTACTGCGAGCCGCAACATGTAGGGGCGGATGTAAATCCGCCCGGGTGTTATTTTATAGAACGAGGTCTAACTCATTGCTCGCCGCCTTGCAACAACACAACGCAACCAGCTTTGCGATGCCTGGCCACAAGCGCAACACCGCGCTGTTAGGCAACGCCTTGCCCTATGCCATTGACATCACCGAAATTGCGGGTTTTGATAACTTGCAAAACCCACAAGGCCTATTGCGCGATACCATGCAACAGGCGCAGGCGCTGTGGGGCAGCGATGGCGCATATATCAGCGTGAACGGCGCAACCGGTGCTATCTTAGCGGGCATCCGCGCGATGACCAGCCCCGGCGACACGGTTCTGGTTGCGCGCAACTGCCACATGAGTGTGTTCCATGCCGTTGAGTTGTGCGGCCTGCATGCCGTGCTGCTTGAACCCGAGTGGCTACCCCACTGGGGCATATATGGCGCGGTTGCACAGGCGACGATTGACCAAGCCCTTGCGCAACACCCCAATGCCAGCTTGTGTGTCATCACCAGCCCGACTTATGAGGGGGTCATAAGTAACATACACACGGACATACCCTTGTTAATAGACGCTGCTCACGGTGCGCATCTAGATTTACCCCATGCTGATATTATTGTGCACAGCCTGCACAAGACCCTGCCTGCGCTCACCCAAACAGCCATGCTGCATGTGTGCGGCAACCGAGTGAACCGCGAGAAGCTCGAACATAACCTGCGCGTTTTTCAAAGCAGCAGCCCAAGCTATGTGCTCATGGCGTCCATCGCCGAGTGCATCGCCTTGCTGCAACAGCACAAAGCGCAATGGTTTGCCGCATGGGAAGAAAGACTGGATCAGTTTTATGCACATGCGCAACGCTGGCAGAATATCGAGCTGTTTGGTCACATTGAAGGTTCGGGCGGATTTGCATCCGCCCCTACAGACCCATCAAAACTGCTCATTCGCTGTGATGCGCAAGCTGCGGCGGAGCATTTGCGCAACCATGGCATTGAGCCGGAATATGCGCACCAGTGCCGCTTGTTGTTACTCACTTCCCTCTGCGACACGAACGACATGATGGCGCAGCTAACCCGCGCACTTGACGACTTGGATAATTACGCATTACGCATTACGCATTACGCATTAGATAAGCCTGAGCTTGGCGAGCTTTCAAATGGCTGGCAATACAATCCTCAAATTTCCCGTGCGTAGCACAAGCCAAAACGCAAAGCCTAGCATAGGACACAGCGAAGCGGCAAAAAAGTTTTTTACGCCACTTTTTTTCAAAAAAATGGTAAAAGGAGCCCCAATGAAACGTAAACACAAATGGCAAGATCCAACCATGATTTCAGAAAATAAACTGCCTGCGCGCAATCTTGCCTTGCCGTTTGGCGAGCATGATGCTTATTCGACCGACACCTCGCCTTACAAGCTCACGCTCAACGGCCAGTGGCGTTTTTTGTGGCAACAAGGCCTAGACCAAGACCTGCCGGTTGCGCGTTACAGCCGCCCGGAATATGACGACAGCGCGTGGGACAGCACCCCGGTGCCCAGCGTGTGGCAATTGCAAGGCTATGGCAAACCGTTTTATCTTTGCTCGTGGCTGCACGATAAATATGCGACCACCAAAAAGCGCAAAATCCCCACAGTATACCCCGAAACGAACGAAGCCGGGGTATATCGTCGCACATTCACCTTGCCGCAACACTGGAGCCGTCGCCGTGTGGTGTTGCACTTTGGCGCAGCCAAAAGCGCGCTTGAAGTCTACGTCAACGGGCAATACGTGGGTTGGTCACAGGGCAGCATGACGCCCGCGGAGTTTGACGTCACTGAGTTTTTGCAGCCGGGCGAAAACCACATCACCGCCATTGTGTATCGCATCAGCACGGCATTTTATCTGGAAAATCAAGACATGTGGAACTTTTCCGGCTTGTATCGGGAAGTTTATCTCGTGGCAGAGCCGCAGGTGAGCATCTATGATATATTCGCCGACACCAGCTTGACCGACGACTTCGCCACCGGCACGCTGAAAGCTGAAATCACGCTATTTAACAGCATGGCGCAGCAAAAACAGGTGCAGGTTTCGCTGTGGGTGAATGATGAATGCGCAGCCCGCCAAACTGTGCTCATCGACCCGCATGACTACAACATCATCCCCTTTGCGCGCCAGGAATTCCCCGGCCTTGCGCATTGGAGCGCCGAACAACCCAACCTGCATACCTTCCAAGTGATTGTGCACGACGAACACGGACAGTTCATCAGCAAAAAGCGCATTCGCATCGGCTTTCGCCGCATGGATATCCATGGCAATGTGCTGAAGTTCAATGGCAAGCGCGTGGTCATCAAGGGCGTGAACCGCCACGACTTCGACCCCGACCACGGCTGGCATGTCCCGCGTGAGCGTACATACGAAGATTTATATCTGGCCAAGCGGGCGAACATCAACGCCATTCGTTGCGCGCACTATCCCGACGACCCGTTTTTCTATCAGCTGTGCGACGAACTGGGTTTTTACGTGATGGATGAAGCGGATTTAGAGTCACACGGCGTGCGCCGCAAGAATTGTCCCGGCGGGCACCCGCAGTGGCGTGCAGCAGTCATCGACCGTGCCGAGCGCATGGTGCTGCGTGACCGTAGCCATGCCTGTGTGTGCTTTTGGAGCTTGGGCAACGAGGCTGGTGATGGGCTGAACTTCCTATATGAGCGTGAAGCCATTTTGCAGCTGGACAAAAGCCGCCCCATTCACTACGAGGGCGATTTTGACTACACCAAAAGCGATTTCATCAGCCGCATGTATCCACTGCAGGGCATCGTTAAGCTCATGCGTGAGCAAAAAGCCTACAAACCCGAGTGGTTCATGGCCATTGCAAACAGGCTAGCGGCCGATAACAAGGCAATTCCCCAAAGTGTTTATGCCACTCACCCGGTGATGTACTGCGAATATGCCCATGCCATGCACAACAGTTTGGGCAATTTCCGCGAATACGTGCAGGACTTTGAGGATTACCCGCACATGTGCGGCGGCTTCATTTGGGATTACGTTGACCAAACCATTCGCGCCAGCGAAAAGATGCAAACACAGCATCCGCCCGGCACATGGATTTATGGCGGCGACTTCGATGAAGGCAAATCGAGCCACTACTTCTGCAACAACGGCATCATTTCTGCCGACCGCAAACCTCACCCGTCATACGATGAAGTCAAGCAGGTTTATGCCAATGTGAGCGCCGTGCATTTTCACGCAGGGGCGCAACGTGTGACGCTGCGCAACAAAAGCCTGTTCACGCCCATGAGTGCCTATGAAATCCACTGGCAGCTCAGCAACAACGGCCACGCGGCGCAGCAGGGTATTCTGGACGAAGTTGACATTGCACCCGGGCAAAATCTGCAAGTGCACGTGCCCTTTAATCTCAGCCCAATCACCGCGCGCGGCGAACTGCTGCTGTCCATCACCTTCAAATTGCGTCACACCCAGCCTTGGGCGGCCGCGGGCTATGCCTTGCGGCACGATCAATTTGTGCTAAATCCTTGGCAGCCGCCTGCATTGCCAGCTGATGGCAGTCTGTTGGAATGCAAACGCAAACGCGGGCAATGGATATTGCAAAGCGGCAAAGTGAAGGCGGTGTTCAAACGCGGCAGACTTTGTTCGCTGGACTTCGGTCAGGGCGAGTTGATTGCGCAAGGGCGCAAGCTTGGCTTGCAACCCAATGTTTTCCGCGCGCTTACGGACAACGACACCGGGTATATTAATTTTGCGCCGTGGTTGTCGCGTTTTCATCCGCTGCGCCTGTGGAAGACCAGCCAGCGCGGGCTGTTTGCACTGAGTTCGCGTGTGCGCCGCGTGAGTGATTCCCACGTGCGCATGACGGTGCGCTGGGCATCGCCGCTGCACTTGACCGGCTTGCGCACCACCTATGACCTGCACGCTAGCGGACAAATTCAGGTGCACCACCATGTGCGCGGATTGCTATTGCCCATGCTGCGTGTTGGCATGAAATTGGGCATCGCGCCCGAGCTCGCACGTGTAAAATGGTATGGCCGCGGGCCAAACGAGGCCTATTGCGACCGCAAAACCGGGCAGCAAATTGCACTGCACGACATGCCGGTGGAACAGCTTACTCACCACTACACACGCCCGCAAGAAAACGGCAACCGCGAAGACGTGCGCTGCCTTGCTCTAGTGGATGGCAACGGTGCTGGCTTGCGCGTAGACGCAGAAACTACCGTGAACTTCAGCGCAGGGCATTTCAGCCCCAACAAGCTCGATGCCGCAAAGCACATTCACGAGCTTGAGCCTGACGCGCACATCACCCTGTGCGTAGACGGCTTCTCACGCGGGGTAGGCGGCGACTTGCCCGGCAACGCGCTGCTGCATGAGCCCTACAAACTCAAGCCGCGCGCATACGAGTATAAATATACGATTAGCAAGGCGTGAATTTTGCAATTTTTTTGAAAAAAAGTTGCGCAAAAAACTTTTTCGTCGCTTCGCTGCGGACTATTTATGGAAGTTGAAAAAGCAAGCCTCGGCTCCTTCCTCGGGAAGGAGCTGGCGCACCTCGGGTGCGACTGAGGAAGGCTCGCGGAGCGAAGATTTTCACGATAGTCGAAAAAACAAGCCCCAATTCCCCTGCGCAAAAAACTTGCCTTCATTTATTCCAAACTCAATATAAACACACCGCGAAGCGGATAAAGTTTTTTGGTTCTTTTTTTCAAAAAAGAACAAGAAAAAGGAGAAACTCTCATGCAGCATTTGCAAACGATACAAGAACAATATGAAGCCCTCATCGCCCGCGCAAACGTGCCGAGCGAAAACAACGGCGTGTTCACGCGCTGGCAGCACCCGGTGCTCACACGCAACCACGTGCCACCCACGTGGATGTACGACTTTGACCCCGCAAGCAACCCGCTTGGCCTGCAACGGCTGGGTGTGAATGCCACGTTCAACAGCGGCGCGATTTACAAGGACGGCATGTATTATCTGGTCGCGCGGGTGGAGGGTCACGACCGCAAGAGCTTTTTTGCGCTGGCGAAAAGTGAAAAACCCACCGAGGGCTTTCGCTTTGTGTGCCCAATTGAGCTGCCCGACACCTGCCCCGAAGAAGTCAATGTGTATGACATGCGCTTGACCGAACACGAAGACGGCTGGATCTACGGCACATTTTGCAGTGAGTCGAAAGACCCCGATAACGCTGACCCCAGCGCAGCACTTGCGGATTGTGCCATTGTGCGCACGCAGGATTTGCTTGACTGGCAGCGTCTGCCGAACTTGAAGTCGAAGTCTTCGCAGCAGCGCAATGTTGTGCTGCACCCGGAATTTGTGGATGGCAAATACGCTTTCTACACCCGCCCGCAAGATGGTTTCATTGACGCGGGCAGCGGCGGCGGCATTTGTTTCGGGCTGAGTGATACCATCGAAAACGCCGAGGTAGGCGACGAGCGCGTCGTTAGTCCGCGGCGATATCATCAAATTACCGAAAGCAAAAACGGCGCCGGTGCCGTGCCTATCAAGACAGCACACGGCTGGTTGCACATTGCCCACGGCGTGCGCAACACGGCTGCCGGGCTGCGCTATGTGCTGTATGTCATCATGACTGACCTGAACGAACCTTGGCGTGTCACCCACGAGCCCAGCGGCTTTTTCATCGCACCGCAAGGTGATGAAAGAGTCGGCGATGTGAGCAATGTGGTGTTTTGCAATGGCGCCGCGCTGGACGACGACGGCAACCTGACCATTTACTATGCCAGCAGCGACACCCGCCTGCACGTGGCAACCACAACACTTGAACGGCTCATTGACTACACCCTCAACACCCCGCGTGACCCTGGTCGCAGCCCCGATTGCGTGAAGCAGCGCAAGGCCTTAATTTCGCGCAACGAGGCTTATCTGGAGTGCCAACGCTGGCTGGCTAACGTGCCTGCTGCAAGCCGTTGGCGTGCCGAGCTTGAAGCCATCGCCGCCGATGAACCTCGCCGCACCGATGCCTTCTACCGCGATTTGGCCTTTGGCACAGGCGGTCTGCGTGCGGAAATCGGCGCGGGCAGCAACCGCATGAATCACTTCACGGTGGGTCGTGCCACGCAAGGCCTCGCTAATTTTATCATGAAGCAACACCCTGAAGAAGCCAACGCGAAGCAGCTCAAGGCAGTGATAGCCTACGACACACGCTATTGCTCGCAGGAGTTCGCACAGCATGCCGCACAGATTCTGCAAGGCAACGGCTTTGCGGTATATCTGTTTGCGCAGCCGCGTCCCACGCCCATGCTGAGCTTCGCTGTGCGTCATTTTGGTGCGCACACTGGTATCGTCATCACCGCCAGTCATAATCCACGAGAATATAACGGCTTCAAGGCTTATAACTCCACCGGCGGGCAGCTGACTGACGCCGCCGCGGGTGAAGTGCTGCGCGAAATGAACGCCTTGGATTATTTTTCTCCCATGCCGCTTGGGCAGGGGAAATTGAATGAACTCAGCGAAGAATTCGATGAAATTTATTATGCAGCTGTGGAGAAATTCCTGCAAAAACCCGCAGATGGCGATAGCCTGAAAATGCTATATAGCCCACTGCATGGCACGGGTCTTTTGCCGGTTACCGGGCTGTTAAAGCGCTTGGGCTATGGCGAAATTGACGTGGTGCCATCGCAAGCCTATCAAGACGAAGGCTGCACGTTCCCCACGGTGGCAATGCCCAACCCGGAAGAAAAATGCGTGTTTGAGCCCGCCATGGAAATCGCCAAAACGAGCCGACCCGATGTCATTTTCGCCACCGACCCCGACGCGGACAGAATTGGCGTGCTGGTGCAAAACGGTGATGACTACGAAGTGCTCAGCGGCAACCAAACCGGTGCGCTGCTGGTGGATTACGTGATACAACGCGGCGGGCTGCCTGCGAACCCGGGTGTGGTTAGCACGGTTGTCACGGGCACCCTAGCCGAGCGCGTTTGTCGCGCAAACGGTGTGCCGGTGCAGCTTGTGCTCACCGGGTTTAAGTATATCGGCGAGGTGATGGACGAGTGGACAACGAACCGCGCACATGATTTCATCTTTGGTTTTGAGGAAAGTTACGGTTATCTGCTGGGCGACCATTGCCGCGACAAAGACGGCGTGATTTCGGCAGCGCTCGTGGCAGAAATGGCTCTTTTTCACAAGCGGCAAGGAAAAAGCCTTTACACCGCATTGCAAGCGTTATACGCGAAATATGGCCCCGTGGCAGATTTGTTGTATACCCATCAAGCCAAAGGTGCGGCAGGTGCGGCACAAATTGGCGCGTGGATGCAGCACATTCGCAAGCATTTTGCAACTTGCTTGCCGGGTGAAACTGTTGTGGCCATGGAGGACTATCAAACCCAGCAAACACGTGATTTACGCACTGGCGAAACTGCTGCGATCACTCTGCCCAAGAGCAACGTGGTGAAGCTGCACTTGGCCGATGGCAGCTGGTTGGTGCTGCGTCCCAGTGGCACCGAGCCAAAAATCAAGCTGTATATCTGCACCAATGATGCCTTCAAGCCGGGCGATGACATTGCAGCGGCTGAATCGCGTGCAGATGAAATCCTAGCCAAAGCGATGGAGATATTTTCATGAAACACAAACAGCTTAAAGTCATAAAAGTCATTGTGGTTATCTTGCTTACGATGCTTCTCATCGCTAGCTTGCTTGTTGCGGCACTCGGTTTGGTATATCCAGCTGTGTTGCGTGCACGACATCGCATTGATACGCCCAATGGCATTGACCGAATGGAAGTTGTGACTATTGGCGGTGTAGACCAAGCCTTATATTTCAGAGGACAAGATGTTGAAAACCCTGTGATTTTGGTTATTCACGGTGGGCCGGCTTACCCAACCATGCCGCTTTTGCACACGTTTCAATTTCCGTGGGAATATTACTTTACGATTGTGCATTGGGATCAGCGAAATGCAGGCAGAACGTTTTTCTTAAACGATCCAGCAGAAGTATTTGAAACGCTGAGCTTTGAACGAATCGTGCAAGATGCTTACGAAGTAACTCATCATGTCAGAGAAGTGCTAGGCAAAGACCAAATTGCAATCATGGGCTATAGCTGGGGTTCTGCGATAGGCACAGCACTGGTGCAAACCCACCCTCAATATTTCAATGGTTATATTGCTGTGGGGCAAACCATAGACAGAAATTTGGCAAGACCAGTTGCATTTTCGGCCTTGCTTCAAGCAGCGCAGGAAAGCGGCAACAGCAGGCATATCGCACAAATCGAAGCGTTAGAGCCCTGGGCGATATATTTTGATAATTCGTTGACAGGTCAAATCAGGCAATGGCAAGCAAGATATGGGCAGGCCAACACCGGCTCGGATTTGCGCTCGATTTTAGATATCATGATGTCTCCGTATTATCAATTTCAGCACAAAACATATTTTATGCGGAATTTTCAGCGCTGGAGCACGCCCCTAACGTTGCGGTATTTTAATGCGCGAGATTTCGGTGTGGAATATAGCGTTCCAGTGTTCTATATTCATGGCGTTCGGGATTTTCAAACACCCTACCCAGTTGCCAGAGACTTTTTTGATGAAATCATAGCACCGCACAAAGCGTTTTTCTCCATTCCAGATGCAAGTCATGATGTTTTTCGTGAAAACAACGAAGAACTTACTCGTGTGCTTATAGAAGAAATTCGCCCGACTTTAGTTGGGACATCATGAAAGACAATGTTATCAATGACCTAAGGTAAGCTTTGTGAAAAACGCAGATTTTTTATTGACACATCGTGAATTTTCTGTTATAATGGTAGCATCTCGGAAAAAAGAAAGGAATTTTTTATGAAAAAGCGTATACTTTCCCTCGCCCTTGTGCTGCTGCTTGGCATGGCAGTGCTTGCGCCCGCAGGTGCGACGAATCCCGGTGATGTTGGCAGCGTCATTTGGATGGGCGCGAACAACACCATCAGCGTGTTTGAGGTCTACAGCGGTTCCGCATCTGGCGGAACGTTGCTAAGAGATGAAATCTGGATGCATAACACAATAACTGACGAGCTTGTGATGTTAATACGAGCAGGCAATTGGGGCGGTGCGACCTTTAACATGCTCATGTTGGATCAACGCATCAACCAGCGTTTCTTTGCTTATTCTGCCGGCACTGCGTTTTCAGGCCATCATACCGGTGTGATGTTCCACGACATTGTGTTGCGCCGCAGCATTTTCCTGCCCCACATGATGTATATTGAGAGCATCACCAACCAGCGCGTTTATGTGCGCCATATCCCTGCGCTTGAAGCTTCTGTGCCCAGCGGAACGTTCTTCTTTTACATTTCAGAGCTTGCCACTGGCAATGTTACACTACAGTCCAGCACCCCCGAAACAACTTCATCCACGGCCATGGTTTGGTTATTGCTTGTGGTTGCTGCGTTGGCTGGTCTGTTCTGGCTGCTGTTTGGCGGACTAATTTAAGTCGCTTCGCTGTGTCCTAATCACCTTGAATCTAAAATTTAACACTAGTGTCTATCACAACATAGGAGATCACCATGAAAAAATGTCTTAGCCTGATGCTTGCGCTTTTGCTGTGTCTCGCGTTGTTTGTGCCCACCGTGTCCGCGAACTACACCTTGGAAAACGCCTACGATTACACGCAAGATGCCCCTGCAGACGACGACACGGGTTCAGACGGCTTTGGCAGCATTGAACGCCCAGGCGAAACAAGATGGCAAGTGGTGGTTTTGTTTTTATATGACCTGTTTGCCATGATTTTGGGCTTTGTGGGCAACATGTTTAGCGCGCTCCTAAGTGCTTTAGATAGCATCTTTAGCGCGACATTCAGCTTTTTGGGCAGCCTGTTTTCCTTGATTGTGGGCTTTGTGTATCGCTTGCTTGCCATGCGCAATGCCGAGTAAAATTATTTTGCCAAAAATACTTGACAACCCTTCTTATATGTGCTATAATAGTTGCACCTGTGCGGAAGGGTTTTATTTTTTTGCCCAATTTACGCAACAGGGAGCCAATTATTTTAAGGAGGCGCTAAACATGCGTGTTAAAATCGTAATGGCTTGCCAAGAATGCAAGCAACGCAACTACAACAAAGTGAAAAACAAAAAGAACACAACCGAACGGCTGGAGCTGCAAAAATATTGCCGCTTTTGCAAAAAGCACACCGCGCACCGCGAAACGAAATAAAGGAGGGCGATTGCTATGGCAAAAAAAGACAAAGAGCAGCTTGAAGCTGAAAAAAAGCTGAAAGCCGCTGAGAAATCTGCCCCGAAAAAAGAGGGAAAAGCCAAAAGCGAGAAGAAAAAACCTCGCCGTCGTGGCTGGTTCAAACGTTTTCGTGGTGAAACCAAAAAAATCACTTGGCCAGATGGCAGAACTGTGGTTAAATCCACTGGTGTTGTTATCGTCACCATTATTGTGGTTGGCTCGTTGATTTGGGTGATCGACTGGGGCTTGGGCTTTGGGTTGGGGCAAACGCTGCAGCTTGCCGCAGGGCGTGAGCTTGGCCAGCAAGAAATCACGACCACCATGCCCAGCGATGAAGACTATGGCTTGGCGAACGATGAAATCACTCAACCGTCGGCCGAAACCACCGTGCCTGCTGATGTGACCGAAGCTGAAGAAGTCGAAGCCACTGAAGCGCAAGAACCGGTTGATGAAAATGACGCGAACGATGAACTTGCAAATGATAACGACAACGAAGAATAGGAGCACAACATGGACGCACGCTGGTATGTGATTCACGTGTACTCCGGCTATGAGAACAAAGTGGCTGCCAACATCGAAAAAGTGGTCGAGAATCGCGGCATGCAAGACCAGGTGCAGGGTGTAAAAATCCCCACCGAAACCGTGATTGAAACCAAAGAAGGCGGCAAAAAACGCGAGGTGGAACGCAAGTTGTTCCCCGGCTATGTGTTTGTGAAAATCGCTACTTTTCTTGATGACCACGACCAGCCCAAAATCACCGATGAGTGCTGGTGGGCAGTGCGCAACATTCGCGGGGTAACCGGCTTTGTTGGGCCAGATAACCGCCCCGCTCCGCTTGAAGAAGAAAAAGTCATCGAAATGGGCGTGGAGCAACGCCGCGTGGAAGTGAACTATCAACCGGGCGATGAAGTCAACATCATCCACCCGAACTTTGAGGGATTCACCGGCCGCGTGGAAAGTATCAACGAAGAACAGGGCACGGTCAAAGTGGCCATCACCGCTCTGTTTGGCAAAGAAACTGTTACCGAGCTTGCAATGGATTGGGTCGAAGCCATCGATTAGTTTGTTGCAGTGGGAGAAGTGTGAGCACTTCGCCATCACCACTTAATTTTAGGAGGAATTTACCCCATGGCACAAAAAGTTACCGGCTACATTAAGCTGCAAATCCCCGCCGGCAAAGCAACTCCGGCACCGCCCGTGGGCCCCGCGCTGGGTCAACATGGCGTGAACATCATGGCGTTCACCAAAGAATTCAATGAGCGCACCAAAAACGACATTGGCATGATCATTCCCGTGGTCATCACGGTGTATGCCGACCGTACGTTTAGTTTTATCACCAAAACACCGCCCGCCGCCGTGCTGATTAAAAAAGCAGTTGGCCTTGAAAAAGCCTCGGGCGTGCCCAACACCACCAAAGTGGCCACCATCACCCAAGAGCAAGTGCGCCAAATTGCCGAAACCAAAATGCCCGATCTCAACGCCGCCAGCGTGGAAACTGCCATGAAAATGATTGCAGGCACCGCACGCAGCATGGGCGTTGTGGTTGCAGACTAACGAAAGGGGAAACGACAATGAAACATGGCAAAAAATATAATGACCTAGCAAAACAAGTTGACCGCGCGAAATTGTATGACCCCGACGAGGCACTGCAACTGGCCATTGACACCGCAAAAGCCAAGTTTGACGAAACCGTTGAAGTGCATGTGCGCTTAGGCGTTGACGGACGCCACGCCGACCAACAAGTGCGCGGTGCAGTCATCCTGCCCAACGGCACCGGCCGTAAAGTGCGTGTGGCCGTGTTCGCCAAAGGCGACGACGCTCGTGCCGCAGAAGAAGCTGGCGCAGAAGTCGTGGGTGCCGAAGACCTCGTGGCACGCATTCAAGGCGAAGGCTTCATGGATTTTGACGTAGCGATTGCTCATCCGAGCATGATGGGCCTTGTGGGTCGTTTGGGTAAAGTGCTTGGTCCTCGCGGGCTGATGCCCAGTCCCAAAGCCGGCACGGTTACACCCAACGTTGCCCTTGCGGTTGAAGAAGCCAAAGCGGGTAAGATTGAGTACCGTCTGGACAAAACCAACATCGTTCACTGTCCCATTGGCAAAGCGTCGTTTGGGCAAGAAAAGCTGCAACAAAACTTTGACGCGCTGCTGGACGCATTGGTGAAAGCCAAGCCTGCCGCCGCCAAAGGGCAATACATCCGCAGCTGCACCGTGGCCGCGACTATGGGTCCTGGCGTGCGCATTAACCCCGCAAAAGTGGTTGCGACTGTGTAAATTTTGAATACTTGTTTCTCTCGCTGACCGATATGGCTTAGCGAGAGATCGTTCCATTTATTCCTTACATTTGACAAACAGACCTGGACATGCTATAATTGTAGAAGGGTGATGTCGAACTTTGCGTTAATTTTTGTCAATTTATTCGCGCGACTGGAATAAAATGGAATTGAGTTGTTATTAGAATGGAGGACAAAATTGGCTAAATTATCAGTGCCCAAGTATGTGACTCCCATTAGAGAGAAATTTTTATCAGAGGGCATCAATCAAAAAACAATAACTGAGGCGGTCTATAAAATCTTATGTGAGAATGCTATGCTGATGCCTCCGGTTCGACCAGAGCGTATCGCTATGGCGCAAAATTTTTCTTTATATACTGTTGACTTCCAAGATAAAGGTATCACGGGATTGATGACAGACTTATCTGAAAGTTATGGCGACTTTGGCAAGCGATTTATTGTTTTGGAAAAAAGCAATGAAAATGTGCATCGAAAAGTGGGAACGATTGCGCACGAGCTAGGGCATTTCTTCATGCACTGTAATAATAATGAAGATTTCAACGATGTGCACATGCAACCAAACTATGATCACCCAGAGGGGTTTAAAATATTGACGACTGAGCAACAAGAAAAGGACGCAACGCTTTTTCGCAATGAACTATTAATGCCTTGGCACCATCTAAAGCCTTTTGTAGACCAACGAATGGGAAAAACCTGGGACGAGATTTCGAGTGACATCAAGAGACACTTCGAGGTACCGAAACATTGGGCGATAGCGCATTTAGAGTGGCGCGGATTTGACTTAACTAACCCGAGACACGAGGGAGGCTGTTAGTTTTTGGATGTTGACAAAATATTGCACAATGTTAAACGAGGCTCTCTTGATGATTCCGAACTCAATGAAAGACGAATAGAAGAATCGAATCCGCTATCAGATTCACAATCGTCTGATCAGGAAAACACGGACAAGCTCGACAAGAGCATTATCCATTTGTTTTCCCAACATATCGAAGATTATAAAAAACGCGAAAATCAAAAACGTTCACTAAAATGCTGCTTCTTTTGGATAGTGATGCTTCTATTCGTTGTTATGATTATTGCTCCCATCATCATTGTGATTTTATTGATTGCTCTTCGTAGTGAAATGTGGGTTATCATCACTTCTTTGCTTGTAGGCTTTGCTGAGATTCTTTTAGCAATCAAAACAATCCCAGAAATAATTGCAAAGTATTTATTTAATCGAGACGAAGACAGAAACCATAATGAACTCATGGTAAAAGTGTTTGAACAAGACACGCTTTGGCATGAATCGCGAGACAATAAGCTCAAAAAATAACCAAACCCCGCCCGATTACCTTCGGGCGGTTCGCTTTACAGAAAGGATTGATATACCCATGCACAACGTATTCATCGATGGCCGCAGCGGCACCACTGGCCTGCGCATTGAACAACGCCTGGCCAACCGCCGCGACGTGAATCTGTTGGTTTTGCCTGCGGAGATACGGCGCGACCAGGCTGCACGCGTGGACATGCACAACCGCGCGGATGTTTCATTCCTGTGCTTGCCAGATGAAGCCGCGAAAGAAATCGTGCAACTCGTGCGCCCCGAAACGGTGATTATCGACGCTTCCACCGCGCACCGCATTGCGCCTGGGTGGGCCTACGGCATGCCCGAACTTGGTGCGGATTATCGCGCGGCGATACAAAACGGCAAACGCATTGGCAACCCTGGCTGCCACGCCAGCGGCTTTATCGCGCTGGTTCGTCCGCTGGTGCAAGCCGGGCTGATTGCCCAAGACGCGCCGCTGAGCTGCGTTTCGCTCACGGGCTACACTGGCGGCGGCAAGGAGATCATCGATAAATATGAAGCCGAAACCCGCACGCGCGGCGACGTGCTTTGTGCGCCCATGCAGTATGCGCTGCCGCAAGAGCACAAGCATTTGCCCGAGATGGTGGCGCACACGGGTCTGCGGCATGCACCTGTGTTTTGCCCGGTGATTGCCGACTACCCCTGCGGCATTGAGCTGACGGTGCCGCTGCATGGCGTAAGCCGCTCTGCTGTGCTGGATTGCCTGCGTGAATTTTACGCCAATGCTGCGATGATTAACGTGGTTGATGACCCCGATGCACGCCCGGCTAGCTTGATGGATGGCCGAGACAGCATGGAAATCAGCGTGCACGGCCACGACGAACGCCTGCTGCTCATTTCGCGTTTTGATAACCTGGGCAAGGGTGCCAGCGGTGCTGCGGTGCAGTGCCTCAACCTCGCCATCGGCGCGGATGAACAGGAGGGTCTGGTGCTATGAAACGCTTGCTAGCTGCCGTGCTTGCGCTGCTGCTGTTGGCGGCTTGTGCTGCGCCTGTGCTGGATGTGCCCGAGGATGAAGTGACCACCACGCAAGTAGTTGAACATCCCCGCCCATTTACGTCAGAAGAAATCGCTGAAATCACCCAAGGGTTGTTTACAGTGGGTGACTTTGTGGAGGCGTTTCCCGCTTATGGGTATTGGCTAAGGCATGATGAACACGGATTTAATATCTGGTTTGACTTTCTTCCGTCCGACCACCCATCACGGTTGTACAGTTCTTATCTAGGGGCGCAGCCGTGGTTGCAATTGCGCATACTAGATCATTTTCGCTATTCTTATTATCTTCTCCAGCATACAGAAACCATGCCAAGCTGGCTGTTAGATAAGACCGTAGAAATCGTTCGAGCTGATATTTTCACTCAAATGGAGGAATACCATGACGAAAATTAACGGCGGAGTTTGTGCCGCCAAAGGCTACACCACAAACGGCGTGCTATGCCGCATCAAACCAACGCGCACCACGCCCGACCTCGCGCTCATCGTGAGCGAAACACCCGCCAATGCGGCCGCGATTTACACGCAAAATCTCGTGCAGGGTGCACCCATCACCGTGACGAAAAGTCACCTGCAAAACGGCAAAGCTCAGGCGGTCATCGTCAACAGCGGCAACGCAAACACCTGCAATGCCGACGGCATTGCCGTGGCCACGCGCATGTGTGAACTCGTGCAACAGCACGCGAACATCCCCGCCGAGGACGTGATTGTCGCGTCAACTGGCGTGATTGGCCAGCCGCTGCCCGTGCAGAAAATCGAAGCAGGCATGGCGGAACTGGTCGCGGGCATGGGTCATAAGAACGACACAGCCGCGGCAGCAATCATGACCACCGACACCTTCCCCAAGCAAAGCGCAGTGGAGCTCACGCTGCCCTGCGGCACGGTTTGTCGCGTGGGCGGCATGGCCAAAGGCAGCGGCATGATTCACGTGAACATGGCAACCATGCTTGCGTTTATCACTAGTGATGTGGCAATCGCTCCGCAGCTGCTTGCACAAACTTTAAGAGAGAGTGCCGAAGGCACACTAAATATGGTCACCGTGGATGGCGATACCTCGACGAATGATATGTGCTGTGTGCTGGCCAACGGCATGGCAGGCAACGCGGAGATCACCAGCGAAGGTGCTGCGCTTGATGCCTTTCGTGCTGCACTCACGCAAGTGCTGACGGATTTGTCGCGCATGCTCGCCCGCGATGGCGAGGGCGCAACCAAGCTTCTTATTTGCCGCGTACATGGCGCAAACACCGCGCAAGACTGCCGCATTGCCGCGAAAGCTGTGATTGCCAGCAGCCTGGTGAAGGCAGCGATGTTCGGCGGCGATGCTAACTGGGGTCGTGAGCTGTGCGCGCTGGGCTACAGCGGCGCAGACTTGGATGTATCGCAAATCGGCGTGCGATTCAGCAGCGCAGCGGGCGATATCACCGTGTGTGAAAACGGTGCAGGCCTGCCTTTCTGCGAAGACACCGCGGCGAAAATCTTGGCCGAAGAAGAAATCACCATTCACATCGCAGCAGGGGATAGCCCCCACAGCGCCACGGCCTATGGCTGCGACTTGACCTACGATTACGTAAAAATCAACGGCGACTACAGAACGTAAGCAGAGAATAATCTCGCGTGTAGGGGCGGCTATTAGCCGCCCGAGGAGTTTATGGCGTGTGCTTGAAGGCGCGGGCGGCAGATTGCCGCCCCTACACGGGCCCCTATAAAATGCGCAAACCCCCATCAAGCGATGGGGGTTCACTTTTTAACGTCCCAGAAAGAAGCATATGAAAAAGTTGTGGAGAAATCTTTCAGGGTTTGGTTAACAAAACTAATTTTCCGCAAAGCCGGATTCAACCAGCTTCACCAACGCATCAACAGCGGCTTCTTCGTCGGCACCACCGGCAAGAATGCGGATATTCGTGCCGCCAACAATGCCAAGCGAAAGCACGCCCAGCAAGCTCTTGGCGTTCACGCGGCGATCTTCGCGCTCCACCCAGATGGATGATTTGAATTCGTTTGCTTTTTGGATAAAAAACGTGGCAGGGCGTGCATGCAGCCCCACGTTATTTTGCACGGTCACTTCTTTGGAATACATTGCGCAAGCCCCCATATTGAAATAGTATACTACTATTATATCACATATTTTGAATTCGTCAATGGGTTTATTGCGTTTTCATGAACTATTCTAAAACGAAAAAGGAACACACCGTCATTTATTGTGCACAATAGACAAGTTTTGCGCGGCAAATTTGTTGAAATTTCCTGCAAAAGGGTCTTGCAATGCTGACGATTTTGTAGTAATATAAATATAGACAACAAATGAAGAGGAGATTTCCATGCCAAAAACCACTCCGTTGCCTCAAGGGCCAAACTTGCAGGCGAAAGAAACCACCAAAGCTTACATGCTCGATGGCATTCGCCACGTGTGCGAAACCTACAAAGCGCGTCTGCCTGGCAGCCAAAGCGAGCGCGATGCCCAAGCCTTCTTCAAAGAAGAACTTGCGGGTTACAGCGACGATGTCGTCATGCAAGACTTCACGCTGCACCCCGGTGCGTTCATGGGCTGGTTGCCCATTGCCATGATATTCGTGTTTGCTTCTGTGGCGATTTATTTCTTCAATCCCGGTATCATGGCGCTGACTGTGTTGGGTGCAGTGCTGCCAGCGATTGCGCTTGCCATGGCATTGTTCGAGTTTTTGTTTTATCGCAGCTTCATTGATTTTCTCTTCCCCAAAAAAGTTAGCCGCAATGTGTATGCCACGCGCAAACCCACCGGCGAAGTCAAGCGGCGCATCATCTTCGGCGGCCACACCGACGTGGCGCACGAGTGGCGGTTGACTTATTGGGGCGGCGCGGTGCTCATGGGCATCGGCATTGGCGGTGGCGTCACTGCCGTGGTCGCCTCACTGGTGGTGGGTATCATCAACTTGGTGAACGGCGGCTCGCCTGCGCACTGGCAGGGCATTTGGCTGGTGGTGAGCATCGCATTGCTGGTGCTGTTGGTGCCTGCTATGCTCATGTTGATATTGGTTAACTACAAAGTCGCGTGTGACGGCGCGAACGATAACCTCAGCGCCAATTACATCGCCATGGCCGTGCTCAAAGACATGCATGACGAAGACTTCCGCTTTGCCAACACCGAAGTCGCTTGTTTCCTCAGCGGCAGCGAGGAAGCCGGGCTGCGCGGTGCACGTGCCTTTGCCAAGATGAACTACGACATGCTGGCCGACCCGAACGTAGAAACCGTCTTCGTTGCCCTCGATACCATGCGCGAAGTGGAAGAACTGCGCGTGTGTCACATGGGTTGCACGGGCACGGTGCGCAACAGCAAGTCTGTCGCTCAGCTGATTCGCAAAGCAGGCGAAGAATGCGGCGTCAATATCCCTAACACCGAGCTTTATCCCGGTGCGGTGGACGCCGAAGCATTTAGCCGTCTTGGATTAGAGGCTTGTGGATTAACTGGGGTTAGCCACGAGGCCAAGCGCTACTATCACACCCGCGAAGATACCGCCGACAACGTGGACATCGACTGCCTGACCCTCACGCTGAATATCTGCAAAGCAGCAGCGCGCGACTTTGATCAAAACGGCGCGTAATGCGCTCGCCGCGCAGGCGTTCTTTTCTTGAAAGAAAAGAACCAAAAGAACTTTAGATTAGCTGATATATTGGGTAGATGAAACCCCGCCCATTTTCCACTCATAATTCCCCCTTTTTTGGTAAAAATATCATGACATGATATTCACCATGAGGGGGATTTTGCATGCAACGATTTGCCGGTCTGCGTGAGGTTCGCGCAACATTGAAGCGAGGATTGCGGGGGTTGCGGCGGCAATATCAACGCGCGTTGCGGCGTGAGCATGCCGCAGACGGCGCAGTGTTTGCCGAATGGCTGCGCGATAATTACTACTTGCTGGAGCGCGAAACGCAAGCCGCCTTGCGAGAACTGCGGCAATGTGACAACCCGCAAGCGTGTTTGCGCGTGCTCAGCATTTGCCGCGAACTAACGCCCGCGCAAGATCTAGCGCGTGTGTTGCAGCAAGCGCAGTGCACGGCCGCGGAAATCGCGCTGGTGCCGCAGGCCATGCGCATCGCACACCTGCTACAGGCCATGCACACCAGGGGCGATGCAGAGCTGTTCAGCGGGGCGATTCACGCCTTGCGTGCCCTGCCGGACTTCGACTTTGATGCACTGCTAGAACAAACCAGCCCGCTGGAAAAACTGTTGCGGCAAGATAAGATTTACCCTGCGATGGACGAGTCGTCGCGGGCGGATTATCGTCATATGGTCACGCGCCTGGCCAAGCATGCGGGCGTAACAGAGGAAGAATACGCCCAGCAAGTGCTGCAAGATGCCAATGGGCAACACGTGGGTCTGCCGCTTTTGCAGCGCGGTGCACGGCGACCGGTGCGCGGGCGCACGCTGCTGTGGGCAGAAAGCCTGCTGCCCGTGTTTTTGTCTGCCGTGTTTGCTTTGGTGTTTTGGTCGTGGTATTTACTCCCGCTGCTCATCGTGCCGCTGTGGGCCTTGTGCAAAATCGCGCTCGAGGCTCTGCTGCTACGTGGCGTTGACACCCTGCCCCTGCCGCGCCTGCAGCTAAACGAAGTGCCCGCCAAGGGCCGCACGCTCATCACAGTGGCCATGCTGCTGCCGTCAGCGGCTCAGGCGCACAAACTCGCGCAGCGCATGCAGGAACTACACCACAGCAATGGCTGCAAGCATGTGCAGGTGTGCGTGCTTGCGGATTTACCCAGTGCGGCGCAGGCCGCTTTGCCGCAAGATGAAGAAGATATCGCTGCCGCGCAGGCGCAAGTAGAGCGACTGAATCAGCAATACGGCGGCGGGTTTATTTTGGCGGTGCGTGGGCGTGAATATTCACCCACCATGGGCTGTTATAGCGGTCGCGAGCGCAAGCGCGGCGCAATTGCAGATCTAGTTGCACTCATTCGCGGGGAAGGCGATGCGCCCGAGAAATTCTGCTGCTTGGCGGGTGACGTAACCCATCTGCACAGCGTGAATTATCTGCTCGCGCTTGATGCCGACACCCAACTGCCCCTAGATACCGCCAAGGACATCCTCTCAGCGGCGCTGCACCCCGCCAATCGCCCGGTGTTTGACGCACGGCAGGGCAGGGTAGTGCGCGGTTTCGGCATTCTTGCGCCGCATGTGGAGCACGACCTGCACGGCACGCGCCGCACGGCATTCGCGCAAGTCATGGCAGGGGAGGGTGGCAACAGCCCCTATGCCAACCGTGTGAGCGAACGTTATCAAGATCTGTTTGGCTGCGGCATTTTCGCGGGCAAGGGCTTGATTGATGTCCACGCCTTCGCAGCTGTTGAGCGCGCCAATCCCTTCCCCGCTGAGCAGGTGCTCAGCCATGATATTCTGGAGGGCGGTTATCTGCGCTGCGGCTTTTTGGCCGATGTGCACGTGGCCGACGGCTTTCCCGCACGGCAGGGCAGTTACTTCACCCGGCAAGAGCGCTGGGTGCGCGGCGACTGGCAGAATATCCTCTTCCTGCGCCCCTCGCGCGGGCTGCCATCTCTTGCGCGCTATCAATTGTTCGACAATCTGCGGCGCAGCCTGCTCGCTCCTGCCTGCTTGCTGGCACTGCTGCTGAGCATGTTCGCACCGCGCCCGGCATCCATTGTGCTGGGGATTGCGGCGGTGCTGGGGCTGTGCGGCGGCTATCTATTCAGCGCATTGCGCAGCTTGCTGCACGGCGGCTTTGCCATGCTCGCGCGTGATTACTACTCCGGCGGGCTGCCGGCGGCCTTGGGCGATGTCACACGAGCCGGGCTGCAAGTCGTCACGCTTGCACAGGCCGCATGGGTGAATGCAAGTGCGGCCACACGTGGGCTATGGCGCAGCTTTGTCAGCCGCAAAAAACGCTTGCAATGGGTCACCGCCGCACAAGGCGATGCTTCCGCTGACTGGGTGAAGGTGTTGCTACCGTTGTGGCCAAGCCTGCTGGTGGGGTTATTTATGCTGCTGTTTGGGCGGCCATGGCACCGCCTGGCGGGTATCATCCTGCTGGCCAATGTGTTGTTTGCACCGCTCAGCGGACGGATACGCCGCGAGAAATCACCCAAGCTTGACCCGAAAGACAGCGCGCGTGTGCGTGAATATTGCGCCGACATGTGGCAATATTTTGTGCAGCATTGCACCGCACAGCATCATCATCTGCCGCCCGACAACGTGCAGGAAAGCCCCGTGTTTCGTGTGGCATCGCGCACGTCGCCCACGAATATCGGCTTATATCTGCTGTGCGTGCTGGCAGCGCGCGACTTAGATTTGATTGACACGCAAGAGCTGGAAACCCGCCTGCATAACACACTCACCAGCATCGAGCAGCTGGAAAAATGGCACGGACACCTGCTCAATTGGTACGACACGCGCAGCTTGCAACCACTTTGCCCGCGCTATGTGTCTACCGTAGACAGCGGCAATTTGCTCGTGTGCTTGCGTGTGTTGCGCACCGGGCTGGGAGAATATCTCACCGAATGCCCGCACTTGGCTGTGATACAACAACGCCTGCATAAACTTGAGCACGACTGTGACCTGATGCCGCTATACAACGCACGCCGAAAATTGTTTCACATTGGCATTGACTTAACCGAAGGCTGCGTGTCGCCGTCTTATTATGACCTGTTGATGAGCGAGGCCCGCATGACCAGCTACTACGCCATCGCAGCCAGAAAGGTCTCTAAAAAACATTGGGGCGCGCTGGGGCGCACACTCGCGCGGCAAGGACGGTTTACCGGCCCCGTGAGCTGGACAGGCACCATGTTCGAGTATTTCATGCCTTATCTCTTCTTGCCTGCACCGCGCGGCACACTGGGTTATGAGGCACTGCGCTTTTGCTTGCACGCGCAACGCAAGCGCGTGGCCGGTC
This sequence comes from Oscillospiraceae bacterium, assembly GCA_009785335.1. Taxonomy (GTDB): domain Bacteria; phylum Bacillota; class Clostridia; order Oscillospirales; family Acutalibacteraceae; genus WRMQ01. The sequence goes on from WQWM01000018.1 coordinate 31,599, forward strand.
ACGGCAAAGATCTCCCATGGGGCAACAGCGAAAGCGGTTTTTACGCCTTTGATGCGCAGCTCAATTATCAATATAAAGCGCATGGCACGCAAAAGCTTGGGCTGCGGCGCGGGCTCAACCGAGACCTAGTCTTGTCGCCATATTCCTCATTTTTGGCCATGCAGCTTGCACCTAGGGCCGCTATGCGTAATCTGCGGCGGTTCGAGCGCATGCACATGGTGGGCAGCTGTGGATTTTACGAAGCGGCTGACCTCACCCCAAGCCGAACACGTGGGCAGGATTACGCAGTGGTGCGCAGCTATATGGCACACCACGTGGGCATGAGCATGCTGTCGGCTCTCAATGCGCTGCAAGACGGTGTACTGCGGCAACGTTTTTTTGCAGACCGCGAAATGGCTGCTGCGCAATCTTTGTTGCATGAGCGCATGGCCGACCGTGCGCTGGTGTTTCGTGACATTGAGCAGCGCACGAATTTACGCTTGCGCGAAAAAGTCTCTGCGGCTAAGCAAATTTATCATGCGTTTGACCCCGCCAATCCCAGAGCGCACTTGCTGGGCAACGGTGAGTGGTCAAGCGTCCTCACCGATTGCGGTGCCTGCACGTCGTTTTATCGCGGGGTCAGCATCTTCAAGCACAGCCGTGATGTGCTGCGCCGCCCGGCCGGTGTGTTTGCCATGCTGCGTGAGGAAAACCGCAAGCCGGTCAGCATCACGCCTGCGCCCACCTATAACGCGACAAAAACACGCGTGGAGTTCGCCGCACGCGAGGTGGTTTATCACGGCGAGGGCACGCAAGTGGCAGCCACCATGCGTTTGCGCGTGCATCCCCGGCTTCCGGGCGAGGAGCGCCGCATTACGCTGAAAAACAACAGCCGCACGCCCCAAACAGGCACGCTTTGGCTTTATCTTGAGCCAAGCCTAGCCAACCTGCGCGAGGAAGCTGAGCATCCTGCCTTCAGCAAGATTTTTCTGGTCTCCAAGTATGATCAAGACACGCGAGCGGCGTTCTTCACCCGCAGCAAGCAGGAAAGCGGCGAAAGCCTGTGCCTTGCCGTGGCCTGCACGGATGACAAAGCTGTTTGTGAGCTATCGCGTGAAGTTGCGCTGCGGCGCGGTGTGCCCTTTGGCGAAACGAAACTTACGCACGGTCACACCTCAACGCCGGATTGCTGCGCCGCCTTTGAGATTCCCTACAGCCTCGCAGCAGGCGAAACGCGCGAGCTAAGCCTGTTGCTCTGTGCAGGTGTGAACCAAGCCGAGGCCGCGCGTCGGTTATCGCAACTGCGTGATGAATGCACCAACCAGCCGCGTCGTGTGGGTGCGCCATGTCCGTTTCATGCAGGAGAATTGGCGGGCGTGCTTGCCCAGCGCGTGCTGCCAAAATTGCTCTATTACACGCCGATTTCTCCCGCGCAACTTGCCGCACGCGCGCAAGCCACTCAGCCGCCGCAAACGCTATGGAGCGTCGGTGTGTCCGGCGATATGCCGCATTTGTATTTTGAAGTGGATGGCCCCGATGACCTATCCGCCGTGCAGCCCTATTTCAGCCTGTTTTGCCGTTTGCGAGCAGCGGGTGTGCCCTGTGAGTTGGCACTGGGCTACCGTGAGGGCGGTGATTACCGCACACCCATGGTGCAGGCGATTACCGATGCACTGCGGCGCGAGGGCTGCGTGCACTGGCTGCACCAGCGCGGCGGCGTGCACTTGGTGAACCTGCAACGCGCAACTCCCGAAGCAATTGACGCACTGAAAATTTACGCCGCTGATTTGGGTGAAGACAGTTCGGCGGCTGAAGATGGCCATGCCTACACGTTGATTTCAACGGTGGGGCGAGACGGCCGTCCTGAGCGCCCGTGGCAGTTCACGGATGGCGCATTTCACATCAATCACACGCCGCCCGTGCCGTGGAGCCTGCCGCTGTGCAACCCCGCTTTCGGCACTCTGGTCAGCGACAGCAGCTTGGGCTTTACCTGGGCGGTGAACTCGCGTGAGAACAAGCTCACCCCGTGGGACAACGACCCGCGTGGTGACAATCAGGGTGAGCTGCTGCTGTTGAAATTCGGCAGTCGAATCTATGACATGCTGCAGGGCACGCGCGTGGAATTTACGCCGCAGCATGCCAAGTGGCACGGGCAGGTGCAGGGCTTGCGCTATACCGTCACCGTTACCGTGCCGCAAAAAGGCGCAACAAAACGTGTAACTGTGACCCTGCACAATCAAACCCCGCGCCAACTCACGCCCGAAATTTGTTATTACACCGAGCCGGTGCTCGGCACGCGCCGCCAACAGCATTCCCCTTTGCTGGGGCAACGGCTGCCCGACGGTTGGCTGCTGCATTCGCCTGCAGGGATGATTCGAGGCTACACCGCATTGCTGCTGCAAGGCGGTGCGGATCTCTGCTGTGCAGACCGTGCACAATTCTGGCGCGGGCAATGGCAAAGCGACAGCACATTGCCTCAAGGCGACCCCTGTGCGGCGGCGGGTCGGCAGCTGAAAATCGCGCCGGGAGAAGAAGATACAGTGGAGTTTTCTCTCGCTTGGGCAGCCACGAAAAATGCCGCGCTGTGCATGAATCTTGTAGCACCTGCAGGGACATTGACTACGCCGCCCGGGATTAAAATTCACACGCCCGATCCCGCCCTCAACCACATGGTGAACACTTGGTTGCCGCATCAAATCACCACCAGCCGGCTGTGGGGACGTACGGGGCACTCGCAGTGCGGTGGTGCGTTTGGCATGCGCGACCAGCTGCAGGATGTGTCTGCACTCACTCTCACCCGGCCGGAATTAGTGCGGCGGCAGATTATCCGTGCAGCGGCCGCGCAGTTCCCCCAAGGCGACGCCATGCACTGGTGGCATCGTCTGCCCGGGCACGTCACACGCGGTGTACGCAGTCGCTATGCCGATGACTATCTGTGGCTGCCGCTGGTGACGGCGGATTACGTGCAGCAAACCGGCGACGATAAGTTCCTGCAAACGATGATTTCTTTTCGACAGGGCGAGCTGTTGCAGCCGCACGAGAAAGAGCGCTATGCCGCCTATCCGTTGGGCGACGAGCGGGCGACATTATACGAACACTGCACCCGTGCGGTAGACCGCGCACTGGGGTTGATGGGTGAACATGGCCTGCCGCTGATGATGGGCGGCGACTGGAACGATGGCATGAACGCCATTGGTGCGCGCGGGCGCGGCGAAAGCGTGTGGCTGGGCATGTTCTTGACCATGGTGTGCGACGGCATGGCACCGCTGTGCGAGCACATGCAACAGCACGACAAAGCCGCGCACTATCGCGAACAGGCCAATCGCCTGCGCGACACCATTGACCGCAAGGCCTGGACGGGCGACCGCTATCTGCGCGCCTTTTGGGATGACGGCACACCGCTCGGCGGCGGCTCAGGGCAGCCCTGCTCGGTTGACCTGCTGCCGCAAAGTTTTGCTACGCTCTGCGGCATGCCCAACGCGCAACGGCGCAATCTCGCGCTCAACACCGCCGCCGCGCAGCTGATTAACCCGCATGGCATTCAGTTGCTGCGCGAGTCCTTCTCGCACAAGTCGCGCCGCGCAGGGTATATCAATGACTACCCGCCCGGCCTGCGTGAAAACGGCGGGCAATATACCCACGCGGCCATGTGGTTTATCATCGCTCTGCTGCGTGAGGGTCGCACAGACGAAGCCTACGCTGCCTTGCGGCTCATTGTCCCTGCGGATTTCTGCAACCATGTGCAACGTGCGGCGCGTTACCGCGGCGAGCCCTTCTGCTTAGCCGGTGACGTGAATTACTCGCCCGGCTGCGAGGGTCGCGCCGGCTGGACGTGGTACACGGGCTCAGCTGCATGGATGCTGCGCTGCGTGACGGAAGAATTGCTGGGCGTGCGCATGGTCAACGGCGAAATTACGCAAAACCCGCGCCTGCCCAAGCACTGGCAAGCGCAGGATGTGGTTGTGGATTTCTGTTCTTTTTTTGAAAAAAAAGAACCAAAAAAACTTTAGCCGCTTCGCGGTGGATGATTATGAAAAGTTGAAGAAGCAAGCCCCAGTCCCACTCTTTAGAGGGGGATGTCGCCGCAGCGACAGGGGGTGCGGAGTACAAAAACTAGCCACCCCTGCGGGGAGCAGTCGCTTCGCGAATGATTCTTATAGATATGTGCAGGTGTTGCCAAGGCCTCTCCCATTGGGGGAGGAAAGCACGTCGCAGGCGTGCAGGTGGGGGTTGCGCGAAAGAACCAAAAAACTTTAGCCGCCCCTGCGGGGAGCAGTCGCTTCGCGAATGATTCTAGATATGTGCAGGTGTTGCCAAGGCCTCCCCCTCCGGGGTCCCCGCAAATGCTTGCATTTGTGGGGTGGATCATTGGGGGAGGAAAGCACGTCGCAGGCGTGCAGGTGGGGGTTGCGCGAAAAAGCAAAACTAGCCGCTTCGCGGGGGACTATTTAACGAAAGTTGAAGAAGCAAGCCTTAGCTCCTTCCTCGGGAAGGAGCTGGCACGCCTCGGGCGTGACTGAGGAAGGTTCGCGGAGCGAGGATTTTCGTGTGCGGTGTGTGTGCCGCTACTCAAAATATCAATGCAAATTGATCACAGCATCAAAAATCCCCCTTGACATTTCCCCACAACCATGGTATAATAGGTAGTGTCAAGAGGGTGTTAGTGCCGAGGCACAGCAGCTTCCTCACGAATGTAAAGAAAAACTAACCGCAACCTTTGGAGCAGGGGCGGTTAGTTTTCTTTGTTATTTCGGTCGCGTGTTATCAAAAAAATGATAATCGCCAAAACAATCAAATATTCCATATGTCCACCTCCCCTCGTCGTAGCACTCCAACGAGAAAGAGGAAACTAACCGCGCCGCAGCATAGCACCATCTACATATTAGCACAAAAATTTGTGCTTGTCAACATTTAGAGATAATAATCCCCAAAAAACTTCTTGCAATTTGTGCGCAATTGTGTTATAATCAAACCAGCCCCATGAAACAATGAAAGCGAGGTGGACAATATGATGAAATTTCACATGATGAAGTCGGAAAACGTGTTGTCTGCTGCGCAGGAGGGCTAGTTCTCTTGTTCACACGGGCGCCTTCGATTTTATCGGGGGCGCTATTTTATTTTGAAAGTGAGAACATCAAATGGAAAACATCGTTTGCCGCGCCATGACAGTGGAGGATTTACACACAAGCATGCTGGATAGCTTCGTGCGCCGCCAAGAAATCACGCGGGTTTACTGTACATCAAAATGGCAAAAAGGCCTGCGTGAAAAGACGCTGCGCAAGCCCAAAATTGAAGATTGGCCCGCCGAGGGCAAAGAAAAATTCGTGCGCAACTGGTTCATCCACTCGGTGCATTTGCGGCAATACTACCCTGGTCCACCGTTAACATTTGGCGCATTTGCGGGTGGGCAGGTGATGGGCTTTGCCTATTGGGATGTGCGCAGCACAAAAGAAGACGAACGCGCGATATTGTATCGCATGTTCGTCAGCCAAGGCTGCCGCAGGCAAGGGCTGGGCAGGCAGTTGTTCGCGCTTTGCGCACAAGCCGCGCGGGAGGCAGGTGCGAAAAAGCTGTACGTCAGCGCGGAGTACGCCGTGGAAACAGTAGACTTCTACCGTGCCATGGGTTGCGTTGATGCCGCAATTGACCTGCGCCGCGAGCTGCATTCACCCAAAACAGACATTGCGTTGGAGTATATCCTATAGTCGCCATAAAAAGCAGGGACGGATTCACACCCGTCCCTGTTTTTCATGCAATTTCGTAGGCTTTCGCCATGATGCGCGTCATCACCAGCGCGTCCTCAAGGCCTAACCCGGGGAATTCCTTCTTGCCCGTCAGGCAGGCATCAACAAAGCAATCCATGGGGATCAGACGCGCAGGCATGTCGTCCTCGTCCACTTCTTCGGGGCCATCGCCAAGGTTCTGCACCACTTCGTTCCAGCGGAAGAACACCGAACCTTCGGTGCCATACACCTCCAGCAAATCAGGCACACCGCTGGTCACAAACGCGGTTTCCATCGTCGCGAGGGCACCGTTCGCGAACTCACCCAGCACAATGGCGTTTTCGTCGCTGCTTGTGCCGCACAGATTGGTCATCATCGCAGCAATGCGCGTGGGTTCGCCCAGCAGTCCGCTGATGACATACACCGGGTGCGCACCCAGGTCCATCATGGCCCCGCCGCCGCTTTCATGCACATTGAACCAGCGTTCGGGCAGCCAGTTGCCGCTCACACCGTTGTGGCTGCGGCGAAAACGCGCACCGGTGACCGTGCCCAGTTTTCCGTCAGCAATCAGCCCTTGAATGTATTGATATGCGGGAGAGCCCTTCACCGGCAGCGAAATGGTGAAGGTCACGCCTGCGTCGCGCACAGCTTGAGCGATGGCTTCGGCGTCTTCGTTGGTGCAGGCAAGCAGCTTTTCGGTGAAGATATGCTTGCCAGCTTGCGCGGCGGCCACAAGCAGCTCACGATGCATCGTTGTTGGGCTATCGCAGCACACAGCGGTGATATCGCTCGCCAAAAATTCCGTATAATCCGCGTAAAATGGCGCACCGAGTTCGGCGGCCCATTCTGCCCCGCGTACCGGGTCTTCGTCCCACACGGCGGTGATTTGCGCGTTGGGGTTGTGCGAAATCTCGCGGGCATAGTCTTTGGCATGCACATGCCACTTGCTAATCATTCCAATGTTGAGCATGGGGTTCTCCTTTGTGTTGTTTTTTTGCGCTCGCCGCGCAGGCGTTACTTTTCTTAGAAGAAAAGTAACCAAAAGAACTTTATTCCGCTTCGCGGGGCATTTTTATGGTAACCGGAAGAGGGTACAGCGAAGCGACATAAAAATTGTCCATTGTCAACTGTCCATTGTCAATTGAATCTCACCCTTATCCTCCGGCGTGGGCAGCACCCCCGCAGCAGGCAGGTTCTTCGTGCGATAGCGCGCAGGCTTCTCAAACGTGCCCTCGACATAGGCCGCAAATTCCGCCACATGGTGATTTTTGCGCAGCGTCATCACGGCTACGCCTTGGGTGTCTTTGGTGGTCTTGGGGGCAATTGCGCCCGTGTGGAACAACAGCACGCGCCCCGCGCTCGACCGCAGCAGGCAGTCGCCGTCCTCGACCAGCTGCAACGCGCCCACCAGCGGCGATTTATCGCTGTAGGCCTTGATGAGCTTCTTGCGGTTGGTCTTGGTGGCATAGGCGCTCAACTCCACTTTCGCCACCTTGCCGCCCTCAAACGCAAACAGCATATAACCGCCATAGTTGCGCGTCACCGCCATATACACCGCGGTTTCGTCGTCGTCCATGCCCAATTTTGCGGGGATATAATCGCCCAGCGCACTGGCCTTGGTGTCATCAAATTCGTGCGCAGCGGTCTTATAAACCTGGCACTTGTTGGTGAAAAACAACAGCTCAGCCGCGTTTGAGGTCTCAATCGTCTGCACGACCTCATCGCCGTCTTTGCACTTTTGGGTGTCGGCCATGCGCAAGCTGGCAGGCGTGATTTTCTTGAAATAGCCCTGCTGCGTAAAGAACAGCGTGCAGGCATAATCATCAATTTCCACAACGCTAGTGGTCTCAGGCAACTCTTCGGCATAGATCAGCTCGCTGCGGCGCGGTTTCGCATGCGCCTTGGCAATTTCTTTCAGCTCATTCACCATGATGGTGCGCACTCTTCTGTCCGAGCCCAAAATCGCTAGCATTTCTTCAATGTCTTTTTTCAGCTGCTCAATGTCTGCCGTGCGCTTCAGAATATACGCACGGTTCAGGTGCCGCAGCCGAATTTCCGCCACATAATCAGCCTGCAATTGATCAATGCCAAAGGCGATCATCAGGTTCGGCACCACTTCGCTTTCTTCTTCCGTTTCGCGAATGACTTTAATCGCCTTGTCAATATCGAGCAGAATTTTCGCAAGCCCCTGCAGCAAATGCAGGCGTTCTTGGGCCTTGGTCAGGTCAAATTGCACGCGGCGGCGAATGCAGCCTGTGCGAAACGTAATCCACTCCAGCAGCAGCTCACGCACGCCCAGCACGCGCGGCGAACCATTCACCAGCACATTGAAGTTGCAGGCAAAGCTGTCTTCAAGCGTGGTGAGTTTAAACAGCCGCTGCATGAGCTTGTCGGCATCGGTGCCGCGCTTGAGGTCAATGGTGATTTTCAGCCCTGTTTTGTCTGTTTCGTCACGAATATCGCTGATTTCTTTGATCACACCGGCTTTCACCCTGTCCACCACTTTGTCAATGATGGCCTCTGCGGTGGTCGTCGGCGGAATCTCATAAATGTCAATGCAATTGTGCGCTTTGTCATAGGTATACTTGGCGCGCAGACGAAAGCTACCGCGCCCGGTGCGATAAATCTCCTCAAACAGCGCGCGGGAATATAATATCTGCCCGCCGCCGCTGAAGTCTGGTGCAGGCAGCGTTTCAATCACGTCATGGTTTTTGTCCTGAGCAAGAGCGATGGTTGTTTCGCATAGCTCAGCCAAATTGAACGAGCAAATGTTGCTGGTCATGCCCACGGCAATGCCGATGTTGAGGTTCGCCAGCACGCTGGGGAAGCGCACGGGCAGCAGGCTGGGTTCTTTCATCGTGGCATCGTAGTTATCCACAAAATCCACGGTATTCTTGTCGATATCGCGAAACAATTCCCCCGCGATTTTCTCCAGCCGCGCCTCCGTGTAGCGCGACGCCGCATACTGCATATCCCGCGAATAATACTTGCCAAAGTTGCCCTTGCTGTCCACATAGGCATGCAGCAGGCGCTCGTGCCCGCGTGAAAGCAGCACAAGCACGTTATAAATCGCACCGTCACCGTGAGGGTTCAGTTGCATGGTGCGGCCAACGATGTTCGCGCTTTTGCTGCGCGGGCCGCTATGCAATCCCATCTTATACATTGTGTATAAAATTTTCCTCTGTGAAGGCTTAAAACCGTCTATTTCGGGTATTGCCCGCGACAAAATCACGCTCATCGCATAGGGCATGAAGTTCGTCTCAAGCGTCTCAGTTACGGGTTGGTGCACAATTTCGCCCGCCCCCAGAATGTGCGCATTGGCTGCGGCGGCATCCAGGGCGGTGGTATCTTTGGCTCTTGCTTTTTTTGGCATGAAAACTCCTTTGCCACTTTTTTTCAAAAAAGTGGCGCAAAAAACTTTAGTTGCGCTACGCGCAGGGGGAATTTTAGATAGAAATGTGTAGGTGTTGCCAAGGCCTCCCCCCCGGGGTCCCCGGAAATGCTTGCATTTTTGGGGTGGTCATTGGGGGAGGAAAGCGCGTCGCAGACGTGCAGGTGGGGGTTGCAATCGCGCAAAAAACTTTAGTCACGATGCGCGTGGGGAATTATTTATCAAAGTATAAGAAACAAACCCCAGTCCCCCTCTGATAGAGGGGGATGTCCCGCAGGACAGGGGGAGGTGCAATAAGGCATAATCACTCCGCCTTCATCTCAATCACCGCAACCTCAGGCGTTGCAAATAACCTAAACGGAATGCGGCTTGTGCCCAGACCCCGGCTTAAGAACATCGTTGCATCACCGTTGACATACACTCCGGCGGAATACTCAGGCCAAAGGACGAGTTGAGGGCCAACGATCGCTTGGCCGCCGGGCGTGGAAACTTGCCCGCCATGGTTGTGGCCTGCCAGCATTAACCCGCCGCCAAGCTGAGCAAAATGCGCAAAATGATGGGGAGAATGCGCCAAAAAAATGTCTGTTCCGCCCACGTAGCCAACACCCCAATGCCCTCTGCCGCTCATCGTCATGCTGGCGCCATTGTGCTGCAACAGCGCGGAGCCGTGCAGCACCGTCACATTGTGCAGCCGAAACAGCTCAAGCATGTCGGCGTAAAACGACGACCGAGTGTCGTGGTTGCCATCCACATAATAGATAGGAATATCCGGCGCAAACGCACGAATGCCCGCAAGCAACTCCCGCATGGGGGCCAGGCTTCGGGTTTGCTCGTCAATCATGTCGCCGGTCATGGCAATCATGTTGGGCTGCGCTTGCTCAACAGCGCGAAGCAAACGTGACTGCCCTCGCCCAAAGCGTGCATTGTGCAGATCGCTGAGATGCACGATGCGAAAGCCATTGAATTCGGGCGGCACGCGGCGGCTTTGCCAAGTGAACGATGTGGTGCGCAGCGTGTTGGTGTGATAAACCGCCAGTGCAGCCAGCGCGATTGGCAGCAGCAAAATTGCGGCGATAACAACTAGTTTTTTCATAGCACTTTACCTATCAGCATGTCTTCTTTTATGCCGATGATTTTCACGGCTGTCACGTCACCGGGCTGCAAATGGCGCGGGCAGGTGAACATGAGGATGCCATCGATTTCGGGGGCATCGGCGGCGGTGCGTGCAAGGTAGCCGTCGGTGTAGGGGTCGTGCGCTTCCACCATGGCCTGCACGGTTTGTCCGGCGAGGTTTTCTTTGTGCTGCAAGGCAATTTCTGCCTGTTGCTGTGTGAGAATATCCACACGCTGTTGTGCGATTTCCGGGTCAATCTGGTTGGGGAAGGTGGCTGCGGGGGTGCCTTCCTGCGGTGAAAACACAAACGCGCCCATGTGCGTGAATTTCTGCGCAGCAACAAACTCTGCTAGATTCTCAAACGCGGCATCATCTTCACCGGGGAACCCGCAAATGAATGTCGTGCGAATCGCAACGTCCGGCATCGCAGTGCGCAGTTTATCCAGCACAGCGGTGATGTCAGCTTGTGTGCCGCGCCGCCCCATGGCTGCCAACATGCGGTCATCGGCGTGTTGCAGCGGCAGATCGATGTATTTCACGATTTTATTTTCGCTTGCCATCACCGCAATCAGTTCATCTGAAATTTCATCGGGATAGCAATACAACAGACGCAGCCATTGCAACTGTTCAAGCTGGCAAAGCTGTGTGAGCAAACTCGGCAGGGCAGGGTAGGCCGTCACGTCCTGCGCAATCAGCACAAGTTCGCGTGCGCCGCGTTGCACCAGCGCCTCTGCCTCAGCGAGAATATCCTCCATCTCACGATGTCTAAACGGTCCGCGAATGCCAGGGATGGCGCAGTAGGTGCAGCAATTGCTGCAACCGTCGGCGATTTGCAGATAGGCCCAATGTTGGGGTGAAAGCAGTTTGCGTTCGCCGCCCAGCTGCAAACAGCTGATGTCCGGCGATTCGTTCACCGTTGCGCCGCCCAGCAGGTTTTGTACATGCTCCACAATGTCATCGTTCGCGCCAAGACCCAGCACACCGTCCACTTCGGGGATCTCAGCGGTGATGTCGTCTTGGTAACGTTGCGCCATGCAGCCGGTCACCAATATTTTGCCCACGGTGCCGTCGGCTTTCATCTGCGCCATTTCTAGAATGCTGTCGATGGCTTCTTTCTTGGCATCATCAACAAAGCCGCAGGTGTTCACAATCACCACGTCTGCACCGTGATACACACTTTCAGCAATGGCGAAGCCCGCCGCCTGCAGATCATGCATCATGCGTTCGGCGTTCACTTGATTTTTCGGGCAGCCAAGGCTCACAAACGCGATTTTTTGCACCTTGGCTTTGCGTTTAATTATCGGCATGTTGTTGCTCACTTTCTAAAAAAATGCCTTGACATAGCGGCACAATTATGCTATACTATACATACAGGGATAGCGTTGCCGTATAGGCGGCTAGCCCCCCACTGAGCGAAACTAATCAGAATTAGACCGCGCAGCTGCCAGGCTACGGGCGGTCTTTTTCTTTATCACTACGAAGTTCTTTTAACAGCAGCAAAAGAATTGCAAACATGATTAAGTATTCCATAGCTATCACCCCCTTCCGGGGGGAAGGAATTAGCCGACTACCAAACCGGGGTCCCCGCAAATGCTTGCATTTGTGGGGTGGTCTGTATTAGACAACGCTACCGTTTACATTATATCAGGTAATCATGGCCTTGTCAACAAAATTTTCAGACATCATAGCCCAAATCCATGTCTAAAACATCCTGCATCGCCGCGCGAATATCTCCATGCCGAAAGCCCTTGCGCAGCAACGCCGCAAACAGGCTTTTATGCTTGTCCGGGTCAGCAAGTTTTCGCTGATAGGCAGGCGTTTGCAGCAATTCGGCCAGTCGTTCGGGGTCATCTTGCGCAAGCTCAGGGGCTTCCTCTTTCAGCCCCCTGCGATACAGCTGCTGGTCAATCCCGCGCTGGCCATAGCCTTTGCGGGCATAGCTTTCCGCTAGGCGTTGTGCATAGCGTTCGTCGTCCAGCAGATTCAACTCCACCAGCCGCTCAATCGCGCGGTCGATGTCTTCTTCGTTTGGCGCAGGTTTGTTTGGCCGCGGGCGCAGCAGCTTTTTCCGCAGCTCGTCCGTGCCATAATCCCGCCGCCCAAGATACCACAGCGCACGATTCCACAAGCGTTCGTAGGGTTCAAATTCATCCATTTGCAATCACCAAAATAAATTTTGCTTGACAAAAGCAACGAAGCATGCTATACTGTTAAATACAGGGATAGCGTTGCCGTATAGGCGGCTAGCCCCCCAACAGAAAACAGTTAAGAAATAGACTGCCTCTGCCTACCAAGCTAAAGGGCGGTCTATTTCTTTTCACTATGTTTTTTCAACTCACTCAGCAGAATCAAGATGATTGCGAAAATGATTAGGTACTCCATAGTTATCCCTCCTTTCCAGGAGGGCAGGAATTAGCCGCCTACCGTATAGACAACGCTACCGTTTACATTATATCAGGTAATCATTGCCTTGTCAAGATTATTCGCTATAATTCATCATCGTCATCCACCACAATATCCAAGCTCGCCTTGCTGCCTTTCACGGCCTTCGCGGGTGCTTTTGCCTTGGCTTTGGGTGCGGGCTCTTCCTTGGGCGTGTTTTGAATGATCGCCACAATTTCGTCCATCATGTCAGGGTGTTCAGCCAAATGCAGCCGCACGTTTTCGCGGCCCTGCCAGCGGTTTTCACCATAGCTAAACCACGCGCCGCTGCGCTTGATGATGTCGCGCTTGATAGCCATGTCCAGCAGCTCGCTATCACGCGAGATCCCCTTGCCATAGAAGATGTCAAACTCTGCTTCTTTAAATGGCGGCGCGACCTTATTCTTCACAATTTTCACGCGCGTGTGCGAGCCAATGAACTCGCCGCCCTGTCCTTTCAGCTGCTCTGTGCGGCGCACATCCATGCGCACACTGGCATAGAATTTTAACGCACGCCCACCCGTGGTAACTTCGGGGTTACCATACGAAATCCCGATTTTCTCGCGCAGCTGATTGATGAAAATCAAAATGGTGTTGCTTTTTGCAATGTGACCAGCCAGCTTGCGTAGGGCTTGGCTCATCAAACGTGCATGTAATCCCACATGACTGTCACCCATTTCGCCTTCGATTTCCGCACGCGGAACAAGTGCAGCAACGCTATCAACCACCACAATGTCAATCGCGTTGGAGCGCACCAGTGCTTCGGCAATCTCAAGGGCCTGCTCGCCGTTGTCGGGCTGCGAAACCAGCAGGGAGTTAATATCTACGCCCAAATTTCCGGCATAAACCGGGTCAAGCGCGTGTTCAGCATCAATGAACGCAGCCTCGCCGCCAGCCTTTTGCGCCTCGGCCACGGCATGCAGCGCAAGGGTCGTCTTGCCCGATGACTCAGGCCCATAAATCTCAATAATGCGTCCACGCGGCAGTCCGCCAATGCCCAGCGCAGCATCCAGCCCAAGCGAGCCAGTGCTAATGCTGCCCACCTGCATGCCTTGGTTGTCCCCCAGCCGCATGATGGAACCCTTGCCGTAACTCTTCTCAATTTGCGCCATGGCGGTTTCTAGCGCAACGCGGCGTTTGTCTTCTGCTGGCATAGTCTTGTCCTCTCTTTCTTGTTCTTTTTTGAAAAAAGAACCAAAAAACTTTAGTCGCCTTCGGCGTGGGGATTTTTATAATAATGCGTAGGTGTTGCTCGTGTAGGGGCGGCAATCTGCCGCCCGTGGATTTTTATCGGTCTTGCTCGGCCTTTGGCCGCATTACGCGTAGGGGCGAGCTTTGCTCGTCCAGATTAACGTGCAAGTGGGGGTTGCCAAGTCGCTACGCGCAGCACTCATAGCACATTCTCCACAATCCACCGTGCCACGCCATCCTCCTCATTGCTCGCGCAAATGTGGTCGGCAGCAGTCTTGGCCTCATCAATCGCGTTGGCCACAGCCACACCTATGCCGCAGGCGCGCAGCATGTCAATGTCGTTGAAGTCATCGCCAAAGGCCACAACATCAGCCATTGCAATGCCCCAGTGTGCGGCAAGCAGTTCAATCGCGTCAGCCTTGGTGGTGTTGGTGATATCATACACACTCACGTCGCTAAACAGCTTAATGTGCAAGTGTGGATAGCGGCGCATGAAGTCGGCAGCGTAGTCATGGTCTTGCGTTTCAAACCAAATTCGGGTCGTGTGCAGTTCGTCGCTGGCGGGGTATTCACGCATGGCAAGCACCGCGGGATGTCCTTCAATTTCACGCAAAATCGCGCGAGAATCTTCAAGCGGCAAATTACACTCGTGCACCAACTTACCATCGATATAAACCAGCGCACCGTTGCAGACCGATAGCGCATCGAAATCGGCGGGGTCAATCACTTCGTTCGCCCCGCGTATCCCGCGCCCCGTTGCCACCACCACTTTGATGCCCTGCGCTTGGCATTGCCGCAGCACCTGCGCAGTATAATCCGACAGCGTTTTGTCGCGCCGCAGCAGTGTACCGTCCAGATCAGTGGCAATCATGCGCATGGCGAGCCTCCTTTTTCTTGTCGCTTTGCGAACCTTCCTCACCCTCGCTGAGCTCGGGAGCTCCTTCCATGGGAAGGAGCCGAAGGCTTCCACTTCAAGCTATGATGTCGTTATACTCTCAAGCCCCATGGCTCCTTCCCCAGGAAGGAGCTGTCACCTCGGGTGACTGAGGAAGGTTCGCGGAGCGAGGTTTTCACAGTCGTTATATCCTTAATCCTCGACTCCCTCTTATAGAGGGAGCTCCCGCCGCAGCGGGTGAGGGAGGGGTGCGGAGCACAAAAACGCGGGAATTTTCATGGATTGTGTAGGTGTTGCCAAAGGCTCCACCGCAGGCGGGGAAGCTGGCACGCGTAGCGTGACTTTTGGACGCCTTAGCGTTCACAAAGTAGAGGGGGCGAGGATTTTTGCCAGCATGTAGGGGCGGATACAAATCCGCCCGGGGCTTCAAAAAATGCATCCCTACTTCTTAATCTGCCCCACTGCAAGCGCATCGCAGCGCTCGTTTTCGGGGTGCCCACTATGCCCACGCACCCATTTGATGGTCACGTCGTGGCGGTCAATTTGCGCAAGCAGAGCTTCCCACAAGTCGGGGTTGAGCGCAGGCTTTTTGTCGCTTTTCACCCAGCCGTTGCGCTGCCAGCCGCGCGCCCAGCCCTTGGTAATCCCATCCGCCACATACTTCGAGTCCGTGGTCACAGTCACCCTACAGGGCTCTTTCAACGCAGTCAAGCCCTCAATGAGGGCAGTGAGTTCCATGCGGTTGTTGGTGGTCAGTGGCGCGCCGCCGGCCAGTTCGCGCTCACGGCCATTGTAGCGCAAGATGGTGCCCCACCCGCCTGGGCCGGGGTTGCCGCTGCATGCGCCATCGCAAAATAGTTCAATATGTTTCATATTTATTATTGTAGCATATTGCGCGAGAGATTGCAAGCGTTTTTGCAAAAAAAGCGAGCAAATTTTCGCACTATTTTTTTCGGTCAAAGTGCCTTTTCACCAAATTTTCCACGGACTTTTCGTAAAATCGCCATTTTCGCGCAAAAAAGTGCGCAGAAAAGCGGGTTTTGTTGGATTATATGGAGGGGTAAATTGCAAGCAGGCC
>WQWM01000019.1 GCA_009785335.1 Oscillospiraceae bacterium
CATGTTAATATACGCCAACGTTTTCTGGTCCATGGGATATCCTCCTAATTTTCTTGTTATATATAGTGTAACAGAAAGGGAGGTGCTTGTCAATTGATTTTAGCGAAATCGTGCGGAAATTTTACGTGATAGCTCTATGTAAGGACGTGCGCAGTTTTTTGCGCCCCTTTTTACACGCCGAAACAATCGCAATTGTTCCGCGAGGCACGCCCCTTCAACCGCTCGGGGTAGCGACACGCCGAATACTCACGTGTAGGGGCGGCAATTTGCCGCCCGAGGTTTTTTATAGCAGCATCAAGAGGAACGGGCGGCAGGTTGCCGCCCCTACACACGAGGTGGAGAAAGCACATGTCTATAAAAATCGCGGCTAAAGTTTTTGTGCAACCCCCACCTGCACGCCTACGACGTGCTTTCCTCCCCCAATGCCTACCCCACAAATGCAAGCATTTGCGGGGACCCCGGAGGGGGAGGCCTTGGCAACACCTACACACGTCTATAAAAATCCCCCGCGAAGCGGCTAAAGTTTTTTGGTTACTTTTTTTCAAAAAAGTAACACAAATGCAACAAGTGTACTCATGAATTGTTGTGCTTAATCGGCACACGAAAGAACAATCGCCCCAGCGCACGCCCATTAAACGGAATGAGCGGATACCAATAGCTTGTGCCGCTGACAGTTTTGTTCACACTAATCAACAGCAGCATAATCACCATGCCCGCCACAAAGCCCCAAAAGCTGAACAACCACACCAGCACGAGAGTAATCATGCGCACAAAGGTGAGTGCATAACCGAGCTCGTGGCTGGGCTGCGCGAAATTGCCCAGTGCTACAAAGCCCATCATCAGCACGGTTTCGGGAATCAGCAATTCACTGATGACAGCAACCTCACCCAGCAGCAGTGCACCCACAATGCCAAACGAGCCAATGAGTGCCGCCGGTGTGTTCAACGAGGCCATGCGCAGCGCGGCAAGCACAATCTCAATCACCACAAGCTGTGCGAATACGGGAATAGTCGGTGTTTCCTCCAGCGCAAGAAAGCTGAGAAAATCGGGCAAGCGGTCGTTATATTTCACCGCCATCATCCACAATGGGGTGAGCACTGTCATCAGCACGGTAATCAACAATCGCAGCCAGCGCAAGTATATACCAGTGATGGGCAAAAAGCTATAGTCATTGGTGTCTTGCAAAAAGTCAAAGATACCGGTGGGCAAAATCATCGCGGCGGGTGAATTGTCCATCATCAGAATAATTTGCCCTTCGGCTACGCATGCGGCCGCAGTGTCGGGCCGCTCGGTATATCTCGCACGGGGGAACGGGTTCCACCATTGCTTGCGGGTGAGGCATTCGGTCAGGCTTTCCACGCCCATCGTCAGCGTATTGATACCAATGTCGTTGAGTTTTGCACGCAGTTTCTCCACGAGCTTTGCATCTGCCTTGCCTTGCATATAGCACAGCACCACATCGCTGCGCGAGCTACGCCCCACCCGCACAGCTTCCATGGTCAACGCAGGGTCACGCAGATGGCGGCGAACGAGCGCAGTGTTCACCACGAGTGTTTCCACAAAGCCCTCACGGGGGCCGCGCAGCACGCGGTCGTTTTCGGGTTCCATCACAGGGCGTGCAGGATAGCTCCGTACGTCAATCACAACGCCCTCGGCAAAGCCTTCAACCAGCAAGCCCACGCAACCGCTAAGCACCCACACAGCGAAGTCCTTTTCGTTGTCCACCAGGTCAACTTCGCCATAAGGCACGGTTTTGTCGGCAAACTCGCGGGTGCTTTTCAGTTCGTTCAGCACGGTGTCTTCCAGCTTAAACAATGTTTCCACGATTTTATTCACCACATTGTCTTCGTTCATCCCGTCAATGGTATACATGCGGGCTGAGCGACCGCCAAACGCTAGGGTGCGCGGCAAAATATCAAAGTTACTGTCAAGGCGCAGCGTTTTGTCTAGCAACGCCACGTTGCGCGCATGGTCTTGTGTCAGCATAAAATCCCCTCCCTTTTTTGAGACTTTCCATTACACATGCAAAATCCCTCTCTTTTTGGATATTTTCCATTACACATAAAAACCCTTCCTTCTGCTTAGTATGGGAAAGGAAAGAGAAAACATGCAAAGAGATCATCGTTTTTCAGCGGGTAGCAATTTGTAGGGGATTCTTCAAATAGTCAACATAAGCATAACCAGCATGTAGGGGCGGCTTGCAACCGAACATTACGATGTCGTTATCCTCTTATTCCTCCGCTCCCTCCTCAGGAGGGAGCTGGCCGCCTCGGGCGGACTGAGGGTAGACAGCACACAAATTTTCTCTCGAGTTGTTTTGCAAAAAAACGCAAAAAAACTTGCAATCCAACCAGCCATATGCTATAATTATATTTAGAAATAATGAAATGGGGGAACATCATATGTTCGAGCAAAATCAAGCGTATACCAGACTTTCACGCGCGCAAATCAAAGCCAACGCAAAGCAAGCCATGGCCAACCAACGCGGCATCAGCATTCTCATCACCTTTCTGTTCATGCTGATTGCAGGTGCAGGGTCAATTTTCGCAGGAATCCCATTCCTTGGGGCGTTGATTGTCACTGCCTTGCCGTGGTTCATTGTCATGCCGCTCACAGTGGGGATGTCGGGTTCATTCCTGAATGTTTACAATGGGCAGCAAATTGGCGTTGGCGACATGTTCACCACCACCTTCACCGGCAACTATCTGCGCAAAGTGGGCGGCATGGCATGGATGAGCCTTTGGGCTTTTCTGTGGAGCTTGCTGTTTTTTGTGCCAGGCATCATCAAAGCCATTGCGTATTCCATGACCCCATATATCCTCGCTGTGCATCCCAATGTCACCGCCACCGACGCCCTCAAGCTTTCCCTGCGCATGACCCAAGGCCACAAAGGCGAGCTGTTCGTGTTCTATCTAAGCTGGATTGGCTGGCTGCTGTTGAGCGGCCTGACACTGGGCATTCTGTATATTGTGCATGTGGGGCCCTACATGCAAACGGCCATGGCAGGCTATTTCGTTGAGTTACGCAACCGCGCAGTTGCTTCGGGTGCTATCCAACCGCACGAGCTTGACCCGCAGCCAGTTGTTGCCTAGGCAAAAACAAAAGAGCCCCCACGAAGGGGGTTCTTTTTATTGGGAAATCGCGCAAGTTAATGCTGTGGAGGAAAGCCTTTCAGCAAACCAACCACAAGTTCTCGCTCCTCAGGTGAAAGAGCAGCCAACTTAGTGTCCCTATCGGGGATATTTAGGGGATTGATCAGCCTTAAATCGCCGCGTTCCACCTTGTCGCGAAGCGGATGCCCCTTGCGTTTCATGCTCAGCAGATTATATTCAGCTTTCATCCAATCACCTCTTCCAAAGTTTTTGTTCTAATGCGGTTGCTTTTCTTGCAGAAATTATCCGAATAACTGTTTCGTTTTCACGCCAACAGTGTACCACGGTGAGAACACGTAACTCACAACTTAAACCAATCACGATCAATCTGTCTTCATCTTCAGAATGTTCGTCATCTTCAAACTCTTCTGCGCCATCAATCATAAAAACAGAAGCCGCTTCTTCAAAGGCTATGCCATGTTTTGCTTTATTGGTTTCAGCTTTTGTTTTGTCCCAAACAAAGAGCTGACCCTCAATTTCATGCAAAATATCGCGCTCGTTCCAAGACATTTTCATGGCCCACTCCTCTTTTCATGCATGCAAAAACCGCTAATCAAAGCTCCGTCGCAAATTTATAGCCCACGCTCCACACGGTTTGCAGGCTCCATTGGTCGCTCACGCCTTCCAGCTTTTCGCGCAGGCGTTTCACGTGCACATCAATGGTGCGGCTGTCGCCATAGTAATCAAAGCCCCAAACTTCATCCAGCAGTTGCGTGCGGGTGAATACGCGGTTTGGGTTGGCAGCAAGGTAATACAACAGTTCCATTTCTTTGGGCGGTGCATCCACTTTTTTGCCGTCAATGCGCAATTCATAGTTGGTGAGGTTCACGCTGAGCTTTTCAAAACGCACTTCCTTAATCGCGGGTTCGGCAGCAGAATTTTCGCCCGTGCGACGCATCACAGCTTTCACTCGCGCAACGATTTCCTTGGCATCAAAGGGTTTGGTCACATAGTCATCTGCGCCGAGTTCAAGGCCCAGCACTTTGTCAAATACCTCGCCTTTGGCGGTGAGCATGATAATCGGCACAGCGGAGCTCTTGCGGATTTCGCGGCACACGTCATGCCCGCTCATTTCGGGCAGCATGATGTCCAGCAGCACCAGCGCGGGGTTGTGCTTGGC
Source organism: Oscillospiraceae bacterium (assembly GCA_009785335.1). Classification (GTDB taxonomy): domain Bacteria; phylum Bacillota; class Clostridia; order Oscillospirales; family Acutalibacteraceae; genus WRMQ01. The sequence goes on from WQWM01000019.1 coordinate 4,273, forward strand.
AAAGGCCTCCACAGCCGCACGGCCGTCGTGAGCCAACACAGGCGCATAGCCCTCTTTTTCCAGGTAGATACGCAGCAGTTCGCAGATGTTCATGTCGTCGTCAACAACCAGAATTTTTGTGGACATAATATTGCCTCGCTTTCTGTTTCAATCTCTATATTTCCCATTTTACACTATTCTTTCGCAAATTGCAAGCAAAATTATGAACAGCGCAAAAGAGTTTGCGTTTTCGTCATGGTTGGTTAATAATCGCGTGATAACGAATGTGAGAGAATTTCATTGATTTTTCTAACGGCGCTGCAAAGCAACGCCCTACAGGGATTCGGCCCGAGGCCGTGGATTGCTATGCATTGCGCCTTGGGCGCATTTCCTGTAGGGCGTGCCTTTGGCGCGCCGTTGCGTAAAATTAACATACTTCATCTGCCCGCGCGATGATTTTTTACTTGCATTTGCGAAAAAAATTTGTTATAATGGTATATGTAGTATTGTATGGAGGATTTGGGATGGCGAAAATCACACGCAAGCAGTGGGTGCTGGCGGGGTTGGTTGGCTTGCTGGTTGTACGCAGCTTGGTAGGCATCGGCTTCGGCCTGCTTGATAATACATTCATCATTTTCTCATTATGGAATATTCTAAGCTCGCTGCTGGGCATTGCCTTTTTTCTCAAACTACTGCTGCCATGCTCAAAGTTCTCACATCGCAAATGGTTGCGCTGGATATTGGGTGTTCTGCTCGCCAATGCATTTGCAAACTTTATCGTATCTCAGATTACTTCCTTTCGCGACCTAATAAGCGGCGATACCGTACATTTGCCGCTAACCTCTTTCGACTATCTCGCGTTTGCAGGCTTTGCTTTGATCTCTTTGCTTTCCATCACACTACTCAGCGCCCACTTCTGGCTGTTTATCAACATCCTGCGCGGCAAGCGCACACACAAAGCTGCAACTATTATGGTGCTTCTTGAAGCCAGCTTATTCATCCCTAGTGTCCTGTTAGCCATGTGGTCCAGTGCTCTTATTGGCTACGATACACCGCTGTCGGCGTGGATGTTCATCAATTTTATTCAAGTGCTCGCTTTCGCTATTATTTTGCTCAAACACCCCGTGCTGCGCTACCCCATCCTATCCAAGGAGAACACCTATCGTATGCAAATTTTACTCAAACGAACAACCGAACCCAAATCCAAGCCCGCGCCCAACAATCTGGGCTTCGGCAACTACTTCACCGACCACATGTTCATCATGAACTATAAAGACGGCAAGGGCTGGGTTAACCCGCGCATTGTGCCCTATGCTCCCTTCCAACTTGACCCCGCTGCCATGTGCCTGCATTACGGCCAAGAGGTCTTTGAAGGCATGAAGGCTTACTATGGCAGCGACAAAAAAGTGCGGCTGTTCCGCCCGCTTGAAAACATTCGGCGGCTCAACACAAGCAGCGACCGCCTGTGCATCCCCCAGCTGGACGAAGACTTCACCTTGCATGCCATTGAAGAGCTCGTGCAGCTCGATCGCGACTGGATTCCCACCGCCGACGGTACCTCGCTCTATATCCGCCCGTTCATCATCGCCGCCGACCCATTCTTGGGTGTGCGCGCCGCCAGTGAGTATATTTTCGCGGTCATTCTCAGCCCCGTGGGTGCGTATTACCCCGAAGGCCTCAGCCCCGTGAAAATTTTCGTGGAGCAGGATTATGTGCGCGCGGTGCAAGGCGGCACAGGTGCAGCCAAAGCCGGCGGGAACTACGCCGCTACGCTCAAGGCGCAGCAAGCTGCCAAAGCGAGAGGTTGCGCACAGGTGCTATGGCTGGACGGCATTGAACGCAAGTTCGTCGAAGAAGTCGGTACATCCAACGCGTTTTTCGCCATTGGCGATGAGATTATCACCCCTGCGCTTTCGGGCAGCATTTTGCCGGGCATCACGCGCAAAAGCTGCATTGAGTTGCTGCGTGCCAATGGCCACACCGTGGTTGAGCGCGCAATCAGCCTTGACGAAGTGCTTGCTGCCGCCCGCGCTGGCACGCTGAAAGAAGCCTTTGCCACCGGCACCGCTGCGGTGATCTCCCCCATGGGCACGCTGCTGTGCGGCGACGAAGAGATTATCATCAACGGCAACGAAACCGGCGAAATTGCCCAGTGGCTGTATAACGAGCTCACGGGCATTCAATGGGGGCGTGTGAAAGATAACTTTGAATGGACGAGGGAGGTTCACTGATGCTGATTCGTTGGATAACCGAAGCGGACTTGCCCGCATGGCTTGCTTTGTCACAAGAATATGACCAGTACATCATTGAACTGGTTGATATGGATACATGGTATGATGGTTTCGAGGTCTATATGGCGCGGAAAATCGCGCAGCGCGAAGCACTAATTGCTTTCGAGCAAGATATCACCTTGGGCGCAATCGCAATTTCCCGCTCGGGTAATCGCATCACATTTTACGCCATGAGCCACATCGCCGAGCCTTGTGCCACACAAGCTTTGTTTGACACAGCGCTGGCTGAACTGGACACTGCAAGAATGATTACCGTCAACACGCCTAACAGCACACACCAACATGCCCTCAATCAAAAACGCTTTTTTGAAGAAAACGGTTTTGTGGCCAATGGCATCGTCATAGAAAATGGATGCCCCATGATTGAGATGCGCCGTCAGCCTTGAGGAAGTGCTTGTTGCCGCCGTGAAATCGCCCAGTGGCTGTATAACGAGCTCACGGGCATTCAATGGGGACGCGTGAAGGATAATTTTGAATGGACGAAAACGCTCGCCTGATGTTCTGCAACCCAGCGCCATTGGCGCAATTCTCGCGTAAGGCTCGGCGCAGCCGACACAACCGTAGGGGGTGCATTGCCCCGCCGTTACGCAATCCAAGGGAGAACCCCCATGCAAACCCTCAATGAAGTGGATTGCCTTAACTCCTTCCTCACCCTCCCCAGGGTCGGGAGCTCCCTCCAGAGGAGAGGAGCGGAGGCTTGCAGCCGAAAGTAACGCTGTTGTTATATCCTTAAGCCCCCAAGCTCCTTCCTTGGGAAGGAGCTCCCGACCCTGGGGAGGGTGAGGAAGGCTCGCGGAGCGATTGCAATCTCACGATTCGCATCTTTTGCGCGTCATCCTTCACCCTGACCCATCGAAAGGAATCCCATGCAAACCCTCAACGCCTTTCAACTCAAGTGGATTGCCATCATCGGCATGGTGTTCAACCACATCTCCCTTGCGTTTGACGCCGTCATCCCCCTTTGGCTGGATATCCCCATCTACGCCGTCGGCGGGCTAACGTTCCCCATCATGGCCTACTTCGCCGTGGAGGGCTACCGCCACACGCGCAGCCTAGATAGCTACACCGGCCGCTTGGCCCTGTTTGGCGCAATCGCCATTCCCTTTCACGCGCTGGTGTTTGGCGGCTGGGGGCTCAACATCATGTTCACCATCATTGTGGGTCTGTTTTGCTTGTGGCTGCATGATAGCATGATAAAGCGACGCATGCAGGTGCAATTTTGGGTGATATTCGCAGGCATTTGTGGTCTCATGGCTTGGCAGCCTGTGCATTTCGACTGGTCGGTCATCGGCGTCATCATGATTGTGCTGACGCATGTGATTAAACACGAGCCCGCTCGCCGCGTGGTGCCCCCGCTGTTGGCAGCAAGCTGGTGGACATTACCCGCCTTGCTGACTTTCGATCTCAGCTCTGTTTCGATCTTCACCCTTGTGTTCGCGCTGGGCAGCGTGCTGGCGGCCTTGTTGCTGTTTAACTATAACGGCCAGCGCGGCCGCCCCATGAAGTGGACTTTCTACATCGCCTATCCCGCGCACTTGGCCGTCATTGGTCTGGCTGCGTTCGCGCTTGACCTCACTCGCCTGCCGCCGCTGCCAGGCTTTCTGTCTTTCTTACCTTGGCCGTAATCGCAGCAAACCTATCGTCTTAACTTGAGAAAAGTTCAAGGGCCAAGGTCGCGGGCGGATTTGCATCCGCCCCTACATGTTGCGGTTTTATGCACCTTGCGGGAAATACCACCTGTAGGGGCGGATGCAAATCCGCCCGGGGATTAAAGAAATGAACCCTTAGCTCCTTCCTCGGGAAGGTGCTGGCGCATCTTGGGGTGTGTCTGGGGAAGGCTCGCGGAACGATAAACTCGCTTGACATCGCTGTCAATCTCAGAAAACCACAAGACTATTTTCAAGTTAATTTACCACAATAAGGAGAAATCTATGCCAAAACTCAACGCCTTTCAACTCAAGTGGATTGCCATCATCGGCATGATACTCAACCACATGGTGCTCGCTTGGTGGGATATCATCCCCACTTGGCTGGCCGTTCCCATGTATGCCGCCGGTGGACTGACCTTCCCCATCATGGCTTATTTCGTCGTGGAGGGATACCGTCACACTAGCAACTTGGGCAAATACATCGGCCGCTTGGCGTTGTTTGGACTCATTGCCCTGCCATTTCATGCGCTAACCTTTGGCGCAGTTATGCTCAACATCCTGTTCACCATCGTCATCAGTCTGTTTTGCCTGTGGTTATATGATAAAATGGCAAAAGTGCGCCCGCTGTTTTGGATTGCCTTTGTCATCATTTGCTTCCTCACCGTGTGGCCTGTGATGTTCGACTGGTTGATTATCGGCCCGATTGTGGTGATGATGACGCACGTGATCAAACACGAAAAGCGCCGACGCACACTGCCCGCTATTCTCGCCGGAATTTTCTTCTTTGTCACAACAGCATTGGGCACGCTGGGCGCATGGATGTTAAACAACATGCCCGAAGATGCCGACGCAGTGATGCTTGTCGATATCCCCGCCATCGACACCAGCGACATCGTGCTCATGGCAGTGAGCTGCACATTTGTCATCGGCTGCATTGCCGCCGCGCTGCTGCTGCGCAACTTCAACGGTGACCGCGGCAAGCGCATGAAATGGGCGTTCTACATTGTCTATCCCGTGCACCTGGCCGTGATTGGTCTCGTGGCATGGCTGGCCATTGGCTCAACCAGCCCGGCAATCGTTTGGGAAAACACCCTTGCGCTGCGGGCATTGCTTGGGCTTGGCTAACCGCGGCGGGGCAAAGCAACGCCGCATACTGGATAACACGCAAATAGAATTTATCAACCAAAAAGGAGAACCCATGCAAAAACTATTACCAAAACTCAACGCGTTTCAACTCAAGTGGATTGCCATCATCGGCATGATCACCAACCACATCGTCATCGGCCTGTGGAGCGACAGCTTCCCCACATGGCTGGCCATTCCGCTATATGCCGCCGGCGGGCTCACCTTCCCCATCATGGCCTACTTCGTCGTCGAAGGCTACAAACACACCCGCTCGCTGGGCAAATACATCGGCCGGCTTGCCATTTTCGGCCTCATCGCCCTGCCTTTCCATATGCTAACGATGGGCAGCATCATGCTCAACATCCTGTTCACCATCATCGTTGGCCTGTTTTGCCTGTGGCTATATGACAAACTGGCGAAAATGCGCTGGCTATTCTGGATTATATTCGTCATCATTTGCATTCTTACCATGTTCCCCATTTCTTTTGATTGGCCGTTGATTGGCGTGATTGTGGTGATGCTCACCTATGCCATCAAGAACGAAACAACACGCCGCGTGGTGCCCAGTGTTGTGGCCGGGCTGTTTATTCTGCTCAATGCGCTTTCCATGGTATGGATGCTGGGCACCCCTGGCATGGAAGACATGATCCCGCTGTATGGCTTTGATCTGCGACTGGCTTGGGTGAGCATGTCGTTCTTCATCGGCAACATTGCCGCTGCATTGCTGCTATATGGCTTCAACGGCGAGCGCGGCCGCCGCATGAAATGGGCATTCTATGTCATCTACCCTGTGCATTTGGCTATCATTGGCTTGACGGCACTGGCACTAGGCATTGTTACACTGGCGCAGTTTGGGATTAATGTGTAAAAGTCGCTCCGCGAGCCTTCCTCTACTTTTGCCACGCTAAGCGCGCAAAAGTCACGCCCGAGGCGTGCCAGCTCCTTCCTGAGGAAGGAGCTAGGGCTTGCTTTTTCAACCAATCATAAATAATTCCCCGCGCGAAGCGCGATTAAAGTTTTTTGCGCCACTTTTTTTCAAAAAAGTGGTAAAGGAAAGGTACACATGGAAAAACACGAATTAATCCGCGAAGAGCACGAGATGCTCAAGTTTTGGGAAGAAAACAACTGCTTTGCACAACTGCGCGCGCAAGCCGCTGGCAAACCGATGTTCCGCTTTTTGGATGGCCCCATTACGGCGAACAATCCCATGGGTGTGCACCACGCCCGTGGGCGCAGCCTGAAGGACATCTACGTCCGCTACAAGTTTTTGCAAGGCTTTGACTGCCGCGCGCAAAACGGCTTTGACGCACAAGGCTTGTGGGTGGAAGTTGGCGTGGAAAAAGAGCTGGGCTTTGAAAGCAAACGCGACATCGAAGCCTATGGACTGGACAAGTTCACCGAAAAATGCAAGGAGCGCGTTGCGACTTACGCCGGAGTGATTACCGAGCAAAGCAAGCGCCTTGGCATGTGGATGGACTGGGGCAACGACTACTTCACCCACACGGACGAAAACATCGAAGGCATTTGGCATTTTCTGCGCAAGTGCCACGATAGCGGATGGCTGCGGCAAGAGTATAAACCCATGCCGTGGTGCCCGCGCTGCGGCACAAGCCTCAGCGAACACGAAATGACCGGCTCCTATCAAATTATGACGCACGACAGCGTGTTCTTTCAGCTGCCGGTGCATGGGCGTAACTTCAACATCCTCGTGTGGACAACCACCCCGTGGACGCTGTCTTCGAACGTTGCACTTGCCGTAAACCCCGACATTGACTACGCCCTTGTTAAGCTGCACAGCCAAGAAAAACCCATCGTCCTCGCTAAGCAGGCAATTAAATTGCTGGGTGATGACAAAGCTGAAGTTCTCGATATGTTCAAGGGCAGCACCCTCGTTGGGCTGACCTATGAAACCTGCTTTGAAGAACTGCCCAAGCTGCAATTCGAGCATCGCATTGTGAGCTGGGATGACGTGAGTGCCGAAGAAGGTACCGGCGTGGTGCACATCGCGCCCGGCTGCGGCGCCGAGGACTATGAACTTGGCCTGCGCGAAAACCTGCCGCAAGTGATGCCCGTGGATGACCTGGGCATTTTTCTGGAGGGCTTTGGCTTCTACACCGGCAAAAATAGCGACACCGTAGCACCCGAGGTGTTCGCCGAGCTAAAACAGCGTGGCAAACTCTACAAAGTGCTGCCCTATGAGCACAACTACCCCATTTGCTGGCGTTGCAAAACACCGGTGATTTTCCGCCTTGTGCCAGCGTGGTATATCGCCACTGCGGAACTCAAACCACGCTTGCTGGCCGCCACAAAAAAAGTGAAGTGGGAGCCTGAATCCGCAGGCCGCCGCATGGAAGACTGGATCACCAACATGGGTGACTGGAACATCAGCCGCAAGCGTTACTATGGCTTGCCGCTGCCGTTTTACCCCTGCGATTGCGGGCATCTCACGGTCATCGGCAGCAAAGCCGAGCTCGGCGCAGACGTTGAACTGCACCGCCCGTGGATTGACGACATCACCGTCACCTGCGCCAAATGCGGCAAGCAAGTGCAGCGCATCAGCGACACCGGCGATGTTTGGCTAGACGCAGGTATTGTGCCCTTTAGCACGCTTGGTTACTTCACGGATAAAGAAGCATGGCGCAAAAATTTCCCCGCCGAATGGGTGAGCGAAATGAACGAGCAGGTGCGCCTGTGGTTCTATTCCATGCTGTTTATGAGCGTTGTGCTGGAAGACTGCCCGCCCTATGAGCGCGTGATGTGCTATGCCATGGTAGCCAAGGAGGACGGCAGCAAGTTCAGCAAAACCGGCACAATGATCAAGTTCGACGACGCCGCCGAGGAGATTGGCAGCGACAGTTTGCGCTATCTGTTTGCCGGCACGCCAAATGCGAATGACGTGCGCTTTGGCTTTGCCATGGGCGACGAAGCCCGCCGCAAGCTGCTGAGTTTCCGAAATATCTACACTTTTTTTGACACCTATTATCAAATTGACAAGCCCAACCTAGCTGGCTCCCCTGCCTGCGGGGGAGCTGGCACGCGCAGCGTGACTGAGGGGGCCACCTTAAATGCCCTCGATACTTGGCTGCTGCTGCGCACGAACCAGTTCATCGCAAGCGCAACAGCATTGATGGATGACTACAAGTGCTATGTGCTGGTGAAGGAATTCGAAGAATTCGTGGACGACGTGAGCAACTGGTATGTACGACTCAATCGTCGGCGCTTTTGGAAAAGCGGCGACGAGGCAGACAAGCGCAACGCCTACGGCTGCCTGTATTTCGCGCTAAAAAGTGCCTGCCAGGTCATGGCGCCCATCATCCCCTTTGGCACCGAGGCCATTTGGCAAAATTTAACGCGCGCGATAGAGCCCGATGCCGCGCTGTCCATTCACATGAGCACGTGGCCCACGCCAATTGTCGGCATTGAAGACAACGGTCTGCTGGAGCAAACCAAGCTGGCGCGTGAGGTCATCGCTACCGCGCTTCGTTTAAGAAACGAACAAAATCTAAAGGTGCGCCAGCCCTTGCAAACGTTGTTTGTGGCGTGTGATGATACCGCAAACACAGCACTGCAACGCTTCGAATCGCAACTACTCAGCGAACTAAACGTGAAAGAACTGCGCATACTAGACAATGCAGACGAATTGCAAGTGCAGTTGCCCGCGGTGAACTTTAAGGCTGCCGGCGCGGTATTAAAAGCACAGGTAAATGCCTTCAAGCAGCACTTGGCCGAGCTTGGCAACGATGACGCACAAGCCGTTGCAGCGCAAGTATCGATAGGCGGCACACTGACCGTCCCCGGCTGGCCGGGCGAGTTGCCCGCCGAGTTGTTCACCCTGCAAAGCGTGACCAAACCAGGCATCGTCAGCACCTTGTGCGGCGAAATCGTCGTTGCGCTTGACATTGAACTGACCGATGAACTGCGCCAAGAGGGCGCAGTGCGCGACGTCATTCGGCAAATCCAAACCATGCGTAAAGAGGCCGGTTACGACGTGGCACAGCACATTAAACTGCACATGATTACGCAAAACAGCTTCATGCAAGAAGTCATTCGGCGTGCACAAGAGCACATCAAAGCCGAAGTGCTCGCCGATGACGTTGACCTGGAAACCGCAGATGTTGAGCACTTGCGCGAACAACTCATGCAAAAAATGCAAGCCGCCGAGCCATTCGGCATCCGCCGCGAACTTGAATTGCTAGGCACAAATATCATGCTTGAAGTGATTAAATCACACGAAGGAGAACTATCATGACCGTAACCAAAGACACCATCATCGGTGACGTGTTAGCCGCCGACCATGGCACCGCGCCGTACTTCCAAGAAATGGGCATGCATTGTTTGGGCTGCCCCAACGCCCGCAGCGAAACCGTGGGCGAAGCCTGCGCCGTGCACGCCGTAGACTGCGACGCGCTGCTGGCGAAACTCAACGCGCACTTTGCTGCTGCCCAGTGAGACTGCCGCAGCTTAGCCCGCGCCTGCGCATGGTGGCCGAACTCGTGCCGCCTGGTTCAACCGTGGCCGACATCGGCACAGACCACGCCTGGCTGCCGGTTTATCTCGTGCAGCAGGGCATTTGCCCGCGGGTAATCGCCGCCGATGTTGCAGACGGTCCACTGGAAAACGCTGCGAAAACGATCGCTCGTGCAGGCCTGCACGAGCAAATTGAACTGCGCCAAAGCGACGGATTTAGTCGCTTCGCAGCAACGGACGCAATGTGTTGGGTGCTTGCCGGCATGGGCGGCACATTGATGGCTCGGCTGCTTTCGGCCGCGCCCTGGCTTCGCACGCCCGGCACAGTGCTGGTGGTGCAACCGCAAAGCCGCGCAAATGAGCTGCTGGACTGGCTGCACGAGAACAATTTTCACATTCAGCAAGAGCTTGTTTGCCGCGATAACCATCGTACATACACCGCGTTGCGCGCTGTTTATTCTTCCTCCCGCGCGTAGCGCGACAAAAGTTTTTTTGGTTCTTTTTTGTAAGGCTCATTTAAACAATTGTATTCTTGTGTTTTTTCGCGAAACCCCTCTGCCGCTGCGCGGCATCTCCCCTACAGGGGAGATCCTGACGAAACTTAAACTTTTAGGTGTTGCCAAGGGCTCCCCTGTAGGGGAGCTGGCACCGCGAAAGCGGTGACTGAGGGGTTCGCCTTACAAAAAAGAACAAGAAAAGGAGCCTCGCCCCATGACAGTACGCAACATATACGACTACCTCAACCGCGTTGCGCCGTTTTCCACGCAAGTGGAAGGCGATAATTCGGGTTTGCAGATAGGTGATTTTGCGCAAGAGGTCACACACGGCATGGTCTGTTTAGACTGCACGCCTGAGGTGATTGAACAAGCCGCACAGCTCAACTGTCAGTTGATTATCGCGCATCACCCGGTGATGTTTCACGCAAGACGCGAGCTAATTTCACACGACCCAGCTTGGTTGTTGGCACGGCACGGCATCAGCTGCATTGCCGCGCACACCCCGCTAGACCGCTGTGCGGGCGGCGTTTCAGACACCCTTGCGCACGCGCTGGGGCTCACGCCAACACCCTCCTCTGAGCTATTCCGCCTGTGCGATTTGCCTGCGCAAACAACAGCCGCTGAATTAGCCCAACTGGTCAAATCGCAGTTGGGCGTGCCTGTGCAATTTTGCGACGGCGGGCATTCCATTCACACCGTGGCGGTGGCAGGCGGCTCAGGATTTTGCGGCGAGCTGCTAACCTGTGCACAAGCAGTCATCACCGGCGAAGCCAAGCACAGCGATTTTCTGCTGGCGCAACAGCACGGCATCAGCATGATCACCGCCGGGCATTTCGCCACTGAAGTGCTCATCGTGCCGGTGTTAACAGCATGGCTGCGCGAGCAATTTCCGCAAATACAGTGGCATATCGCGCAAGAACAGGGGCCATTTTATGCATAAAACATTCATTACCGCACACGCGGGTGCCCTAGGCACTCTCTCCAACACTTTGCACTCGGTTGAAACCGCACTAGCTTGCCCCGGCGTGGATTGCATTGAAGTGGATGTGCGCTTTTTGCCCTGCGGCACCCCCGCACTGGGGCATGATCGGGTGAATGAATCATCGGTAAAGCTTAGCGAGGTGTTCGCGCTGCTGCAAGGCAATGCCTGCAACATCAATCTGGACATGAAGGCGTTTTCGCACTTGCCGGAAGTCGTCAAACTCGTTGATATGCATGGGCTTTCGCAACGTGCATTCTTCACTGGCCTGCGCGAAAACGACTTGCCTATATCCGGTCTGCCCTACTACCTCAACAGCAAAGATTGCGATGCAGCCGTTAAACTTGGTGCCATTGGCATCAATATTCACCACAGCAAATGCAGCAAAAGATTGCTTCGCCGCGCGCGTGAACTGGGGCTACTGGTCAGCGTGTGGACGGTTGACAATCCGCGTCACATGCGCAAACTGCGCCGGCTTGGCGTGGATAACATTACCACACGTCACCCTGATGTGTGTGCAGGGATTGAATAATCATGCGTTTCGATCACAGTTTTATTCATTTTTTATGCATCGAGTTACAACAACTCGTGGGCACGCGCATAGACAAAATCCACCAGCCCGCCAAAGACGAGCTGGTGCTGCATCTGCGCAGCCGTGAGGGTAATTTTCGCCTGCTCATTTGCGTCAACCAAGCACGCATGCGCGCCGGATTGATCACCACACAGCCCGAAAATCCGCCGCAACCTACCATGTTTTGCATGCTGCTGCGCAAGCACCTCACCGGCGCAAAAATCACGGCCATCACCAAGCCGCCGCACGAGCGCATGCTGCGATTCGAACTAGCCGGCACCAACGAAATCGGGCTGCCCACACAGTTTTCACTGCTTGCAGAGTTCACCGGGCGGCACGCGAATATCATCGTGCTGCGTGAGGACGGCACCATCCTCGAAGCCATTCGACGGGTGGATTTTTCGCAAAGCACGCGGGCGATTCTGCCCGGTTTGCCCTACGAAATGCCGCCGAACAATACCACACAGCCAAGCGAGCTCATCCCGCCAAACATCGGCGATTGCGAAAGTTACTCGCACTTTTTAGCGCAACATTTTGCCCAAGCCGACCAAACGCAGCGGCAAAAGCAGCGCATGGCAGAGCTGCTCAAGCTGTGCGAAACGCGGGCTGCCCGGGCCAAGCGACGCGCCGAAACCCAAGCCCGCGATCTCGCTGTCGCCGAAAACCGCGAGCATTTACGCGTGGCTGCAGAGCTGATTTTGGCAAACCAGCATCGGCTGCAACGCGGCGCAACCAGCTATGAGCTGGAGAATTACTACGACGAAAACCGCCCGCTCACCATCGCCGCAGATCCCGCGCTTTCGCCCGCACAAAACGCGCAACGTTATTACAAAAAGTTCAACAAAGCGAAACGAGCCGCACAACTGCTCAGCGGGCTGATTACACAGGCGCAGGCCGAAGCCGAGTATCTGGACAGCGTGCTGGACTTGCTGCAACGTGCCGAGACGCTCATCGACGTAGAGACGTTGCGTGCTGAACTGGAGCAGCAGGGCTATATCAAAACGAAACCCGCAAAAACAAGCGCGAAGCGACCAAAAGCCTTGCCGCCGATTGAATACCGCACCAGCAACGGCTTGCGTGTTGCCGCCGGACGAAACAACACACAAAATGACCACCTCACCTTCAAGCTCGCCCGCGGGCAAGATCTTTGGCTGCACGTGAAGGATTATCCCGGCTCGCACGTCATATTATTTACAGAGGGGCAGCAACCCAGCGAGCGTTGCATCACCCAGGCCGCCGAAATTGCCGCATGGCACAGCAAGGCACGCGGCCGCGCAACAGTAAGCTTCACCCCTGTGAAAGCCGTAAAAAAATTCCCCGGCGCAGCACCCGGTCAAGTGATGATCAACAGCTACCAAACCCTGCTTGCCGTCCCTACGCAGGAAAGCATTGCGTTACTTTTTTTGCAAAAAAAGTAACCAAAAAAACCTAGCCGCCTTCGGCGATGGAGTTTTATGGGGTTATTAAGAGGATTATGATAAGCTGAAGAAGCAAGCCTTAGCTCCTTCCTCTGGAAGGAGCTGGCACGCCTCGGGCGTGACTGAGGAAGGCTCGCGGAGCGACAGTTCAATTGCGAAAAAACACAAATAAAGGGACCGTCATGGACAAAGTTGACCAAAAAATCTTGCAGATATTGAGCAAAGATGCGCGCGCACGTGCTTCAGAAATGAGCCAGCAGGTGAATCTTTCGCCCTCGGCTGTGATTGACCGCATGCGTCGTTTTGAAGAGCGCGGCGTGATTGCAGGCTACACCGTGCAAGTCAATTACAATGCGCTGGGCTATGGCATTCGCGCGTGGTTGCATGTGCAGTTGGAGCACGCCAGACATGCTGAGAGTTTTGCAGCACATATGCAGCACATGCCCGGCTTGCTCAGTTGCGATTACCTCACCGGCGAGTTCGATTTTCTGCTGCAAGCGGTTGTGCGCAACACGCAGGAGCTTGACCAACTGCACCGCACCATCAGCAGCATCGAACATGTGACAACGGTAACAACGCATGTGGTGCTGCGCGAAATTGATTGCGCTGCGGTGATTTAGCCTTTCGCACAAAAACCGTGTTTCACGTGAAACATTTTACCCGTTCACACAGTCTGCAAAATCCTCGCTCCGCGAGCCTTCTCGCTGATACGTGTGGCGGCCCCCTCTACTTTGTGAACGCTAAGGCGTCCAAAAGTCACGCTACGCGTGCCAGCTCCCCCGCAAGCGGTGGAGCCTTTGGCAATACCTACACACCCCTATCAAAATCCACCGCGAAGCGGCATAAAGTTTTTTGGTTCTTTTTTTCAAAAAAGAACAAGAAAAGGAGGAGCCCACCATGCGCCAACAAGCACAAGAACTCGTCACCAAGCTAACCACCGAGGAAAAACTGCTGCTGATCAAAGGCATGGGCAGCTGGCACACGCACCCCATTGAACGCCTTGACCTGCCCAGCATCATGATGGCCGATGGTCCGCACGGCCTGCGCAAGCAAGACCAAGGCGGCGACAATCCCATGGGTTTGGGCAAAAGCGTGCAGACCGTTTGCTTCCCCACCGCAAGCGGCACGGGCGCATCGTTTGACCGTGACCTGCTGCATCGGCTGGGCGAAACCCTTGGCCAAGCATGTCGCGCACACGAGCTTGGCGTATTACTTGGTCCCGGCGTAAACATCAAACGTTCGCCCTTGTGCGGCCGCAATTTTGAGTATTTCTCCGAAGACCCGTATCTCAGCAGCGAAATGGCGGTGAGCTATACCCAGGGCCTGCAAGCGCAAGGCGTTGGCGTCAGCATCAAGCATTTTGCCGCCAACAACCAAGAAAAGCGCCGCATGACCACACAATCTGTGGTAGACGAACGCGCCATGCGCGAAATCTATCTGCCGTCGTTCGAGCAAACTGTCAAGCGTGCCGACCCATGGACGGTCATGTGCGCCTACAACCGCCTGTTTGATGGCATCTATTGCAGCGAAAACAAGCGTCTGCTCACTGAAATCCTGCGCGACGAATGGGGCTTTAAGGGTCTTGTGGTCAGCGACTGGGGTGCGGTGAGCGATCGCGTGGCAGGCATTGAAGCTGGGCTCGACCTAGAAATGCCCGATAGCCGCAACCTGCACACCGATTTAATCACCGACGCGTTGAATGATAACACGCTCAGCCAAGCCGCGCTAGACGAAGCCGCCGCCCGCGTGATTGAACTAGTATTGCGTGCCGTTGAGGGTGCCGCACAAGCCGTTGAACTTGACGCACAACGCCCTGAATGCCCCGAAGAACTGAACAAGCGCGATCATGCTCTTGCGCGTGAAATCGCGCGCGACACCATGGTGTTGCTGCAAAACGATGGCGTGCTGCCACTAAACCGTGAGCAAGAGGGCGTGGCGTTTATCGGCGGCTTTGCCAAGCAGCCGCGTGTGCAAGGCGGCGGCAGCTCACACGTGAATGCCTACCACGTGGCTTCGGCCTTTGAAACCGCAACAGCGGAAGGTCTTAACTTTGAGTATGCTGAGGGCTTTGGTGCCGCGGATTATAACTACGACGTGGTGAAAGCGCAAGCAGCCATAGAATTGGCGCAACGCAGCGAAATGGTGGTGGTATTCGCCGGGCTGCCCGAAAGCATGGACAGCGAAGGCGCCGACCGCAAACATCTTGACTTGCCGCCCTGCCAAAACCAACTGATTGCAGAGCTGGCCGCCGTGCAAAAAAATATCGTGGTGGTGCTGTGCAACGGTGCGCCTGTGCGCATGCCTTGGGCGGGCGAAGTGCGCGCGATTCTCGAAAGCTATCTGGCGGGCGAGGCCGTGGGCGAAGCACAAATCGACCTGCTTTATGGCACTTATTCCCCCAACGCAAAGCTGGCCGAAACCTTCCCCCTGCGCCTGCAAGACACCCCCTGCTTCGGCAACTTCCCCGGCGGCACCGCCACGGTGGAATATCGCGAAAGCATTTTTGTGGGTTACCGTTACTACGACAAAGCCGAGAAAGATGTGCTGTTCCCCTTTGGGCATGGCCTGAGCTACAGCACATTTGAATATACCAACCTGCGCGTGAGCCGCAAAAACATCACGCCTGACGACACCGTGAGTGTGAGCGTGACCATCACCAACACAGGCAGCTTTGGTGCCGCCGAAGTGGTGCAATTTTACGTGAGCGCACCTGAAGATGCAAGCGTTTTCCGTGCTCCGCAAGAGCTCAAGCAATTCGCGAAGGTGTGGCTGAAAGCAGGCGAGAAAAAACGAGTGACCGTCACCCTCGACAGCCGTGCCTTTGCATACTACCACGTTGGACTGAAAGGCTGGCATTGCGCGCCGGGTGAATATGCTATCCACGCCGCCGCCAGCAGCCGTGACATTCGGCTGAGCAGCAGCGTGAACATGCAAAACGAAGCGGCAGATGCACCCTATCCTGCCCTGCCTTGTTATGCGCAAGGCCTCGTGCATGCGATTCCCGACTGCGAATTCGAGGCCGTGTTGGGCCATGAAATCCCGCTTGCGAACTTCCCCAGCCCGCGCACACTCACTTGGGATAGCACCCTTGAAGACGCGCAGCAAAGTCCATTTGGTCGCCTGCTGATGAAAATCATCGACATTGCCTTCCCCATTGTGGCGGGCATTGCCAAAGATACCATCGGCGACGCCAGCGGCATGAAAGATGCCGTGACGGAAATGCCTGTGCGCTCCATTGCCATGTGGAGCGGTGGCTTGATTGACCGCCGCATGGTGGAGGCACTGGTGAGCATCTTCAACGAAGAAGAATACTTGCGCTCGGCCTGCGAGCTGATTGCAGGCGGTGTGCGTGCGGTGAAGACGCTGGTTTGCAAATAGCAACACTCTCGCTCGCAAATTATGATGAGACTTTCGGGCGGCAAAATTGCCGCCCCTACATGCTGACGCCGGCGACTTCGCAATTATCGCTCCGCGAACCTTCCTCAGACCGCGCGACGCGGCCAACTCCTTCCCAAGGAAGGGGCCAAGGCTTTCTTCTTCAACTCTCATCAATCATCCCCCGCGAAGCGACTGAAGTTTTTTGGTTCTTTTTTTCAAAAAAGAACAAGAAAGGCTATATCGTGAAAAAACCATTTCGTATTTGGATTGCTACGGCAGGCGGGCTAGCTGCTTTGCTTGCTGCAACGTGGTTGTTTTTTATGCTGAGCAGCTTTGGCTTTGTGCACATGACGGTGTTGCATTGGCTGCTGTTTGCCAGCGGCATAAATCTGCTGGTTGCGCTCAGCATGTGGCTATGTCGTGAAAAACTGCGCACAGGCGGCGCGAAAATCGCGCTGACCATCGTCTCGGTGTTGGCGGGGCTGGCGGTAGCGTTTGTGTTCTTCATGGTTTCGATTTTCATGGCTATGGGCGCTACGACGATGTACACGCGCTACACGATTTCGCGCTCACCCGAAGGCAGCAACCGTGTGATTATCTATCAAACCGGCTTTGACCATGATGTGCTGGTGGCTAGCCCGATGGTGAACCGCTGGGTGTATCGCCGCGGGCCAACGCATTGGCTTGGCGTGCGCGGCTGGCATTATACTCCGCAGATTGAGTGGCTGGGTGAGTATCGTGCCAGAGTGCGGTTGCTAAGCTATGGCGGCGAAGAGCTTGATTTGCCTGATGGCTCCATTGTGGTGGAGTTTTAAGTCGCTTCGCTGTGTCCTATTATAGGCACATAAAAGTCAAAAACAGAAAGGGTCAACCATGACAAAAGCATTTCGGGTTTGGCTGGGCATTGCAGCAGGATTAGCTGCGTTAAGCATGAGCATCACAATATTCTTTTTTGTGGGTCCTTATGTTCTTAATAGCCCAAGTGCTCTTAAATGGTTGCACTTAGTTACCTTTGTGTGTGCATTACATGCGGTGGTTACCTTTACCATCTGGGTATACCGCACAAAACTACGCCGCAAGGGAGCGCAGGACGCGTTCATTGTTACCGTTATTATCGTCATGATAATCGCAAGCCTTTTCTTTTGGGGGGCTCATTTCGAAGAAGTTAGAAGCCTTCCGCGAGGAAGAAATGCACCAGTCACCATCGAACATTCGCCTAACGGTGCGCACCAGCTCCTTGTGTACTACGAATCATCGCTGCCCACCTCCGTACGAGCAACCCGTGTGGTGAACCGCTGGATGTTTGTGCGCACACCTTTCATTCGCATGGGCGACCAAAGCGATCTTTTGGGCTGGCCCGAATTCGTGATCACATGGGAAAGCAACTATCGCGCTGAAGTGCAGGTGTGGTACGGCCAGATACAACCCCAACCGCCAATCATCGTGGAGTTCCCTCAATGAAGCATGACTTAATCATCATCGGCGCAGGCGCAAGCGGCTTGGCGGCGGCAATCACCGTTGCGCAGGCTGGCAGTCGCGTGCTTGTGTTGGAGCGCATGCCGCGCGCTGGGAAGAAAATCCTGGCCACCGGCAACGGCCGCTGCAACGTGAGCAATCGCCACGCCGCCACGCATGACTACCACAACAAACACTTCGCTGCCCCGGCCATGCAAGCCTTTGGGACAACGGAGTGCGAAGCGTTTTTTCACGCGCTGGGGCTCGCTCTTTGGGAAGACGAAGCCGGTCGGTTATACCCACGCAGCAACATGGCCTCGGGAGTGCTGGATGCCTTGCGCTTTGGCGCGGCACGCGCTGGTGTGGAGATTTTGTGTGACACAGCGGCAACGCAACTGAACCAAACGAGCGGCGGTTTTACGGTCAATCACCATCTGCATGCCAAGCGCGTGATTGTGGCTGCAGGCGGCTGCGCTGCACCCGCACATGGCAGCGATGGCTCGGGTTTTGCGCTGCTGCGCAGTGTTGGCCATGCGATCATCACGCCGAAACCCGCGCTGGTGCAGTTGAGATGCGACTCGCCGCTGCTGCCTAGCTTGAAAGGTTTACGCGTGCGGGCAACTGCAAGACTAGTTCAGCGCGATAAAATGTTGCGCGAAAGTGAGGGCGAAATTCTCTTCACCGACGATGGACTTTCGGGCATTGCAGCCATGGAGCTTTCACTTGCATATCGCCCCGGCTGCACCATCGAGCTGGATTTGTTGCCTGACTACACGCACGAGCAGTTGCAGCACTTGCTTGCAACGTGGCAGACTGATTTGCCGCTAGCGGGTTTACTGCCTCGGCGTGTTGCGCAAGCGGTGGTGAAGAGCGGGCAGAGTGCAAAAAAATTCGCGTTCCCTGTGGTGGGAACACGTGATTTTTCGCATGCGCAAATCACTGCCGGCGGTGCAGATGTGCGCGAATTTGACCCGCACACCCTGCAATCGCGCGTGGTACCGGGACTGTTTTGCTGCGGCGAAGTGCTTGATGTGCACGGTGGTTGCGGCGGGTTCAATCTGCATTGGGCGTGGGCAAGCGGGGTGCTGGCCGGCCTAAGCTCGCATCGCTAGGTTGCCGCGGGCAACTCATTCAAATGTGCGCATGAGTTTGCGTGCAAGTTTGCTTGCAACTTAGTATGCGAAAGCGAGTGAATACGCGATTTTTGGCGAACATTTCGTAGCGATGTAAAGTGAATTTCTTGCTGCTGTAAAGTGCCGAAATTGCAGAGTTTTTCACTGTTTCCACAAAGTTATCCACAGAATATCCTGTCTAGGCCTAGGACTCACCGTGTTTTTTTCTGCATATCGTGCATTTAACCGAATTTTTTCCAGTCAGCGTTCACCGTTTTCTTCCAATCTTTTTGCAAGTTTTTACGACTCTCTTGCAGGCAAATCAAACGTGAGCCGGCCCAATCGCCCACCGCGCAATTCGTCCAGCAGCATAATGGCTGCCCGCTCGGTATCGGGTTCGTTGCCGCGCTGCAACATGCCACGCTTGCGGGCAATTTCCTCCAGCAGCTGCCATGTGGGCAACGAGATATCATCAAGTTTGTAGCGTTGCAACAGTTGCGGATAGCCCGCGGCCAACACCATAATCAGGCGCAGAGCAAGGGTTTCGCTGTCCATCACGGCATCTTTGATGCTGCCCAAAAAGGCAAGGGTTTCGCCCACAGCGGGATCATCAAATTTGGGCCACAGCACGCCGGGGGTATCCAGCAATTCAATGGTAATGCCGTCGATTTTGCCGGCCACATGCCATTGGTTGCGCCGCGTGACGCCCGGTTGATCGGCGACTTTGGCGCGGTTTTGCCCGGCCAAGCGGTTAATCAACGACGATTTACCCACGTTGGGGATGCCCGCAATCATCAAGCGAATTGGGCGATTGGCCATGCCGCGTGCGGTGTTTTTCTCAATCGTTGCCGCACAAGCTTGTTTTACCGCGCCCGGAAACGCATTCAAGCCGCGACCCGAGCGGCAATCAACCGCAAGAGCAGCAGCGTGTTCTTTTCGCAACATTTGCAGCCAACGCGCGGTAATATCGGCGTCGGCCAAGTCAGCTTTGTTCAGCAGCACCAAGCGCGGTTTTGCGCCAATGAGCTCGCCCAGCTCGGGGTTGCGGCTGCTTTCGGGCGCGCGTGCATCGCGCAGTTCCACCACGGCATCAATCAGCGACAGGCTTTCTTTCATCAGCCGCCGCGTTTTTGCCATGTGACCCGGAAACCACTGCACCACCTGCGACACCTGCGGTGTGGCTCCCCGCTTCGGCACCTGCGGTGCGGCTCCTCGCTTCGCGGCATTTCTATCAAGTGACATAAAGAGTATCAACCCTTACTAATTATGGTTAAAGCCAGTGCCCCAGTTCGGGAACAAGCGCGCCATCAAGCGACCCAACACATCATCCACGCGCACAAAACCAATTTGCACATCGCGGCTGTCGGTGGAGCCGGTGCGGTTGTCGCCCAGCACAAACACGGTGTTTTCGGGCACCGTCAACGGAAACGCCAAGCCTCCCGAGGAAGGTTCGGTTTGTCCTTGCAAATTTCCAAGATATGGTTCATCAATGCGGATTCCATCGACGTAAACCACGCCGTCGCGCAGGTCAACATGCTGCCCTGCCACGGCAATCACGCGTTTCACTAGCGGCACCTGAAAATCATTGTCACGCGGGGAAATAATCACCACATCGCCTTGGCGCGGGTTGGCGAAAGATGTGATCACCAGCCAGTCGTTGTTGGAAAGTGTGGGTTCCATGCTCGCGCCCTCCACGCCTGCAAAGCGCAGCACAAAGGTAAATAATATGGCAATGGCCAGCACCGCCGTTGCGATGACTTCCGCCACCTCAAAGCAGGCTTTCTGCGCAATTTTTGGTTCGATGGGCTTGCATAATGTATCGGGACGGTCGTTCATAGCGGCCTCCTATTATGATGGTAGCAGCACACGCCCGATGACAAAACGTTGGTCAATCAGGCCAATTTCGCTGTGGCGGCTATCCATGGAATTATTGCGATTATCGCCCAGCACAAACACGGTGCCGGGCAGCACGGTGATGGGGAAAGCCACATCGCCGGGCCTGCTGATGGGGTCGAACTCGGGTTCATGCAGGGGCTGACTGTTGCGGTAAACCACGCCGGCCTCGAAGTCAATGTAAATGATGTCGCCCGGCAGACCAATCACACGTTTCACCACATGGTTGTCCAGCAGCGTGCCATCTTCCGACACCACAATGATGTCGCCGTGACGCAACTGAATGGGCGTTGCGGTAATGAGCATCATTTGTCCGTTTTCGAGCGTGGGCAGCATGGAAGGCCCTTGCACTGCCGAATAGCGCACCACAAATGTGAGGGCTAATGCCAGCATCAAAACACCGTCGCAAAACACTTCTGCCGCAAAAAACAAACTGCGCAATGCAGGGTGAATGTCGCGGTTTGCGCACAATCGCTTGGTTATCATGCTGACCCCTCCTGTTTCAGTGAAGTAAAACTTTAGCCGCTTCACGGTGAGTTTTCATGAAACCATCAGAGAACACAGCGAAGCGGCATTAAAGTTTTTTGGTTGCTTTTTTACAAAAAAGTAACTATGCGATTTTTTGTTTGACTTTCGCAGCTTTACCCACGCGACCACGCAGATAATACAGCTTGGCGCGGCGCACATGGCCCAAGCGCACGATTTCCACTTTCACCACGTTGGGGCTGTGCAGCGGGAAAACACGCTCCACGCCAACGCCATAGCTCAAACGGCGCACGGTGAAGGTTTCGCTCACGCCACTGCCGCGGCGGGCGATGACGGTGCCTTCAAACACTTGCACGCGCTCACGTTCGCCTTCGCGAATTTTCACGTGAACTTTCACGGTGGAACCGATGATAATTTCGGGCGGGGCTTCTTTCATGCTGTCTTTTGCTGTCATGAGCAAAGCAGCATAGCCGCAATTGGGGTTAAGGTCGATGAGTTGTTGTGCTTTTTCTTGATTCATGGGGAGTCAATCCTTTTGATATGTTTTCGTGGGTTCATAGGCGATGCTAGAGGAACACACCACATAGTATTATAGCACAGGCGAATTTGCTTGTCAAGCTTTATTTGCTCAATTGCGCCAACATTTCTGCAAAGCGTGGGTCTTCGCGAAACGCTTGCGGCCATGGGAAGAGTTCTTCATAACAACTATCCGTATACATTTCGTGCAGATAATTCGTGTAGCTAAACTCCGCATACCCTGGGACGCGTTCATTCGCAAGACCTGCCAGCAACGGCGAAGTGTGCACAATGCTGGGTGGCTGTTTATCATATGCCAAGATTAACTCTACAGCTCGGTGCAGCGCAGCAAAGGCTTCGTCAAACTCATCCGCGTGCGCATGCCAAAGCGCAATAAAGCTCCAGTCATACATCAATGAGGTGCTGTGCTTGCCAAAGTCGCCATGCGGAAAGAATAAATCGAACAAGGCTAGCTTGGTGCGCAGGGTATGCAGATATTCCGGGACTGTTGGTTCGATGCTGCCGTTCAAGTGTGTGAGCATATAGTTTAGCATTTGCACGGTTGAAATGATGGCCTCTTGGCAGGCGGTTTTACATTCTTCCTGCGTGCCGGGCAAAAACATGGTGCTTTTGTATTCACGGCTGCTGAGCAAGTCAGGCAGTTCATTGATAATGCGCTTGATTTCTGCGCTTTCTGCTGCGCAATTTTCGGGGTCACGCTGCACAATGCGGATGAGAAAATGGCACATATTGCCTTTAACATCAATGCGAATAGCATCGATGGTGCAGTTTTCGAGGATGTTGTCATAGATCATTCGCACTTCTGGCAAGCGTTCGCGCACACGCTCGGCCGTGTCGTCTGGACCAAGCGCGGTCATCAAGCCAAAATGCAAACGCCACAACCGCCACTCGCTAGGAAATTCTTTCAGCATAGCGTTAAGTTGCGTGGTATACTCTTTGATTTGCTCACCGGGAATCCTGTTGTTTTCGTAGCGCGTGAGGATTTCTTGAATGCGCCGCTCGTTTTCGGCTTCATTCACACCCAGCAGTTCGTCAACCTTCACGTTAAACAGCCCCGCCAAGACGGGCAACATGGATAAATCCGGCCAATTTTCGTTGCGCTCCCAGTTGCTGATGGTTTGGAAGGAAACGTTGAGGCGTTGGGCAAGTTGCTCTTGGGTCATGTTTTTTTCGCGGCGCAGACGGCGCAGGCTTTCGCCAAAGTAGATTTGCATGTTGCATCTCCTTTAAAAATAGGATATCACAGCGCTGTACTACCATGATACCCTATTTGAGGTGGAAATGCAATGTCAAGTTTCTTGAGAAAAATTCAAGTACTGTTGGAAACGTGGGTCTTCGCGGAATTCTTCTGGCCACGGATAGCGATCAGCGAACAGGCACTCTAAACGCTTGGTATGGTTTTGATCGCAGCAGGTTTTATCATAGGATAGGCCTGCCAGCAGCGGCGAGGTGTGCGTGATGATTTGGGGTTGGGCATCAAACTCGCGCGCGACTGCGATGGCGCGGTTCAAGTGTTCGAAAGCGGCATCGAAGTTGCTAAGCAGGGAATGATAAAACGCGAGATAGCCACTGGTGTAGATGATATGCCAAGTTTGGATGCCATAATCACCGTCGGGGTAGATGAGCGCAATGAGTTTCATTTCAATCTCATGCGCATAGACGATTTCCGCTGCGTTGGCATAAGTCGATTCATCACCCGGATGAGCGACATAAGGACCGTGACGACCGATTGCGTGCGTGAGCAGCCACAATGACTTTTGAATTTTTTCCTGCACCGCACGCAGTTGCGGCTCACCTGGCATGGTGACCAAGGTGGCAATGTGCTCGCGGCTGGTCATCAACGACGGCATTTCGGCTAAAATTTTCTCGCATTCTTCCTGCCGCGCGGGGTTGCCAAGCGGCTGTTCTTCGGGGTCAAATGGCCGGGCGAGTTGATGCAAATATTGCACAAAACCGCGCTTTGCCCGAATGCGTATGCTGTCATCCTTGCAGTGCTCCACAATGTTTTCATAAATTTCGCGCACTTCTTTCTCCACGGCCAGGCTAGCTTTCAGCCCCGGGCCGCGCGCGCCCAACAAACACTCCAGATAGCGCACCAAAATGCGATAGTCTAACGGGAATTCCGCAACGGCAGCTTTGAGTATCGCCAGTCGTTCTTGCCTGGTTTTGCGATTTTTGTCGTACATATCCATGATTTCTTGCACGCGTTGCTCGTTTTCGGCTTGGTTCACCCCCAGCAGCTCATCAACCTTCACGTTAAACAACCCCGCCAAGGCTGGCAGCATGGTGATGTCTGGGTAGCTTTCGTTGCGCTCCCATTTGCTGATGGTTTGGAAGGTGACATGCAAGCGTTGAGCGAGTTGCTCCTGCGTTAGCCCTGCGGCCAAGCGCAGGCGGCGCACGCTTTCGCCAAAATAAAGTTTCATGGTGGCTCCTTGTTGTGATATTCAGCGCTGTAACCCTAGTATACACCATTGCGGGGGCAAAAGCAATATCGCGCTGCGGGAGAAAAATTCAACTGGCGGGCGAGCGCCGAGGTCATTCACGATTATTTCACTTGACTTTTTTGCACGCACGGTGTATAATAGATTACCTATATATGATTTACTGCAGAGGAGAATTGCCATGCAATCAAACCAGATTTTCGTCACTGCCGAGGGCTACAAAGCACTGGTGGATGAACTGGAAGCGTTACGCACCACCGGGCGCGAGCAAATTGCCGAGAAAATCAAAGAAGCCCGCTCTTTCGGCGACCTTTCAGAAAACGCCGAATATGATGAGGCCATGAACGAACAGGCCATCATGGAAGCGAAAATTGCGCGCCTTGAAGAAGAGCTGAAGAATGCGCAAATCCTTGACGAAAAAGATATCCGCACCGACAAAATCGGTGTGGGTTCGCAAGTAAAGGTGTTCGACAAAACCTACAACGAAGAACTTGAATTTCAAATCATTGGCAAGGCACAGGCCGACCCCGACGCCGGCCGCGTGAGCGATGAATCGCCCGTGGGCCGCGCACTGCTGGACCACAAGGCTGGTGATGTGGTTGAAGTGGACACCCCCGCTGGCATTGTTGTCCTAGAGATTCTTGAAATCTCGGCTGGCCAATGATTTCTGTGCTGCTAACCGCCTATTGTGGCGAGCGGTTTATTGGCGAGCAAGTGGCATCCATCTTGGCGCAGTTGCAGCCCGGAGATGAGTTGATCATCAGCGATGATTCGCCCAACATGACGCTGCAATTCGATGACCCGCGCGTGCGCTATCTGCAAGGCCCGCGCCAAGGCGTGGTACCCAATGTGGCGTTTTTGCTCATGCAGGCACGGGGCGACATTCTCGTGTTGTGCGACCAAGATGACGTATGGCTACCCGGCAAACTAGATGCCGTGCGAGCATTACAAGGCTGCTCGTTGCTTGTGCATGCTGCGCATGTGACTGACGAGCACTTGAACATCACAGGGCAAACACAGGCAAAACCGGGCATGCTGCGCAACATCATCAAGAATAGTTACACGGGCTGCTGCATGGCATTCACACGCGAATTGCTGCCGCATGTGTTGCCGTTCCCTAAGAGCTTGCCCATGCATGACCAATGGATTGGTTTGCAGGCCGAAAGATATGGCCAAGTAATTGTGCACAACGAGCCGCTCATTTTGTGGCGGCGGCACAGCGGCACACAAACCGGGCATCGCACCACGCTGCAGCAGAAGATCAGCTGGCGCATTGCCATCATTAAAGCATTGAAAGGGGGGTGCCGATGACCAACTATTTGGTCACCGCAAGCATCGTCACCTTCAACAACATATCCACCATTGAAGCTACCTTGCGCACGCTCAAAGAGCAAACACAGGGCGCGCGCCTGCATTTATACGTGATTGATAATTCCTCGCACGATGGTACGCTTGACTTTGTTGCCGACCTTGATCCGAACATCGAACTGGTGCGCATTCCATGGAATGTGGGCTTTGGCGCAGGGCATAATCTGATTTTGCCACGCCTGCGCAGCAAATATCACGTGATCATCAACCCCGATATTTCGCTGAGCGAAGATGCCATCACCAACATGGCGCGCTACATGGACGACAACCCCGACGTGGCCATGCTTAGCCCGCGCATTGTGTATCCCAAAACCGGCGAGCCGCAAATTTTGGGCAAACGCAACCCTCGGCTGAAGTATTTGTTCGCCAGCCGCTTGCGCCGCGGCAAACTTGCACATCGCCTGCTGCATGAATATGCCATGACAAACGAAATAAACTTTGACAAAATCTTTGACATTGAGAATGCCACCGGCTGCTTTATGTTTATTCGCACTGAAACACTGCAGAAAATCGGCGGGTTTGACGAGCGTTATTTTCTGTATTTCGAAGATTGCGACATCACGCGTGCGCTGGCCAAGCAAGGCCGCGTGCTATGGTACCCTCACGCGACGGTGCAGCACGCATGGAAACGCGAAAGCAAAAAAAACTTTCGCCTGATGCTGATACAAATTCAATCCATGCTGCGGTATTTTTGGAAGTGGCGGTTTAATGGACGAAAGACGTAGCCAAGCTATATGTGACATGCAGAGGAGGTAATCCATGGAGCAGTATCAATTTCAACTGGAACGCTTTGAAGATTTCGTCATTCCACCGGAGTTGCGCAAACGAAAAGGACGGATTGTTTTATTCACAGAAGCAGAACCAAAACGCTGCAAAAAACCAACTTTCAATGCGTTTCGTGTGGATATGAGCGATTACAAATTCAATCGGGAGGATTGCTATGAGCGCTAAAGCTTTCCTCGATACCAACATTTTGCTCTATCCATTTGATAGTTCAAATGACGGCAGTGCAAAAGGCGAAGTTTGTCTTTCATTTTACGGACGATATAATTGTTGCACAAGCATTCAAGCTTTGCATGAGTTTTGCTTTGTATGCACGAACAAATGGAAGCAAGACGAAGCTGTTGTTGCACAAGCTGTAGAAGAAATCAGAAATGTTTGCCATGTTGGCATGGTAACACTGAGCACACTATATTCCGCGTTGCATATCCGCAACCGTTACCGTTACAGATATTTTGATTGCCTCATGCTTGCATCAGCATTAGAATTTGGCTGTGAATATTTCATATCCGAGGATCTCGCCCATGGCCAAGTGATTGATGGCCGCTTGACTATCACCAATCCATTTGCCTAACAGAAAGGCCAACATGTTCTTCAAAGACCTATACCGCTATCGCCATTTGCTGCGCGAAATTGTGGCGAAAAACATCAAGATTCAGTATCGTCACTCGGTGCTGGGCGTGGTGTGGACTTTGCTGGAACCGCTGCTGACGACACTGGTGCTGGTGTTCGTGTTTGGACGACTATTTGGCGGCGCGCGCCTTGCACAAGACCCCAATATCATCAACTTTCCCATTTACCTGCTATGCGGGCGTTTATTATTTCAGTTTTTCTCGCAGTCCACTAAACGTGCCATGAAATCCATGAAAAGCAGCGCGTCGGTTATTAAAAAAGTGCGGGTGCCCAAGTTTATCTATCCTGTGGCGAATGTGCTTTCGAATTTCGTCACGTTCTTAATCAGCATGATTGTGCTGGTGGGCTTTGTGGTGTTTTTTGTGGTTGCTGCAAGCGAACGCAATCCAGCGCCCAATCTCACCTGGAATTTGCTGCTTGCCCCTGTGCCGCTGCTGATTTTGTTTATACTAAGCACAGGCGTTGGGCTGATTGTATCGACCCTTGCGGTTTTCTTCAAAGATGTGGAATACTTATATAGCGTGTTTTGCATGACGTTGTTCTACGCCACGCCAATATTCTGGTCGCCGGCAACGATGGGCGGCAGCCCTGACCGCGGCCTGATGATGGTGCTGAACTTCAATCCCCTGTTCGCCATCATCGAGATGTTCCGCGACACGGTGCTGCGCGGGCAGATGATACAACTGCGGCAGTTTGTGTATGCACTGGTGTTTGCGCTGGTTGTGCTGGTGGTTGGCATTTGGCTGTTTCAGCGCAAGCAGAATGAGTTTATACTGCACATTTAGGAGGTGAAATAAATGGAATCTTATGCTTTTCGTGCGCCAGTTAGCGCAATTCCTTTCCCCGCCAATCTCCAAAGCCGTTTGAGCGGCAATAGCAATCGCATGGCAAAAATCATTGTATTGTTCGATGACGAAGATGGCGATTGTGACAAAGTGTGGGAGCCTGAGCGTAAAGAATTTAAATTTGATGCGTTCAGAGTAAATACTAAAGGCTTCAAGTTTTGCAGGGAGGAAGCCAATGAGCGATAGGGTATTTTTAGACACTAATTTGTTGGTATACCTTTACACTGCTGACGAACCGCAAAAGCAATTCTCCAGTCATTTGTTGCTTACAAACCAAAACTGCTGTATTAGTGTGCAAACATTGAATGAATTTTGCAATGTTTGCCTGAAAAAACTCAAGCTAACACATAAAGAAATTTATGTTGCGCTTGCCGAACTCAAATCTGCAACAACATTATTCTCCATATCTTATCACACGCTTCACCAAGCACTTTCATTGCACGAACGCTACAAATATAGCTACTATGACTGTGTAATGCTGGCCAGCGCGTTACAACACAATTGTAATATCTTCTATACCGAAGACCTTGCCCACGGCCAAGTGATTGACGGCCGCCTAACTATCACCAACCCATTCGCCTAGCCGCTAGAAAGCCATAATTATGTCCCAACCCGCCATTGCTGTGCAGAACGTCAGCATGAAATTTCGCATGCACAAAGAGAAAATCGACAACCTCAAGGAGTATGCCATTCGCCTGGTGAAGCGGCGCGTGAGTTACACTGAGTATTGGGCGTTGCGCGATGTTTCTTTTGCCATGCAACCGGGCGAACGCCTTGGCGTGCTAGGCTTCAATGGCGCAGGCAAAAGCACGCTGCTGAAAATCATTGCCGGGGTGCAGACCCCCACCAGCGGCAATGTGCAGGTGCAAGGCGTAATTGCTCCCCTGCTGGAGCTGGGCGCTGGCTTTGACATGAACTATAGCGGCCACGAAAACATTTTTCTTTATGGCGCAACGCTGGGTTACTCTCGTGCCTACATGAAGCAACGATATCACGACATTGTGGAGTTTAGCGAACTTGGCGATTTCATCCACGCACCAGTGAAAAATTACTCCAGCGGCATGCGTGCACGGCTTGGTTTCGCCATTGCCACTGCGGTTGACCCCGATGTGCTGATCGTGGACGAAGTGCTGAGCGTGGGTGATGCGAAGTTCAAGAAAAAAAGCGAGCGCCGCATCAAGCAGATGTTCGACGATGGCGTGACGGTGCTGTTTGTGTCGCACAACACCAACCAAGTGCGCCGCATTTGCAGCCGCGCGATTCTGCTGGACAAAGGTGAGATTATCGCGCAGGGCGAAGCGAATGAAGTGTGCGATATTTACGACGACATGGTGGGCGAGCCGCCGCCGAAGCCGAAAAAGAAGAAAAAGAAGAAGCCTAAACCAGAAGAGAAAAAAATGGAAAGCACCATCTAATTCCTCGCTCCGCGAACCTTCCTCAGTCCGACCCGAGGTCGGCCAGCTCCCTCAAGACTATGTCTTCAAATCGACGCATTGCACAAATTTGAAGAAAATCACAACCTGTAGGGGCGGATGCAAATCCGCCCGGGCTATAACATTATAGCACCATTGAGGTTTCGGGCGGATTCGCATCCGCCCCTACATGCTGACGATAGTCATGTTGTATGTTTGAAGACACGTCGTACAAGAGGAGCCAAGGCTTGCTTCTTCAACTTATCATAAAAATCCACCGCGAAGCGGCTAAAGTTTTTTGGTTCTTTTTTTTCAAAAAAGAACAAGAAAAGGAGAACTCCCGCATGAACATCGCAGCGATTTTCGCCGCAGGCATCGGCAGCCGCATGGGCAGCAGCAGCATGCCCAAGCAGTATTTGCAGCTGGGCAGCAAACCCATTTTGGTGCACACGGCCGAGAAATTTTGGGCACATCCACAGGTGGACTGTGTGGTGGTGCTTACTCCGCGCGCATGGCTGGATTTCACGCAGGATACCCTGAACCAGCATCTGCCGCAAGGCCATGGCGTGACTGTGATTGAAGGCGGCGACACCCGCAACGGCACGCTGAGAAATCTGCTTGCGTGGGTTGAACATACCCATGGCGCAGGCGAGCATATTTTGCTCACCCACGATGCTGTGCGGCCGTTTGTGACGCATCGCATCATTAGTGACAACATCGCCGCTGTGCAGCAACATGGCGCGTGTGATACGGTCATTCCTGCCACCGACACCATTGTGCGCAGCGATGACAACACTTTCATCACGGAAATCCCCCCGCGTGAAAAGCTTTATCAGGGGCAAACGCCGCAGAGCTTTTGGTGCGCGAAAATGCGTGAGTTGATGGACTCGCTTTCGCCCGAGGAAGAGCAAACGCTCACTGATGCTTGCAAGATTTTCGCGCTGCGCGGCGAACCAGTCGCGCTGGTGCAGGGCGAAGTGCACAACATCAAAATTACGTTTCCGTATGACCTGAAAGTTGCGCATGCGCTGCTGGGGGTTGAGGAAGTTTAATGCTACTTTTTTCGCGCAACCCCCACCTGCACGCCTACGACGCGCTTTCCTCCCCCAATGCCTACCCCACAAATGCAAGCATTTGCGGGGACCCCGGCGGGGGAGGCCTTGGCAACACCTACACAACACATAAAAATCCACCGCGAAGCGGCTAGAGTTTTTTGGTTCTTTTTTTCAAAAAAGAACAAGAAAAAAAGGAGGGATAGCATATCATCAGCACAGTGTATCGGCTGACTGCGCCGGGCATGATTGAAGCGGCATGCCAAGAGCTGGATCTGACCTGCGGACAGGTGTTGCTGCGCCCACGTTATCTTTCCGTGTGCAAGGCTGATCAACGTTATTATCAGGGCAATCGCTCGCCTGAGGTGTTGCTGGAAAAGCTGCCCATGGCACTGGTGCACGAGTGCTGCGCTGAAGTGATTCGCGACCCCAGCGGGCAGTTCAAACCCGGTGACATGGTCATCCCCTGCCCCAATTTGCCGCGCGAACAAGATGAAGTTGTTGCCGAGAATTATCTGCCCAGCAGTGCGTTTCGCTCCAGCGGACACGACGGCTTTTTGCAGGAATATCTGCTTTCTGCACAGGATCGGCTGGTGTTAGCGCCCACGCATGCACGCCCCGAGGTGGCGTCCTTCATGGAGCTAGCCAGCGTTGCCGCACATGCCATCGATCGATTTGACCGCATCGCCCATGCGCGGCGCAATCGCCTTGCGGTGTGGGGCGACGGCAACTTGGGTTATATCACTGCGCTGTTGTTGCGTGCGGTTTATCCGCAAGCAGAAATCACCGTGCTGGG
This sequence comes from Oscillospiraceae bacterium, assembly GCA_009785335.1. Classification (GTDB taxonomy): domain Bacteria; phylum Bacillota; class Clostridia; order Oscillospirales; family Acutalibacteraceae; genus WRMQ01. The sequence continues at coordinate 35,440 of WQWM01000019.1, forward strand.
TGCAGTGCATGAAAAACTCGCCTATTTTTCGTTTGCGCACAAGCGGCTGCATGTGGACAACCACAAGCTGCCCAATCGCTACTTTGACCACGCCTTTGAGTGTGTGGGCGGACGCCCCAGTGGTTGTGCCATCAACCAAATGATTGATTTGTGCGCGCCCGAGGCTACGCTGAGCTTGCTTGGCGTGAGCGAGCAGCCCGTGGAGATCAACACGCGGCTGGTGCTAGAGAAAGGCTTGCGATTGTTTGGCAGTTCGCGCAGCGGCGTGAAGGATTTTGCACACGCCGTACGACTGTGTAATGAGCACCCTTGGGTGGCACAAGCGCTTGAACGCCTCATCGCCGAGGTAGTGCCGGTGCGCAGCATTGCTGACATTCACACGGCGTTTCGCCACGACATGCAGCAGAGTTTTGGCAAGACCGTGATGTGTTTTGATGCGTGATATTCTGTTCTTTTTTGAAAAAAAGAACCAAAAAACTTTAGTCGCTTCGCGATGGACTTTCATAGACTGTGTAGGTGTTGCCAAGGGCTCCCCTGTAGGGGAGCTGGCACGCCGTAAGGCGTGACTGAGGGGTTGGTATATCAATGAGTTTTGTAGGGCCAGATGAAAATCTGCCCGTGAACATATGAAATAGAGAACAAGGAGCAACGTTTATGTTTTGCGGAAAATGTGGGAAAAGACTAACTGATGGCAACATATTTTGTACCGGCTGTGGTGCAATCATTGTGCGCGAGGAGCCTGCTGCGGCACAACCGCCGGTGAAAGCTGTAGCGCTGGCTGCGCCGCCGGTGGCAGCAGAATCGCCCAGCACAACGGCTGAGTTTGTGCCGGTTTATGCCGACGAAACAACGCCGGCCGAGCCTGAGCTTTCACCCGAGGAGGCCGCACGGGTGAAGAAAAACTTAACCGTGCATGCGGCTGTGTTCGCAGGCGTGGCTGCGCTATTGGTCGTTAGCCTGTTGGTGTTTAATCCGATGCGTGTGCGCTATGAAGTGCTTCGCGATGGCTATGGGCAAGCCATGACGAACCCGCTTGGGCAAGAGATCACCGTCACACAAGGTGCCGCCAGCCCATGGGGCGTGTTCACCCAACCTGCCCCCTATCGCCCCGACAGCACGACGCCCACGGACTTCACCCAGCCTGGGCAGGACTACCCCAACGGCCCATCCGGAAACGAACCCGATGTGACGCAACAGCCCGATGTGGGGCCAGAACTGAGCCAGGGCATTGCACTGTTTAATGCCCAGCAATTTCCGCAAGCTGTGCAGCGATTCAATGCTGTCTTGGCTACCGACCCCGAAAATTTTGCTGCCTTAGCACATCGCGGCATGGCGAACTTTAACCTCAACAACTTCCACGATGCCATCACCGATCTCACTGCCGCACACCGACAGTCACCAGACAACGCCGAGGTATTGGTGTGGCGCGGCGCAAGCTTTTTCAGCATCGGTTTCCACGCTGAAGCCGTGAGCGATCTCACCGCCGCACTGCAAACCAACCCAGCAAACCCCACTGCGCTGGAATTCCGCGGTCGCGCCTTTGAAGCCATGGGCAACCACGCTGCCGCCGTCGCTGACGCTGAATCCGCTGCTGCACTGCGCGGCGTAGCAATGCAATAAAGGACGAGACACGAAGTGTTCTTTTTTGAAAAAACCACCTGCGGTGGGGCTTCGTCGCTTCGCTGTGTACTATTCCAGTCTCATTATATCACCGCGAAGCGGCTAGGTTTTTTTGGTTCTTTTTTTGCAAAAAAAGAATAAGAAAGGCCGATTATGAATTATACATTTTCCAACAAGATGAATGCGTTAGCGCCTTCTGCGATTCGTGAAATCCTCAAGGCCACAAGCCAACCGGGGATCATCCCCTTTGCGGCGGGCAACCCTGCGCCCGAGGCCTTTCCCGTGCAGGCTGTGCGGGAAATCAGCGCGCGATTGCTGCAAGAACGCCCTGTGGATTGCCTGCAATATGGAATCACAGAAGGTTTTTTCCCGCTTCGCGAGCGTATCAGAGAAGATGTGAAAAAGAGGCTGAATATCGGCACCGCCGCTGATGAGTTGATCATTACCAGCGGTGCCATGCAGGTGATGGACCTGGCAACAAAGGTATTGTGCAATGAGGGCGATACGATTATCTGCGAAACACCGAGTTTTATCGGCTCGCTCAACACCTTTCGCAGCTATGGCGTACGGCTGTGCGGTGTGCCCATGCAAGCCGACGGCATGGACGTTGATGCACTTGAACAGGCATTGCAGGCCGAGAAAAACGTGCGTTTTATCTACACCATTCCCAACTTCCAAAACCCCACCGGCATCACCATGCGTGCCGCCAAACGTCGCCGGGTATACGAACTGGCGCGGAAATACAACGTGCTGGTGCTGGAGGATAATCCCTATGGTGAGCTTAGATATGATGACGAGCCGCTGCCATGCATCAAGAGCTTTGACGAAGACGGCCGCGTGATTTACGTCGGCTCGTTCAGCAAGATTTTGTCGCCCGGCATGCGCGTGGGTTATGCCCTTGCACCTCAGCCGGTTATCGCAAAAATGACCGTGGGCAAGCAGGCCGGCGACGTGCACACCACCATGTGGGCTCAGCTGGTGGTGGATGAGTGGCTGCAACACTACGATGTGAACGCGCATGTGCGCAAGATTTGCGGCATTTACGCTGCCAAACGCGATGCCATGTGCAACGGTCTTGCGGGCACTGCACTGCAATTTCAGGTGCCAACGGGCGGGCTGTTTTTGTGGTGCGACCTGCCGCCGGAAATCGACATGCTCGACTTTACCAAACGTGCCATTGCTGCAAAAGTAGCCGTGGTGCCCGGCAGCGCATTTGCAGTTGAATCCACAGATAAGATTAACGCTGTGCGGCTGAACTTTAGCACGCCGACGGATGAACAGCTTGCACAGGGCGTGGAAATTTTGCGCGGAGTATTGCGTTCTTTTTCTTGAAAGAAAAAGAACTTTAGCCGCTTCGCGGTGGACTATTTATGATAGTCGAAAAACAAGCCCCTAGGAGCATATAATAAACACAACCCTGTACGCTTTTGTACAGGGTTGAATTATTTGCTAATTTACGCGCGAGGGTCTTGTGCGCCGTTGCGCTGGCTAACAAAGTTGAGTGGATTTTGCGGTCTGCCGCCAATAAGAACTTCAAAATGAAGATGCGGTCCGGTGGAGTTGCCGGTGCTGCCAACACGGCCAACGAGTTGCCCCATATCCACATGCTGACCACGCGACACCGCGATAGAACCCGCGACCAAGTGCGCATAGCGTGTTTGCATGCCGCCGCCGTGGTCAATGAGCACCATGTGCCCCCAGCCAGAGCCGCTGAATTGCACGTCTACCACTCTGCCTGCGCGCGCAGCCACAACGCCTGTGCCCCGAATGCCTGGGCCTGCAATATCAATACCATTGTGCATTCTACCCCAGCGCATGCCAAAGTTTGACGACACGTTCCCAAAGCCTGGCACAGGCCAAATTAGGCCATGCGCTGACGGACTAAGCGTAACCGTACCGCGCCCTGGAACGAACACGCGTGGGTCACGGCGGCCGATTTCGCGGCGTTGCGGCACAGGTTCGCTCAAACGACGGCGCGAGATTTCCTCGGGACGGCCATAGCGCACGCCATTGACGTAGGTGACGCGCTCGGTCACTTCATCTTGGCCCAGCGTGCCACGCACACGCACGCGCACCTCACCTTGGAAGATACTATAATTGTTGGTGTCGATGGTGCCATAGGGCACAGAGATGGTGCGGGTTTCTATGCGCACTACCTTCACCTGTAGCGGGTCGTGGTCGCTATCTTCAGCAACACCGCTGAGTGTTTGCAGCAGTTGTTGCGCGTCAATCATTTGGTTAGCGGGATAAAATCCCGGCACTATTTCAATGTTTTGGATAAATTCCACGCTGTCAGCCGCGCGCAGTTCAAGGTCAAGCATGGCAGTTTGTTCAGCGATAATCGAGCCCAGCACGCTTTCCGCATCCGCAACGTTGTGCACAGTGGCAATCAGCTCATCGTCGATAAACACACCTGCGCCGCTGATCATTTCGTTGGGTGAACTTTCCAGCAGGCGGTCGGTCAGTACATCCACAGGCACCAGATTTTCGGGCTGCACACGCGCCACTTGGAACTGTGCAACCACCTGCATGTTTTCATCCACCGCTTCCATCGCGCGGTTGAGTGCATCGCCATTTGAACCGCCATTTGCGGCAAGCGCTAAGGGCTGCATGTGCGCATTGGCCGCTGCCTGTGCCTGGTTGAGCACATGCTCATTTGCAATATAACCCACCGGAATGTCGTTGAATGTTACGCTGAGCGCAAAGGTTTGGTTCGCAATGGTTTGTATCACCAGCAGCAGCACCAACAATGCTGCAAGCGGCATGGCGACATTCACTGCGCTGCGCACCATGCGGCGGTTATCATGCAGGGCGGCGGCAAAGCGCTGCAATGGGTTTTTAGAGCGCCCGTATTTGGCCAAGCGACGCTCGCGCTGCACACGAGCATAAACACGCGCACGTTTCGCGCGTCCAATTGTGGCGTGGTGCAGCAGCAGCAAACCTGTGCGCAGCATATGCCACAACGCCTGCAACATAAACAACAGATGCGGCCGCACAAACCGCCCGGCGGCCAAAATGGGGCGAGCAAAGCGCAGCCCAAAGAAATATAGCTGGCGATAAAACGCACGCGCAAACGCCACCAGCGGCGGTTGATAAAGCGGAGCATCATCGCGCCAAAATTCATCAGCGGCCATTTCTGCCCAGTTCACACGCATCTCGCGGATTTTTTCTCTTTGTATCAAGCCTTTTTGCGCATCATAAGTCTTTTCACGTTGCTTCGATTTTTTTAGCGTATCACATTTTTTTTTGCTCACTTGTTTTTCGCGCTTGGCTTTGCGCGGCTTTTCTTCTTTAATCGGCTCCTGCGACTGCTGCGCTTTGGCATGCATGTCGAGCATTTCTTGTTTGGCTTTTTCAATTTCAGCTTGGGCTGGTGCGGCATCACGTGCCGCTAGCTCCTCCTGGTTGCGCAGCATTTCGCGAATTAGCGCTAGGGGAATTTCGCCAGTCATCGCCATGTCGGCCGCAATGTCATCCACGGTATTGTTGGGGTTTGGCAGTCCGGTGCCGTTATTTCGCTTATCCATATTACAACACCTTCCTTTCTTGCAAAAATACCCAATTCAACTCTTTACTAATATTATATCACAATCCGAGCTTTTTTTCAAGCCTTTACGCCGGAAAAGTTACATTTTGTTAACCTTTTTGGTTGTCCACACCCTCAACTGGCAAAATCTTGTTATTTGCAGGAAAATTATGCTTGACAAACACCACATGTTGTGGTAAACTAGAGTTGTTCACTTGTTTTCACCAAAGTTATCCACTACAAGAGCGTGATGAAATTTCACGTTTTGTTCGATTGACAAGGCGCGAAATTTGTGTTATAATAGGTTTGTTCGCGAAACGTTCGTTTAGAAAGGGGCAAAAAATGTCGATTTTCTCCACATTAGGCCTGGTGTTTTTCGGCTTAATATGTCTATTTGCGATTGCGGGCGCAGTGTTTTCCAAGCGTTTGGTTGCGTGGGAAAACCGTGTGCTGCTTGCCCTGGCAGCCGCTGTGCGTAACTATCGCCTTGAGTTAGAGCAAGACCACGGTTTGCTTGCCGTTCCCGTTGAACAACCCGAAGAACCTGTGTTTTTGCAGCCTGAGCCACAGCATTTTGCGAAGATTATTCAGTTTCCGCAACGGCACGACCGTGCTGCCTAAACATGTTTATTTACATAACAAAACCCCACCTCGTGTTTCACCGATGTGGGGTTTTCGCTTATCCTATTCGTTATCCAGTGCTGCGCGGTTGAACTTCTTGTTGAAGCGATCGGCGCGACCACCAACGTCAACCATCATGCGCTTGCCGCTATAAAACGGGTGGCATTTCGAGCAAATGTCAACGCGCAACTGCTTGCGTGTGGAGCGCGTTTCAAAGGTTTCGCCGCATGCACAACGCACGGCTGCTAC
>WQWM01000020.1 GCA_009785335.1 Oscillospiraceae bacterium
ATCGCCACCCCTACAGCCCGATATTCTCTATAGGTTGCTGCACACCGCAACCTGTAGGGGCGGCGATTACGCCGCCCGGGCTATAACCAATCTACAACCCCACATGTAGGGGCGGCAACCTGCCGTCCGTGAACTTTATGGCAACATTAAGAGGATCGGGCGGATACTATCCGCCCCTACACGAGCAAAAATACGCTGTCGTTATCCTCTTAAACCTCGGCTCCCTCTTGTAGAGGGAGCTCCCCGAGCCGCGAGGGGTGAGGGAGGCTCGCGGAGCGATTCGCACCCCCTGCGAAGCGACCGAGCCCCACCGCAGGTGGCGCACCTTGAAAATTGAATAAAAATTCGCGTCATTCCCAATTGCGCATTACGCATTACGCATTACGCATTACGAATTGAAAATACTTCTCTCTCTGCTTCGCCATGCGCCCGCTCAAAAATTCAAGGGTTTCTTTCGCCCCCGGCACACCGCAAGCGTAGTCATGCATGGCACGGCCCTCTTCAAAGCAAAGTTCGTCGTGCAGCGGAAAGAATTCTTTGAGCAAAAAGCAGGCATAGCGCACCAGCCGCAGCTCGCCCACAAAGCGCGGCATTTCATCCATGGTGTCCACCGCCACGCTATAGCCATCGCGAATGGCATGAATGAGCGATTCACGTTCATTCGCCTGCGCAAACGCAAGCGTGCAGCACACATGCGAGTCGCGACTGTTCACACTATTATGGCTATCCGTGCTGCCCACAATGGCATAGTTGCGCCCCTTGGCGCGGTCTTCATAATACTGCACGGTTTGAAAGTTGTTCTGCTCTTCATAGCTCTCGCCGCCCAGCACCTCAAAGGCATCAAAGGGCAGATGCTGCATCAGCTTATTCACCAGCCGTGGTGGAATTTGCAGCACATCAGAAATCCAGTAGGGGTGACAGAAAACCCCTAGCCCGCCCGCTTTGCGAATTTCACTAAACACCCAATGGCAGCTAGCAAAGTAGTACCGCTCAAAGCCCACAAAGCACGCGGGAATATCAAGCGTTTCCATGTAGGCTTCAACCGTTGCAAAATGCTCGTCCGCATCTTCCATCATGTCGTTGATGCTGTGCAGCCCACCAAAGTGGATGATATGCGGGTCACTTTTGTGCGTTTCATCTTGCGGCGGATGCACTTCTTCACCGGGCACTAGGCACAGCTCAATGGGCACGTCCTGGTAGGCTGCAATGGCCTCCAGCGACGGCGCATAGCGGTGGTGGTCGGTGATGGCCAAAAAATCGTAACCCGTTTTGCGGTAGTTCGCCGCAACCATGGCCGGTGCTTGTCGCCCGTCCGAATAATTGCTGTGCAGGTGCAAATCGCCACGGAACGGGTAGCGGCCAACCAAATCATCTTCTACACAAAACACGCTCACTTGCAGCTTAAACTTGTCCGCATTCAAGCGAATATAAAACTGCTGACAACCAAAAAACTCGAACGAAAAGCGAATGCAGCCGTCCGCGTCAGGCGCAGCATCAAAGACAAAATCGTTGTTATATTCCGGATAATACCAAGGCGATCCCTCGTCAAAGGGATGCACAGAAAGACGATAGCTCTCCTGCTTGAATGCGGCATGGTGTCCGCGCGGCGCAATGGTGATGGCACTGCTTTTGCCCGCCTGCACCACCTTGGGATACACGTCATAGTTATGTAGCGTATCGGCATAGCGCAATTGCAAATTGTTGGTGTACATATTTTATCCTCCTACAGCTCCCACAATAGCACACTTCTCGTGCCAGTTTTCTTCAATCGTTTTTCGCTAAGAACCGCAATGGCCGTTCCAAATGCAACCGTGGCAACCAAACCGCTGGCCAACCAAAGCCAAAAGCCCTGCGTAGCGTTGATGACGGGAATCAGCGCAGACAAGCCAAACAATGCCAGGGTAATCGCAAGGGGTATGATGAATCGTGCTGCAAAGCCCATTTTCTTGATTTCGCCAAAGCACACCACCCACGCAACGGATGCCGCCATTGACGCGATTAAACCTTGAATGAGAAACGCGAAGGAGATGTGATAGTGAAAATTTTCTCTGTCTAGCAGAAAAAACAGCCCACCAATCGCCAGATATAAGCAAACGGTAGCCATAAACATGGCCGCGCCCAATGCTTTGAAGCTCAATTCCACTTCTTTGTTCATTTTTTTCATGATTTTTCTCCTTCAATATGGTAGAAGCCCCCGGGCGGATTGGCATCCGCCCCTACAAGTTGCGATTCTGAATGGCTTTTGATATTTCCTCAAACTTGGCGGCACGGCTGGCTTTCACCAGCACGGTGTCGCGCTCACGCAGCGCAGCAAGAATTTCAGGCATGGCTTGTTCTTTGTCCTCAAACACCAAGGTAGCCACACCGCCCGCTCTGGCTTGTTCGGCAATGAGCGCAGCGTGGTCGCCCACGGTGATAACAAGGTCGATTTTGCATTTTGCCGCATGAGCACCCACGCGTAAATGCTCGCTTTCGGCGAAGTCGCCCAGCTCGCCCATGGTGCCCAACACCGCGATTTTTCGTCCACCGAAGTCACTTTTTGCCAGCACCGAAAGCGAAGCAAGCACGCTTTCCACGCTGGCGTTGTAGCAATCTTCAATCACGCGAACACCGCCGGTTTCAATCACCGTTTGGCGCATATCACCCGCTTTAAAGCTGCGCACGCCCTCTTGCAGGTTCTGCATGGGCAAGCCATAACCCAGCCCAATGGCAATGGCTGCAAGCGCGTTGTAGATTTGATGTTCACCCGCCACAGGCACTACAAATCCCGCACCGCGCACGCTAAATGTGCTGCCCATTGCGCCGCAGTGAACATCCTGCGCCTGCACATCGCACTCAGCGTTGTGAATGCCATAATACAGCGTGCGGAACGGCAACTTGCCGCGCAGTGCCCACAAGCGGGGATCGTCGCCGTTGAGCAGTGCGGTGCCCTCTTCACCCAGACCTTCGAAGATTTCCATCTTGGCACGCAAAATGGCCTGCTGGCTGCCCAGATTGCCAATGTGTGCGGTGCCAATGTTGGTAATCACAGCGATATCTGGCTTTGCAATTTTGGTCATATAGCGGATTTCGCCGGCATGGTTCATGCCCATTTCAATCACGGCATAGCGGTGGCATTTGGCTAATGTCAACAGCGTTTTGGGCATGCCGATGTCGTTGTTCAAATTGCCCTGCGTAGCACACACAGGCCCAGACGTAGACAGCACGCATTGGATCATTTTGCGGGTGGTGGTTTTGCCCGCACTGCCCGTGATCCCCACGAACGGTATCGCAAACTTCGCACGATAGGCTGCGGCCAAGTGCCCCAGTGCAAGGCGAGTGTCCTCCACCACAATTTGCGGCTGTGCAATGGGCAGCTCACGGCTCACAATCGCCGCTGTGCCACCAGCCGCAAAGAAATCATCCACAAAGTCGTGGGCATCAAAACGTTCGCCAATCAGCGCAATAAACAGCGTCCCCTGCCCCGCCTGGCGGCTATCCGTGCTCACGTTAGTGATGGCCGTATTCTCATCGCCGTGCAGCAGTTTGCCGCTCACCGCCTGCGCGATTTCGTGTAGTGTCATTTGTTCCATGGTGTTCTCCTTTTCTTGTTCTTTTTTGAAAAAAAGAACCAAAAAACTTTAGCCGCTTCGCGGTGGATTTTTATGGAGTGTGTAGGTGTTGCCAAGGCCTCCCCCTTAGGGGGAGGAAAGCACGTCGCAGGCGTGCAGGTGGGGGTTGCAATCGCACCAAAAAACTTTAGTCGCTTCGCGGTGAAGTTTATAGATTATCCGTGGGTCTTTCTCGTGTAGGGGCGGCAATCTGCCGCCCGTGGATTTTAATGGCGTGTGCTTGAGGTGCGGGCGGCTAATAGCCGCCCCTACACGAGAACATTCTGCAAACCCTTCAACTCCATCCCTCGCCCATACGCCAGCGCAAGAAATTCCTCGGCCGTCATATCTGCGGGAGCTGTGCACACTTCCAGCGCAACTGCGCCGATGTAGCCCGTTTGCTCGATTTGCCGCATCAACACAGGCCAGTCAATCGTGCCGTCGCCGGGCAGCAAATGCTCGTCATCCACGCCGTGGTTGTCGTGCAGATGCAGTGCCATCAAACGCGCAGGCCAGCGGGTTAGCCAATCAACTTCGCGGCGGCGCGCATGATAATGTCCGCTGTCAAAGCAAAAGCCAAAACGCGGCGAGTCGAAGCGTTCTAGCAACAATTCTGCGTAACTAAGCCCATAGTCTTGACGCATGTTTTCAATAGCGATATTCACGCCCAATTGCTCCGCGCGAGTAATCAACTTCGCCCAGCGTGCAAGACCAATCTCACTCACTGGCGGCCCCTCGGGTCTGCGTGTGGCATGCATCACCACGGTAGAAATATCATACGCCGCGCAGTCGTTCAGCATTTGCAGATAACCCGCAAACACGCGCTGGCCATCGGGCGTGTCCTCCCAAATGTGGTTGACTTCATCAAACGGCGCGTGAATGTTCTCGATCGCAAGCCCATGCGCGCGTGCCTGCGCAGGGCGATTCGCTGCGCGAAACTCCAAGCCAAAGTCATCGCCATACCACATCATCACATGCGAAAATCCCGCCTGTGCAATCAAGCGGCAACTCTCATCATAAGCCAAGTCATAGCCGAAATAATCGTAAATCGCTAGCATGGTGAGCCTCCTTTTCTTGTGTTACTTTTCTTGAAAGAAAAGTAACCAAAAGAACTTTAGCCGCTTCGCGGTGCTCTATCACAATTAAATTTAATCTAGGTTTTTTTGTGCTACTTTTTTTGCAAAAAAAGTGGCAAAGCTTTGCGCCCGCAGGCGCTTACATCGCAAGTGAAACAATCTTCTCGCACAGGTCTTCGTAACTGATGCCAGCAGCGGCGGCCTCTTGCGGCAGCAGACTGGCGGGAGCCAAACCCGGCAGCGTGTTGGCCTCCAGGCAATAGATTTCGCCCTGCGCGTCGGTCATGAAATCTACGCGGGAGTAGCTGCCCAGTCGCAGAGCGTTGTGTGCGTTGAGCGCAGCGGCCTGCATGGTCTGTGCTAGGTCATCGGGGATATCCGCAGGGCAAATTTCGTCGGTTGTGCCCTGATACTTATTGGCATAATCAAACCAGCCAGTGTTGGGGATAATCTCAATGACAGGCAGCACTTGCCCGTCGAGCACGCCCACGCTGAATTCACGGCCCTCAATGAAGCGCTCAATGACGATGTTGTCCTCCTGCTCGCGTGCGTCTGCAAGGGCTTGCGCGAGTTCATCGGCCGTGCGGGCAATGCTGCAACCGATGCTGCTGCCGCCGTTTGCGGGCTTCACCACCAGCGGCAGATTTTCTGCACTGGCTGCGGCGCACAACGGTGTTTGCACGCCTGCGGCTTGCATCATGATTTTTGCGATGTTTTTATCCATCGCAAGGGCACAGCCCACGTGCCCGCTGCCGGTGTAGCGCACGGCATGCAGGTCAAGCGTAGCTTGCAACTGCCCGTTTTCGCCCAGCGAGCCATGCAGCGCAAGAAAGACCACATCAGCAAGTTTACATGCCACCAGCACATTGCGGCCAAGCATGTCATCACCGTTGCCAAACTCAGCTTTGAAGGCCGCTAAATCAGGTGCCTGACTGGGTATGCTGTGTGCGTAATTTTCCTGCGCATAGGCAGCGTAAAGCGCGGCAAAGCTGCCGTGCAAATCAATGGATTTATAGGGATCCAGCAGCAGCACTTGGTGGCCGCGGCTGCGCAGCGCCTGCACAACATTTGCGCCGCTGGCAAGAGATACATCGCGCTCGGGGCTGTGCCCACCGGCGAGGACTAGTATGTTCATCTGGGTCCTTTCTTGCCACTTTTTTGAAAAAAAGTGGCGCAAAAAACTTTTTTATCGCTTCGCTGTGCACTTTTATAGGCACTGCGTTTAGGCTCGCGCTTCGCGGGACTGTATTATAGTATAACAAAAACCCCTTACTAATGCAAGGGGTTTGCGTTGTTTTTTTTTGCAACCTGTGATAAAGCACAGCGAAGCGACTTTTGCGCGCCTTAGCGTGCACAAAGTAGAGCCCCACCGCAGGTGGTTACGCGAAACGCCCCACCAGATTAAATACCAAGTTCACAAGCCAGTCTAGGCCAAGGCGCAGGCCGCGCACGTTAAACGCATTGTCGGCCACACCAGGCGTAAAGCTACCGAACGCAATGTCCATGTCGCCAAAAGCAACTCTAACCAGCACGCCGTCCACATAGGTGAACGCAGCCATCGCTTCGTCGCCAGTGCCGAGGGAAACGACAACTGCGCCGTTCACTTCTTGCACGTCAAACAACGCGTCAAGAGCGATCGTGGCCAAGTCATCAATCACTTCCTGCACAGTCACACCAAGGAAATCGGCCAACAGTTCAGCCAAACCATCCATGCCTTCAAGCACTTCGGCGGCATCCATGCCCAGCAGATTCGCTAGGGTTTCCACGAGGTCTTCATCGGGATCTGCAAAGTCAATGTTCAGCAAGCTGTCAATGTCGGGCAGCATGTCGGTCACGCCTTCCAGCAAGCCAGGGATATCTAAGCCGAACAGTTCAGTGTTCACATTAAAGGTGAACAGGCGGCCAACGAAGAATACGCGGCCGGTGTCGTGCAGCACGATGCGAACGTTGTTGTTCATCAGCACGTCAAACACCCAGCTGATTGCGCGTGCCCACCAGGCATCACCAATGAATTCGCCCAGCAAACCGCCCCAGCTCACGCGTGCGCTAAGCGCCACGTTGCCTTCGGAAACCGCGATGTGTACATCACCAACGTTATCGAGCATACCCAGCAGACCGAGATCTGCATCTTCGTCCGTTTCGCCGTTCAACAAGTCCAGCAAGCCGCTGACGTTCAGCGTTGCCGAAAAGTCCAGCGTGCGAAGCGCTTCGTAAGTACCTAGGAACATGTCTGTGCCTTGTTGTTGCAGGTTGTTGCTGGTGTTTGCGGTGGCGGCAATGCCAAACGACAATACCATGGCCATGGCTAACACCAATGCAAGCAGTTTTTTCATGCAAAATTCCTCTTTTCTCTGTTTATTTTTTTGATACAAAAATTATTATACCATACATTTGCCCACATTGCAAGTGCTTTGCTGATTTTTCTTGCAAAAAAACTTGACCAGGGCATGCGTTTATTGTATAATGGATGGACTGAACATGATAAGGAGATGGAAAATGAACGAGCGAGCAATTATGCAATACACCGAACACTCAAATTACGGTGCGTGGCGAAAATGGTGGTACTTCAGCGCGTGGCGACGCCCCATGCGGTTATTCAACCTGCTTTTGGCTTATGTACTTAATCCCTTGCTTGCTCTATGGTTTATCATGAGATTAGTTGAGTATTTTAGCGTGCTGTCGCTGCTGTACGTGCTGGTGTTACTTGCAATCACCATTGGAGTTTCGATTGAACCGCGCGTGATCTTCAACCGCAACTTCAAGCGCAATGCGCTCACAACGGTCATCACATTCTATGAAAATCATTTTGAAGAAAACAGCACGCGCAAAAACGAAACCATAAGTTCTACAGCACACTATGACCAATATCGACGCGTGCACGAAACTAAAGATGCTTTTTACATCCAGCACGAAAACAAGCATTGGGGATTTTTCCCGAAAACAATGATGAGCGCCGACCAAGCAACTGCCCTGCGCGAGCTGTTTGCTTGCAAGTTTGGCGAGAAATTCAAAGGAATGAAATAACCATGTTCTTCACCGCAGTGTACGACATAGTCAAGCAGATTCCGCCGGGCAAGGTTGCGACCTATGGTCAAATTGCTGCGATGGCTGGTAATCCCCGCATGGCACGGCAAGTGGGCTGGGCGTTGCACGGCAACCCTGACGAAAGCAACATCCCCTGCCACCGCGTGGTCAATCGCTTTGGTGGATGCAGCAGTGCGTTTGCCTTTGGCGGCATCGACATACAGCGCGAGTTGCTTGAAGCCGAAGGCGTGGGCTTTACGCTGGAGGGCAATGTGGATTTAGACGAGCATTTATGGATACCTCCACCTGTAGGGGCGGCAATCATGCCGTCCGAAGTGTGAAAATATCATATTACTTGTAGTCTGGGCGGCGTAATCGCCGCCCCTACAGTCACATCAAAGGAGAAACGAAACCCCATGATTCAAACCGACAACATCAGCCTGCAATTCGGCGGGCGCACCCTATTCCAGCACGTGGACATCCAGTTCACGCGCGGCAACTGCTATGGACTAATTGGCGCAAATGGCGCAGGCAAAAGCACGTTTTTGCGCATTCTCAGCGGCGAAATTGAACCCACCAAGGGCGACGTGCACTTCACGCCCGGCGAGCGGTTGAGCGTGCTGGAACAAGACCATTTTAAGTATGACGACCAAACCGTGCTGCGCACCGTACTGCTGGGCAACAAGCCCTTGGTATCTGTGATGGACGAACTGGCCGAGCTGGACGCCAAAGGCGAAAACATGACCGACGAAGACGGCATTCGCTCCAGCGAGCTGTGGGAAACCTATGCCGAACTGGAGGGCTGGAGTGCCGAAAGCGACGCAGAAATTCTGCTGAACGGGCTGAGCGTGACCAACGAATTTCACCACATGAACATGGCTGACGTGCCCAATGACGTGAAGGTGAAAGTACTGCTGGCCAAGGCACTGTTTGGCAACCCGGATATCCTGCTGATGGACGAACCTACCAACCACCTAGACATTGAAGCGATTCACTGGCTGGAAGAGTTTTTGCAAGAACTGAACAGCACCATCATTGTGGTGAGCCATGACAGGCACTTCCTCAACCATGTGTGCACCCACACGGTGGACATTGACTTTGGCAAAATCACGATGTTCATGGGCAACTATGACTTCTGGTATAGCTACACGCAAATTGCCCAGCGGCAACTGCGCGAGCAAAACAAAAAAGCCGAAGAAAAAATCAAAGAATTGCAGGAGTTCATTGCGCGCTTTAGTGCAAATGCGAGCAAGAGTAAGCAAGCCACAAGCCGCAAGAAATTGCTGGATAAAATCAAGCCCGAGGAGATGCCTGTGAGCACACGGCGTTTCCCCTATGTTGATTTTAAGCCCGAACGCGCGGTGGGCAACGAGCTGCTGACTGTAACCAAGCTTAGCCACAGTGTGGCTGGCCGCAAAGTGCTCGACAACGTGTCGTTTACCATTTTGCCGCGTGAAAAAGTGGCCTTTGTGGGCAACGATGCCATTGCAAAAAGCACGCTGTTTAAGATTCTCGCGGGCGAAATCGAACCCGACGAAGGCACGATAAAATGGGGCGTAACCTCCAGCCAAAGCTACTTTCCCAGCGACAACGGCGCGTACTTCGACGGTGTGGAAGATAGCCTGGTTGACTGGGTGCGCCGCTACAGCGACCTGGTGTTTGAAAGTGATGTGCGCGGCTGGCTGGGTCGGCTGTTGTTCAGCGGCGAAGAAGGCGTGAAGAAGGCCAAAGTGCTATCGGGCGGCGAGCGTGTGCGCATGATGCTCATTAAGATGATGCTGAGCGGTGCCAATGTGCTGCTGCTGGACGAACCCACCAATCACCTTGATTTGGAAAGCATTCAGTCGCTCAATGAGGGCTTACAACGCTTCCCCGAGGCGGTGTTCTTTACCTCGTATGACCACCAGTTAACGCAAACCCTAGCCACGCGGGTCATCAACCCCGTTCCCGGGCAATGGTATGACAAAAAGGGTGGGTATGATGTGTATCTTGCTGAAATGGCGGCGAAAAAGGGGAAGAAATAATGCGTAATTCGTAATGCTTAATGCGTAATTATCGCTCCGCGAACCTTCCTCAGTCTGACCCGAGGTCAGCCAGCTCCTTCCCAAGGAAGGAGCCAAGGCTTAGACGGTTAACTGCAGCGAAACACGCCCCCTCAGTCACCGCGCCAACGCCGTGTGAGAGTAGTATTTCGTTCGCGGCGACAGCTCCCCCGCCCGCGGTGGAGCCGTCCGAGGCAGTGCGCTGATCGGCCTTTGGCCGCAAGCTCGTAGGGACGAGCTGTGCTCGTCCGCATGTTTTTACAAGCCTTAAAACACCCCACCACCGCAAGGCCCATCATTGGTTGTTGTGACAAACGAAAAGAGAAAGAAGTAGCTATGAAAAAATATCGCAAAGCCATGAAAGAATACATCGCCAAATTAAATCAATACCCTGATTTTGCAGCAGACGCAATGGCCATGAACTTCGCATGGCAAAGCCACGATGCTGAAGTGCTTGCTAAACTCAACGCAGATTTCAATGTGAGTTCCATCGCCATTGGCGAAACTGACGTTGAGAAAGCGATGGCACTGATGGCTCATGTGCAGAAAGAATTGTTTTGCGTTGGCGAGCAAATTTCCCCGCAAGATAATACCTACGCGATTATGAGCGCCCGAAAAACAGGCGCATTGTTCTGCAATTATCATGCCACGGTGTTGGCTGACATGTTGCTGAGCATTGGTATCGCGGCAATGAAAGTTGCTTGCACGCCAAAAGATTTTGACTGCGACAGGCACGTTGCCGTGGTAGCGTATATGCGTGAATTGCAGAAATGGGTGTTTTTCGACCCAACCTTTAACACATATTTTTTTGACCAAGAGAACATGCCCTTGAGTGTTTTCGAAATCAGAGAACAATACAAAACATCAAAACCCGTTTCATTCAAGCCTATCGAAATCAACAAACAATGGGCACTTGTGATGAGTGGGCTTGTTTGCGAAACGTATGACGAATGGTATCGGATATACATGGCCAAAAATTCTTTTCGATTCAAATTCCAAGATGAGCTAGTTGTCAATCCGATTGGTTACAACACGAAAAATGAGTACGATGCTTAGGCGGTGAACGGCAGCAAAACTTCGACTCGTGTAGGGGCGGCAATCTGCCGCCCGTTCCTCTTTTGCACGCCATAAATATCTCGGGTGGCTTGCAAGCCACCCCTACATGTATATTTAAGTCTCATCAGAACAACCTTGCAATCGCCAGCATTCTTATGTTTCGGACGACCAAAGGTCGCCCCTACGAGCAATCGGCCCGAGGCCGCGGAGGTTTCGTTCAACGTAATGCGCTGATCGGCCTTTGGCCGCAGGCTCGTCCGCGTCTTTTACACGCCACAAAAAGAGTGATGCCCTCCGCTGGTTTTTATATGTGCCTGTCGTCGGGCACAGCGAAGCGGCGGAGCCCCACCGCAGGTGGCTAAAACAACCCCGCCACCGCAAGACCCATGAGCAATGCCCCGCCCAGCCAACTGAGATTAAACGGCAGTTTTTTCGCCACGCCATTGCCCAGCCGACTCCCCAACCAAAGTGCCACAAACCCCACCACCAGTGAACATAATATCACTGCGGGCTTGTTCACCTGGCTCATGGCAGCACCAAAGCCCACCGCAAGACCATCCAGCGAAAGCGCGACCGCCAAGGCTGCGGCCTCACCCAGCGTGAGCACGCGTGAACCGTCGATATCCGCCGCTTGGGGATTGGCACACAGATGCAGAATGAACTTTAAATCAAAGGCAGTGAATTCGAAGTCGCGGCAAAAATGGCGATTGCGCTGCACAATCATGCGCACGATGCTGCCTGCGAGTTTGTAGAATCCCAGCAAAAAGAGAATAGCAAAACCCATGCCAGCTGCCAACCCTGTGGGCAGCCATACGCTAATGAGCCTGCCCAGTAACAGCGATACAGTGAGAAATCCCGCACAAATGAAATTGATGGCGTGCATGGAACGCGCCGGAATGTTGATTTTGTTGCTGCCATAAGCAAAGGCAGCGGCAAAGGCATCCACCGAAAGCGCGGCGGTAAGCACCATGGCCTCCAGCAAAACAAACACAATGTGCATGGTGTCGCCCCTCCTCTGTGATTATTCAGTATAACAGTATATGAAACGAATTAAGTTAGTGTTATTGGCGAGGAAATTCCTCTCATCAGGCGACTAACTAGGTATCATCCAAAAGGAGTATATTTCTATGAAAAAAAGTTTGACGATTTTACTAGTGGTTTTTTTGTTGACTATGGCGACATTATTACCTGCAAGTGCTACTAATGTTCAATCGTGGCAGTTTGAGATGCCCGAACTTGCAGTTATAGCAATTGAAGCGCAGTGGAATGGGCAGATAGAGTTTGCCCGCTGGACTTTGTGGCCAGATTTTAGCCCAAGCAATGTTGCTCTAACTCTCTGGTTTGAGGACGGCACGTCTGAAGTGCTAACACACTGGCGTGTTACCGGCGATGATTGGTTTTGGAGGGTGCATGTTGAGCACTGCATCGACAACAACGTAACCCTTGTCTACGAAAATTCGAATTTCCGAGATGCGTTTTTGCAAGAGCATGATTTAGAATGGCTAGATTGGGAGATGTGGGACGAATATTTCTCCACCTTGCCACGAACCATTCCATTTGATTTTCCTGCGAATTATATAGAAGCTTATGTTGACAGCTTTCGCCCATTGCAAAAACTTGCTTTGGATGAACAGGTGACTGCTTACGGCATTGATGTTTTTTCGTTTTCCCCGCAAGAAAGCAGAATTTTTCAGCTTCAGTCTGCAATGAGCCAACCATTTGCCATTTTGAATGCGCAATGGGAACAAGTGCCGATTGACGGCTGGTCTTTGTTTGGCGCGCGGCTTTTTTCATTGGAAGCAGGAAGCACGTATTATCTGATTGTTTGGGGCGAAGAAGACTGCGAAAACGTGGTTGCAATTGATCGCGCAACTTGGCTGCAGAGAATAACTGCCCGACTCCCCGACCGAGTATGGCGACGGTATTCGCCACGGATGCAACGACTGCTTTATGGCTGGCATATTTCTTGAGCTTGCGATCGCTACCCTGCACAAAAAAACAAGCTAAGGTTTTGCCCAAAGCATGCAATTGTGCAGAAAAATAATTTTCATGCCGCAGCTGTTGACTTTGCCGCTTAAATGTGATAAACTAGTAAAGATTACAATGTGAAAGATGGAGGAATCCCATATATGAGCCAAGTGATGGTAGATAACGTACAAGCCCTGTCCGATGTGTTTGACCGCGTGCGCGCCGCGCAGCAACAATACGCCACGTATTCACAAGAACAGGTGGATAAGATTTTTCAAGCTGCCGCCGCTGCTGCGGGCCAAGCGCGTATTCCGCTTGCCAAAATGGCCGTGGAAGAAACCGGCATGGGCGTGTTTGAAGACAAAGTCATCAAAAACCAATATGCTGCTGAGTACGTGTACAATGCCTATAAAAACACCAAAACCTGCGGCTTGCTTGAAGAAGACGCTTCGGGTGGTCTGCGTAAATATGCCGAGCCGCTTGGCGTGATCGCCGCGGTCATTCCCACCACCAACCCCACCAGCACGGCGATCTTTAAAACGCTGCTGTGCCTGAAAACCCGCAATGGCATCATCATCAGCCCACACCCGCGCGCCAAGGGCAGCACCATTGCTGCTGCAAAAGTAGTGCTGAATGCTGCGGTGGCAGCCGGTGCACCCGAGGGCTTGTTTGGCTGGATTGACCAGCCGAGCCTTGAGCTTTCGAACTATGTGATGCGCGAAGCCGATGCCATTTTGGCCACCGGCGGCCCCGGCATGGTGAAGGCAGCATATAGCAGCGGCAAACCCGCCATTGGCGTGGGTGCCGGCAACGTGCCCGCCGTGATTGACGACAGCGCGGATATCACCATGGCGGTGAACTCGATCATTCACTCCAAGGTGTTCGACAATGGCGTGATTTGCGCCAGCGAACAAGCTGCCATTGTGCTGGACAAAATCTATGACAAAGTGAAGAAGGAATTTGCGGCACGCGGCTGCTATTTCCTCAATGCTGAAGAAACCGACAAAGTGCGCAAAACCATTTTGGTCAACGGTGCGCTGAATGCAAACATCGTGGGCAAAAGTGCCGTGACCATCGCAGAGCTGGCCGGCGTAAAAGCACCCGCAGGCACGAAAATCCTCATTGGTGAAGTGGAAAGCGTTGAACCCAGCGAAGAATTCGCCCACGAAAAACTCAGCCCTGTGCTGGCGATGTATCGCGCGAAAGATTTCGCCGATGCCACGGCCAAAGCAGCTCGCCTAGTGCAAGACGGCGGCCTGGGCCACACAGCAAGCATTTACATTGACACGGCCAACCAAAAAGACAAGCTGGAGCACTACACTGCGGCGATGAAAACCTGCCGCGTGGTGGTGAACACCCCGTCGTCGCATGGCGGCATTGGTGACCTATATAACTTCCGGATGTTGCCTTCGCTGACACTGGGCTGCGGCTCGTGGGGCGGCAACTCCGTGAGCGGCAACGTGGGCGTGCGCGAACTGCTCAACATCAAATATGTAGCCGAAAGGAAACAAAACATGCTTTGGTTCAGAAGCCCCGACAAAGTTTACATCAAACGCGGCTGCCTGCCCGTGGCCCTTGACGAGCTGAAAAATGTGCTGGGCAAAAAACGCGCGATGATCGTCACCGATAATTTCCTGTATAAAAACGGTTACACTAAAGCTGTGACTGACCAGCTGGATGCCATGGGCATTACCCACACGACCTTCTTTGACGTTGAGCCCGACCCCACCCTGCACTGTGCACGCGAAGGCGCAAAGTTGATGAAAGCCTTTGAACCCGACGTGATTATCGCGCTGGGCGGCGGTTCGCCAATGGATGCGGCGAAAATCATGTGGGTGCTGTATGAACACCCCGAAACCGACTTCCTAGACCTCGCCATGCGCTTTATGGACATTCGCAAGCGCGTGTGCGGCTTCCCGAAAATGGGCGAAAAAGCCTACTTCATCGCCATTCCCACCACGGCGGGTACTGGCTCGGAAGTGACGCCTTTTGCCGTCATCACCGACGAAAGCAGCGGCATTAAATACCCCTTGGCTGACTATGAGCTGATGCCCGACATGGCTATCGTAGACGCTGACCTGATGATGCACGCACCAAAAGGGCTGACGGCCGCTTCGGGCATTGACGCGGTGACCCATGCCCTTGAAGCCTATGCCAGCATTTGTGCCACTGAATATACGGATAGCTTGGCACTTGGTGCACTGAAAATGCTGTTTGAATACCTGCCTGCGGCTTATGCCAAAGGCGCGGCAGACCCCATCGCGCGTGAAAAAGTGGCCAACGCCGCCACCATGGCAGGCATGAGCTTCGCCAACGCATTCTTGGGCATTTGCCACAGCATGGCGCACAAACTGGGCAGCTTCCATCACCTGCCGCACGGCATTGCCAATGCGCTGCTGATTAACGAAGTGATTCGCTACAACGCAGTGGAAGTGCCCACACGCATGGGCGCATTCTCGCAGTATGAATATCCGCAAGCCATTGCGCGTTATGCTCAAGTGGCCGATCATCTTGGCCTGAAGGGCAAGACCGACATGGATAAAGTGAACGCGCTGATTGCTGCCATTGAAGCGCTGAAAAAAGCCTGTGACATCAAAGCCAGCGTGAAGGCTTATGATATCACCGAAGAAGCCTTTGCTGCCAGCTTGGACGAAATGGCTATGCAGGCATTTGACGACCAATGCACCGGTGCCAACCCACGCTATCCGCTGGTGGAAGAGCTGAAAGAGATTTACTGGAAGGCATACCACGGTTAACCACCCCCACCTGCACGTCTACGACGCGCTTTCCTCCCCCAAGGGGGAGGCCTTGGCAACACCTTAATGCATATACAGAATTATCCCCTTACGCTTTCATATATTCATCCAGCGCGAAGCGGCTAAGTTTTTTTGGTTCTTTTTTTCCAAAAAAAGAACAAGAAAGGACTCACCATGAATCTTTCAAATTTGATTGCCCAACGGCCCAATAAAACCATCTATCGTGACGGTGACCGTGTGGTCAAGGTGATGAACGAGGAATTTTTGGCAGCCGATGTGCTCAACGAGGCGCACAACCACGCCATTGTGCAGGCCGCGGGTTTTCCTGTGCCTGCGCTGCACGAAGTGTGCAAAGTGGACGGCAAATGGGCCATTGTGATGGATTTTGTGGAGGGGCGCACCCTAGCGAGTATGCTGGATGAAGACCCCAAAAATGCCGCGCAATATATTGAGCGGCTGGTGGATATTCAGATGGACATGCACAGCTACAAAGCCGATCGTCTGCGCCATCTGAGCGATAAATTCCATGACAAAATCAATCAATCTGGCCTTGATTCCGTGGTGCGTTACGAGTTACACAACCGCCTGCAAGGACTACCTAAGCGCAACAAACTGTGCCATGGCGACTTCACGCCCGGCAATGTGATCATCACCCCCGATAACCGCGTGGTGGTGGTGGATTGGTCGCATGCCACCCAAGGCAGTGCCTCGGCCGATGCCGCACGCACCTATCTGCGGCTGGTGCTGGCCGGGCAAGCTGAACTGGCAGAGACTTATCTGCAATTGTTCTGCCAAAAAAATGGCACTGAGCAAAAATATGTGAACAAGTGGCTGGCCATCGTTGCCGCGTCGCAAATGGTCAAACGCGTGCCCGCCGAGCGCGAACTGCTGCTGCGCTGGGCTAACATCATCGAGTTTAATGGGTGATGCGAAAGTGCGAAGTGTTCTTTTTTGAAAAAAAGAACCAAAAAACTTTTGTCGCGCTCCGCGCGGGGAATTTTATAAAATAGCAAAAACCTACTCTCTGTTACGCAGAAAGTAGGTTTTCATTTAATCTAGGTTTTTTTGATTACTTTTTTTGCAAAAAAAGTAATGCCTGCGCGGCGAGCGCAATCACGCAACTATCGTGAGCTTTGATGAGTCTATCTCACGCGGTTTTCCGGGCTGTTTCGCGTAGCCCAACAGCAGGGTTAACCCGTGGGTATAGCCCTGTGGAATGCCCACGCGGGCGGCTAATTCGTCGTCATAGCACATACCTGCAAGCCCGCAAATGCAGCTGTCGATGCCCAGTGACGTCGCCGCAAGTGCCGCCGTTTGCGTGGCAATGCCGCAATCCACGGCCGAGTTTTGGCTGGCAATGACTAGCATGCAGGGCGCGCCATAAAACAGCGTGCCGCCGCGTGCTTTGAGCCGCTCCCAGGTGCTTTGGTCAGGGTCAAGCTTAATTTTCTGCAAACCCACTTGTTCAAGCTCGGTCATCAAATTACGATTAGTTACCAGCGAAAAGTGCCAGGGTTGGCGATTCATCGCACTAGGCGAGGTCAATGCCGCGTTTGCAATGGCCATTAAATCATCGTGCGGCGGCATTTGATTCGTGTAAGCGCGGCAGGTATAGCGCGCATGAATCGTCTGCAATGTTTCGTTCATGTGTCATCACCCACCAGCATTTTTTGCGATTTATTGCCTTCAAGGTCGACCAGTGTGACCGGGGCTGCCCAGCGCACGCCGTTGGCGATGATTTTGATGACGTTTTCGTTGTGGAAGGACGGGCAGTCTTCGTGGCCGGGGTGAAAGTAGAAAATTTTGCCCAACCCCCGGGTGAAGGTGCTGCCGCCGCGGAAGACATTGCCGCCGGCAAACCAGGTGATAAACAGCAGGTCGTCGGGCTGCGGAATTTGGAAGACTTCGCCATACATTTCCTCGCGCTCAAGTTCAAAATGCAGCGGCACGCCTTGTGTGATGGGATGCGTGGGGTGCACGTTCCACACGATGGCTTTTTCATTGGCGCAGCGCCAGCGCAACTTGCAGGGCTGGCCCATCAGCTTGCAAAAGGGCTTGGCCATGTGCGCCGAGTGCAGCGCGATGAATCCCATGCCGTCTAGCACGCGTTGCACCACTTTTTCAGCGATGTCGTCGCGCACTTTGTCGTGCAGGGCGTGACCCCACCACAGCATAACATCAGTGGAGTTAAGCACGTCGTCGCTGAGACCATGGTCGTCGTCTTGCATGAGCCATGCAGTGCGGATTTCCAAGTCATCGGCTTGCAGGGCGGCGGCTAGACATTCGTGCATGCCGTCGGGATACAGTGCGGCAACGTCGTCGTTGGTGTGCTCGTGAAAGAATTCATGCCAAATGGTTACGCGGATTTTGTTCATGGTGTTTGCCCTTTCGTTTGCTATTTTTTCGCAAAATAATCCTCAGCCAGCAGCGCATAGCGCACGGTATCACAAATGCCCTGGTTGTTGATGTCGTTCTGCCGCATGGTGCCCTCAATTTGCATGCCGCATTTCAGCATCACCTTGCCCGAGTTGGGGTTGCGCGTGTCGTGGCAAGATTCAATGCGGTTGATGCCCACTTCCTCAAAGAAAAAGCGAATCAATTCCCGCAACGCTTCGGTCATATAGCCCTTGTTCCACCATGTTTGACCAATGCCGTAGCCGATGTGCACCATTTTGGTGGTATCACGCTGCTCAACTGCGGCGATGCTGCCAATCGGCTCTCCAATTTCTTTCAGCACAATCGCCCAGCTGTAATGACTGGGTTTTTCGTATAACGGCAACCATGACTCGATGACCGCTTGAGAAGCCGAAACACTCGTGTGCGTTGCCCATGTGAGGTACTTGTTGACCTCGCTATCGCTCGCCCAATTGCGAAACATGGCTTGCGCGTCGTCTAGCACAAACCGCCGAAGAATGAGCCGTTCGGTTTCAAGCGTAACGGTGCCTTTGTGCGCTAACATGCTATTCTCCTAAACAAATGTGATGGTATACATGCCGTCATCCAGCACAAGGCGCAGGAAATGATAGATGGAATCGCGCGCGTTGGCCTGTGCAGTTTGCAACATGGCAACGGTTTCGGCGCGGGTGTTGATGTATTGATGACGGGCATCCAAAAAGCTAGATAGATCGCCCAAGCCATGCCGCGCGAATATCCCGGTGGTTTCATCCAGCACCTGCACTGAGCTTAGATCAATGGCGTGGCTCAGGATGATCGCTTCGGGCAGCGTGACTTGCACTTCACGGGTAGACACCTGCTGCACAATGTTTATGCTGATTTCCTCAGCATTGATGCCGAAGAGGATATCGCCCTGCCAGCGAACAATCATGCGCCGCATGGTGCCGGGAATTGCGGTGACTTGGCCGAATAGTTCGATGGTGCGCTGGTCTTCTTCAACGCCGGCCTCGGTGTAGCGCAGCGACAAGGTGGCCAGTTGCGCCACGCGCCGCACCGATTCCTCCAGCAGGGCGGAATCAGATGTGATGACGTGGGTGTCGGCACGCATGGAGACATTGCTGAACCAACTGCGTATCGCATGGCTGGTGAACACAATGGCAATCACGGCGATGACAGCAGCGATGGTGATGATCAATCGCTTCACTTTAATCGTGAGCATGGTGAACCTGGTTAACATGGTCAAACTCCTTCAACTTTTTATTTCTATGCTGATCAACCAATAGTGTAATAAAATAGGCTGCGTAAAAATTTTCTTGACATTTTTGCGTGATTGGGGTATAATAATATTATAAGCTAACGTGACGCCGCGGAAAACCTGCCCCCGTGGGACAGCCTTTTGGTTGACCGGAGATGAGGGGACTGGCAGTCCCTCCACGTTAGCTGTTTGCTTTGCCTTCCAATCGTCCTCTTGCTTTGTCGTTTATGCGATACATGTTGACGATTTCAAATCCACCACTCGTGGTTGTTTCGCGCAAGTCCAACAAAACTGAAGAATTTTTGTTATCACATACGCGCGAAAGAAAAATGTGATAGCCTTTTTCTTTGTTGGCTGTTATCACCTTGTCTGGTCGATATAACGCATTGCCGATAATTAAGTTATAGTCCAAAGGGTCAACTTCAGGGTGATGTGCAAGATTTTTTTCGATGATATTTCTTTTGAGAAACACGGGTTTATCGTTTATTGCGAGCTCATGAAGCGTTTCTTGATTCAAACCTGGCAATTGCGTATCACCCTGAAAGTTGATTTTAATGCTGTCTATTTTGGCTTTTTTGTGCTTCAGTGGTCATTTTTAGCATCACACCGTACTACCAACTGCATAACCCGAGCGCACTGCCTGCAACACCATGCCCGGAGCGAAACTATCACCAATGTGATCGATGACCACATCAGGCAGTTCGCGCTGCAGCTTTTGATACAACGCATCACCCGCACGGCTGCCGGCAGCAATCACCACCGCGTCGCAGGGCAGGAACACATCCACCAAGTCCTCACGCACAGGACGCGCCATGGGATTCGGCACGTTTTCAGGCAGCTGAGGCGTCCAAGTCACGTAGGGGTTGGGCACACTCTTGTGCTGATTTTGCCGCAGTGTGATGCCATTGGGCTGATAGCTGAGCAGCTGCGTGCAGTTGAGCAGCGTTACACCGGCCTCAGCCAAATAATGCAGCAGATAGCCACGGTTAGCGGTGCAGGCGTGCTGCATGAAGGCTTCTTGCATTTCCACCACAGTGACCTGTTTGTTTTGCTCTTTGGCCAGCCAATAGGCAACCTCGCAGCCCACCGCGCCGCCACCGATGACCACCACGCGGCTTGCATCTTTGAGCTTCACCGGATGCTGCAGCACTTCGTTGGCTTGGTAGATGTTCGGGCGCTCATGCCCGGGCACGCCAATGTTGAACTCCCGCGCACCAGCGGCGAGAACCACACGGTCGAAACCGTTGAGCGTTTCTGCGGTGGCTTCGGTGTTCAGTTGAATATTCAGGTCGTGCTGTACTGCTGTGTTGGCGGCATGGTTACGCAGCCAAGCAAGATAATTTTGCAGGTCAAACTTGATGCCGGGCACGCTGGCCACCTCAAGCTTGCCGCCCAGACGGTCGTCTTGCTCAAACAGAGTGACGCTGTGGCCACGTTGCGCAGCAGTAACAGCCGCCGTAACCCCTGCTGGACCGCCACCAACCACCGCAATTTTCTGCGGCTTGTCGGTTTTGGGTAGCTGCGCGGAGATAACTTCCTCAAAGCCTGTGCGGGGGTTCACCGCGCACTGTGGATGCCCACCATTGACGAATTCATTGATGCAACCCTCTTGGCAGCCGATGCAGGGGGTGATGTCACCCACGCGACCTGCGCGTACTTTGTTCGGCCATTCGGGGTCGGCCAGCAGCGGACGACCAATCATCACCATGTCGCACTGACCGTTTTGCAGTGCTTGTTCGGCAAGATCAGGATAGCCCAATTTGCCCACGGCGACCACCGGCACGGGCTGCCCCGCGCGGCTGACAACATCATGTTTGGCAAAGTATTCACGACAGGCTTGCGCCACCGAAAGGAAGCAGCCCGGCGGCATGCCCTCGGGCGGGTGCGGCAGCCACCAGTTTTCATAGCAGCCCAAGTCAACGTCCACGGCATCAACACCTGCGCGCACCAAATTGTGCAAATACTCATGCGTTTCTTCCATGGTGCGACCCTTGCGAAATTTCTTCATGTGCGTGGATTTCATCGTGTCGCCATAGGTTTCGTTCAACGCGAGCGATGAATTGATGCGGAACATGATGGGGTAATCATTCCCGCAGCGATTGCGGATTTCCTCCACGATATCTAGGCCAAATCGCTGCCAGTTGGCGTAGCGTCCCAGCTTGCGGCGATTGAAGGCCGTGTTGGCCAGCTGCTCAATGAGATAGCCTTCGTGCCCGTGGATGTACACGCCGTCAAGGCCTGCTGCTTTGGCATCAGCGGCAGCTTGTCCCATCGCTTTGACCATGCGGCGGATTTGCCCGTTGGTCAGCGGCAGGCTGGGCACTTGCGGGATATAAAAATTCGGGTTGAGTGAGGCAGACTGCGGGAACTTATATTTATTGAGCAGGCACTGCGGGTTACCCACGCGTCCAAGCCCGGCCGAAAGCTGCACGAACACGCGTGCACCATGCGCTTGGCAGCGTTGCGCCAGATCGCGCCAGCCAGCACACACGGTGCGGCTGCGGTCGATGCGGGGGAAGTAACTCAAGCCGCCTTTTTCGGTGAGGGTGTTGTCAATATGATGCGTGACGGGAATGAGCCCGGTGGTCAGCAGTGCTGTGCCGCCTTTTGCACGTTCAACGAAGTAGGCGATCATTTTTTCATTGGGCCGCCCAGTTTCTTCGCACATCTGAATGTTGCCGATGGGTGCCATCACCAAGCGGTTTTTCAGCGTGAGCTTGTTGATTTGCACTGGCGAAAACAGATGGTCATAGGGATGCAGATGTTGTGTCATCTGTCCCTGTTGCATGGTGGTTTCGTCGGCAAACCAGTCGCCGTACCAGCCGTGCAGTTGTGTCAGTAATTGTTCTTGTTTCATGATATCTCCCCCGATTTTTTGTGTTTTTGTTGTTCTTTTTTGAAAAAACCACCTGCGGTGGGGCTCTACTTTGTGCACGCTAAGGCGCGCAAAAGTCGCTTCGCTGTGTTCTATTCCAGCCTCATAAAAATCCCCCCGCGAAGCGGCATAGGTTTTTTGGTTCTTTCGCAAACCCCCACCTGCACGTCTGCGACGTGCTATCCTCCCCCAATGATCCACCCCACAAATGCAAGCATTTACGGGGACCCCGGAGGGTAGGCCTTGGCAACACCTTAATATTTCATAAAAATCCTCCGCGAAGCGGCATAGGTTTTTTTGGTTCTTTTTTTGCAAAAAAAGAACACCATTCACGCTAGATGTGCCAATAAAAGTACCAAGCTTTTGCGCCTTGCAAGTGGCTGGCCAATGCGCGGATGGTGTCGCTGTCGTCGCGGTGCGCCTGCCGCACGACATCCGGCGCGAAAGCAAATTGCTGCAATGCGAGACGTTCAGCCTCGAAAACCTGTGCAGGCGGACGTGCCACGCGTAATTCCCAGATATCGTAGCCCGCGACCACGGGCACAGCTTCGTAATGCTGTTGCCAAAACTGCAGCACCGCCGCTTGCTCTGCAGGCGATGGGCACAGACCACTGCCACCCATGGGCACAAACAGCGGCAATACCCAGGCGTGTTGCGTGGGGCATTGAGCAATGAGCACCCCATCGCGGGCGTGGTTGCGGCAACTTTGGCACAGGCGATTATCCCCCTGCACGCTGCGCACAGGCACGAACTCGCCCAGCAATTTTTCCACAGACACCTCGGTTTGCACAAGGGCATTCATGCGTTGCTGCAGCAATTGCAGCGGATCGATTGCCTGTGCAGCGGGTAGCATAACTTCGGCATATTGCACGCAAGTTTGCACTTCTGCGCTTGCCAGATTATGCTGCACGGCCTGCAGCAGCTGCTTGCTGGGATAAATGACCACGGGCGTGAAGCCGGCGCTCCCCTGCCCTTGTCGTGCCAGCATTTTATAGCGACGAAAAATCGCGCTGCCGCCTGCCGCCGCGGGAATGATCTCCGCTGGGCAGCCAAGCAGCTCTGCAATTTCCCTAGAAATGTTTTGCATATGTACTTCCATTCGGGAAAAGATTTTGCGGGACGGGGTTAAGATTACGGACGAGCACAGCTCGCCCCTACGCGTGATGCGGCCAAAGGCCGTGCTGGTGCTCCGCACCCCTCCCTCAGTCACTGCGGTGACAGCTCCCTCTAAAAGAGGGAGCCGGGACTTGCTTCTTCCACTCTCATATATTGTTTCCCCGCGAAGCGGCTAAAGTTCTTTTGGTTACTTTTTTGCAATCAACCCCCACCTGCACGCCTGCGACGTGCTTTCCTCCCCCAATGACCCACCCCACAAATGCAAGCATTGGCGGGGACCCCGAGGGGAGGCCTTGGCAACACCTTAATGTTTCATAAAAATCCCCCGCGAAGCGGCTAAAGTTTTTTGGTGCGATTGCCACCCCCACCTGCACGCCTACGACGTGCTTCCTCCCCCAATGATCCACCCCACAAATGCAAGCATTTACGGGGACCCCGGAGGGGAGGCCTTGGCAACACCTTAATGTTTCATAAAAATCTCCCGCGAAGCGGCTAAAGTTTTTTGCGCTACTTTTTTTCAAAAAAGTAGCAAAACAGCCTGCACTAAGCACCAGTGGAACCGAAACCGCCTGCACCGCGCACAGTTTCGTCTAATTCATCGGCGGCTTGATAGTTCACGGGCAAAAATGGCGTGACCACCAGTTGTGCCACACGCTCGCCGGGGACAATTTCTTGTGCAGCCGTGCCGTGATTGTGTAATGCAACCATCACTTCGCCACGGTAGTCAGCATCTACTACGCCGACTTTGTTGGCCGGGGCAAGCCCGCGCTTGGCGGCAAGCCCGCTGCGGGCGTAGATCAGCCCCGCGAAATACTGCGGAATTTCCACCGCAAGCCCGGTGGGTATCATGCGGGTTTCGCCGGGTGCGATAATCATAGGGGCGTCTAGGCAGGCGGATAAATCCGCACCGGCGGCATAGGCTGAACCGAATTGGGGTAGCACTGCGCCGCTGCGCAGCAGTTTAACACGGATGGTGGGAAAATTCATAGCAATCTCGCTTTCTGGCAAGTTAACCCTTATTATACTATATAACGCGCCAAAAGGCAAGCTTTGAGGACCCTTTTTTGAAAAATATTTGCAAATGCAGCGTGAGCATGATATAATAGATGCTAGTTGATTAGTGCACAGCGAAGCGACTTGCTCACCGCAGGTGCAGCGAAGCGACAGAGCTCACCGCAGGTGTGGTATAATAGACGCTAGACACTGAGATTAGGACACAGCGAAGCGACTTGGAGGAATGATTATGACTCGTTATGCATCGGCAAAAGAAATCTATGCGAAACACGGCGTTGATTGCGAAGCCGCGATGACTGCCCTGTTGGCATTGCCCATCAGCGTGCATTGCTGGCAAGGCGACGATGTGCGCGGCTTTGAGCAAACGCACACGCCCGGTGGCGGCATTGCAGCCACGGGGAACTACCCCGGCCGGGCAACGAACGCACAGGAACTGATGGATGATTTTGATGCCATGCTGGCACGCTGCCCCGGCAAACACAAGATTAACCTGCATGCGATGTACGCAGTAACGGACAAGCCTGTTGCGCGGGATAAACTTAAGCCTGCGCATTTTAAGGCATGGCTTGAATATGCAAAAACCAAGGGGATTGGTGTGGATATCAACCCCACGTTGTTTGCACATGAATTGGCCGCTGATGGGCTGACACTTTCGCATGCCGATGCGCAGGTGCGCCGCTTTTGGATTGACCACTGCAAAGCCATGCGCCGCATTGCGGCATGGTTCGCCGCTGAGCTGGGGCAACCGTGCGTGAACAACATTTGGATTCCCGATGGCTTTAAGAATTCCCCTGCTGATCGCCTTGGTCCGCGCCAACGCCTGAAGGATTCGCTTGACGAAATTCTCGCCGAGAAATTGGACGGTGTGATTGACACCGTGGAATCGAAAGTGTTTGGCATTGGTCTGGAAAGCTGCACGGTGGGCTCACATGAGTTTTATCTGAACTATGCTGCCCGCAACGGCTGCGTGTGTTTGCTGGACAATGGGCATTTTCATCCCACGGAGCAGGTGGCAGATAAGATTTCTTCGATGCTATTGTTTAGCGATAAACTTGCCCTGCATCTGACACGCGGTGTGCGTTGGGATAGCGACCACGTGCCTGTGTTCAACGACGAACTGCGTGACATCTGCACCGAACTGGTGCGCTGCAATGCACTTGACCGCACATTGATTGCCCTGGACTACTTCGATGCGAGCATTCACCGTGTGGCGGCGTGGGTGATTGGGTTGCGCAATGTGCGCAAGGCCTTGCTGGAAGCCTTGTTGCTGCCACACGAGCAGCTCAAACAGCTGCAAAATGAGCAGGATTTTACCCGACTGTTAGCCATGCAAGAGGAGCTAAAACTGCTGCCGCTGGGCGATGTGTGGGAGGAATTGTGTCGACGCGCAGGTGTTGCAGCTGATATGAGTTGGATGGATGGAATGACGCTTCGCTGCGGCCTATGATAGTTTCATCGAAATATAATGGTTTTCTGATTTGTAAGATTTTCAGCGACGTTAAACGAGTTTATCGCTCCGCGAACCTTCCTCAGACCGACCCGAGGTCGGCCAGCTCCTTCCAGAGGAAGGAGCTAAGGCTTGCTTTTTCAACGTTCATAAAAATTCCACCGCGAAGCGGAATAGGTTTTTTTGGTTCTTTTTTTGCAAAAAAAGAACAAGAAAGGACAGCCATGCAACATCACCTGCAACCGCCCACAGGCTGGATGAACGACCCAAACGGCTTGGTATATTTCCGCGGGCAGTATCATGCATTTTATCAGCATAATCCGCATGCCGCCAAGTGGGGGCCCATGCAATGGGGGCATGCCGTGAGCGACGATCTGCTGCACTGGCAGCACCTGCCCATTGCCCTGGCACCCGACCAACACTATGAAAACGACGGCGGTTGCTGGAGCGGCAGTGCCGTGGTGCGCGATGACCGCTTGTGGTTGTTCTACACTGCCGTAGGGCGCGAACTTGGGCAAACGCAATGTGCCGCCGTGAGCGATGATGGCGTGCACTTCACTAAGCTGCCACAAAACCCACTGATCACACATGCACCCGGTGGACAAAAAGACTTTCGCGACCCGAAAATCACTGAGATTGACGGTGTGTATCACATGGTGGTGGGCAGCGGACAAGGCAAAGTTGGACAACTGTTGCATTACACTTCGACCGACCTGCTTGCTTGGGAATATCACAGCGTGTTGCTGCAGGGCAAACGTTTCGGCCGCGTGATGGAATGCCCAGATATATTCCCGCTTGGCGATGAATGGGTGTTGATGTGGTCGCACATACGCAGACGCTGGCGGGCAACGGTATTTGCAATTGGACAGTTTGACGGCAAGAAATTCACCTTGCGCAGCGTGCAACGGCCGGTGTGGGGTCCGCATTTTTATGCTGCGCAAAGCTTTGCCGGGCCAAACAATGAGCGGATTATCATGGCGTGGCTGTTTAGTTGGCGCAAACGCGTGCCCAAACACGCCACGCGAGCCGGTGCATTGAGCACTCCCCTGCTGGTGCAGCTGCAAAACGGAAAACTGCGCCTGAGACCTATTCACGGCAAGTGCGGGCTGGTGTGCGATGGCAAGGCAATTGAACTATTTTGGCGCGGGCGAGTCGTGTTTTGCTGGCATGGTTGAAAAATATCACAATTTAGCAACAAAAAAGACTTGACTTTTTGCTCGCAACGAGATAAACTATACATAGCGATTGAAAAAGGAGGAACCGCCGATGGTATTTGAACGCATTCGGCAGATTATCTGCTCACAATTTGATTTGGAGCCCGAGCAAGTGACGGAAAAATCCAGCTTGGAGGAGCTTGACGCCGACAGTCTGGATATTTACGACTTGGCGCAAAGCTTGGAGTCAGCATTTGATGTGGCGTTTCGCGAGGAAGATCTGGAAGAGATTTGCACGGTGACGGACTTGATCAATTTTATCGAAAATGTGTGACATAACAGAAACCGCCCTGAAGAGGGCGGTTAATTTTATGGGGATTTGTAGCTCCGCGAGCACCAGCCCAAGAATGCAAGCATTCTCGGGGAGCCCAGCGGAGAGGAATTGGGGCTTGCTGTGTATGCTTTCATAAATCGCTCCGCGAACCTTCCTCACCCCTCGCGACTC
The DNA here is from genome assembly GCA_009785335.1 of Oscillospiraceae bacterium. Taxonomy (GTDB): domain Bacteria; phylum Bacillota; class Clostridia; order Oscillospirales; family Acutalibacteraceae; genus WRMQ01. The sequence continues at coordinate 27,273 of WQWM01000020.1, forward strand.
GGGGAGCTCCTTCCGGGGGAAGGAGCTGAGGCTTGTGCCTTAGAACTCAATATGAATAGTTCACCGCGAAGCGGATAAAGTTTTTTGGTTCTTTTTTTCAAAAAAGAACACCTCGCATTGTACTACTCGCGTTCGGGTACGAGCAAGCCATAGCCGCCGTCATTGCGGCGATAGACAACGTTGAAATGGTCAGTTTCGGCGTTGAGAAATAGGTAAAACTGATGGCCGGTGAGGTTCATTTGCAGGATAGCCTCATCCACGTCAACGGGCTTGCAGCACACCGCTTTGCGGCGCACCACATCGAAATCTTCTTCGGCTTCGTCAGCGATGTCGCTGAAATCAAGCTTGCTGATGGTATTGCGTTTTTCCAAGCGAGTTTTGTTTTTGCGCAGCTGTCGCACAAGCACGTCCACGCAGCTGTCGAGGGCGTCGTTGATTTGCTGCGCGCCTTCTTCGGCACGCAAGACCATGCCGCCAAAGCGCACAGTGACCTCAACGGTCATGCCGTTTTTTTGCGCGGTGGCAGTGATTTTCACGTCTGCCTGGTCGCTGTCGGGCCCGAGCAAACGGGCAAGCTTGGCGAGTTTTTTCTCGGCGTGGGCTTGGAAAGTTGGGCCTGCAGTGCATTTGCGGGCAACGGTGGTGATGTTCATTGAAAAGCCTCCTTTGTATAGTGTTAACGCAGCCCAGTGGCCGCATATGAGTTAATTTCTTGCCCGGCGGCGGTGAAATGCACCGATACCAAGCCGCCGAAAAACACAGAAAACGTGAAGCCTAATCCGTCAATTTGGCGCAACATTTCTTCTTGGCTTTGCCCTTGCAGAAAACCCTCGTTCATGTCAAGGGTTGCAGCACCGGAAGCGTGCATGGTAACACCCAGCAGATACGTGCCTTGCGGCAGCACAGCGTGTTGCACCAACAGGCGCACAACATCCTCCGGCGTGCCGTCGCTTTCGGCATAGACATAGGTAACATAGGGCTCATCAGCGCTTGGGGGAATGTATAGCCGCACGAGTTGCGTGGGGGCTTCGGTGGTGGTTTCGGCCTGTGATACAGGTGTGCCACAGGCTGCCAGCACAAATGCCATGGTGACGAGCAAGGCAGAAAACGCGAGCAACTTTTTCATGGGATTTTCCTCCTGTAACGTATCATACGACTAGTATAACACGCCTGCGGCGAGCATGTCGCTTCGCTGTGCGTTAATCACGTTACATTAAGGTGCAACGCTCTGTGTCTATTATAACACATTAAGCTGGAAAAGTAAAGTTACAATGTTGTAACTTTTTCCGCACGTTCGCGCTCGGCCTGGCTGGGGCGCAAGTAGTTGAGCTGCAACTGTGTGGGACAGATGTAGTCTTCATCGCGTGCTGCCAAGATTGCACCCCAAGCGCGCTGCACCCGCACAGGTTCAGGCGCAAGTTGCCAATGTGGACGCTTGGTCATGTTATCGTAACACAGCTGTGCGCCGTCGCCGCAAAACCACACAGGTGAATCTGTGGGCAGCTGCTGCTCAAGTTCAGCGATAGCGATGGCTTGGTCGTCGCACAGGCGGGTTAAATTCTCCTCTGTGGAGGGGGCTAGGGTGGTTTTAAATTGCGCATTATAAACTTGCAGACGGCGTGCATCCATTGCACAGCACAGCGTGCCCTCAAGCTCGCTTGCAGCGGCGGCCATTGCAGCAAGGGTGCTCACACCAGCGCAGGGAATGTCGCGCGCCATGGCGATGCCTTTGGCTGTGGCTGCGCCGATACGCAGGCCAGTGAAGCTACCGGGCCCGTGGGTGACGCAAATGCGGTCAATTTGGGTGATGGCGAAGCCGCAGCTACCCAGCAATTCATCAATCACTGTCAGCAGTGTTTCACTGTGCTTTTGGCCGCTGTGCCGCAGTATCTCACGCAGCAGCTGTCGATCTTGCGCCACGGCAACGGATAAAAATCCCGCCGAGGTGTCAATCCCCAGGGTGAGCAATGGTGATTCTCCGTTCGTTGTTGTTGATGGCCTCGATGTGCACGCGAATGGCGTTGTGCGGGAGCTCATCGACGATGTTTTCGCTCCACTCGATGGCCAGAACTTTGTCACCGCTGAGGTAATCATACCAGCCTGTGCTCTCCAAATCGTCGGCACTGGTGACGCGATACATATCGAAATGCACGAGGCGGTCGTGCTCGTGCACGAGCGCATAAGTCGGGCTGGTGATGTCGTCGTCGGTCATGCCAAGGCCTTGCGTAAGCCCGCGCACAAAGGCGGTTTTGCCTGCGCCGAGGTCGCCGAACAACGCCACAACCGCGCCGGGGGCAAGTTGCCGTGCCAGCTGGGCGCCGAGTTGTTCGGTTTGGTGTGGGGTGTGGGTTGTGTGGGTCATGGTAATTTTTTTCTTGACATATTTCGGTTTGTGTGGTATAATAACTATACAACATTGAAGTTTCGCAAGGGAATTCGGTCTGCTTGCGAGTAAAGGTGATTTAGTGGCTAAACCTTTCACTTACCTTTGATGTTGTTTTTTTATTTGATAAGCAGTCAGCACATATTGCACGTTGGCGCCTCGTAAATCAGCGTCAACTAGAACTCTATATCCGTCGTGTTCGATAATAAATCGAGGATTGTTGTCCCATTTCGTTTCTCTGATTAGGGTACCGTTTTCAACAACACGAGCAAGATTATTTAACACTACGCTCGCGTTACCGTCGTTTTTTGAACGCCGCTCGATAATATGTGCCGTGCCAAAGCCGCGCTTACCATCCTCTCCCCATATAAGGTCAATCGCACCAATATCATCGCGAAAAAACGCAGCTTTTACATGGCCACGTTTTTCCTGCAATAGCTTATCAACCGCTGCTTGGCCCTTCACGTTAACGAATGACGGACCAAGCAGGTTTATATTTTCTGCGTCCTTCATCCTCCTCACCCCGCTGAGTAGTTCGGAGCCTCTTTGGTAATTTGCACACCATGCGGGTGGCTTTCGATGAGCCCAGCGTTAGTGATGCGCACAAACTGCGCGCGCGTTTGCAGCTCAGCGATGGTTTTGCAGCCAGTGTAGCCCATGCCTGCACGCAAACCGCCCAGCAGCTGATAAATGGTGTCGGACACAGGGCCTTTGTAGGGCACGCGGCCCTCAATGCCCTCGGGCACCAGCTTGCGGGTTTCGGCTTGGAAGTAGCGGTCGCCGCTGCCCTGCGATTGCGCCATGGCACCCACCGAGCCCATGCCGCGATACACCTTGAACTGGCGGCCTTGATACACCTCGGTTTCGCCGGGGGATTCCTCACACCCCGCCACCAGCGAGCCGACCATCACGCAGCTTGCACCCGCAGCAATTGCCTTCACAATTTCGCCGGAATATTTGATGCCGCCGTCTGCGATAATCGGCACACCAAATGGTGCGGCAGCGTTTGCGCTATCGTAAATGGCAGTGATTTGCGGCACACCAATGCCCGCCACCACGCGCGTGGTACAGATGCTCCCGGGGCCAATGCCGACTTTCACGGCATCCGCACCTGCCGCGATGAGGGCTTTTGTGCCGTCTGCGGTGGCAACATTGCCGCCCACCAGAGTGATGTGCGGATAAGCAGCCTTAACGCGACTAATTGCACGCAGCACATTTTGGCTGTGACCATGCGCGCTGTCGAGCACAAAGGCATCCACGCCTTTTTCGGCAAGGGCTGCGGCACGTTCGAGCACGTCATCGGTCGCGCCCAATGCTGCGGCGCACAGCAGGCGACCACGTTCATCACGGGCGGAATTGGGAAACTTGGTGGCCTTTTCAATGTCCTTGATGGTGATGAGACCGCGGAGATTGCCCAGCTCGTCCACCAAGGGGAGTTTCTCAATTTTGTGGCGCATGAGAATTTGCTTGGCTTGCTCAAGCGTGGTACCCACCGGTGCGGTAACGAGGTTTTCGTTGGTCATCACACTTTCGATGCGCACGGTGTAGTCCTCGAGAAAGCGCAGGTCGCGGTTGGTGAGGATACCCACCAGCTTGCCCTGCACCACCACCGGCACGCCTGAAATTTTATATTTGCCCATCAGAGCATCCGCCTCGGCAACCGTGTTGGTTGGCCCAAGCGAAAAGGGGTTGACAATCACGCCGTTTTCGCTGCGCTTAACCATGTCTACCTGGTTGGCTTGTTCGTCAATGCTCATGCTTTTGTGAATAACGCCAATGCCGCCCTCGCGCGCGATGGCAATGGCCATGCGGGCTTCGGTGACGGTATCCATGGCAGAAGTGATAATGGGCATGTTCAGCGCAATGCGGCTGCTGAGGCGTGTTTGCAGCTGCGCCTGATTGGGCACTAGGGTGCTTTCAGCCGGCACGAGCAGCACATCGTCAAATGTTAGGCCCTCTTTGGCGAACTTTCCGCCCTCGGCAAATTGTTGCATGGTTTGTCCTCCCTTGATATTTTTTATGTTATCCTTTATTATAGCATTTATTGTCGTGGGTTGTCAAGGGATGGATTTGTTAAATTTTTGTCGTCTGTGGTGATGACGAAAAAACGGACGAGCAAAGCTCGCCCCTACATGATGCCACTGGAAACCAGCCTCTGCTCCACCTAAATATCATTTGAGTGCACGAAAAGTATTAAACCCCTGCCCCGAAACCCATTGTCCGCCTTGCAGTGCGGCAGCTTTGAATTGCTCCCAATATTTTACCCCAGCAGTTGTTGCGGTGGTCGCAGCAGTTGTTGCGCCTATCGCCACTCTTTTAATTAACCGAACGGTTCCCCCAGCCGCGCCTACTATTGTGTTATCAAGCCAACCGAGAACATTGAGGAGTGTTTGTACTTGGCCAGCGTTAGGCTCAAACTCCGTTGCAAAATAATCTTCCAGCCAGCCAGCTCTTGCTTGTTCTTCAAGCCAACGATTGTTTGCCTCTGCTTCTGCTGCGTCCCAAACAGCTTTACCTATATCGTTCCTGTTGTCCCACAGGACGCGAAGAGGATTAGTCATTGTGTCAAAAAGTGCGCGTGCCATAAACCCATCTGGGTCAATAAACATCACAGGGTTGTTGTTGGCGTAGATGTACATGTTAGTGCCGAGTATACCTACACCCGTGTCCATGAAGACATCCGCGCTCACAAACCTGCACAGCGCAGGACAGTAATAGCGAGACTGCAAGTAATATAAACCTAATTCCCAATCGAAGTAGTACCCCCTATAGGTTATCGGGTTTGTATGCGCTAACTCCCCGCCATAGTCAAGAATATTGCCCCAACTGTCATAAGTATACCACGCCACGACGTTGCCGTCAATGTCTATGACAGAAACAATGCTATTCTTCGTTGCCGTCATGGTTTTCCTCCTCGGCGGTCGGCTTGCGCTTGGCTTGCCACCAACGTTCCAAGATTATTGCCCCCGAAGTGACAGTAACAATAATAAGCCATGGATAAGCGAAGCCTTCAACGAATTGCACAACACTCGGTGGGGATAATGAACCTATTATTATTGCACAAAACATTATTACCCCGCACACTGCCCAAACTGCAACTGCCCACTTTGTTGGTTTCTTTGAGTTATAGCTCAAAAATACATGGTTAGATGAGATAAGTGCTAGCACATAAAAGTGTGTTCTAGGTAAAAGGCTTGTAAATCCTGCACGAACAAGGTATGCGTGAATGATGTGTGTCACTATGATTATCAAAACACTAAGTACTACAAATCTCCACCTTAGAGTGTATTTTCCCAAAACTGTTCACCTCACTCTCGAATTAGCAGATGGTCTGTAAGGTTGGATGTCTGTGATTATTGTAGTACGACCTCTTTGTTCATACGTTATCCTCACACCTGTATTTGTAGTGCTGTCTCTCAAAGCTCTTATTCTATTCTGTGCTGCACCAAGACCTGTTGGGTCGAAACGGTCTGTTAGTCGACCTGCGCCATAACCCGCACCAACACCCCCTAGACCAACGCCAACTCCCACTGCGCCAGCAAGTCCGGCAGGAGCCGCCGCAGCCGCTATGGGAGCCACGGGTACAAACACTAACGCAACGCCTGCTACAAGTGCATTATTACTTCTTGATTCTGCTCTAGCAAGTTCGCTCAAAAAATCGTCAGTTTCTGCATAAGTAAGATATCTTGTATTCACACTTACCTCTGGAGGATTGGCTTGCCAAGCTTCTCTTTGACCCTGCGGTGCATTATGACGCCAAGCACTGTAACTCGGGTCAACAACTGTGTCCGATAAGTCTGGAATTGGGATTTCATTCATCAATTGAAAAGCGTTGCTTATCCAGCTCCCAACCGCCCTGATAGCAAATGTGCCATGTGGATCCCAATAGTTGATAGGGTTATTCAAACAATATGCAAACATATTGGTGCCCAACACACCTTGTGCTGTATCCATAAAGACATCAGCGCTGATGAAACGTCTTAAACTTGGACAGTAATACCTTGACTGCAGATAGTAAAGCCCTAATTCCCAATCCTTGTAGTACCCCCTATAGGTTATCGGGTTGATGGTTGCCATGTCACCCGAATAGGACAACAAATTCCCCCATGCATCGTACACATACTCTGCAACCAAGTCTCCGTTTGCATTGAGAATCCCGACGATGTCACCTATAGGTTTTCGATGCTAACACATTCTCCGTCTTTACTTAAGTGCGTTACCCCTAAGTCTGTCGAAACAACGAAAGTATTGTCAGTAAATTTCACGTCATCAATTAGGCTATTGGCAACATATTCGAAGACTACTTCACCTTTTCTCAAATCTATTGCGTAAAAATACAAGCTTTCGACCAGCAGAAGCGTATCACCACAATCATTTGAAACAATCGCAGGAAGAAAATTCAAATTCGCTATATAAATTGCAATCCAACGAATCAAGTTTTCATTGATCGTATATGCTTTTAAAAGACAAATATTATCCCCATAATTTTCAAAGCCCAATTCAAGGATATTGCCTAAATGTCTATTTAAATCTCGCCTTGTTACATTTCCAACATGCCTTATCAACCAACCATTGTATAAAATATCCAAATTAACCTCCTTGAAGTATTACAGAAATTAGCGAATTTTCTTGCCAAACCGAAGTCATATGTAAAAGTCCATTTGGCCCAACGAGCAAAGATTCCCTAGTGGTATATCCATCAATAATCCTCACAATTGAACCTGGATCATTTAGCACGTTGGTCAAAGCATCTGTTACGATTCCCCTTCCGGTAGCATTGTCAAAAATACCAATCCTATTTAACTGCCTCAGCATATCTGTGCTTCTTTCAAGATTGTGCCGTCTTCCTGTTGCTTGGCCAAACATAAAATCTAGTTTTCTACCTAATTCAGGAACTCTTGGCGCGACTTGCCCCCCAGCTCTCGTCGCCCAGTTCACCGCAGCACTGCCTTGTTGCTGAGCCCAGTTTATAGCAGCACTGCCTTGTTTTTTTGCCCAATTCAGTGCTTGGTCGCCATATTTCCAAGCCATGGTGCCAATGAAAACAAGAAAACTACCTTCATATCTTGATCTTTGGGGCTGCCTCATAAACCCTGTTGGGTCGTAAAAATTAACAGGATCATTGTTACAATACGCATACATATTCGTGCCCAAGATACCAACACCCGTATCAAGGAAAACATCCGCTGAAATAAACCTTCTGAGGGCTGGGTCATAGTAACGCGATTGTAAGTAGTACAGCCCAGTCGCCCAATCAAAATAATACCCCCGGTAGGTAATCGGATTAACACTCGCCGTCATGGTTTTCCTCCTCGGCGGGTGGCTCGTCTTTCCCGGCAGGCACACTGCGGATTAACCAAATGATTGTAGAAACGAACAATGCAAGAATCAATATTATGAGCGTACCACCTTCTCTGGATAAAATAAGTGGTCCACTTTGATAGACTTGCATCAAATATATTGCCGCGAGTATACTATGAATTAGATGCAAAACTCGCCGTAAATTTACTTGACGGTTTAATTGAACGAGCAAAACCACCACAAATAATATAGATGTTAACGACAGACCAATCAACAAAAAATCATTGGGCCAGTCCATAAATGCAACTTGAAATGCAATCACAAAAGTTCCAATTATAATAATAGTGTGCCAGAGTGTTTCAAAGTGTGATATAAAAAACTTTTTCATCTTACAGCACCTCCACCTGGTCGGTATACACGTGTGGCTGGTGTAGTTGGTAATAAGACAAAGTGGTTGCTATGCGAAGCCCCCATAGAGTTCATTGCTCTGAGTATTTGTTGGCCTGGTGAAACCGCATATACCAATATACCGCCCATACCACCCACAAACCAGCCAGCTTGTTGTACAAAAGCAATATCGTTTGGTCCATTCGGAGTGCTGTGCGGAAGCATGCCAAGCCCCATTTCCATCCCTACTTCGTGCGAAATCCTAAAGCCTCGCCAAGAAGCATTACGAGCATTTGCATGAGCACGCATATCAGGTGTGCGTCCCGCAACAAAATCGAACTGCCGTTCTGTTCCTCGGGGGTCAATGTACCCTACAGTACCGTGGATTACGCCGTTATTATCTGACGTTATATTTGATATTGCAAACCGTGTTCCATGTCCATATTCTTCAGAAAGTATGCTATGGATGTTTCGATGAATACCTATAAATTGTTTGGCTGCTTCACTTAAGTCGAATTCTTGGCCTCCATTCTCGCGTAGCCACGCTAAGTGTGCATCAAGATCCCACATACTGCCGCTCAATCGCTTCGTTCCCTCTGGATCATAAAAATTTATCGGATCGTTATGACAGTAAGCATACATATTTGTGCCCATTATACCGTCTGCAGTATCCATGTAGATATCGGGCGAAATAAAGCGCCGCAACATCGGATCGTAATATCTTGATTGCAGATAAAACAGCCCAGTTGCCCAGTCTTTGTAATATCCCCTGTAGGTGATGGGGTTTGTATAAGCTAACTCCCCGCCATAGTCAAGAATATTACCCCAACTGTCGTAAGTATACCACGCCACGACGTTGCCGTCAATGTCTATGACAGAAACAACGTCCCCTTGTAGGTTGCGCACATAAAAGTAAGGAACACCGTTCAGCGTAAACCCTAACATCACGCCATTCACATCATAGAACCAAGCGATGGTTTGGTTGTTCTGCGGGGTAAATCGCGCCATGAGGAGGCCACCAGCCCAAACGTAGCAGAAAATCATGCTATTCTTCGTTTTGATCATTCTTCTTTTTCCAATGCTACGGTTACTTCCTTGTTATAATCAGAACTCATTAGATGGTAATGGTCACCTGGGTTGATGACAAAACCATTACATTGTATGGGATTAGGTTCTTCTAATAGGCCCTCTAGAGCAGAAATAAGTTCAAGCAATTCATTTTTTTTTAACAGAATTGTCACGTTGTTTAATTCTTCTTCAGCTGCTTTTCGTTTGTCAAAATATTTAATTTTCATTATTATCCTCCCGGAAATATTCGATGTACACCAGGCATTGCATCTACCCAACGTCGCCCATTCCAATTTTGCATATTCACATGTGGATTTGATGTATTCATGTCATCAAATCTAATTTGTCGCAAACCATCTGCGGATATTATCGTCAAATCTCCATTATCTTTTGGGATAACTCTAGGGTTTGGCCCAATCCAATCCAGAACATTATCCTTGAGTATTTGCTGACTTGGGTTTAACCCACTCGGTGGAGTTGAAGACGGTCGCGTTGGCGGCGCCGCTTGCGTTCCCCCGCCGCGTGGTTGAGTTTGAGCTGGCATTCTTCCTGCTGGTGGCGTATGTCCTGACATCCATTTGCGCAAGAGAAATTGCTGTTGCGCTTGCCTTCCCGTCAGTTGAGCACCAATTGGCGGCTGTCCCGGGCCTATCCAGCTGTCGTCGCTTATTCGAGGTATCCCATTCGGCACCCCTCCTACCGTATTACGCGGCGGGTTATTCTTTTTCTTCATCCACCAAGGTTTATCTTTTTTATAGCCATCCTGATCATAATAATTTATCGGGTCGTTATGGCAGTAAGCATACATGTTAGTGCCCATTATGCCATCTTCAGTATCTAAGAAAATATCTGGAGACAAAAATCTTCTCAGCTGCGGGCTATAATATCTGGATTGCAAGTAATACAACTGCGTAGCATTATCCCAGTAATATCCTCTATAGCGAATTGGATTTATCCTAGCAATATCCGTATCAGACACATACAGGTGGTTCCCCCACGCATCATATTGGTATTCTGCAACCAAGTCTCCGTTTGCATTGAGAATCCCGACGATGTCACCCTGCAGGTTCCTGACGTAGAAATACGGCGTTCCGTTCAGCTCAAAGCCCAGCATTTGCCCATCATTCTTCGTTGCCGTCATGGTCGTCCTCCTCGCGGGGCTTGCGCTTGGCTTGGCGGCGTTTGTGCATCCAAAACGAAACACGCAAAATAGCAGCAATTATAACTATGGCGTATGCAATTAACATCATGACAACAAAATTCATTGCGTAATACATTGTTGTAGAAAATCTGAAGAACGAGAACAACACATAGCCATTCAAAATAAGATAGAAGAAGTCCCTGAAGCTTCTTTTTCTGAGCACCGTTACTCGGCAAATACTATAGAGTGAGAACACTCCGAAGCAACAGACAAGAAAGATAAACAGCTGTAAGTTGATATATGGGAAAATCTCTGATGGATGAAAAAAAAGGGAGTGGCGTCCTTGAGAAAAAAGTTCAACGATATCTCTTTGAAAGCTTATCAGCAGTGGCCACAACGCAACCCAAGCGATATCTCCCCAATATTTATAGAGAATGCAAATAAATTTTTTCATATTCACACCCCAAATCAAAAGTTCACAGGGCGTAATCTTAAGGGAACAAAAATAATTGTATTGTCATTCCCGTGACCGCCTTGTAAAGCTCGACTAATGTCATCGTTTTTTCTTGCATTCCAGCCAAACGTGCTGTGCGCGTCCACAAGAAAATCTATTCCATCAGGTAAAAGTCTTCCTACCGTATTTCTAGCGATAAATCGAAATGCTTGTGAAGCTCTGCTAGGGGCAGCGTTCATGTCAGCTCTATAATTCGCTAAGTCAGTACCACGACCGACAACAAAGTCTAAAGCATATGTCTGACCAAGTCGCTCATACATCATTGTGCCTTCCATTATAAAATAACGTTCGTTATTATATGGATTAACCCCTTGTATTATTCTAAAACTTACTAACCTTTGGTTTTCACCTTCTGTCAATTCGTTTGTACCTTCACGGGCGGCCCATCTCAATAACGAAAAATCATTCCAATGAGGGGAATCTAGTGTTACGCCAAACGAACCTAAAAAATCATCAAATGCAAGATAAATTGGGCGCATTAATCGTGTAAAATAACCATCTGGATCGTAAGCGTCAAAAACGCATTTTTTTTGTAGAAATCTCTTGAAAAACCTATTGAGATATGTTATACTGAAGTTACAGGAATAAATTGGAAAACGGGGGTTTGTGTATGACGTTATCGAACAA
>WQWM01000021.1 GCA_009785335.1 Oscillospiraceae bacterium
AGCGTTCGCAAAGTAGGTAACTTAACGGCTTTTTAGGGGTCATAGCAGATAAAACTGCTATGGCTCTTTTTTTAATTCTATGCAGTCGCTTTGCAAATGTTGCAAAAATTCAGTTCTACGCCTGTCCAGAAATGCATAAGTATAAAACTTGGGTGTATCCGCACCATGTATCTAGGGTGTATCCGTTAATCACGACACCACAAAATAAATACCCGAAAAATAGCCCGTCCTAGTTATTCTCTCAACCCCTTGAAACATCTATATATTTATCTATTTTCCCATGTTGTGTGTGCGGGGTCTCGGCTAGATTTTGATTAAATCAACCCGAGACCCCGCACACACAACATGGGAATACAAGTCGGTAGAAATAAATTTAATATAAAGATGAGGGGGAGAGAAGATAGGAAGGGTAGTCGGTGGTATAGGATAAGTTAGAGGAAGAATAAATTGTGTAGTAGTAGATGTAGTTGGTGGTGTGATGTGTGGAATTGGTGGAGAGAGATGCCGAGATTTTCAGGGAGCTAGAGCGTTGGCGCGTTGTGTTGGGTAGGCACGTGGTAGAGCTTGCGGGGTTCACAGGGTTAAAAGCGTGTCAGCGAAGAATGCGCAAGCTGGTGGAAGCAGGTTTCGTGGAGCGCAAAAGGGTGCTGTATGGGGTGCCTGGCATATACACGAATACGCACAAAGCCAAGCTAGTGGCCAGTTTGCCAAAGCATAGCGCAAAAATCCGCATTGAGCAAATCCCACATGATATAGCGGTGCTAGACACAGCCATTTATCTGCATAAGAAAAAGGGCATTGCATTCTCGGATATGGTCACAGAAAAGCAGTTGCATGGACTAGATGGCTTTGGTGTGCGCAAACATAGACCAGACTTTGTGATTAACCACAATGGCAAAAGCCACTGCGTGGAAGTGGAATTATCACTCAAAGCAAAGGCAAGATTTGAGAGCATTATTCAAGCCAATTTCATGGATTACGATAGCCAAATTTGGGTTGTACCCGACAAGCTATGTAGGATATACCAGATACTTGCGGAAAATCGCAAGCGATACAATAACATTCATATTTTAGAATTACAGGAGGTTCAACAATGAACAATTTTATACAACGGAATGGGCAACCATTCCAATACTATTTTTGCGGTTGTTATCTTAATCGCAACCAGTTTTATTGCAATTGAGCATATAAAATCCCGCAGACTAAGGAAGTTCTTCAACTTTCACAAGGAGTTTAAGCGCATGCTAAAGAGCAGGAAACAGCGAAAGCCCACTCCCCAAACTGGCACGCTGGTTGGCTATTCTGGCAGGCGCGAGGTATATATTCCTGATGACGCAAAGCATGTGTTTGTGTGTGGCACAACAGGTGCAGGAAAAACCGTGGCACTGTCCAATTTCATCAAAAATGCAATCGACAACGACTTGCCTGCCCTCATCATTGATGGTAAAGGTGACATGGGAGCAGGCTCATTGCTCGACATCACAAATACACTGAACAACGGCAAGAAAAAAGTCTATGTGGTTAATCTTTCAGACCCAACAAATTCAGATAAATACAATCCATTTTTCGGGGCGAATAGTGCAATGGCTACAGATATGCTCATCAATATGACGGATTGGTCAGAGGAACACTACAAGCTCAACGCCGAGCGATACATACAGCGCATTTTGCAGTTGATGGAATTGGGGCAGTTTAGTCTTTCATTTCGCAAAATCATCAAGTGCATGAAGCCAGATAACTTCACCAAACTAAGCAATCACTTACTTGAAAAAGAGCTGATTTCCAAGCAAGAGCATATAGAAAATCTCGACTTACTCAAAACCAGTGGGAAAATTGCGCAAAGCTCGGTGGCTAGATTTAGCACAATAGCAGAGAGCCATGCGGGGAAAATCCTGTCCGACAAGGGCATCAATATAGCGCAAACATTGAAAGAAAATGCTATAATCCTGTTCATTCTCAATCCTATGCTGTACCCCGAACTTAGCCCCGCATTCGGCAGACTGGTGCTGATTGACAGCAAAATCGCCATTGGGGAGCTGTTTCACAACAAAATCAACCGCACATTTTTTATTCTGGACGAAATTAGTACTTATGCTACAACTGCCCTCACCGATTTAGTCAATAAATCCCGAAGTGCAAATGTGACTTGCATTTTAGCAACGCAGAGTTTGAGCGATTTAGATTTTGCAGTCAATGAATCCTACAAAGAACAGGTGATAGAAAATTGCAATAATTATCTTGTATTGCGCCAAAACAGCGGTGTAAATGCCGAACATTGGGCAAATGTGCTAGGCACAAGAGCAACATTTGACGCAACCTATCAGCTACAGCAACAAGGTCATGATGTTTCCCAAACAGGTCTTGGGAGCATGAGACAAACCAGAGAATTTTTCTATCACCCAGACGAGATAAAAACACTTGGCACAGGGCAAGGGATTTTTCTTTCTCGTGATAATGGCTACCACAATGCAATCAAGATACACAAACCATTTTAGGGGGATTTTGCATGGAAATATTGAAACAATTGGGCATAAAATCGGGCTTATTTCTGCGCTCAAATTGGGCATATATCATTTGGTTTGCATTGCATTATTTACTAGCTGTGGCGGTATTGACTGGCTTTGTGGAGCATGAATGGCAAGCCTATTTGTGGGCGGGGATTTTCTATGCGGTGTCCATTGGGATTGCACTTTCACCAGTCGGCGAAGCAATTCTGCGAAGATTACAGGGCGCAAATCCCATCCAAACCGAACAAGATGAGAACTATTTAATGCCCCTGTTTGAAGAAGTCTATGCCGAAGCTCTAGAGCAAACGCCATCACTGCACAAAGGCATCAAGCTCTACATTTCAGAAGAAAAGATAATCAATGGCTATGCCATGGGCAGAAAGACCGTAGTGCTAACCCGCGGGGCGATTGAGAGTTTTTCAAGGGCTGAACTCAAAGGGATATTGGCGCACGAGTTCGGTCATATGGCAAACGGTGACACCAAAGCGGGCTTAATGACGGTGATAGGCAACAGCGTGTTTTCGCTGATTATTTTAGCTTGTAAAATCATCATGTGGGCGGTCAATATTTTGGTTTCACTGGTAACGGAGCAGTATATCGGCGTTAATATCATTCATTTTGTTATACGCTTAATTTTCGATTACAGCGTGGTTGCGTTCCTGTTTGCAGGTAATGTGATACTTTCGCTCAACAGCCGTTACAGTGAGTTCTTAGCTGATGATTATGCCCGAAAACTAGGCTATGGCGAGGAGCTAAAGCGTGGGCTATATCTCCTTAACAAGCTGAACATGGGTGGTCGCAGGAGCGTTCGGGATTGGCTCATGGCCAGCCATCCGCACACGCCTGCACGTATTAAACGACTGGAACGGAAGTTGGAGCTGGAGAAGGTACAGTAACCCATCAAAAATTCTCTCGCTCATTTACTCATATATTTACAAATCAATGTTCTAAGATAAGTTAACATACGTTGCGTTTCCCAAGTCAAGGTCATAAACCTATAGGGTTGGTTTTGACATTGGTGCAACGTATGTTTTTTTATGGTGCAGAACATTGACAAGTAAATTATGAGGAAAAAATGAGAAAGGAAGTGAATTTTATGGATAAGAAAAAGCGAATAGAACAATACAAAGTAATAGGCAAGCAAGCCAAATCTGAGAGGGTAAAATGGCTTCAACGTTTGACGCAGGCAGAACAAAAAATGATTATTGAATATGAACTACAAAACCACAACTGCCCAATTGTATGGAATATAGCTGCGGTGATAAACAAGTTTGAACACATTTTCACGGTTAGCGTAATTTTGGAATCCTGGGAAGAACATATTAGAAAGCGGCAATTAAGTCGCTTTTTCTGTGGTTAAGGGCATTAGCCACAATACGCCCTTGCCCCCTTAATTGACAGCATGCAGGCAAAGAAAAATACCATGCAGGGCTACAATGCCTAGCGTGGTATTTTTTGTGTGATTGCGTAAAATGGAACAAGGGGGCGAAAACAAATTTTCTGATTGCAATCTATTGCTTTCGGTGATATACTATGAGTAGCGATATTCGGTAAAAATTTGATATTATTTTAGCGAATAACATATACTATACTTTAAGAAGCGGAGGGATTGTTTTGACAAATCTTGAACTAATGAATTTTTGGATTGAAAGTTCAGAAGATGATTATAAAACAATGAAAGATTTACATTCTACCAACAATAATGCTTGGGCGTTGTTTATCGGTCATTTAGTGATTGAAAAGCTGATGAAAGCGTTGTATGCAAAAACGAATGCAGAAAAACCTCATGCACCCAAAACGCATAATTTAATCACCCTCATAGATAGTTGCAACGTAGAGGTAGACCAAGCAAAGAACGCTATGTTGGCGGTAATCAATACATTTAACATTAGCGCACGATATGATAGCTACAAAAAGGACTTCAAAGCAAAGGCTACAACTGAATATACCACTCAACAGATAAAGAATATTGAGGAGATGAGAACATGGCTAACACAGCTGTTAACGTAGATATTTTAGAAACGATAACAAATTATATTAGTGAAATAAAGAAGCACTATAAAGTTGATTCGATTGTTTTGTTTGGCTCATACGCTCACGGAACAAATCACGAAGACAGCGACATAGATATTGCCGTAATTTCAAGCGACATTACGGATGTTTTTGATGACATGGCCAAACTGATGAGCTTGACTTGGGGCATAAACACAAAAATAGAGCCACATCCGATTAAAACTGAAAACTTTAGAAAAGACAACGACCCTTTTATAGACGAAATCATTCAAACAGGCATACAGATTTATGCCGCCGCATAATGAACTGTCGCTATGGCTATACCAATAGGGTTCTCACGCAGAGAGGACACCACCCACAAGGGGCAGTGTCCCACCTGCACAAAAACACGTCCAGTCCATCACGCGACTGTTACTAAAGTAACTTGCTAATAGGGGGAATATCTGCCCCCTGCGTTAGATAGAGAGTTTGAATTATTTTATAAAAAACTGCCCAATCCCTCTTGACAAGCGGGTTCGGACAAGGTATAATAGAAGTAACAATTTCAGAGAGTTGTGAAGAAATTCCTAATCATTCGGTCGCTTTGGTCACAATATCAGCATGTCGCAAAAAGACAAGCTATTGCATGCAAGTAGCGCAAGATTAGAATGACAGGCATTTTAACGGTTTGATATGGTTGCTGAAGTTGGAATTTGTACAAAGTGGCGAGGTTTCTTATCTGAAAATCCTTGTGTCACTGGTTCGATTCCAGTTGAAGGCACCAAATCACTTCAAATTTGGTAGGGGCAAAACAAAGCAACGCTTAGAGGCACTTTGTAATCAGCAGGTCGGGGGTTCGAATCCGTCTGCAGGCTCCAGCACCTGCGGTGCGGCTCTCTCGCGCATTTGTTGAGGTAAATGCGTGAGCGAGCGGCCCGCGTAAAAGTTTCGTCTAATGAGATTGGCATCTGCGAGGCTTCAGCCGCTTCGTGTGTCCTACGCCAGGTTGCGTAGGACTTCTTTGTATAATCAATTAGGCTACAAGGAGATAAATCATGGCAGAGAAAAAAATGGTTGAAGCCATCACCAGCATGGAAGATAATTTTTCGCAGTGGTACACCGACGTGGTGCACAAAGCCGAACTAGTACGTCACAGCGGCGTGCGCGGCTGCATGTATGTGCAGCCCTATGGCACTGCGCTTTGGGAGAATATTCGCAACGAACTTGATGCCCGCTTTAAGGCGACCGGGCACGAAAACGTGATGCTACCCATGTTTATTCCCGAAAGCCTGCTGCAAAAAGAAAAAGACCACGTGGAAGGCTTTGCGCCTGAGGTCGCGTGGGTGACCCATGGCGGCAGCGAAAAGCTCACCGAGCGGCTGTGCATTCGCCCCACCAGCGAAGTGCTGTTTTGCGATTACTATGCCGGCATTGTGCAAAGCTGGCGCGATCTGCCCAAGCTGTATAATCAATGGGCAAGCGTGTGCCGTTGGGAGAAAACCACCCGGCCGTTTTTGCGTACCCTTGAGTTCTATTGGCAAGAGGGCCACACCCTGCACGAAACAGCAGAGGAAGCCCAAGCTGAAACCGAGCAAATGCTCAATGTTTATGCTGATTTTGCCGAGCAGCACCTCGCCATGCCTGTCATCAAAGGCCGCAAAACAGACAAAGAAAAATTTGCTGGCGCTGTGGCAACCTATACGATTGAGGCGCTCATGCACGATGGGCAGGCGCTGCAAGCGGGCACATCGCACTATTTTGGCGATGGCTTCACCCGCGCGTTTGACATCAACTTCACCGGTCGCAGCGGCAAAGTGGAATATCCTCACCAAACGAGCTGGGGCATGAGCACACGCATCATTGGCGGAATTATCATGACCCACGGCGACAACAGCGGCTTGGTGATGCCGCCCAAAGTTGCACCCGTGCAAGTGATTGTGCTGCCCATTGCACAGCACAAACCCGGGGTAATTGAAGGCGCAAATGCCATTGCCGACAGCCTAAAGGATATCGCGCGCGTGAAAGTGGATGCCAGCGATAACTCGCCCGGCTGGAAATTTGCCCAGTGGGAGATGAAAGGCGTGCCGTTGCGCGTGGAGTGCGGCCCGCGCGACTTGGAAGCTGGCACTTGTGTGGTGGTGATGCGCCACAACCGTGAGAAAATCACTGTGAACATCTCTGATTTGCCCATGCAAATTCCCGTGCTGTTGCAGCAGGTGCACGATGGATTATACCAAAAAGCATTGGCGCACCGCGAAGAAATGACGCACACGGCCACTACGCTTGAAGAAATTTGCAGCATCGCCAAAACCAAGCCGGGTTTCATCAAAGCCATGTGGTGCGGTGATTTGGCCTGCGAAATGCAACTGAAAGAACAAGCTGGCGTCACCAGCCGCTGCATCCCGTTTGAGCAGGAGAAAATTGCTGACAGCTGCATTTGTTGCGGCAAGCCTGCGAAGGAGATGGTCTACTGGGGCCGGGCGTATTAGCACCTGCGGTGCACGCAAGTCGCTTCGCTGTGCATTAATCTCGTTAGATCAACAGTCAACGCCCTGCGCCTATTTGCTCGCATAAAAAACACGCACTCACAGCTTATGGGTGCGTGTAAATTTATTTCAAAAAACGCTTGACATTGACGCTGCGTAAACGATTATACTATAGTTATCGCATCAATGCGAAATATAGTAACTGGAGAAAATACATGAGAAAGAAATGGCAGAAGAAAGAAGCTCCCCCATTGCAGCAAGTTAGCGAAGCCTTTGGCCGCTTCGTCTATGGGCAATATGTTGTGCGCGAAACGGCGGTGAGCAATGAAGAAATCGCGTTTGACTGTGACGACGAAGAATTGCTGCGGGTGCGCGTACATGAAGACAGATATGACATGATAATTGATGGTGAAGTCATTTCTGCCGCAAACATGGGGGAATGGGAGATTGTTAAACAGCGCATTCTCGCAAAAAAAGAGCCGAACCGCGTACCTTTTCCGAAAGAAACAGCCGTTTATTCTAAGTGCGGCATGCGCTGCGACTTGTGTGTATACTACACTGGTGTCAGCGATGAATTTCGGGAAGAGTTGAAGCAAATCCACAGAAGCTTTTGGGACGCGGAAGACTTCGGCGACGACATGAAGCTTTGCCCCGGCTGCCACAACAAAGACACCAGCAAATGCGACAAGCTCAAACATGCGCGCAAGCAAGGGCTATCCTCCTGCCTGGAGTGCAAGAATTTTCCGTGCAGCGACTGCGGCCATATCAACATTCAGATTCACCCGCGCGAAGCTGGAAGTGTCGTTCCTGCGGATGTGATCACATGGGCCTTGCTGCCTTATGTCGGCGGCCTAAACTAGAAGGAGGAAGAACATGAACGAGCTAATCAGCATCCAAAGCCTAGCCAGCGAACTTGGTGTTTCCACCAGAACATTGCGGCACTATGAGGACGTGGGCTTGCTCACCAGCGTGCGCCCAGCGGACAAACAACAGCGATACTACACCGACGATGCCATTGCGCGCATCCAACAAATTCGCATTTTGCGCAAAATGGAGATCCCCATCAAAGACATCATCAGCATTTATCAAAACGAAGAAACCACGAACATTATTGCGGTGTTCACGCAAAAAATTACATCGATCGATGAAAACATTGCCACGCTAACCGAGTTGCGCGCCATCGTCGAGGACTTCCGTCAGGAACTGCTCGCTCGGGGTATCACTAGCGCGAGTGACTTGCCTGCCTTGATTGACATCGCCGCAGAACACAAGCCCGTTGTGGTGCATGATAGCAATCACATGGAGCGGCTTGAAACGGTGAGCGAAAAACGCAAACGAGAGCTGATTATCCGCTATGTTGACATGCGGCCCATGCGGGTGCTGTCGAGCTATTTGAAAGGCACGAACCGCACGAAAGCATGCAGCGAAGACGAGTTCATCGCAGAATATACTAAGCTAACTGGCAGCGATTACAGAGCCTATCACGGTGAAATCTTCGAAGGCGCGTCATCGCATCGCGAGGGACATGTGCTCACGCGGAAAATTCCCCGCGATTGTGTCAATGACAGTCCTTACGAAGATTATATGTTGGACGGTTTGTTTATCGCAGAAACGACAATTAATGGCCTTGAGGATGTGGGTGAAGTGTGGGACGCCATGAAAGAATGGCTAAGCGAATGTGATTATCTAGAGATTGACGATATTTCGGCTGGTGGCCAACGAGATTCGGTGTATGGCTGCGCAGCAATCACGGATGAAATTCATCAGTTGCTTGGTGATGTGGCTGATGTTTATAAATGGGATTTATTGATTCCAGTGAGGAGGAAACAACATGATTAAGTTTGACGGTATACACATCACATCAAAAAATCCAAAGCGTTTGGGACGTTTTTACAGCGAGGTGTTGGGCTGGAAAATGCTTGATGACAACCCCGAATTCGACAACGTTCGCTTTGCTGGTCGCGATGATGTTGAACCTGTGCTTTGGCTGTGGGACGAAAACAAGCATGGAAAACTAAATGAAGGCGCGTTTTTCTTGGTGTTTAGTTGCCCAGACCCTGATGCAATGTATGAAAATTTGAAACAAAAAGGCGTTGTGCTTGACCCGCCAAGAATGGCATCGTGGGGCGGCAAAGAACTTAAGGTGATTGACCCGGATGGGAATTCGCTTCTCATGGTAGAATGATCAAATAAAACACACGCACCCATGAAAATGAGTGCGTGATTTTTGTTGCGTGCAGGTTCTTACGTTTGCCACCCTCACCCCTCGCTACTCGGGGAGCTCCCTCCCGAGGAGGGAGCGGAGGATTGAGGATATAGCGACATCGTAGCTTTCGGCTGCAAGCCCACGCTCCCTCCTCGGGAGGGAGCTGACCGCCACGGGCGGGCTGAGGGTGGCGAACACAAAAGTTAAAGCTGCTCTTCATTTTTCGTGCGCGGCACGATTTTAATGATGGCTTCAAAGCCCCCAGCAGCCAGCCAAACCAGCCAACCGGGATGCCACAAGCCCCACCAAAAGCCAAAGTAGAAAAACAGCAGACTGGCCAGCCACCAAATGGGCACGGTCTCCAGCTTGTTGCGCAGGCCTTTGGCAAAGAAGACCTCAATGAAGCCATACATCACCGGCACGGCCAAGAAAATCATCCAGCCGGGATGCCACCAGCCGCCCAGCACGCCCAAGAATACATAAGCAATGCCGGCCAGCAGACCCACGGGCAGGTGCAAAAACCAACGTTTACGCACGTTTTCTGCCCATTCGTCGCTGTCATATTCCATTTCGCCGTTGACTTTCACTTTCACGCCGTCGCGCAGGCTCACGTGCACTTCTTCGTCACCGTCAGTCACATGAATACCATTTTTCAGGCTAATGTGCACTTCGTCGCTGCCGTCTTTCACGTGAATGCCACCGAGACCGATGTTCACATAATTACCCGACGTTGATTTTTCTTCGGCGGGGTCGCGGCGGGTGGGTTCATCGGTATACAATAGTTCATCCAGGGTGCAGCCGTAAAGTTTTGCCAGTTCAACGAGGTTGCTGGTGTCGGGCGAGCTTTCGGCACGCTCCCATTTACTCACGGCTTGGCGGCTAACGCCGATTTGTTCGGCCAGTTGCTCTTGCGAAAGGTTGTGCTTGCGGCGATATTCGTACAAGCGATTGGCGATATCAATGTTCATGTTGTGCTCTCCTTTTGTAAATTGATTGTACGCCTAGTATAGCAAAAATATGCGGTTGCGACCACCGTTTCTAGCTTTCAATCCCGCAACTATTAGTTGCATTGTTGCGACAAATGGGCGTTTTCGCTATATTTCAGGCGTTTTGCAGGCACAAACTATGATTTTCGTTCGCCAATCTCGTGCACGTCTTTAATTTCAACTGAGCGAGCTTTTCCGCCTTCCAGCTCAAGAATAACCAATTCATTCTCGCCGTCGTTCAGCCATGCGCCGGGGATATACAGCGATTTCTGTGGGCCGATTTCCCAGTAGCGTCCCAAGTTGTGACCGTTCACCCACGCAACGCCTTTGACCAAACCATCGTGATGCAGGAAGCAATCTTGCGCTTTTGCGACAAATTTGCCGCGCAAAAACACCGGTGCGTTGGGTTCTGCCAAATCTTGCACGGGTGTAAAGCCAATTGCCTTTACATCGTCCAGCTCCATGGTGAACACATCAAAGTGGCTCATCAGCTGGAAATTGGCACGAATTTGCTGCGCCCCCTTGCGGTCATGCAATTTGGGACCATAATTCACACGCCCCATGGCTTCCACGAGCACGTCAACCTGCCCGCCATTCACCAACGAACCATCCACGCCAACGCTGCTGCCTGCATCATCGTTACGCCACAGGCGGCCTTTGTAGTTGCCATCCACAAACACGCTGGCACGGTCGGCCAGACCATCAACAAAAATGCTTAAGTCATTGCTTTGCGGTGCTTTGAGCTGAGTGCGATAAAGAATCAGCCCCCAATTTTGCCCATAGTATTCCATGCTTTCGGGCTGCACGCTCTTGTGATGGGTGGCAATGTTGTCCAGCTGCTCAAACAGCAACGCTTGCTCGGTCAGTTCAACGTTGCCCACATGCTGCAGCGGCGCTTCTTCGGGCAGCGGCAAATCTGCGGGGTCAATGCCTTGGCGCTCCAACAGCACTTTTCGAATGGCATGATATTTTGGTGTGTAGCCGCCGTATTCATTCAGCGGCGCGTCGTCGTCATAGCTGGTGACGGTGGGGGCATAGTGGTCGCCAAAATTTGCCCCAGCGTTGAAGCCAAAGTTGGTGCCACCATGGAACATGTAGAAATTCACGTAGCCGTTGTCATCAAGGATTTCATTGAGCGCTTCAATCACTTCGCCGCTGTCGCGCGCGTGGTGTTCGGTGCCCCAGTGATCAAACCAGCCGTTCCAGAACTCCATGCAAACCCATGGGCCTTCGGGCTCAAACTTTCGCAGGCAATCAAAGTTTTCTTTGGCACGGCTGCCAAAGTTGGCTGTGGCGAGTATACCAGGCATTTTGCCGCCGGTTTGTGCGCTATCCCAGCCGCCGTCGCTGGTGAACAAGGGCACGTCAATGCCGCCGTCAAGCAAGCACTTGCGGCAAAACTCTAGGTATTCGTGATCATTGGCATAGCTGCCGTATTCATTCTCCACTTGCACCATGATGACATTGCCGCCGCGGGTGATTTGCAGCGGGGCAATCTGCGGCAGAAAGTGTTCGAAGAAGATTTTCACGCGCTCTAAGTAGGGCGGATAGGCCACGCGCAGCCGCATGGCGGGGTCTTTCAGCAGCCATGGCGGCAGCCCGCCGAGATCCCATTCGCTGCAGATGTAGGGCCCCGGACGCACGATGGCCCAAAGCCCAAGCTCTTGCGCAGTGCGCAGAAATTCAGCGATATCTAGGATACCCGAAAAATCGAACTTGCCGGGTTGCGGCTCGTGCAGGTTCCAGCACACATAGGTTTCCACGGTGTTTAGCCCAGCTGCTTTGAGCTTGGCCAAGCGGTCGCGCCAGTCTTGCGGCACGGTGCGAAAGTAGTGCATGGCACCGCTATATAGCGGAAAGTTTTCGCCATGCAGCAGGAATTTGCCTTGTTTGATTTCGAATGGTTGCATAGTTTTCCTTTCTTGCACCTTTTTTGAAAAAAAGATGCGCAAAAAACTTTTTTATCGCTTCGCTGTGTCCTATTCTGGGCACTGCGTTTGGCTTGTGCTTTACGCGGGGATGAATTATATTCTGCGAATCGCAATGGGTATCGTGTTTTCGCTTGTCATCGTCACAACATAACCACCACCGCCTGCGCCAGTGAATTTCCACGCAGGCAAGTTAACTTGCAAGCTGGGTGGGAACATCGCGGGCAACAAGGCTTGCTGCGCCAGCCGGTTTGCATTGAGGGATTCGGCCAGCAGCACAACATCTTTTGTCAAAATTGCCTGCCAAGTCATTTCAACTGCCTCGGCAAGGGCTGCGGCATGTTCACGCGTGAGCTGCATGCCCACGGCGGGGTCATAGCCCTGCGGACGTTCAACTGTGGGATACAGCGCAATGTGTTGTTCCAGCCAAGCAAGGGTAGACTCGTCCGTGATTTGCTCAATTTGCTCAGGCCAATATGCGCCGATATAGTGCTGCCGTGTAAGGCCCGGCACACACAAACCAATGGCATCCTGTGCGCCGGAAATGTCGCGGCGTGCAAGGTCAACGCCGTTTTCATAACGAAAAGTCAGCTTAGCCAGCTGCTCAGACGACATGCTGGGCAGCGTGCCGCCAAATAGTTCCGCCAAGCGATTGCGCGTGCTGCCTGCCATGCCGCTGCGGGGCATGAAATCGTGCGTGGGTTCGACGGAAAGGCAAATGACACTGCCCGCATGCAGCGACGACACAAAGGGTTGGTCTAGCCATGCGCCGGCTAGCTCCACACGCCAGGGCAAATGTTGCGCGCGCAATGCGGTGCTGTTGCGCTCGGGCAGCCCAGGCTCGGGCACACGTTGCAGCACGATATATTCCGCGCCAATTTGCTCGCATAGCCGCTGCTTTTCAGGCGTGTGGCCGTCGTGGTTGACGATGAAATAATCCGGCTTGAGGTCGTGCAGTTCGGGTGCGAAATCCAGCATGCCCACATCGCTGGAGATAACCGCCCGCTGCACACAAGCGATATTTTGCACCATATACAGCCGTTCTTGTTCAGCGTTTTGCGGCGGGTGACCTTTCAGGTGCATCACAGTGGCATCGCTTGCCACACCCACGTGCAGTGCGCCGTATTGTGCTGCGGTGCGCAAAAAGGCAACATGCCCGCTGTGCAGCAGGTCAAAGCAGCCGGAAACGAATGCGGTTTTCATGGGCACCTCTTTGTTGATAGATTACCAGCGCGGTGAATAAAATTGTGTGAACACCCAGTGATCGTTAATCAACTGGCGAGTTGCGGCACAGTGCTCCAACGCATCGTCCCACATCGCTCTCCATTGCAACTGATAGCTAACTTGAGTTTCGGTTTGCGCAACAATGCGAATATGATCAAGAAAAACACCCGAGCTACCCCAGCCACCAAGACAACGATGAAGCAATCCGTCATCATGGTTCATGTGCATGGGAAAACCGCGATAGTTCATGTATTCTTCAACCAGCTGCGGCGAAAAGTGCTCGTGCAAAGCGGCAACCAGTTCTTCAACGCTATTGAATTGCGGGTTGATGGCAAAGCGCCATGTGTATCCATCATATTCGATATCCGTATCAGTAATATTCAGTGATGGACCTCTAACCGCGTAATCGAGCAATCTCCACGCAGGCATAAAAATCTCGTCAATTTCCGCTTCAGTCAGATAAACATACGCAAACGCAGTCGTTTCCTCTTGCGTGGTGGTGATGTATTCCGTGGTGAATTCTTCAGTGGTGGTTTCAACAGGCGCGACTGGCGCAGCACATGCGGCCAGCAGCAATGCTAAGACAACGAACAACAGCATAATTTTCATGATGACCCTCCGTATTTGATTGATATGCACCCCCACCTGCACGCCTGCGACGTGCTTTCCTCCCCCAATGCCCACCCCAAAAATGCAAGCATTTGCGGGGACCCCGGCGGGGGAGGCCTTGGCAACAGCCGAAAGGTTGAGTTTCGCCAGAGTCGCCCCCACAGGGGGAGATGTCGCGAAGCGACAGAGGGGGAACAAAAATAATGCTATGACAAAACAGCCTCAACATGCCCAACGCTTTCGCCTTTGTGGTTGCGCAACTCGGGGCGATAAAACTGCGGCAAACTTTCAGCCTCAGCTTGGCTAATCACGCCCATCCGCTGCAGAATCGCCAGTACAACCGGCGGCAGCACAGCCATGCAACCGCTTTCAATTTTCACCGCAATGCCCATGGAACCATCCAACAGGCCAATGGCGAAATAAGCACTCGCACCGATTTTGCACACCAAGCGATCACCAAAGCGGCGTTGCAGCTCTGTCGTAAACCCACCGGGACGACACAACATGTCGGGGCGAGCAATCATCGCCTGCACGATATCAGGTGCCGCGGCAGGCAGACGGGCATAGCCCTGCGCGAAATTCACCAGCGGCAACGCATGCACGGGTGCACCGCAACCATCCAGCCCCATGATGATTTTTTCGGCAGGATAATCGCATAGCTGGGCAATCACACGGGTGATGCGCTGCTGATGCGGATGCGCGGGGTCGAGATAGCTGTCGAGCGGTTCGTTCATCGCCAATGCCGCCAATAACATGCCCGCATGTTTGCCGCTGCAATTATTTTGCAACGGCGTGAGTTTTTCATACTCCACATGGGGCGAAAACGGCCGATGCGTGCCGCATTGCAGGTGCGTTTCGTCCAGCCCGGCGCGGGTGATTATGCTGCGCACCGCCTGGGTGTGCATGTCCTCCCCGCCATGCGAGGCGCACATTATTGCAAGTTCAGCTTGCTTGATGCCAAAGCACTGCAACGCCCCTGTTTGCTGCACCGCAATGGCCTGCATGGGTTTGGTGGATGACCGCGCGAAAGTGACCCGCTGGGCATTACCATGCTGCCACAGCAAACGGCCTGAGCTATCACACACGGCAACATGACCGTGGTGCTGCAAGTCAACAATTGCGCCGCGATATTCTTGCGCGATGAGCATGGCTTGTCCTCTCTGGTTTGTTTTATATAGTATAGCACACAGCTGCGAACTTAGCAAGAAAAATTTTGCTTGACAATTTCCGCGCGCTGTGTTATACTATGTGGGATAGGGGTATAGCTCAGTTGGTAGAGCAGCGGTCTCCAAAACCGCGTGCCGAGGGTTCAAATCCTTCTGCCCCTGCCAGCGGCGAGTCGCCGCTCACAGTTCGCGCATTCACTTTTGTGGATGCGTGATTTTTATTCCCGCGAGAGGGTTGCATCTTTTTTATTCAATGCTTACACGCCTGCGGCGAGCACCCTCGCGCGCAGGCTTTTCATTTCGCCTAACAATGCGGCCCGCGATAGGGTTGCATCTTTTTTTATTCAATGGTTACAGCGCAAAAAATCACGCACTCACGTTTGTGGGTGCGTGTGCTTTATACGACAAGTTAGGGCTGCTGCAATTGCCGTGCATTTTCTTTTAGCTTATCAAAGCATCTGCCAAAGCGTTCGTCACTGCGAACAAAATCAAATGCTGATTTCATCAGATGGTCTTCCCATAAAATCCAACACAGGTTGCGCGACGTGGGCCATGGGTAGTAGTTGTTACCTTCTTCGGTGGTCTGATCCATCTGATGGGTGTGATGCATGGCATCTTGCGTCGCCAGTTCAACATGTTGCATAGTTTGCTCAGCATCACCCGCTTCGCAATACATTTCCGCAATGCAAACATGATGAAAAGCACTGGTGATGTGGTTAACCTCTTCGCCGCAAATTTGGTTGGTTAGGTGCTCAATTTGCATGATCGCTTTGGACCATTCAATCTTCTGCGCAATATCCAGTGTGGCTTTTTGCATGTATTCTCCAATGAAATCGCAGAACATGATGGAGAAACGTTCAATGCGCATCACTTGGTTTTGCAGCCACTCCTCACCTTCCAACACATATTTAAGCGTCAGCTCCTGCGTGTAATACGCT
The DNA here is from genome assembly GCA_009785335.1 of Oscillospiraceae bacterium. Taxonomy (GTDB): domain Bacteria; phylum Bacillota; class Clostridia; order Oscillospirales; family Acutalibacteraceae; genus WRMQ01. Next base: position 16,043 of record WQWM01000021.1, read on the forward strand.
TCGGCAGGCAACGAATACACAAGCTTTTTTGCTTGCTCCTTCATGTCCCACTTCACATATTGCCGAATGAGTAGCCACGTTGTCCACAATGTAATGGTCTGGTCTTTGCAGTATTCGATGACTTTTTCGCCAATTTGGATGATCTCGTCTTTGTCTTGCTCTGCATTTGCCGTGCACAATGCGTGCATCAAGTGGCTTTGCAAGTCAAAATTTTGCGGATACTCCTTCATCGCGTTGCGTGCGGCGGCAACCGCGCCTTGAGCATTGCCCGCGTTGAGCAAATTGCGGATATCGCGTCTGTGGGCTTTGGCGTTTTCTTCGGCAGCGATTTGTTGCGTGCCCAGCAGTTCATCAACCGTCACGTTGAAAAACACGGCGATATGCGGCAAAATTTCGATGTCAGGATAGTTCGCGCCGGTTTCCCAGCGGCTGACGGTTTGCGGCGACACATGGAAGATATCCGCCATTTGCTCTTGGGTTAGCTCGTGGCTGCGGCGCAATGCTTTGATTTTCGTGCTGAAATAAGTTGACATGGTGTTACCTCTCTCTTTATTGGGTTGCTCAAATTATACCCCAAGCGAGCGTTCGCGTCAAGCACGCATGCTGAGAGAGTTTATCACGCAAAACAAGAGACGGAATCAAGTTTGACTCCGTCTCGATTTATTCGCGTGGATTATAGCCAAAATTACTTGAGAATAATCTTACGCGCTTGCCACCCTCACCTCGCGCGACGCGAGGTGAGGGTGGCGAATGCAAACTGTTTTCACTTACACGTAGCGCACAATTTTCAGCTCAAACCCACGCAGATCGAGCTGCTCGGCGGCGGTGCCGCGGTCGTCTTCTTCCATCACGCCGGTGAAGCACTTGGCTTTGTACCCGGCAACACGCACTTCACCACTTTGCGGCTCGGCGCTGCTGTTATAAACCCGCAGCAGCAAGCCATTGCCGTCATCGGCGATTTTCACGTGTTCCACCACGATATTTTCATTCGTGCTGGTGACTAACGGCGCAGTTTTCTTGGCCTTGCCATCACCCGTGCGCAAAATGGGGTTGTTGAGGAAATAAGCCTGTGCATACACATCGCTGCCCAGCGGGCCTTCGTGTGGATACAGCGCATACTCTAGCTCATGTGCACCTTGGTCAACGTTTTTGCCCGGGCCACCACGCGGCGAACGCAGCAGGTTAATATCCAAGTAGCCATTTTTGCAGCGGAAGCCATACTTGCTGTCGTTGATGAGCGTGACGCCGTAGTCGCCATCGGTGAGGTCAACGAATTTTTGCCCGCTCACTTCGTATTGCGCTTTTTCGATTTTGTTGTTCTCGGTGGTGGCGCGCTCAATGTGGCCATAGGGGATGTTGAAGCTGGCTTTGTCGCCCATGGGCAAGTTAAAGCCCACGCGCAGCATGCAGTGCTTGCCGCGATGCTGGATTTTCGTGCGGAAGCGCAGCAGCGGGCTGCCGTCGGTGAGGTAAATCTCCTGCTGAATCACCGTGCCGCCAACTTTGAATTCTACCACTGCACAGGTGCGTGCACCTGAACTTATGGTGTAAAATTGCGTGCATTTGGCCGTTTGGTGCGGAAGCTTATAATAGCTGTGCGGATGAATGTCCCAGCAGTCGCCGATGTCATTGTAGAGGTTGAACACGTTCAGCGGGCCTTTGGCGATTTCGCGCCCGGCCTGTTTGTGAATGTATGACACAATCACACCATCGTGGAACACCACGCGGGCACAGTCATTTTCAATCACTTGCTTGCGCGATTTCGCATGGAAGTCGGCAACAAGGGGCGCTTTTTCCAGGTTCACTGCACCAAAGGCGGGAATTTCTACATAGCGCCAAGCACCGTTGGCTTTCATCACGCCTTTGTAGGCATGGCTGTTGAGATTCACCGCTGCGTTGCCGCCATAAAGTTGCTCGGCGAGCTTGGCAATGCCGCTTTGCAGCTGCCGCACGATGACCGCATAGCGTGCCTCGCATTCGTCATACACACGGCTGATGCTGCTGCCGGGCAAAATGTCGTGGAACTGATATAGCAGCACTTCTTGCCACAGTGTGTCGAGCTCTTCTTTGCTGATGGGCAGCTCTTCTTTTTTTGCTTGTGCAGCCAGCAATTCGTAATTGCGCAGCAAGAACTCACACTTGCGGTTGTATCGTTTCGTGCGGGCTTGCGTGGTGTAGCAGCCCTGGTGTTTTTCCAGATACAGCTCGCCTTGATGGGTGGCATAGTTGCCCTGATCTTCTTCGGCAAGTTTATCAAACAGCACTTCGGTGTTTTCTTGTGTATATTTAGGCAGGCCTTTCACGTCGGCCATGCGGCGCGCGCGCTCAAGGTGCTCAAAGCCGGGGCCGCCGCCGCCATCACCAACGCCAAACAACGATGCCGCACGGCGCGACACTTTACGCTCTTTGTAACGTTTTTCGCCTTTGGTCAGCTGATGCGGGCTTGCCGCAGCATTGTAGGTATCCTCCGGCAGCATGTGCGCCAGCACAGGTTCGCCGCCGTCAAGGCCTTTCCAGTGATAGGTATGGTAGGGGAAGGTATTCACGGTGTTCCAGCTGAGCTTTTGCGTGAGAAAGTAGGGCACATCCGCAAGCTGCATCACCTGCGGCCAGCATGCGCTGTAGCCAAAGCTGTCTACCAGCCACAGCACCTTAGGATCAACATTAAATTCTTCGCGGAAGAATTTTTTGCCATAGTAGAACTGACGAATGAGCGATTCGCCGTTAATCAGGTTGCTGTCAGGCTCCACCCAGTTTGCGCCTTGAATATCCCAGCGGCCTTGCTTGTGCAGTTCTTTGATTTTGGCGTAAATCTCAGGGTACTGCTCTTTCATCCACAGATACAATTGCGCCTGCGATGCACCGAAGATATATTCGGGATAGCGTTCGATGTTCATCATCTGGCTGGCGAAGGTGCGAGCACCTTTGCGCTTAGTTTCACGAATAGGCCACAGCCACGCTAAATCCAAATGCGAATGCCCCTGTGCGCTGTATTCAAATGCATTGGGGTCATCGTTTTTCGTTTCTAGGTAGACTTGCAGGCCGCTGCCATCGCCGCTTGCCACAGCTTTTTGCACCGCCGCAAACACCTCTTGGCTATAGCTTGACTTCGGGTTGGCGTCATACACACCCAGCAGCACCGCGCAGTCGTAATATAACTTGCGCTTGGCTTCGTCCACGCGCGCAACATGCAGTTGACGCAGCGTGAAGCGGTGAAACTTGGTGGCATGGCGGTTGCCAAACAGGTCATTGGCTGCCGCGTCAATCCAGAACTCCACCTGGCCATTTGCGTCCACAATGCCGCCACGGGGCAGCACCACGCGTTTGCCCATGTCGCCGGTGAATATATTTGTGACGCTTTTGCACAGCGTGATGCCCTGCAGATCTTCCCCGGCGGGCCCTACAATCAGCCCCTCGCCTGCAACATCCACCAAAAAGCGCAGATCGGGGTCATCATAGCGAATGTCCGCAGGCAGTTGCCCAGTCACATGCATCCAGGCGCAGTCAAACACTTCCTGCGCCCAAACATCGCCGATGTTGAGCTTGCGGTGCTTGCCGCTTTTGCGTTGTTCGAATGATACGGGCTCGCGGGTGTGCCACATGTCGCATTGCAGCGTGCCTAACGTTTGATAGGCTGCTTGCAGCAGCAGATTGAGGCTGTGTTGCAGACGTTTGCGTTCAATTGCTTGTTTAACCATGATTTTCCCTCCAAAATTTTATTACTTTAAATATATTAATCGAATAGGCGCCCCCCTTGGGGGAGCTGGCACGCCAACGGCGTGACTAAGGGGGTTGCCTTAATTATACAATATCTGTACGCAAAATGCAAATATTATTTTCATCAAATTTTGCTTGACAAGCCCGTGCGTTTGCGTTATAATAGAGTATGTTGTGCAAAAACAATCATCATCTGCTAGATGAGGGGAGGGAAACACCCATGAGTACACTACGCGTGAAAGAAAACGAAAGCCTAGACAGCGCATTGCGTCGCTTCAAAAAGCAATCGTCCCGCGATGGTATCATCCAAGAAGTGCGCAAACGTGAGCACTACGAAAAACCTTCGGTCAAGCGCAAAAAGAAATCCGAAGCTGCACGCAAGCGCAAATTCAAGTAACAACGAAGAGCCGCCCTGCTTGGGGCGGTTTTTTGTTTGCAGGTTGTGCAGGCCCGTAGGGGCGAGCGTCCTCGCTCGCCCGCAGGATTTGATGAGGCTCACGGGCAACCGAGACGGTCGCCCCTACATGCTGACAAAAACGACAGGAAAAATCATCGCTCCGCGAGTCTTTGTAAACCACCCCACGCCTGCAAGCGCACCCCTCCACAGAGGGGAATCGGGGCTTAAGAATATAACAACAGCAAATCTTTCGGCGAGATGTAGGGGCGGATGCGAATCCGCCCGGGCAAAAATACTGGCTTAAGATGCTATCTCGGGCGGCTTGCAAGCCGCCCCTACATGTTGATTTTAGGCACTGCGTATATTGGAATACACTCCCTACCAGAGGGGGGAAGCCGTCGCAGACGGCAGGGGGGTGGGGTGCGGAGCACCGAAGGTATGAGGGCGGTTTTTTGTTCGTTGACAATCTCGCCCCTTTCCTATATAATATAAGCATGACCAAAAAAATCATTTCGGCAGTGCTAATGATCACTTTAATTGCTGCGCTGCCTGTTGCCGCCCATGCAAACGAACCCGCCGACCATACACCTGTCATCATCATACCAGGCTATGGCGGCAGCCACTTATACCTGCATCCCGAAAGCGACAACCCACAACAAATCTGGCCGCCCGTGGTTGACGGCGCGGTTGTGCGCTCCATTGCTGAGCTGTTGGGGCAGATTTTGCCGCAACTGATTGCCGACGCAGGGGGCAACGCCGATGAAGTTGTTGCGAGGCTGGGCGAACTCACACCCATGCTGGAAAACATTGCACTGGGACCAAACGGCTTGCCGTTATATCCCTCTGGACCGCGGCATGGCCACGCGCATGACTTTCGCTGGGATGTGATGCAGCAGCGCGGGCAAACCTATCAAAGCAACCAGCGCGCCATCGCGAACAATCTCGGTATACCGCACAGCCAAATCTATAAATTCGCTAACGACTGGCGGCTGAGCCACACCCAAACTGCCGCGCATTTGCACGAATTCATTGCACAGGTGATGGAAGACAGCGGGCACGATCGCGTGAATTTGATTGCGGTTAGCCATGGCGGACAGCAAGCGCTCACCTATTTGCACTTGCATGGCTCGCAATACCTTGATCGCGTGATACTGATAGCCCCCGCCATTCGCGGTTCACACGTGGCGGTTGACCTGCTGGAAAGCGACCACTTTGTGCTTAGCACTAACCTGTTTTTGCGGTTTATCATGACCTATATTGAGCACGAAACCATCTTCATTCCGCACTTTCACCGCGTGGACACCGCACAACTCAGTGCCATTGCCATGCAGTTATTTCGCACTTATCTGCAACCACTGGCCACACACTTCGGTTCGTTTTGGGACATCACAGCGCCCGAGCATTACGCCCGCCTGCGTGATGCCAAGCTTGACCCCGACGAGAACGCCGACATCATTCGCCGCGCAAACATCATGCACAATGAAATCATGCCGCAAGCCGGCGAAATTTTGCGCAACGTGCAAGCAAGGGGCACCCGTGTGGCGATTCTAGCTGGCACTAGCCTGCCCATCGTTGGCGGCAACAACATCAACAGCGATTTCGTCATTAATGTCAGTTCCACCACTGGAGCCCTTGCGCGTGAACCCGGGCATGCGCCATTCAGCGGCAATTCTGTGCACATTTCGCCTGACGGACTGATTGACGCAAGCGATGCCTATCTACCCATGAACACCTGGTTTTTTTGCGGGCAATTCCACGCGCAAACCGCGCACGACCGTTATGCCCGCATGTTGACGAATTATCTGCTATTCAGCGATGCAATAGACGATGTGCACAGCGACCCTCGATTCCCGCAGTTTCGGCACTCCACCACCCCCATTGATGGCCTGAGTGTGCGCTTTGCGGGCATGGTGTGCGGGTTTTATGACAGCGACAGCGACTTGCTGTTGGTGCAAAATTTGTCGGATTTTGAAGTGACGCTGCTGAGCATCACCGCACATGGCTATGAGCTTTATGTGCCGCTGCCGGGGCGCATCACCCTGCGGCCGGGCGCAACCGTACGCCTGCGATTTGACGCACAAATACCCACACAGCGACAACCATTCAACCTTGATTTGGCATTCATTCGCGAGCTGCCTGTGCCCACGCGCGAAATGCGTAACCTTGCCTTCACTGCTCTGCCTGCAGATGAAGAACTGCCTGCGCCACTGCGTTTTGCGGGCGAAGAGATCATCGCCGCACCATTGCGGTTTGCCCCTGTGCAAGCGTTGATGATACTCATCACGCTAGGCGGCAGCCTTGCACTGGCTGGCATTGCGCTGGGGATTATCTATAAAAAGAGGGCGTAAGAGCACCCTCTGCGCCTATAATAGTGAGATGAAGAAGTGCGGGCGAGCACAGCTCGCCCCTACGCGAATGCGGCCAAAGGCCGAACAAGCCTCATAAATTACCCACCGCGAAGCGGCATAGGTTTTTTGGGTTCTTTTTTACACACCCCCACCTGCACGTCTGCGACGCGCTTTCCTCCCCCCGGAGGGGGAGGCCTTGGCAACACCTACACATGTCTATAAAAATCCCCCGCGAAGCGGCATAGGTTTTTTTGGTTCTTTTTTTGCAAAAAAAGAACAAGAAAAGGAGAACAACACATGAACTATTACCTTGCAGTTGATATCGGTGCGTCATCGGGACGGCACATGCTGGGCTGGCTGGAAAACGGCAAGCTGCAGCTGCGTGAAATTTATCGCTTTGATAATGGCTTTGAAGAACGCGACGGCAAACTCGTGTGGGATGCAGAACGGTTGTTTCAAAAAGTGGTGAATGGCCTGCGCCGCTGCAACACCATGGGTTGCACCCCTACTAGCATCGCTGTGGACACCTGGGGCGTGGACTACGTATTGCTGGACGACAAAATGAAAGAGCTGTGGCCTGCCCATGCCTACCGCGACGCACGTGGTGCAAATGCACAGGCCGCCGTGCACGCTGTTGTTGCGCCAGAGCAGCTTTATGCCGCCACGGGCATTGCGCAAAACGACTTCAATACTATCTATCAGCTGTGGGACGACAAGCAAATCGGCCGCCTGGCCAAAGCCGCACACATGCTCATGCTGCCGGAATATCTGCATTGGCGGCTGACGGGCGAAATGCGCCGCGAATACACCATGGCCACCACCACAGGTCTGGTGAACGCCGCCACCGGCGACTGGGACTGGGACATCATCGCCGCGCTGGGTTATCCCAAGCAGCTGTTTGCACCACTGCATAAACCCGGCACGCCTGTGGGTGAGCTCAAGCCCGAAATCGCCAAGGAAGTCGGCTTTAGTTGCAAGGTGGTGTTGCCCGGCACACATGATACAGCCAGTGCAGTTGCAGCTTGCCCTTGCGATGGCAACGCGCTTTACATCTCCAGCGGCACATGGAGCCTGATGGGCACCGAGCTTGACGCTCCCCTTTGCAGCGAAGAAGCACAGGCACATGGTTTTACCAATGAAGGCGGCGCAAATGGGAAAATCCGCCTGCTGCGTAACATCATGGGGCTGTGGATGCTGCAACAAATCAAACGTGAACACCCGCGGCAACTTCGCCGCTTTGAACACGTGATTGCCCTTGCACAAGCCAGCTCTTTCGTGGGCGAATTGGATGTGCGCGACGCGGCGTTCAACACGCCGCCAAGCATGACCGATGCCGTGCGTGCACAGTTAGGCGCGCCTGAGCTACCCTTGGGCGATGTGATTGCCGCCGTGTATCACGGGCTGGCGCGATGCTATGCCGAAACCGCACGCGGCATTGAAGCACTCACCGGGCACAAGTATGATACGATATATATCATCGGCGGCGGCAGCCAAGATGACCACCTCAACGCGCTGACGACACATTACAGCGGCAAGCGAATCGCCGCTGGCCCGGTTGAAGCCACGGCCATGGGTAACCTGCTTGCGCAGCTGATTGCCAACGGCGAAATCGCAAACTTCGACACAGGCCGCGCTTTGATTCGCGCGAGCACGTGACAAGGTATTTTCCTTTACACGTTCAATCTTTTGCGCAAAATTTGTGGATAACGACACATAAAGGGCGCTTTGCGTTCCATGATGTGCCAGTTTTTTTGTGCATTGCTACAAAAATAGGTAATTTTCACAGCAAGGGCTACCATTTTTGCCAAGAATATGATATAATATAGCCAAAGGAGTTGCAATGATCAAACGAACGCAAGGCACATTTCGCTCCACCACCGGGTTGGGCGATGTGTATTACCGCTGCTGGTTCAGCGGGCGAAGAGCCTGCGGTGCCGTGCAGGTGATACACGGCTTGGCCGACCACGGCGAACGTTATGCCGATTTTGCACAAGCGCTCAACCAAGCAGGCTTTGATGTTTGGGCGATGGATTTACCCGGTCACGGTCAATCGGGCGATGAAAAACTGCCGGGCTTTTTCGGCAAAGAACATGGCCGCCAAAACTTGCTGCGCGACCTGCACCGCATGACCGAACTCATGCGCGACACCTATCCGCGTCAGCTGCCTATTTTCATTTTGGGGCAAGGCATGGGCTCCTTTTTAGCCCGCGACTATTGCCGCCGCAACAGCAAGGTGCTTGCGGGTGCTATTTTCTGCGGAACCGGCAGCCAAAACCCTGCCGCTCCTGCCACCGCCACCCTAGCCAGGCTCATTGTTGCCATGCGCGGCGAACAATATGCAGCACCATTGTTACAAACCACCGCCTTTGGTACCTTTAACCATCGCTTTGAGCGACGCACGCCAATGGACTGGCTCAACAGCGACCAAGACAAGGTAGATGAATATCTGGCTGATGTGCACTGCGCATTCTCCCCCACCGCACGTGGCATGCTTGATTATTTTGCGCTGCAAAAAGCCGTGTGCGGCCAACGCTGGATTAGCTCCATGCCCTATCAATTTCCCATGCTGTTTTTGTCGGGTGCCGACGACCCCATGAGCGACTTTGGCCGCGGCACAGAACAAACCGCCGCTCGCCTGCGCAAAGCAGGTTGCAACCGCATCAAATGCCGCATATTCCCGGGCATGCGGCACGAAATACTACAAGAATCGGAAAGGCAACTCGTGTACGACACCATTACCGAATGGCTGCTTGGCGTGTGTGAATGTTAAGCAGCGTAACTGGAAAAGGAGAACTTGCATGAAAACCCTGCTGATTTATCACAGCAACCGCCCCGCCGTGTGTGCCATGTGTGAGGCCGCGGCAAACGACGACGTTGATGTTCACCAGCTGCGCGTGCGCTATAAAAAACGCCCGCTCAGCGACTACTATCGCGCCATGGTTGGGCGCGGCATTCGTCTGGCTCCCTTGGACATCGATTTTTCAAAGTATAACCACATCATTTTGGTCGATTCGCTCAAGCTGCTCGCGCCCAGCGCGCAGTGCAATGAATTTCTCTATCGCTGTGACCTCACCGGCCACGCTGTCACCTGCATTGTGAGCAACAAGATGAAATTCTTTGGTCGTGCGCGTGCTGTGCTGCAGCGTCGTGTGCGGTTGGCAGGCGGCCATTGCCGCGATGTTGTTTGTCTTGCGCACAGCGAGTTGGTCGCACATCCCGCAAGTTATTTTTGTGCCAGCCGTGCGCATATTCCCGCGCCGGCACCGGCAACCCCAACATTTCATCTGCAAGGAATGCCATGACCCACCAAATCTTTCCTCTTGCCATGTGACGGCAGGGGGATTTTTTTTGCTTGACATGCATATGATAATATGGTACAATATATTGTACAACAAGGAGGTGACAACATGATAGCAGCCAATTACTCCACTGTTCGCGCACGCTTTAAAGATTATTTAGATCAAGTGGCGCAAGGCGAAACGGTGATTGTGACGCGCAAGAACCAGCAAAACGCACTCATCATAAATGTAGATGAGTTCAAACGCCAACTAGAAAAAGAGCGACGCAACGCTACCTATGATGCAATGATTGACCACGCCTTGGCCGATGTTGCGGCGGGGAGAGTAACTGAAGTTGAAATCGATTTTAGCGATATCGAAGGCGAAGAAGAGGAGCTGGGGGATGCCTTTTTTATTCACTGACAAAGCCATGGGGCAATACGACGAATGGGATGACATTGACCGCAAAACAAAAAAACGCATCAAGTTACTTCTGAAAGATATTCAACGCAACGGTTTGGCGCACGGCATTGGCAAACCTGAGCCTCTGCGTTATCAAAAAGGCTGGAGTCGTCGCATTGACGAGAAAAATCGTTTGGTTTATACGCAAGATGCAAACAATACCATCATTATCGTTTCCTGCAAAGGGCACTACGAGGATTAAACATGACCCACCAACAAACCCGCCAATTGGTCCATTGGTACGCGCAACACAAACGCGACCTGCCATGGCGACACACCCGCGATCCCTATGCCATTTGGATAAGCGAAATTATGCTGCAACAAACGCGCGTGGAAGCCGTGAAAGGCTACTACGCGCGATTTTTGACGGCACTGCCTACCGTGCAGGATTTAGCGTGTGTTGATGACGACAAACTGCTAAAACTGTGGGAAGGCCTTGGCTATTATTCTCGTGCACGCAATTTGAAAAAAGCCGCGCAGGTTATCGTGTGCGAACATAACAGCCAACTGCCCAACACACCCGCTCAATTGAAAACACTGCCCGGCATCGGCGACTACACCGCTGGGGCGATCGCCTCGCTTGCATTTGACGTAGCCACACCCGCCATCGACGGCAATGTGCTGCGTGTGCTGGCTCGCCTGTGGGGAGACTACGCCGACATCACCCTGCCGCAAACCCGCCGTGAGTTCAGCACACGCGTGCAAGCTGCTATGCCAAGCGACTCGCCCGGCGTATTCAATCAAGCATTGATGGAACTGGGCGCACTGGTGTGCATTCCACGCGGCAAGCCGCTTTGCACAAGCTGCCCATGGCATGACGATTGCATCGCTAGGCTGCAAAATCTTGCACATGAGCTACCCGTGAAGCCTGCGAAAAAGCCGCGGCGCATTGAGCAAAGACAATTGCTGATTCTGCGTTGCGGAGATAAACTCGCGTTGCGCAAGCGCCCTGACAAAGGCTTGCTTGCCGGGCTGTGGGAACTGCCTGAGTCCTTTGCGCTCTCCCCTGCCCTGGTGCTGCACGACGAAGATGCAGGCGCAGCTGTGCACATCTTCACGCACATCGAATGGCACATGACAGCGCGGAAAATCACCTTGCACGAGCCATTGGATGATTGCTCGCTGGTGTGGGTGACGCAAGAAGAGCTGGCGCGGGACTACGCGCTGCCGAGTGCGTTTGCGGGCTTCAGAAATGTGATGTTCTAGTTGACTTTTGCGCGGTTTTGGTGTATACTATTAACATGGATAGTTATGTCAATAAGGAGTGTGCATATGTCAACCATTCAAGTTCACCAAGATGACCAATTGATATTGAACGATTTTGGCATGAATAGTGCCGAAGCGGTGCGGATGTTGCTGCGATTTGCACTACAAAACCATGAGCTTTTTTTAAAAATGCAGCAACAAGAAGAGGACGAGTTTTCTCGTTTGCGTCCCGAAACTCAACAGGCAGTGATCGACGCGCGGTTGCGGCAGAATCTATTTGGTCCATATAAAACCGCACAAGAGGCCGTTGCTGCTATGCTGGAGGATTGACATGCTCGATATCCAGTTCACCGCACAAATGAAGCGAAGTGTGAAAAAAATGCAAAAGCGCGGCAAAAATATAAACAAGCTAACACAGGTGCTTGCTTTGCTTGCCGTGCGAGAAGTCTTGCCTCCAAAATACAAAGACCATCAACTCAAGGGCAACATGAAGGATTGTCGCGAATGCCACATTGAACCAAACTGGCTGCTGAAATATCAAATTCATGAGGATGTGCTCATATTGCTTTGTGTAGACACAGGCACACACGATGACCTTTTCAAAGAATAGGATATACATACTATGCATCTTACCGCCCTAGAAATTCACGGATTTAAATCATTTCCCGATAAAACACGGCTGGACTTCGGTTCCGGCATCACTTGCGTGGTGGGGCCCAACGGCAGCGGAAAAAGCAACGTGAGCGACGCTGTGCGCTGGGTGCTTGGCGAGCAATCCACCAAGCAATTACGCGGAGCCCGAATGGAAGATGTCATCTTTAGTGGAACCATGGAACGCCGTGCACTGGGCCTTGCGGAGGTTACCCTGCACCTGGACAACCAAGATCGCCGCCTGCCCTGTGATGCCGATGCTGTGTCCGTCACCCGCAAGCTATATCGCTCGGGCGACAGCGACTATCTGATTAACGGCAAAAGCGTGCGCCTGAAAGACGTGCACGAGTTGTTCATGGACACTGGGCTGGGTCGCGATGGTTACTCATTGGTCGGACAAGGCCGCGTGGCTGAGCTGGTTGCCTCGCAGTCGCACAAGCGGCGCGAGATGCTGGAAGAAGCCGCAGGCATTTCGCAGTCACGCTATCGAAGAGAAGCTGCGCTGAAAAAACTCGCGCAAGCCGAAGAAAACCTTGTGCGCTTGCGGGACATTTTGCTGGAGCTGGAAGGCCGCGTGGAGCCGCTGCGCAATCAAAAAGAAAAAGCCGAAAAATTCCTCGTGCTGGCGGATGTGCGCCGCAAGCTGGAAATCGGCTTGGCGTTGCATACCATTGAGCAGTCTACCATTGCGCTGCGCGAGCAAGACCATAAAATCACCAAAGCGCAAGCAGAATATGATCATTGCCAGCAAGAGCTGGCAGCCTTTGAAGAAGAAATCAACGGGCTGTTAGCACAAATTGATGCACTGGCCGAGCAGCTGGACGAACTGCGCTTCCAGCGTGCCAATGTGGAACAGCAAGCCCTACGGCAGGAGGGTGAAATCAACGTGCTGCAAAACACGCTTGAACACAACACCGCCGCCATTGAGCGCATTGCACGCGACCGCACACACACAGCAGATTCACAGCAGCAGCTTGAGGATGAAATGGATGCCGTGCTGACGGAAATTTCCTCGCTGCGGCGCGACATGGCAGGCAAACGCGAAACCTTGCTGAACATGGCCAAGCAAGCCGACGAACAGCAGGTCACCGGTCAAAATTTACAAACGCAGGCCGATAGCCTTGCGCAACGCACGCATGAAATCGCCGAAGAAATTGCACAGCGCAACATTGCGCAGTCGGCGTCCGATAGTTCCATGGCGGAGCTCAACCAGCGCATTGAAACGCTTGAACAAACGGAGCAAAGCGGGCAAACGCTGATTCAAGAAAGTGAAGATGCTCTCGCACAAGCTAACGCGCTGCTGAACAAGCATCGCGAAGATGTAACCAGCGCACAAAACAGCCTGCAGGGTTACCAGCTGCGGGCCGAAAACCGTGCCGCCAAAGCCGAAGAAGCCCAAACGCAACTCACCCGCATGCAAAATAATTTGGACCAAGCACGTGCCAAAGCAAAGATGCTGCGAGACCTTGAGCAGAACATGGAGGGCTACACCGGCGCGGTGCGTGCGGTGATGAAAGAAGCCCAGCGCGGCAACCTGCGTGGGCTGCACGGCACACTGAGCCAGCGCATTGATGTTGACGCGAAATACAGCGCAGCCATTGAAACAGCACTGGGCGCAGCCCTGCAGTTTATTATCGCAGACACTGAGGCCGAGGCTAAACGCAGCATTGAATATTTGAAAAGAGCCGGAGCTGGACGTGCTACATTCCTGCCGCTCAATGCAATTAAAGCGCAGCCCTTCACCGAAAAAGGCCTAGATAACTGCGATGGTTTTGTGGCCATGGCCAGCGAGTTAGTGCGCACCGATGCGAAATATACGCAGGTGATTGCATCGCAGCTTGGCCGCATTGTGGTTGCTGAGGACATGGATAGTGCTATCGCCATGGCACGGCAATATAACAACCGTTTGCGCATTGTGACCTTGGATGGGCAGGTCATTCACCCAGGCGGATCGATGACTGGTGGTTCACGCGGGCAAGGTGCGGGCATTCTTAGCCGCGCCAGCGAAATCGCTCGCCTGCAAAAAGACTGCGTTGAATTGGAGAAAAACCTCGCTGAGCAAGCCGAGCGCACGAAAAAGCTCACCGAAGAAGCCGCCGAAGCGCAAGCTGCCTGCACGGGTTTGCAGGGCGACTTAGCCCGTGCGCTGGAGGAAGTAATTCGCCAGGAAAGTGCCGTGCAGTCGCTCAGCACCCGTTTGACCGACCTGCATGCCGCACAAGATGATCGTGCCGGCGAAATCGCCGCCGCCAAGCAACGCATTACACAACTTGAACAAGCCCGCCAAATGAACGACGAACAGGCGCAAGCGCTGCAAACAGATAAACATAAGCTCGAAGAACAGCATGTGCAACTGCTGGAGCAATTGCAAGCACTCACCCGCGAGCGCGAGATGCTCAGCCAAGGTGAAGCTACGCTGCGATTGGAGCTGCTAGCCGTAGAAAAAGACGTAGAATCCCGCGAAGAATTGGCAGCCGGGCTGCGCCAGCGCAAGCTTGGCCAAACCGGACACGACAACGAACTGCAAGCCGAGCAAGAGCAACTGGAACAAGCCAATCTTGACACGCAAGCGCAAATTGCTGCGCTGCAAACCAGCATTGTGCAGCTGCGCGAGCAAGCTGAGCAAGGCAAGCTGGCCGTGCAAGAACTCGCCGCCCAGCGCGAGCAACTACAAGCGCAGGCCGAAACACAACGTCGCGAAGAAAAGTTGCATCTTGAGCAACGCGAGAAATTCAGCGGCGACTTGGCACGCCAAGAAGAACGCCGCGCCGCTGCGCAGCATGCCCTAGATTCTGCCGCTGCCAAGCTCTACGATGACTATGAAATCACCCCGCGTGAAGCCGAGGTGCAGGGCTATACCCTCAGTGATCCCACCGCCGCTGGCATTGAACTGAACGAAGTGGCAGGCAAGATTCGCGCGCTGGGGCACATTAACGTGGGCGCGATTGAGGAATACAAAGAAGTGCGCGAACGCTACGATTTTCTAGGCCAGGAAGTGGCCGACATTGAGCAAAGCCGCGATGAACTCACCCGCATGATCGCCGAACTCACCGGCAAAATGAGCGAGCGCTTCCATGAGCATTTCGCGAAAATCAATCGCTATTTCGGGCAGACCTTCCAAGACCTCTTCGGCGGCGGACAAGCTGCGCTGGTGATGGACGAACCGCTGCACGTGCTGGAAAGTTCCATTGAAATTCGCGTGCAACCACCCGGCAAAAACGTGCAGAACATCGACCTGCTTTCGGGCGGCGAAAAAGGCCTTGCGGCCATTGCGTTGCTGTTTGCTATACTCAAAGCCACGCCAGCTCCGTTTTGCATTTTCGACGAAGTTGAAGCCGCGCTTGACGATGTTAACGTCACGCGTTACGCCCGCTATGTGCGCCGCATGACGAAAAACACGCAATTCATTCTCATTTCGCACCGCCGCGGCACGATGGAGGAAGCCGACGTGCTGTATGGCGTGACGATGCAAGAAGAAGGCGTGAGCAAGCTGCTTGAAATGAAAACCAAAGAAATGGTGGGACAATTAGGACTAACATGATGAACATACCCGAATCGGCCGAAAATTATCTGGAAACTATCTACGTGCTGGGCAAAAACGGCAAACCCGTGCGTGCCGTTGACATCGCCAACGCGCTGGGCTATAGCAAACCCAGCGTGAGCATCGCCTTGCGTAACCTGCGCGAAAACGGGCATGTTATAGTAGACAGCGGGCGCATCAACTTAACCGAAAGCGGACTTGCCGTGGCCGAAAGTATGCATGAACGCCATATGGTGATTTCAGATTGGCTTATCTCTCTGGGCGTGGAGCCCACCACCGCGCATGCCGACGCTTGCAAGATTGAACACGTGCTGAGCGAGCAAAGTTTTGCGGCCATAAAATTTTTTTTGCAAAATGCTTGACAAACAAGTTAGTTTATGCTAATATGTAATTAGCGAAGACTAACTTGTAAGGAGCGGAGAGTTTATCATGCAATTTTTTATGGGTATACACATTCTTTGGTTGAGTGTTTTGGTCGGTGTGGTTGGCATGGGCACAGGCGGCATACTCAGTGCCATGTTAGGCAAAAAAAGCGAAAAAACAACTAGCGCATTGCTGGCATTGGCCGGCGGCGTGATGGTTGCCATTGTGCTGCTGGAACTCATTCCTGAGTCGCATGAATACGGCGGTGCGTTAACTGCTGTGCTGGGCTTGGTTACAGGCGCAGCCGCGGTGTGGCTCAGCAGCTTTTTGCTCGATAAATTCACCGCCAAGCGCAAGGGCGTTGCACAACCGCTGCACGAAAACTTTGAGGAATACTACCACATCAAACGGCGTAAAAGCATGCTGCGCACCGGCTTAGTGATGATGTTTGCCCTGGCTATCCATAACATTCCTGAGGGCATGGCGATGGGTGCCGCCGGTTCCCCCCCCGACAGTTCGCTGGGCTTTATCCTAGCGGTTATGCTCTTGCTGCACAATATTCCCGAAGGCATGGCCATGGCCTCGCCGCTCATTTCAGGCGGATTTGGCCGATTCAAAACCGTGCTGCTCACGCTGCTAACCGGTTTTACCACCCTGTTCGGCACGCTCATTGGCATGGGGCTGGGCGGAATCAGCGACTTTGCACTGGCGTTTTCCCTTGCCTTCGCAGGCGGCGCGATGCTCTATGTTGTCTTCGGCGAAATGCTGCCGCACGCCATCACCGCCACCAAAAGCCGCATGCCCACCATTGTGATGATGGCAGGCATTGTGCTGGGCTTTTTGATTACGCTGATACCCCATTAGTTTTCTGTTCTTTTTCTTGAAAGAAAAAGAACCAAAAAGAACTTTTCCCGCTTCGCGGTGGATGATTTAAGAAAAAATGAAACCCTAACTTCCTGCCACGCAGAGAGAGGGTTTCATCTTTTTTTAATATCCATCGCCGAAGGCGACGAAAGTTTTTTGCGCTACTTTTTTTCAAAAAAGTAGCATTTAGTCGAGTGCCGCAACCACCGCCGCAGGGCGTTCAAAGCCGTGCAGGAAACCACCTAGTTCCAGTGAGAGCACATCACCAGCGATGACCACGCCGCGATCGATGATGAGGTTTGCCTGCACCACGCCGCGTCGGCCTTCATAGCCCGGGTAATTGAGCACTTCGTAAGTCCAACGCTTCACGCGGCGGCCTTGGAAGTCGCTGAGGTCAAAGTTTTGCGCAAGCTGAATTTCGTTGTAGCGCGTGAATACTTCGTCAAATTCAGCGGGAATGATGATTTCGCTAACCTCAATGGGGTCGTCACTGATTTCCCAGCCAAATTGCTCAAGAAACGCTTGGCGTTCCTGCGCGGTGGAGGCCGCCGTGCGCATGGTGTTGCCCCCCGCTGTTAGGCTGCTGCCACGCGTGAGCAACAGCAGCGCGATAATCGCCGCAATCCCCGCAACCGCCAGCACCACATTTTTCACTCTCTTTGAACGCACCGAATAAACAAACATATAAACCCACACCTTTCCGCATGTCAATGTCATCAATGCATGATATGCGGGCGGGGTGGGGTTTAGAAGTGCGTTTGCTGCTGATTGCTTATGCTTCCGCGATTGGTATATAGTTGAAATTCGTGTGCGGCGGGGTGTTATACTCGGCATGGCAGTGATATTCAATCTGCATATGCACATTAGGCTGCGGCTGATAGCCGTGCTCTTGCGCTGCTTGTTCTAGCATACCGAAATACTCCCAGCCGCCGTGGTTGCTTCTGCCAAAGAATGCGGCATCGGCTTGTTCGCTCACCCGCACGCGCAGCCAAAGGCCACCTGGTTGTGTGAGCAGGTCATATCGCTCATCTTGGCTAGCTGAATAGGTTTCCTGTGCAAACATGATGCCGCAAGCTTGCGCATCGTTGCCGTAATTGATGGAAATGCTGGCACTCCAGCCGGGGTTGATCAGCTCTCGTTTGGGCACATCGATGAGTTCCTCGCGATAGCGTGCAAGCACTTTGCCGATATCTGGCTCATCGCTGTTGTTGCTTGCATAACCCACACAACCAACCCAAACGACCTCAGGTCGTTCAATGATTTCACATTCCACGCCTTTGTGGATGATGGTGCGCACAACGGTTTCTACGTTTGAGATAAGCTTTCTGGACATGACAAATCCTCCCTTGATGTTCATTTGGATGGTGAGAGGATTGAACAATTTGAGTTGGTTTCTTTTCACATGAACTTTGGATGGTTTGAAGCCATGAAAGCGCGCAAAGGCGCGTGCAAAACTTTCTGGGGTTTCATAGCCATACTTTAGCGCTAGGTCAATCACGCGGCTTTTTGCGTCAATCAATTCTTGGCCAGCAACCGACAATCGCCTGTTTTTGATGTATTCCCGAACGGAAATTTGCGCGGCCACAAGAAACATTTTTTGCAGATAACCGCTGGAATAACCCACATGGTTTGCCACATCGTCAATCGTGATGGCGGCAAACAAATTATTCTCTATATAATTGATTGCCTGTTGCACGTCGTTAATCCAACTCATATTTTCAACCTCACAACACAAAGCATAACACTCTTTTCAATGCTTGTCTTGACTTTTTGGGTTTTGATTTGTCCAAAACACTTGGGCGCGGTGCTAAAAATTCCTGCGCATGTCAAACACACCAGTGCATGATATGCGAGCGGGGTGGGGCTTAGAAATGCACAAAAAACAGCCCTCCATAATCAGAAGGCTGTTTTAATCATAGAAGGAATGGTGGCAGGTCCGGCGGTACCTGCATCTCTCGAGCCGAAGCTCTGTCCTACCAGCGGCGTGTGGAAGCCGTTGTCCACCTCACCATTCCTGTACTATTTTACGCACATTGACTTGCCCCTATACCTATCTTACCACAAAAACGCACCCATTTGCAAGACTCAAATGTTCTTTTTCGTGTCATATCCGCTACATGTGCTCGGTGCTTTCATGTAATATTTCGTGTGTCACGAGATAACGTTGCAAGCGTGATTCCTTGATTTCCCAAAAAGAAATAATAGAATTTTTATAGCCACTATCATCTGTGCAGAGTCGAAGAACGATTTCACTCACTCGTTCAAAACGCTTTATCACCAATGCGGTGTTCTCATGCTTTGGGTCGCGCAAGATATAATCTGGCGATTGCAATACTTCAGGCAGATGTGTCAAGCACCGTTCGTATACCTCGGCGCGTTTATCTCGAACATGTTGTGCACGATTATCAGTAAGAATGACTTCGTCCGTTGTTATTCCAGATGAGATTTTTTGAAAAAGTGCGACATCAATTTTCCCAATTAACTGCATTTTCTTAATTATTCCCTCTAAAAATTCCTGCGCATGTCAAACACACCAATGTCATCATCGGTGCGATAGAAATAGCCGTTTTCAGCCAAAATATCCGGCCGCTCCATGAGAATGCCCATGCCCAGTGCCACGCACTGCACAGGTTTTTCTGCCACATACACAGGCAGGCCGAGTTCTTGCTCTAGCATCACATCCAGGTCACGCAGCAGCGCGCCGCCGCCCGTGAGCATCACGCCTTGGTCAAAAATATCACCCGCCATTTCAGGCGGTGTTTCCTCTAGGGTTTCGGCAACCACATCCACAATGTCTGCCAAGTGCTCGCGCATGGCCAGATAAGCCTCGGTGGACGTCACCTCAAAACGCACAGGCAATCGGCTCAGATAATCTTGCCCACGCGCATAAATCGCAAGCTCAGCCGGGCGAATGCGCGCACAGCCCACTCGCTTTTTGATTTCCTCGGCCGTCAGCTGCCCAACCAGCACATTGCGTTCACGCCGCAGATATCGCGCGATGGAATCCTCAAGCACATTGCCCGCCACGCGACGACTGCGCGAAACCGCCGTGCTGCCCATGGTGAACACGCCCACGTCGGTGGTGCCGCCGCCGATGTCCACTACAATTTGTCCGCCAAGCGGGTTGAGATTCAAGCCAGCACCGAGAGCCGCTGCAAGGGGTTCGTCAACCAAGCAAGCGCGACCTGCACCGCAAGCCAAAGCAAGCTCGAGTATCGCGGCTTTCTCCAGTTCGGTGACGCCCGAGGGCATGCAAATCATCACAGACGGCTTGAACAAACGCCGCCCGCACAGCTTTTTCAGATAATGCGTAACGATGGTGTGCACCACAGTGAAGTCGCTAATCACGCCGTCACGCATGGGGTGCACCACACGCAAATTGCCGGGATTGGTACGTCCCAGCATTTTCACCGCAGCGTTGCCCAGCGCAAGAATATCTCCGGTTTTTGCATCAAGGGCGGCCACAGATGCCTCTTGCATCACAATGCCGCGCCCCTTCACATACACTTGGATGGAAGTTGTGCCAAGGTCAACGCCAATTTGCAGCCCGGCTATTGTGCTCACCTCCTTGATAGGTTAAAAATGGTGGAGTCCTAACACATGATCATCCAATTAACGCCGAATTTATCGACTAGCGAGAACATGAGCGCGGCATACTCGCACTTGCCGAGCGGCACATTGCACTTGATTGCATCAAGCATCAGCACATCGTACGCGTTTTGCACAAAATCCTCGCGACCCTTGCCCATGTCAAAAATAAACTGCATGTTGTTGCCAACCGCAACTTCGTCAGCATTCTCCATCAAGGAGATCGTCTGCCCACACACATTGATTTCGGCGTGTTCAATGCCGCCATTTTCAAACGTGCCATAAATCTGGCCCGTTGTGCCGAAAGCAGTTTCATACAACTTCATCGCCTCGTGCGAGTTTTTGACGTACACTTGCATCATCGACCTGTTCATATTCTTCTCTCCTTTAGCTTTTTTTCGCAGATTCATGTTCTTCTCTCCGTTCGCTTTTCCTAGATTTTCGCCGCTGTAGAGAATGCTTATTAGGCGTCATTCAATAATCAACAAAAACGCACCAATTCACACCGTATTTATCAATGAGTCCAAACATTAGCGGACTGAAAAAGCATTCCCCTAGCGGAAAATTGATTTGAGCGTCTTCTTTGAGAACCTCGTAGGCTTTTTCTACGATGGCTTGTTTGCCGGAAGCGAAATGGAGATTGAATTGCATAATCGTACCAGTTATCAAATCCATATCCCTTGGCCATATTTCCTGTATAGCTATTACCTGTCCATACACATCTAGTTCGGCGTGCATATAGGTGCCGTCATCGTTTTTGTGTTCTGATACAAGTTTAGCATCAAACGCTTTTTGATAAAATTCAACTGCACCAATTCCTCGGACGCTTATTCCTAAAAATGAACGATTTAACACATTCCTTTTCTTCTCTCCTTTAGTTTTTTTTCGCAGATTCATGTTCTTCTCTCCTTTAGTTTTTTTTCGCAGATTCATGTTCTTCTCTCCGTTCGCTTTTCCTAGATTTTCGCCGCTGTAGAGAATGCTTATTATCTACTACACAAACAAAATGGGTGTCCTTCTGTATCAAACAATGTGACGAAATGATCGCCGCCATACTGCGCCGCGGCTTTGGTCGCGCCAAGCCGGATGGCTTCAACCACAGCGGATTGTAA
>WQWM01000022.1 GCA_009785335.1 Oscillospiraceae bacterium
CATCAACCGCAAGTTGGTGTTCAAGGCCAACAACGCTGTTGCGCTCAGTTCGGTGCTCTATGCGCTTGAGGTGCTGACGGTGATTGTGGTGGGCTCGTGGTTTGGCACGTGGTTCACCATGCGTTTGATTAATCGCGGGGCGTCAACTATGCTAACCACCTTGCTCCCCAAGCCGTTGCAGGTGGCGATCCCTATGACCTGGTCGTACCCGCTAAACCGGTTGATTGTATTTACGCAGAAGAAGGAAAAAAAACATGATAACACCAACCCCGCAGACCACACCCACGCCTCCGCCACAGAAAACACCTCGGCTGGATAACCACGCCTTTGCCCGCAACCACAAAGAGCTTTGGACGTTTTTGAAGGCGTTTGGCACAGGTTTGGTGGGTGCGCCATTTGAGCTGGTGAGCTATTTGCTGCTGGGCAGCTGGCTGACGAACATGGGTGTTACATTTTTGCCGAATTTCTTTCTGTTTGACCTGATTTTGCGCAACGCAGATCAATCCACCACGCACACGCCCGCGGCACTGGTTTATGCGTTCATCATTTCCACGCTGATTGGCCAAGCCATCACGTTTGTGCTCAGCCGAAAATACGCCTTTCGCGCCAACAACAACGTTGCACTGGCTACTTTCTTCACGCTGGTGCTGATTGTGGTGACGATCATCGCCAACGGCTTTGTAGGGCCAGCTATCGTGATGCTGGTGGGGCGCACCGGCTGGCGCGAGGGAAGCGTGCAGGCACTGAGCAAACTGCTGAGTATGCTGGTTTCTATGGCTTGGCGCTACCCCACGGCACGGTTTGTGATACATCGGGTGGTGCGAGAAAATAACGAATTGACAATTGACAGTTGACAATTTACGAGACCACCCCGCCGTTGCGACGGCACCCCTCCACGGAGGGGAATTGGGTGCTTAAGAGGATACTGATATCAACACTTGAAGAAGCAGGCCTTAGCTTCTTCCCCTGGAAGGAGCTCCCCGAGTCGCGAGGGGTGAGGAAGGCTCGCGGAGCGACAAATCCAACACACGAGGTTTAATATGCTATATCGTGACTACGGCAACACAGGAAAGATTTCCGCGCTGGGCTTTGGCTGCATGCGCCTGCCCATGATTGAACACAACGGCAGCAAAATCGTTGACGATGAGAAGGCCATACCCATGCTGCGCCGCGCGGTGGAGCTTGGTGTGAACTACTTTGACACAGGCGAGTTTTACTGCGAAAAACAAAGCGAAGGCGCCGTGGGCCGCGCACTAAAACCCATGCGCAATGACGTGCTCATCTCTACCAAGCTGCCCATGTGGGGGCTAAACAGCACCGGTGAATTCCGTCGTCAGCTGGAGCGCAGCTTGCGCGACCTGGACACCGACTACGTGGATTATTACCACTTTTGGGCACTTGATCGCGAAAAGTTGGACAAGATTTTTAAGTATAATCTGCTGGCTGAAGCCGAAAAAGCCAAAGCCGAGGGGCTGATTCGCCACGTGAGTTTTTCGTTTCATGATGATCCCATTGTCATCAAAGAAATCATCGACCGCTGCGAAATCATGGAGACGATGCTGGTGCAATATAACCTCGTTGACCGAAGCTGCGAAGAGATGATTGCCTATGCCGCAAGCAAGGGCGTTGGCGTGTGCGCCATGGGACCTGTGGGCGGCGGCAAACTGGCCGGCAACGGGCGCATTACCTATGACATCGCCATGAAGTTTGTGCTGGGCAACCCCAACATCGCTTGCGCATTGGCGGGCATGGAAACCATGGAGATGCTGGAGCAAAACGCTGCCATCGCCGCTAACCCTGCACTCAGCGAGACCGAGTGGCAGCAAATTGGTGATAACCTTGAGCAGCTCAAGCGATTTAGCGATCTGCCTTGCACCAACTGCGGCTATTGCAAAGAATGCCCAGTGAACATAGACATCCCCAAAATTTTTGGCTGCTACACCAACCACGACGTTTACCAGTTGAGCGAACATGCGAAAAAGCAGTGGGTGGAGTATCGCATCAAGGGCGGTGCGGCGCTGGAAGATTGCATTCACTGTGGGCTGTGCGAAGAAAAATGTCCGCAGAAAATTGCCGTGCGCGAGCAGCTTGAGCGGGTTGAGAGTGTACTTAACAATGCGTAATTTGTAATGCGTAATTACTGCGCGAAAACCACCCCGCCGTTGCGACGGCACCCCTCCACGGAGGGGAATAGGGCTTGCTTCTTTGACTATTCATTAAAAATCTCCCCGCGAAGCGGAATGGAAGTCAACGGCGCGCCAAAGGCACGCCCTACAGGAATACGGCCAAAGGTCGAAAAACCCCCATAAAAATCCATCGCGAAGCGACTAAAGTTCTTTTGGTTACTTTTCTTTCAAGAAAAGTAACACAAGAAAGGTCAATCAGCCATGAAAAAATCCACCAAAACCATCACGTTCACAGCACTATTGCTTGCCTTGGGCATCGCCTTGCCGCATTTGGCGCATTCGTTGGGCGGGCAAACAGCAGGTGCCATGTGGCTGCCGATGCACTTGGTCGCGATACTCGCAGGCATGCTGCTGGGCCCACTTGTGGGGCTTGGCGTGGGTGCGGCGACTCCCCTGCTGCGGTTTTTCATTTTTGGCATGCCACCCATGCCGCTGCTGTGGTTCATGGTGCTTGAAGTTGCTGCCTATGGCTTGTTTGCAGGGCTTTGCCGCAAACAAACAAAGATGCCCGTGTGGGCATCGTTGTTGTTGTCGCAAGTGGCTGGCCGCGGCGTGCGCATGCTGAGCCTGTTTGTTGCCGCTCGGCTGCTAAACATGACCAACGTAGCCGCTGCCACCGCCGTCATTACTTCCGAGCTGATTACCGGGTTGCCGGGTATTGTGCTGCAATGGGCAGTGATTCCGCCTGTGACGCGTAGATTGTTACTTTTTTTGAAAAAAAAGTAACCCAAAAAACTTTTGACCGCTTCGCGGTGTCCTATGATACGTGCGTAAAATTCATAAGGAGTGGTAACGAATGACAATCAATACTAAACGATTATTGTTGCGCGACTTGTGTGAAGAAGATGCAGGCAGTGTATATACACTGTTCTCTAACAAAGACACAATGAGATATTTGGATTTGCCGCACCCAAGCATTGAGCATAGCCAAGCGTATGTTGCAGAACTTCTGACGAGATATTTAGAAACTCCGCGCAGATGTTATGAGATGGCAGTTATATTAACTGAAACAAACACATTAATCGGAGTGGTTAATCTGGATATTGAACACCCCTATCTAAAAGACGCGCGAGCCTGCATTGATTACTATTTTTTGCCCGAATACTGGGGGATGGGCTATGCGACAGAAGCGGCAAAAGGGTTGATACAATTCGGCTTTGAAACACTTGAAGTAAATAAGATTGCAACTGGAACGTTGAAGTGTAACGTTGGCTCAGAAACTGTGATGAAAAAGTGTGGCATGACACAAGAAGCAGAATTTAAGCAGCATGCGCAATTTAACGGCGAGTGGGTAAATCGAATTGAGTATGCAATATTAAAGTGTGAATACTTCTCCGGATAATAAATATTCCACCGCGAAGCGGCTAGGTTTTTTTGGTTCTTTTTTTGCAAAAAAAGAACAAGAAAGGTCACGATGAACGAACGTTATGCAAGACAATTGCTGTTAGATGAAATCGGTGAAACTGGCCAAGCCAAGCTCGCCGCCGGGCGCGTGCTGCTGATTGGCGCAGGCGGCTTGGGCAGCCCTGCTGCGCTGTATCTTGCGGCGGCGGGCATGGGCACCATTGCCCTAGCCGACAGCGATGTGGTGGAGCTGAGCAACCTCAACCGGCAAATTGCGCACAGCACCAGCCGCATTAACACGCCCAAAGTGGACTCTGCCGCAGGCATGTTGCGTGACCTGAATCCCGAGGTGCAGGTCATCACGCACCACATGCGTGTGACGCAAGAGAACATCGCCGCGCTGATTGCAGACTATGATTTTGTGCTGGATTGCAGCGATAATTTCGCCACGAAGTTTTTGATTAATGATGCTTGTGTGGCAAGCCAAAAGCCGTTTTGCCATGCGGGTGTGATGGGTTTTTCATCGCAATTGATGACTTGGTTGCCCGGTTGCACGTGCTTTCGGTGTATATTTCGTCAACCGCCGTCGGGCCCGCAAAACAAAGCCGTGCTTGGTGTGGCTGCCGGTCTTGCGGGCACATTGCAAGCAATGGAAGCCATCAAATTTATCACCGGCACTGGTGAATTGCTCACCAACACGCTGCTGACCATTGATGCGCTTACGGGTGAGTTTCACCGGGTGGCACTGCCGAGAAATGCATCGTGTGTGGCGTGCGAAAAGGAGATTTTATGATGAAAGTTGTGCTCATTCTTATCGCATTGATTTTGCTGCTGGCCGCCTGCGGCATTGCCGAAGGCACCATAGATGAGGCGAATGGCACTACCGCGGTCGAAGCTATTATCATAACCGAAGTTATTACCGAATACACAACCACCCAACCTCCGTTTGATCCAAATGACTTGATGCGTGAAATTGCGCTTTGCGAAGCCAACACGGTGTTTGAGCGCACAACTTGCCCGTTCGCTCTTTCGCGCGAAGTTTGGCTGCGCAACGAACTAACCGGCGCAGAAGAACTGTTGCTTGGCGCCGAAGAAATTCATACGACCTTCAATGATGCGCCTTATTCTTATTTTCGTTACGCTGCATTGCGCTATCGCATCAACGAACGATTTTTTGTCTATTCTCGTTTCGTTCCCGAGTCTTGCTACAACACAAACATCCGATTTTTTGATGTGCAGCAACGGCGAAGCATCCACATTCAACTGCCGGACTATGGATACCATTCGATATTAATGCGTGTTGAAGACGACCGCATATATTTTGCCAACGGCTTGATTTACGGCAGCTGGCCGGATGAGGATGAGTTTTTCCTGCATGCCTTGGATATTTCTGTGTTAGAAAGCGGCCAATCGCCTCTTGTTTTGCAACCCATTGGCATGATTTCGCGTGAAGAAGTCTATGCCTATTATCACGCCTTGGTCGACTTTCACGTGCCCCGCTAACTATACTCACTATTCACTAAGGAGAATCTTATGAAACTTGGCGTACAACTTTACACCCTGCGTGACCAAATGAATGCAGACCCCGCAGCGACCCTTGCCCGCGTGGCTGAAATCGGCTACAAGCACGTGCAGATGTCTGGCTTTAGCTATGACGCAAGTGAGATAAAATCGCATTGCGATAGCCTTGGCCTGCAAATTCAGCTCACACACACCCCGCCCGAGCGTATTCTAAATGGTACGCAGGCGGTGATTGCCGAACACAACATCATGAATTGCCCCTATGTTGGTTTAGGCGGCATGCCTGGTGAGTATCGCTGTGCGGGCGGTGCGAAGCAATTCATCAAAGATTTTACCCCTGCGATGCAGGCCTTTGCTGATGCGGGCTTGAAATTTCAATATCACAACCACTCGTTTGAGTTCCAGCCGTTTGATGGCGTGACCATGTTTGATGACCTGATCAACCACAGCGACCCCGCCCTGCTGGGTTTCACCCTTGATACCTACTGGGTGCAGCATGGCGGATTGGACGTGGTGCAGTGCATTCGCAACATGCGCGGCCGCATTGACGTGTGCCACCTGAAAGACATGACCATTGCAGACAACCAGCAGCGTTATGCACCTGTGGGGCACGGCAACATGAATTGGCCGCCTATTCTTGCGGCGTTTGAGGAAATTGGCACGCAGTTTGCTTTTGTTGAACAGGATGACTGTTACGGCGAGGAGCCCCTTAATGAACTGGCGAAAAGTTTTTCGTTTTTAAAATAATTCACAGCGAAGTGCTAGGTTTTTTGGTTCAAACAACCCCCACCTGCACGCCTGCGACGTGCTTTCCTCCCCCAAGGGGGAGGCTTTGGCAACACCTTAACGTATTCATAAAAATCCCCCGCGAAGCGGCTAAAGTTTTTTGTGCACCTCTTTTTCAAAAAAGGTGCGAGAAAGGAGCCCCTCATGCCTCAACCAAGACACAACAGCATTCATATGATTGCTAACGCCCACTTGGATCCTATCTGGCTGTGGCGCTGGCAAGAGGGCTGCAATGAAGTGTTGCAGACCTTTCGTTCAGCGTTAGACCGGCTGCGTGAAACGTCGGGCTATGTGTTTACGTGCTCGTCGGCGTGTTATTATCAATGGGTGGAAGAAACTGATCCCGCCATGTTTGCCGAAATTGTGCAGGCGGTGAAAGATGGTCGCTGGCAGCCGGTGAACGGCTGGTGGGTGCAGCCAGACTGCAACCTGCCCAGCGGCGAAAGCTATGCCCGCCATGCGCTGTATAGCCAGCTGTATTACCACGAAAAATTCGGCAAGATTTGTCGCACGGGCTACAACGTGGACAGCTTTGGACACAACGGCATGATGCCTCAGCTGCTGAAACAAGGCGGCATGAGCAACTATGTGATGATGCGCCCCGAACCCAACGAAAACGCGGATATTCCGCAAAACGCATTTTGGTGGGAAAGCCCCGATGGCAGCAAGGTGCGTGTGTTTCGTATTCCCACGGGTTATGCCACGCACAACGAACGCGGCACCGAACCCGAACGCATTGACAAAAAGCTTGATGACTTGCAGGGGCGTGTGCAAAGCAGCGGCCATGGCATGATGTTTTTCTATGGCATTGGCAACCATGGCGGCGGACCCACGCGCTGGGATTTGGCGCATCTGCAAGACAAGATGCAGCAGGAAGGCTATGAGAATCTCAAGTTTAGCCACCCAGATGAATTTTTTGCCGACCTGTGCCACAGTGGAGTTGACCTGCCCATGTGGAAAGATGATTTGCAGCACCACGCCAGCGGTTGCTACAGTGCCATGAGCATGGTGAAGCAGCAAAATCGTCGCAGCGAACAGGCGCTATATTTCGCCGAAATGTTTAACACGGCGGCCGCGAAAGCGTTTGGGTGCAAAGCGCAGACCGAGCAATTCAAAACCGCTTGGCTGGATGTTTGCTTTAACCAGTTCCATGATATTTTGTGCGGTTGTTCGATAATGGAAAGCTACGACGACACGCGCGATAGCTATGGCCATGCCAACACG
This sequence comes from Oscillospiraceae bacterium, assembly GCA_009785335.1. Lineage (GTDB taxonomy): Bacteria > Bacillota > Clostridia > Oscillospirales > Acutalibacteraceae > WRMQ01. The sequence goes on from WQWM01000022.1 coordinate 7,062, forward strand.
ATTGCGGCGCGTGCGGCCAATCATGCGCTGATGCTATTCAGTCGCCGCATTAACACCTGGACTGAGGGCGCAGATGCCCCCACCAACGAAGTGCGTCACCGCAGCATTCCCAACCACTTGCCACGCCCTGTGGTGGTATTTAATGCGTTGAGCTTCGAGCGCAACATACCTGTGACGACCACCGAAAAGGCTGCTTATGTGACGGACAGCCATGGCAACGTGGTGCCCAGCCAGAATGTGCTTGCCTCGCGATTCACTGGTGAGCGCGACGAGGATGTGCTGTTTATCGCCCGCGTGCCTGCGATGGGTTATGCGCTGTATTGGCTTTATCCGGAACTCCCCCCAGCCGCTAACGCGACATCCTCCCTCGGCGAGGGATGCAAGGCGGCTTCTGCTGGTGAGTATTTCATGGAAAATGAGCATTTGCATGTTGAATTTTGCTCGCAAACCGGCGGCATTGCCAAATTAATCAACAAAGCCAGTGGGCGGTTGGTTAGCCCGCACACCATGGCTATCCCTACCGTGATGGACGACAGCGTGGCTGACACTTGGGGGCATGGCGTGTATCAATTCCACGATGTGAAGGGACAAATGCAGCTGCAAAGCATCACCTTGCTCGAAGGCGGCCCAGCACGCGCTGCCGTGCAAGTGAAGCACACATTCGGCAACAGCAGTTTGCTGCAAACTTACTATCTTGCCGCCGGGCAACAGAAACTCACCGTGGCGGCTAAGGCACTTTGGGTTGAGCCATTCACCATGCTCAAGCTGCCGCTGCCCATGCATGGCACAGATGAAATCTCAACCTATGAGATTCCCAATGGCTTCATCAAGCGGCCCTGCAATGGCGAAGAAGAACCCGGTCTGGCTTGGGCGGATGTGACCGTGACCGACAATGGTCGCCATGGCATTGCGGTGATGAGCGACAGCAAGTATAGCTATGACTGCCCGGACACCGAGCTTAGGCTAACCGCTCTGCGCAACGTGATCTTCGCCGACCATTGCGGCAAACGCCCTGCGCGGGAATTCAACTTCACCGACGAAGGCCTGCAAACTTGGATGTGGGCGATTTACCCACATGAAGGCGAAGCTGAGCATAGTGATATCGCCCGTGAAAGCGCTTGCCTGAACAGCCTGCCCTTTGTGGTGCAGGAAAGTTATCATCAAGGCACCATGCCTGCGGAGTTTTCGGCTGTGCAAATCAGCGCGAGCAACGTGCTTGCCACGGCATATAAACTTTGCGAAGATGGGAGCGGTGATATTATCCTGCGTTGCTATGAAACGCAGGGCAAGGCGAATACTCGCGCGGCCATATTTGTGCCGCAGATAGAAGCTGAGTTCTGGGCAGACTTCACCCAACATGAAATCAAAACCTTCCGCATTAACCAAGATGGCCGTGCACTAGTGACGAATTTCTTGGAGGGAATTACACTGTAGGCGCAATGATTAAACTACAACCCTCGGTGTGAAGCCGAGGGTTGATTTTTGTGTTTTTTAAGAGGACACAGCAAAGCGGCGTATGCGCTTGCTTAGCTCAATGCCTGCCACAGAAAGCGCAATGAAGCCAACACTCACCAGCACTTGTGTGAAATTTAACGGCACCACGCTGAACCAATCATTGAGCAGCGGTACATACATCACCGCCACCAAAATGCCCAGCGAGATTAATACGGAAATGTTGAGGAATCGGTTGGCAAACAGGCCGCGGCCCATGGGGGCATCGGTTTTGCAGGGGAATGCGAGGAGCAATTCGGCGGCCACAAGCGTGAAGAAACACATGCTCATGGCAATAATTTCATTATAGAAATGCAGCCCAAACCCAAACACCCCTAGGCAGGCCACGGTGAGGAAAATGGCGCGAAATGCCACGAGGCCCTTCATTTGGCGGTTGATGATGGGCTCGCTGGGATTGCGGGGTTTTTGTTGCATCACACCGGCTTCGCGGCGTTCAAGGCCTAGGCCAAACGCAGGGAAGGCATCTGTGAGCAGGTTGAGAAACAGCAGCTGCGTGGCCGCCAAGGGCATCGGCAGGCCGAATAAAATGGCCAGCAAAATGATGAGGATTTCACCGATGTTGCAAGCAAGCAGATAACCCGTGACCTTGCGGATGTTGCCATAAATCGTGCGGCCTTGCTCCACTGCACCCACGATGCTGACAAAATTATCGTCGGTGAGAATCATGTCGGCGGCTTCTTTGCTCACGTCTGTGCCGGTGATGCCCATGGCAATGCCGATATCGGCTTTTTTCAGGCTAGGTGCGTCATTCACGCCGTCGCCTGTCATGGCCACGATGTTGTTGTTTTCCTTCACGGCTGCCACGATGCGCACCTTGTGCTCGGGCGAAACACGCGCAAACACATTTACGCTTTGGACTGCCATCTTCAGCTCATCATCTTTCATGTTTTCTAGATCGTTGCCGTCTAGGGCGTGTTCGTCGCAACTTTCGATGATGCCCAGCTGCTGCGCAATGGCACAGGCGGTGATTTTGTGGTCGCCGGTGACCATTTTCACGTTAATGCCTGCTTGATGGCATTGCTGCACGGCTGCTTGCACACCCTCACGCGGCGGGTCAATCATACCCATCAGACCAACAAATGTGAGATTTTCTTCGCAACTTTCAAGCACTTGCCTCACTCCATGAGGGGGAATTTCGCTGTTGAGCGACAGGGGGGAGTCACAGGTTTTGCAAGCTAAGGCAAGCACACGCAGTGCTCGGCGGGCGAAGTCTTCGTTCAGTGCTAGGGCGGCGGCACGAGCTTCGTCCGTCATGTTGCAACGGGCGATGACATTATCTGGTGCGCCCTTTACACACATAAAATACATACCATCTTTTTCATGGAAAGTGGACATGAGTTTTCGCGTGGAATCAAAGGGAATTTCCTGCACACGCGGATATTTTGCGTCCAGCTCACTTTTGATGATGCCGAGCTTTTCAGCATAAACCACCATAGCGATTTCCGTCGGGTCACCGATGGTTGTGCTGGCATCGTTGCACAGGCAGGCGATTTCAGCGATGCGTTGCGCGGCGGTTTCGTCGCTGACCTGCACAACGGTCATCTTGTTTTGCGTGAGTGTGCCGGTTTTGTCGCTGCAAATGACGGTAGTGCTGCCCAAGGTTTCAACCGCGCGTATTTTTTTCACAATCACATTGGCTTTCACCATTTTTTGCACACCAATGGCCAGAATAACCGTGGCCACAATTGCTACGCCCTCAGGTACGGCGGCCACAGCTAGTGCCACGGCGGTCATGAACATTTCCACAATGCCCATGCCGCGCAGCCAACCCACGCCAAACACAATGGCGCAAGTGATGACACAAATGATACCCAGGTTTTTGCCCAAGGTGTTGAGTTTTTCTTGCAACGGGGTGGTGGCTTCTTCGGTTTCGTTGAGCATGACGGCGATCTTGCCCATTTCGGTTTGCATGCCGGTGGCCTGCACCACACCAACTCCCCTGCCACGGGTGACCACCGTGCCCATAAACGCCGAATCATCCACGTTTTTCTCCACAGGCACGCTTTCGCCGGTGAGCATTGCTTCGTCTACGCTCAAGTTTATGCTTTCCAGCAGCTGCAGGTCGGCGGGAATGTAATCTCCGGCATCCAGGATGACGATGTCGCCCGGCACCACTTGGTCGCTGGAGAGTTTCTGCACCGTGCCATCGCGGCGCACTTTTGCCTTAGGGCTGGCCATGTTTTTCAACTGGGCCAAGGCGTTGTCCGCACGGCTTTCTTGCGAAATGCTGATGATGATATTGATTAACAAAATGGCCAGAATGATAATCGGATCCTTAAGGTCTTCGCCGGCGATTGTGCGGCCCTCAAACAGCGGCACCAGCATTGAGATAATTGCCGCGCCGATGAGCATAAGCACTAAGAAGTCCTGCAGCTGTGTCAGCACTCGCCGCAACATGGACTTCTTTTTTGCAGTGGCCAGCTTGTTGGGACCATGCTGCGCCAGGCGTTCGGCAGCTTGTTGTGTGGTTAGCCCTTGTGTGTTAATCGTCTCGTTCATGTGTATACCTTTCCTGTTCTTTTTTGAAAAAAAGAACCAAAACACTTTAGTCGCTTCGCGATGCTCTATTCGAGTATGTGCGATAGTTTACGATAGAAAGCAACCCAGGCACAGCAATGCTGCACCTGAGTCTCGTTCATTAAGACAAACCAAGCCCGAAGGCCAGTGATTGTTGATTTGCCACGCGGCGTGCCGCGCAAACTACTCCCTCATGTCTGCTCTATTGTAGCACAGATTTTGCGGTTTGTCAAGGGGTTTAGGGATTTTTTTTGCTTTGATAGAAATGCGCCAAAAACGCTTGTTGCATCCTTCGCATGAAAAAAAGTGCAGAGCACCTACGCTCTACACTTTACATTTTTTACATTAGATGAATTTCGTTTCCGTCACACGCTCACAGCCATCCGGCGAATACTTCCAATGGTCAATGCTGCCGCTGTTGACGAAATACTTCAGCGGCTTGCTGGGATAATCCGCCGGGAAGGAGTCCACAATGATCAGCTTGATTTTCATGCGCTCAGGCAAAATGGATTTTATGTACACGCTGGCGTGGTAGCCCTCGGCCACATCTTCACTGAATTCCGCAAGACCAGCCAGGTTGGGCGCAAGTTCCACAAACACGCCGTATTTCTCAACGCTGCGGATAATGCCCGGCACGGTTTGCCCCGCTTGGAACATCGCGGCGTTTTCTTCCCAGGTGCCCAGCAACTCTTTATGCGAAAGCAACAAGCGGCCTTGATCGTCGCGGCCTTTGACCACGGTTTTAATCATCTGCCCTGCGGTGAAACGTGCGCTGGGGTGCGGAATGCGCGACACGGAAATGGCATCAATGGGCAGCAGTGCGCTCACACCTGCACCAACGTCACAGAACACGCCAAAGTTCTCCATGTGGCTCACACGAGCATCGATGATATCCCCTGGCAGCAGTCGGCTGATATATTTATCCACGCAGTCACGCTGCACACTCACGCGGCTTAACCATGCAAAAGGCTCACCGCTTGCGTTCACATCAAAGCGCACAATGCGCACCATAATGGGCTTGTTCACGCGGGAAATCAGTGCGATATCACGCACTTCACCCTCTGCGATGCCCAGCGCACCATCTAGCCTCGGCACAATGCCTTGCATCACACCCAGGTCTACGTGCAGGTTATGTTCGCCATCGCACAGCAGCACACGGCCTTCCAGCACTGCTCCGGCAGCTGCGGCCTCGTGCAGCCCGGCCTGTGAGGTCATATAGCGCTGATTTTCTGCGGTTGCCAATAATTGTCCTTCAGGTGAAAACTTGTTCATACTTACATCCCTTTCCTGCTTGTTTTTTTCCTCTTGCTATTTCTATGGCCGACCATGCGGCTTTATTCATCTATGTTGACAATTCCTGTTTGCTGTGGTATACTATAGGTATATACAGACAACTTTTCCATATTATAGCACACTTACTACATATAGTCAACAGTTTTTTACAATGATAATTTTCCATCTATTACCGGAGGGCATATGTTAGACAAACTTACGCAGGTTAAAGAGCGTTTTGAACAAATTCAACAGCAATTGTGTGAGCCGGATATCGTATCCGACATGGCACAATATCAATCGTTAATGAAAGAAACCAAGCGGCTGCAGCCGGTGGTTGAAGCATTTTCGCAATACGAAACCGCTATGCAAACGCAGGCGGACGCACAGGAATTGCTCGCCGACCCCGAAATGCGCGATTTTGCACAGGAAGAACTTGATGCTGCAAAAATTCTTGCAGAAGAAACCTGGGCGCAACTGCAAATTCTGCTGCTGCCGCGTGACCCCAACGACGACCGCAACGTGATTGTGGAAATTCGCGGCGGGGCGGGCGGCGAAGAAGCATCGCTGTTTGCCAACTCGCTGTTTCGGATGTACAGCATGTATGCACAGGCGAAGGGCTGGAAAAGTGAGATCATCAACGCGCATGAAACAGAGCTGGGCGGCTTCAAAGAAGTGAGCTTTAGCATTGAAGGCGATGGTGCCTATAGTCGCCTGAAATTTGAAAGCGGCGTGCATCGTGTGCAGCGCGTGCCCGAAACCGAAAGCCAGGGACGCATTCACACTAGCACGGTGACAGTTGCTGTGCTGCCCGAAGCCGAAGAAGTTGACGTGGAAATCAACCCAGCGGACTTGCAAATTGACACGTTTCGTGCGTCCGGCGCAGGCGGCCAGCACGTGAACAAAACCGAAAGCGCCATCCGCATCACTCACCTGCCCACGGGCACAGTTGTTGAGTGCCAAGATGAGCGCAGCCAGCACAAAAACCGCGACAAAGCCATGAAGGTGCTGCGCAGCCGCATTCTGCAAGTGGAGCAAGACAAGCAAAACGCTGCCATCGCGGGCCAACGCCGCGCGCAAGTGGGCACCGGCGATCGCAGCGAGCGCATTCGCACCTATAACTATCCGCAAGGCCGCGTGAGCGACCACCGCATCGGTCTGACGCTGTATAAAATTGAGGCCATCCTCAACGGCGACATGGACGAAGTGGTGGATGCGCTGATTACTGCAGACACGGCGGAGAAGCTGAAGAGTGCAGAGTAGTGCGACGCGAAGTGTTCTTTTTTTGCAAAAAAAGAACCACCCCTGCGGGGAGCAAGTCGCTTCGCTGTGGACTATTATAGGCGCTGCGTTTAGACTTGCGCTTCGCGGGGGATTTTTATGGGTGTATGATAGAATACAGCGAAGCGACCGAGCCCCACCGCAGGTGGTTTTTGCAAAAAAAGAACCAAAATGCGGGGGGATTTTTATGGGCTGTGTAGGTGTTGCCAAGGCCTCCCCCGCCGGGGGAGGAAAGCGCGTCGCAGACGTGCAGGTGGGGGTTGTGTAAAAAAACCTAGCCGCTTTGCGGGGGGATTATGATAGGACACAGCGAAGCGAGTTGAAAATTTATGGGGCTAGGATAGAACACAGCGAAGCGACCTAAAAGTTCTTTTGGGTACCTTTTCTTGCAAGAAAAGGTACAAGAGCCGCCGGCAGGCAAACCGCGTAGCGGTCAATGGGGTGAACATGAACACATTAACCTTGCAAGCGAATAACCCCAACGATATCCTCGTTGCTGCGCACTTGCTGCGGGCAGGCGAAGTCTTAGCTATGCCCACCGAAACTGTGTATGGTCTTGCCGCAGACGCACTGAACCCTGCTGCCGTAGCCAAGATTTTCGCCGCAAAGGGGCGGCCGCAGGATAACCCGCTGATTGTGCACATCGCCGACGCAAAACAAGCGTTGTCGCTGGTGCGAGAATTCCCTGTGGAGGCCAAGCATCTGGCTGCCGCCTTTTGGCCCGGGCCGCTGACAATCATCCTGCCCAAACACCCGGCTGTGCCTGATGTCACCACCGCGGGACTTAATAGCATTGCCTTGCGTGTGCCCAATCATCCGGCTGCGCTGGCGTTGCTGCAAACCAGTGAGCTACCCTTGGCTGCGCCGAGTGCAAACCGCAGCGGTTCACCCAGCCCAACCACAGCGCAGCATGTGCGCGATGACCTGAAAGGCCGCATTGCCGCGATTGTAGACGGCGGCACGTGCTGCCTAGGTGTGGAATCCACCGTGCTGGATTTGACGGGCGGCACTCCCCTGTTGTTGCGTCCGGGCGGCGTGACGAAAGAACAAATTGAGCAAGTGCTGGGACGCAGCATTAACGTTTCGCCTGCTGTTACTCAGCCGCTTGGTGAGCACGAACAACCCGCTAGCCCCGGGCTAAAGCATCGGCACTATGCGCCAAAAGCGCAGCTAACACTTGTGCAGGGCAGCTTGCGTGCATTTGTGGCCTTTGCCAAGCGAGAAAAACCCGATGGCTTGTTGGTGTTCAACAGTGATGTGGAAGCTCTGCGCAAGGCGGGTTTGCCGCAGCAAATACTGAGCTATGGCAGCAATGCAAATGAGCACGCACAACAACTATTTGCCGCACTGCGCGAATTGGACAACCGCCGTCTGCATACTGTGTTTGTGCGCCCGCCTAGCCAACACGGCATTGGCCTTGCGGTGTATAATCGTTTGTTGCGCGCTGCGGATTTTTGTGAGGTTAAGCCGAACTTCGTGCTGGGACTATGCGGACCCACCGGCGCGGGGAAAAGCACTGCCGCAAACATCCTGAACGCCATGGGCTGTTTGGTGATTGACTGCGACGATCTTGCGCGCGAGATTATGCAACCGGGCTCTGCTGTGCTGCATGAGCTTGCAGCTCAATTTGGCCGCGAGATTGTGCGCGAAGATGGCTCGCTCAACCGCGGCGAGTTGGCTGCCCGCGCCTTTGCCAACGAGGACGGCCGCCGTGCGCTCAATGCGATTACCCACAAGGCGATTACAGCGCTGACGCTTGCACATGCACGCGCCGCGCAAGGTCGTGTGGTGGTGGTTGATGCCGCTGCGTTGCTGGAAAGCGAAATCGCACAGCATTGCGACCACATTGCGGTCATCACTGCGCCGCACGATGTGCGCCGAGCACGCATCTTAGCGCGCGACAACATGACTGCCGATGCTGCCGACCAACGCATGGCTGCACAGACAAACATGGATTTTTCGGGGCATACTACCATAGAAAACACGCAAGACGAAGCTGAGCTTGTTGCTAAACTGCGCGAGCTGTTAGCTAAGATTTTGCCACTGGATTATGCGATTTCTTGATGTCTTGGACGGATTTTCATCCAGCTTCCTAGGGCATCATCCTTAAGGTTTCGGGCGGCAAAATTGCCGCCCCTACATGCTGACGATAGACATGTTGATTATTTAAAGACACGCCCTACGCAGAACCTAGGATAGGACACAGCGAAGCGACCGAGCCCCACCGCAGGTGGTTTTTTTCAAAAAAGAACAAGAAAAGGAGGAACCCCATGGCAGAGAAAACACAAGCAGACCTGCTGCGTGAGCAGCTTTGCCGCCGCCAACAACACGCCTGCGAGGTGCTGACGGCCGAGGAAATCAAAGAAGCAGATGAGTTTTGCGAGGGTTACAAGCAGTATCTTGACCTGTGCAAAACTGAGCGTGCCTGTGCCAATTGGACCATTGCTCGCGCAGAAAAACTGGGCTTTGAAGAATTTCAGGCAGGCAAGAAATACGAAGCTGGCGCAAAAATTTATCTCAACCAGCGCGGCAAATCCGTAATATTGGCGGTGTTGGGCAAACGCAGCTTAGAAGACGGCTTGCGCATGGCCGCCGCACACATCGACAGCCCACGGCTGGACCTGAAGCAAAACCCGCTGTATGAAGACAAAGGCCTCGCGTTGTTCAAAACGCACTACTACGGCGGCATTCGTAAATACCAGTGGGTGACCATGCCCTTGGCACTGCACGGCGTGGTGGCAAAAAAAGATGGCACTATCGTCGAAATCTGCATTGGCGAAGAAGACGGTGACCCGCGCTTTTGCATCACCGACTTGCTGCCGCACTTGGCCAGCGAACAAAGCGAACGCAAGCTGAAAGAGGGCATCAAAGGCGAGGAACTGAACATCGTCGTGGGCAGCCGCCCGTTGATGCTAGACGGCAAGGCCGAGGGCTTTAAGCTGGCGATTCTCAAGCATTTGCACGACAGCTATGGCATGGTGGAAGAAGACTTTATCAGCGCAGAATTTCAGGCCGTGCCTGCGCACAAGGCCTGCGACATCGGCTTTGACCGTGCACTCATCGGTGCATATGGTCACGACGACCGCGTGTGCAGCTACCCTTGCACCGAGGCCATTTTTGCTCTAGAAGATCCCGACTACACCGCCGTGACCGTGCTTGCAGACAAGGAAGAAATCGGCTCGGTGGGCAACACAGGGCTTGATTCTAACTTCCTGTGCGACTTTTTGCATGATCTCGCGCTCGCCCAAGGCGCAAACCCGCGCACCATGCTGCGCAATGCAAAGTGCCTTTCTGCCGACGTGGACGCGGGCTTTGATCCCACCTGGCCCAGCGTGATGGATCCGCTGAACAGCGCGTATATGAGCCAAGGCCTTGTGCTGACCAAATACACCGGCAGCCGCGGCAAAAGCGGCGCAAGCGACGCAAACGCCGAATTCCTAGGCTGGCTGCGCCGCGTGCTGGATGATGCCAACATCCTCTGGCAAGCCGGGCTGCTGGGCAAAGTTGACGAAGGTGGCGGCGGCACTCTCGCCATGTTCCTGGCCAAGCTCAATCTCGAAGTCGTTGACCTCGGTGTGCCCCTGCTCAGCATGCATGCCCCCTTCGAACTCGCCGCCAAAACCGACATCGCCATGATGTTCTGGGCCTGCGATGCTTTCTTCAAGGCAGAATAGCGCAAAGTTTTTGCGCTCGCCGCGCAGGCGTTACTTTTCTTGAAAGAAAAGTAACCAAAAGAACTTTAGATTTTATGAAAACCCACTCCCTTTAATGCAGGGGGTGGGCTTTTTACTATTTTAAAAATTCCCCGCGCGAAGCGCAGCTAAAGTTTTTTGCTCCACTTTTTTTCAAAAAAGTGGAAAAATCTTCGCTAATACCCCTGAGCATCCCGGGGCTGTGTGGTTTCGCCAATGGCGTGGTAGGTGATGTCGTGTTGGCCGAACTGTGCAACCACGCCGCCGTGTGTGCCGGTGGCAATGAATCTGCTGTTTGCACAAAGTTTGGCGCGTAACTTTAGCGTGGGATAAACCCGCCGCATGTTGTTGGTGAATAGGATAGTGTGCGGGCGCAGATGCAGCAACCACGGCAGTGTAGTGGAGCCGTCATAGCCATGGTGGGCAGCTTGCAGCAGGTTAACGCGGCCAATTTGCGGGGCCATGCGTTGTTCGTCGCCATAGATATTGTTGATGTCGCTGGCCAGCAAAGCGCGTTGCCCGCGGCATTCGATGAGCAACCCTAGCGAGTTGGCGTTTTCGTCACGGCGGCGACGTTGTTCACCGTTAATGATGGTGCACTGCAACTCACCCAGCATGAACGATTCGGCGGGCAGGTCGTGTATCACAGGTATATTACGCGCGGCACAAGCGTCCAGCATTTGCGTGTAGCATTCTTCGTTGTCCCAGTAATCGCGCTCATAAGCATGCATGGCGGCGTTGTCATAACGCTTAACATACGCGCACTCAATGAAAATATCTTGATCGTTAATCAGCGTATCAAATCCACCAATATGGTCGCTGTGCGTGTGCGTGGCCAGAATAAACTCCAGCTTGCCACCCGCCACGCGTTTCACATAATCCACCACGTAATCCTCCCAGCCGGGCACCGCCAAATGCGACTTTGCCGCCGGGTAGTGGCTGTCTTCCGCGCAGTCTACCAACGCAAACTTGCCGCCGCTTTGCAAGAGAATCGCATCGCTTGCGCCTGTGTATAGAAAGTGGATGGCGTCGCAGGTTGCGTGTTCTTTTTTTGAAAAAAAAGAACCAAAAAAACTTTCGTCGCTTCGCGATGGTTGAATAAAAATACGCTTTAATGCAGCTCCAATCGCCCACGGCCAATCATGCCATGTGCGCATGTGTGCCCACACGGTGTTGTAAACGGTGCGAAGAGCCAGAGATAGAAGTTGCATATTATACTTTCACTAAAATTATCGCTCCGCGCGCAGCGCGACTAAAGTTTTTTGCGTCACTTTTTTTCAAAAAAGTGGCAAAATCTTCGTCATTTCATCATGGGGAAGAAAATCACATCGCGCAGGGTGGGTTGGTTGGCGATGATGGATAGGAAGCGATCGATGCCGAAGCCCAGGCCGCTCATGGGCGGCATGCCGTGTTCCATGGCAAGCAAGAAGGCTTCGTCTACTTCGAAGGATTCATCATCGCCGGCGGCTTTGTTGGCGGCTTGTTCTTCAAAGGCTGCGCGCTGCATGAAGGGGTCTACCAGCTCACTATAAGCCTTGACGATTTCCGCGCCCACGAAGATCACCTGGAACATATCGATCGTGCGCGAATCGGCATCATTGCGGCGGGCAAGGGGCACCATGAAGGCTGGGTAGTTATATACAATCGTCGGTTGAATGATGTTGTTGCGCAGGCGACGCTTGAACATGAGATCTACCAATGCGGGGATGGATTTTGCAGCTTTAATTTCCTCCGCAAGCAGAATATTTTGCGCAAGCATGTGGGCTTTTAGCGCATCGGTGTCTGCGAAATCAAACACATTTGCGCCCAAAATGTCGTTGATGGCAGCGAGGTAATCCATGCGGGCAAACGATGAAAAATCCAAGGCTTGGTCTTGGTATTCAATTTGCAGTGTGCCGCGCAGGGCAAGCAGCAGCTCCTGCATCATCTTGGTCACAAAGTTGATGTTATCATTAAAATCCCAGTAGCTGGCGTACCATTCCAGCATAGTGAACTCCTGCAGGTGCATGGCGTCCATGCCCTCGTTGCGAAAGTTTTTGCCCATCTCAAACACACGGTCAAAGCCACAGGCAATCACTTGTTTGAGGAAAAGCTCTGGCGCGATGCGCAGTTGCAGGGGCATGTCTAGCGTGTTGTGGTGTGTGGCGAATGGTCGCGCGGCGGCGCCGCTGGCCACGGTTTGCAGAATGGGTGTCTCCACCTCATGAAAGCCTGCTGTTTGCAGATACTCCCGAATAAACCGCAGCATGGCAATGCGCAGCTTAAGCGTGTTGCGGGTTTCTTCGCCGGTGATGCAATCCAGATAACGCTGGCGGAATTTTTTGTCTACGTCGGTGATGCCATGGAATTTCTCGGGCAGCGGACGCAGCGATTTCGACAAAATCACGACACTTGATGCTTTGAGTGTGAACTCACCTTTTTGCGTGTGATACATCGCACCAGTTACGCCGATGAAGTCGCCCACATCTACGCTTTCCTTAAAGAAGGCAAAGTCTTCTTCGGGCAAGTCGTTCTTCGATATGCTAAACTGAATTTCGCCGTCGATGTCGTAAATGCGGCCAAACACCAGCTTGCCAAACCAGCGCAGGGCAGTCACGCGGCCGCATAGCGACGCTGTAGCTTCGTCTTGCAAATCTCGTGCTTGTGCAATGGTGTGTGTGCGTGCGAACTTGTCTTTATACACCACGCCGTGGGCCTGCATGTTTTGGAATTTCTCTAGCCGGACTTCGTATTCCGGGCGTTGTTGCTGTTGTTGCATGGGGACTCCTTATGAATTGTGATTAGTGTAATGAATTGTAAAGCTGCCACCGCACCTTTAGCGGCTTTGTGCAAACAGCCACGACAGCAGCTCAGGCTCAGCAAGCGCGCGTTCTAGCGTCCCACGCCGGCTGCGCGAAAACTCCGTGTAACGTACCGTGCCGCCCAACTGTTCAACCTCGTGCGCCAAATCGCGCGACCATGATACTTCGTCGGTTTGAAATAGCCACAAGGGCGTGTGCACCAAGTTCGGCAACAGCGCACGGTCATCATAGCGCGACCAACCGGCAGCATTCGCGACACCGGCGGCAAACACATCGGGGTGTTGCGCCAACAGGCTCACCGTACCAAACCCGCCCCGCGAATTCCCCACAAGGTAAATTCGTGCATCGTCCACCGCCGCGTGCGTGCGTGCGTGTTCCAGCATGGCAAACAAGCGCCCACCAACGTTTGGCTCGCCGTCTGCCCAGCGGTAGCCGTCGGGGCAGCGCGGCAACAACACAATGGCCATGTGGTCAACGCTATTTTGCTCGTCAAACAGCAATTGCAGCACCGAAAGACCGCCGTTGCGGTTGAGCTGCCTGGGCGTGAAATGCCCAGCGCCACTTTCGCCGCCGCCGTGCAAAAAAATCACCACTGGCCAGCCAAGGCCAGGGCCGTCGCCTTGCGGTACGTACATATGAAAAGGCAAGTCGCCATCTTCAGTGCGCACCACTTCGTTGGTCATTCGTGCAGCAACATCAATGTTACGCGGCAGCATTGCGAATACGATGCCGCCTGCTATCAAAGCAAGCACCAGCACAACTGCGCCAATCATGAGCAACTTCTTTTTCATGCGATCATCCTCCTATGCTACACGCTCTGATTCCTCTGTGCCTATTGTAACATGTTTTGGTAAAAAACGCAAGTGTTTTGTTGACAACCACGTGCAAGTGTGATAAAATAAACATATGCTAACATTATATTTTTCCGGCACGGGCAACAGCAAATGGATAGCAAGGCGGTTTGCACAAGCGATGCAATCGCCTTGCCACAGCATTGAAGAAAAGCTCGACTACCCTGCCCTGTTTGCTGCGCATGACACCATTTGCGTGGTCTATCCCATCTATGGTTCACGGCCGCCATATATCATGCGCGAATTTGCGCAGCGGCACAGCGAACACTTTGCTGGCAAGCGGCTTATTATTCTCGTGACACAGCTGATTTTCTCTGGCGATGGCGCACGCTCATTCTTAGATTTCTTCCCAAAAGGGCACATGCAGGTGATTTATGCCGAGCATTTTCTCATGCCCAACAACGTATGCAATTTCTTTTTGTTGCGCAAAACTTCGGCTAAACGCACAGCACGACATTTGCGCCGTGCCCAACAGAAAATCGCACACATTACTGTGGATTTAACCGATGGGCGGGTGAAATTGCGCGGGTTTAATGCATGGGCGAAAGTCTTGGGCGCGGTTCAGGGCAGGCATTGGCCTGCCATTGAAGCGAAGGCGATGCACAGCGTACGGGTGAATGACGGTTGCACCGGCTGCGGTTTGTGCGTGAAAATTTGCCCGATGGAGAACTTGAGCATGAGCGACGGCCGCGTGGCAACACACGACCGTTGCAGCATTTGCTATCGTTGCATCAACCGCTGCCCCACGCAGGCGATTACGTGTTTCTTTCACGCAAGACCGCGGTGGCAGTATGAGGGGCTAGACGAGTGAACAACACCAAAAAGATAGTCATTAACAACGCAATTGCGCTGCTGGTTTATGGCTTAAGTGTTGCGCTAACCATTCGGATGAGTTACAACGTCATCGCCATCGAATCAAGGGCATTCAATTTATCCACAATTGGGTTATACGCGGCGATATTGTGCATGCTTTGCGGGGTCTTTCTCTTCCCAATCAAGAAACGCACGTTCTTGTCCATCCTGCCTGTTTCGGTTGTTTTTGTGATTTTCGTGCTTGCGTTTCTTTCGCTGAGCAGTGATATCTATGCAGGATTCATTCTTTTTGCATTAAATCCATTTGCCATGTTGTTTTTCTACTCTCACTTTGAGCCCCCCATTGTTCTTTTATCATTCATTTTTCTACTAACGCCCGTGCTTCCGTCATTGTTTTTTTATCTGGGGATGCTGATGAGAAGGCTCTTCAGAAAATTAGCAAAAGCGGCGTAATGGCGGCATCAAAAATAATTCGCACTTTTTTGCAAAAACTACTTGACAAGTTCGCCATAATCGTGTAAAATATAAAAGTTGTGATCCATTAGCTCAGTCGGTAGAGCACCTGACTTTTAATCAGGGTGTCCTGGGTTCGAATCCCCGATGGATCACCACGCCTGCGGCGAGCACCCTCGCGCGCAGGCTTTTTATTTTATCTAGCGATGCGGCCCGCAATAAGGTTGCATCTTTCGTCCAACGCTTACATCCCTGCGGGGCGCAAGCCGCTTCGCTGTGTCCTATGCCAGTTTTGTGCGTAGGACATTTTTATTTTCCTATTTTCACGCATTCACTTTTGTGGGTGCGTAATTTTTGTTTCCCGCGAGAAGCTACATCTTTTTCGCGCAATGCAGCCATTGACTTTCACGTAAAAATATGCTATACTACAATAATGTTTTAATACAAGGAGAAAGTAACGATGGAATACGAGTACATTCTGGGGCCATTTTTAGGCATGTATTTCCCGTCTCGCGTGCCGCTTTCCACTTGGTTCATCAGCCAGGGGTTTGCCTTTGTGTCCATGATATTCTCCATTTGGTCGTGGCAAGTGAAAGACAAAATCAAAATGATGTTCCTGCTGGGCATGTTCACATCTTTCTTTGTTATGTCAGCGTTTTTGCTGCAGAACTACACCCTAGCTATCCTGTTCGGGCTTGCAGCAATCCGGAACTTTGTGTTTTGCTACTTAGACTGGCGCGTTGCCAAGGGCAAATATGTAGCAAAATGGCTGCCGTGGATGTTCGCCGGCATTTTCGCCGTGACGACCATCGGCTCAACGATTATCCTCGTGCACATTATTCAGGTGGATATCGTGAGTGTTTGGCTTGAATGGCTCATTGCCCTCACCCTGCTGGGCTTGATTGCAGGCAATGTGCTGGAGGGCACGCATGTGATACGCGCGAGCTTTGTGCTCAACCGCACATTTAACATCATCAATCACATCGAATTTAACAACATGATTGCGGTGATTATTGCGCTGCTGTCCATCGGCTCAATTTTCGTGTTTTATATTAGAATGCTGATTGAGTGGCTGGCCAAGCGGCGCAAAGACAAACTACTTGTACCCGAAGCGATAGCAACCGAAGGTTAGCGAGAATTCATCAACATGCCCATAACCAGATTCGCCAAAAACGAAGTGAATCTTAAGCCAATACAAATTAATTTACACAATATCAAGGAGAAAATATCATGCCCAAATTGCCCCCCCACGTTGCCCGCGCTGCACAAGTTGTGCCCACTCCCCGCCAGCTTGCTTGGCAAGAACTCGAGTTTTATTCGTTCATCCACTTTGGCATCAATACCTACACCGACCGTGAATGGGGCGACGGCAAGGAAGATCCCTCGCTGTTTA
Source organism: Oscillospiraceae bacterium (assembly GCA_009785335.1). Classification (GTDB taxonomy): domain Bacteria; phylum Bacillota; class Clostridia; order Oscillospirales; family Acutalibacteraceae; genus WRMQ01. The sequence continues at coordinate 23,647 of WQWM01000022.1, forward strand.
ATCCCACGCAGCTGGATTGCCGCCAATGGGCGAAAGTCTGCAAAGCCGCCGGCATGCGCGGGCTAATTCTCACCGCCAAGCACCACGACGGCTTTTGCCTGTGGCCAACCGCTACCACCAAGCACAGCGTGGAGAGCTCGCCATGGAAAGACGGCAAAGGCGACGTAGTGCGTGAATGTGCTGACGCTTGTGCCGCCGTGGGCATCAAATTCGGGCTTTATCTTTCGCCGTGGGATCAAAACGCATCCTGCTATGGCCAAGGCAAAGCCTATGATGATTTTTATGAAATTCAACTGCGCGAACTGCTGACAAACTACGGCGACCTGTTTTGCATGTGGTTTGATGGCGCGTGCGGCGAAGGCCCCAACGGCAAAAAGCAAGTGTATGACTGGGAGCGTTACTACGCTGTGATTCGTGAGCTGCAACCTGAAGCTGCCATTTGCGTCACCGGGCCGGATGTGCGCTGGGTGGGCAACGAAGCCGGGGTTTGCCGTCCCAGCGAATGGAGCGTGGTGCCTGCATTCCTGAGCAAAGCTGAAGTAATCGCCGCTGCATCGCAACAGGCAGACGGCAAGCCACCTGTCATTGACGACAGTTCCTGGACCACATGGGATCTGGGTAGCCGCAAGGCATTGGCAAAAGCAAAAGACTGGCCGCCCATTTGGTATCCCGCCGAGGTGGATGTGAGCATCCGCAAAGGCTGGTTTTATCATGAACACGAAGATCTCACGGTTAAACCACTGGCCAAACTGCGTGATATTTACTACAAAAGTGTGGGTGCCAACGCATCGCTGCTGTTGAATATCCCCCCCAGTCCGCAGGGATTGTTTCACGAAAGAGATGTGGACACGCTCATTTCGCTGGGCGCACAACTGAAGGTAGACTTCAGGGAAAACCTCATTGAAGGCTCCACCATGACGGCCAGCTGCCAACTGGATGACGCACATGGCCCGCAAAATATCGTGCTGCCAGGTCGTGATAGCTACTGGCACAGCGGCGAGCTTGATGGCAAAGCCGAGCTGCTGCTTGACCTGGGCGATGATCTGGACATCAACAAAATCGTGCTGAAAGAACACATCGCCACCGGCCAACAAATCGAAGCCTTTGAGCTGTATATCGACATGAACACCGAAGAAACCGGCAAACCAAAATGGAAACTGCTAGAAAAAGGCACCGTCATCGGTTACAAACGCATTATTCTGTTTAACGAAACGCGCGTGCGCCGCTTTAAGATTGTGATCACCGAGTGCCGCGGCTTTGCAACGCTCGAAAGCATTGAGGCGTATTGATTTTTGCAACTTTTTTGGAAAAAAACCACCTGCGGTGGGGCTCCGTCGCTTCGCTGTGTTCTATTATAGCTCCATAATAAATTCACCGCGAAGCGGCTAGGTTTTTTTGGTTCTTTTTTTGCAAAAAAAGAACACAAAAGGAGATAAAAAATGAACCTACGCGAATTGCCTGTTGTGCCCCTGCGCGGGCTAGTGATATTCCCGGAAAGCCGTGTGCACTTTGAGGTGGCACGGTCGGCTTGCGTGGCGGCGTTTCGCGCAGCGATGCAGGAAAACCAAGAGGTGTTTCTGGTGGCGCAGCGTGACTATGTGACGGAAGACCCCGGGCAGGATGATCTGTTTGACGTGGGCGTGATTGCCACGGTGCGGCAAGTGGTGAAATCCACCGGCGAGCAGAGCACGCGCGCCTATGTGCAGGGCATCTGCCGTGCCGCGTTGTGCAGCATGACGCAAAGCCAGCCGCACTATATCGCGATGGTGCAACCGCTGCCCGAACTGCCGGTGAAGGCATCGCAACACCGCAAAGAGCAAGCGCTGCTGCGCCAAGCCAAGGCGATGTTTGAGCTGTGCGCGCGGCACATTGCGCTGCCGCCGGATATTCCGCACACGGTGTTGTCGTCGCTTTCGTCGGGACGGTTGGCAGACTACATTGCCGACACCCTGCCGCTTGACATGGAAGATAAACAGGCACTGCTGGAAGAAATTGACCTTGCGGCACGGTTGAAATTGCTGTGCGTAACCCTAGCGAAAGAGCATGAGCTGCAACAGCTGGAAGAGAAAATCGCCGTGCAGGTGATGCACCAGTTGGATCAAAACCAGCGTGATAATTATCTGCGTGAACAACGGCGTGCGATTTCAGCCGAGCTTGGCGAAAACGAAGACGTGAACGAGCAGGCTGATGAATTCCACGCAAAAGTGCTTGCGTTGAACCTGCCGCAGGATATCGAGGATAAGCTGGTGAAGGACTGCCAGCGCTTTGCCCGCACACACGCCCACAGTGCCGAAAGTGCGCTGCTGCATCTGTATCTGGAAACTGCAACCGGGCTGCCGTGGCGCAAACAAAGCCGCGATAAATTAGACTTAGCTGCCGCACAGAAAAAGCTCGACCGCGACCATTATGGTCTGCGCGAGGTGAAAGAACGTGTGCTGCAACTGTTGGCCGTGCGCAAGCTTGCTCCGGATATCAGCGGGCAAATTTTGTGCTTGGCCGGGCCGCCGGGGGTGGGGAAAACCAGTGTCGCGAAATCCATCGCCGAAGCCATGGGGCGCAAGTTCGTGCGCATTAGTCTAGGCGGCATTCGCGACGAAGCCGAGATTCGCGGGCACCGCAAAACCTATGTGGGGGCCATGCCGGGGCGCATCATCAACGCGATTAGCCAAGCGGGCACGAACAATCCCGTGATTTTGCTGGATGAAATCGACAAGCTGTGCAGCGACATGCGCGGTGACCCGGCCAGTGCCCTGCTGGAAGTGATGGACAGCGAGCAAAACCATGCGTTTCGCGACCACTTTCTTGAGCTGCCTTTTGACCTGAGCCGTGTGCTGTTTATCACCACGGCGAATGATGTCAGTGCAATACCCAAGCCTTTGCTGGACCGCATGGAGCTCATTGAGATGCCCAGCTACACCGCACAGGAGAAATTGCACATTGCCAAACAGCATTTAATCAAAAAGCAGTTGACCAAGCATGGACTGAAACCCGCACAGCTGAAGCTTAGCGAAGCCGCAATGCAAGAACTGATCGCAGGATACACGCGCGAAGCAGGTGTGCGCCAACTGGAGCGTAAACTGGCCGCACTGTGCCGCAAAACTGCGCAGCATGTGGCCGAAGACGAAACCTTTAAACTCAACTTAAAACCCGCGCAGCTGCATAATTGGCTAGGCGCGCGTAAGTATAAAGAGGACATGCACAACACCGAACCCGCACTGGGCGTAGTGAATGGCCTGGCGTGGACAAGCGTGGGTGGCTCTATCATGCCCATTGAAGTGCTGTTGCTGCCGGGCACGGGCAAGCTCAAGCTCACGGGCAGCTTGGGCGATGTGATGAAAGAAAGTGCTCAGGCCGCATTGAGTTATCTGCGTTATCATGCGCAAACGCTGCAACTACCCACGGATTTCCACCAAACCCGCGATGTGCATATTCACGTGCCCGAAGGCGCAACCCCAAAAGATGGCCCCAGCGCAGGTGTGACGATTTTTACTGCGCTGTTGTCGGCGCTCAGCGGCATGAAGGTGAATGCCAAGCTTGCCATGACGGGTGAAATTACACTCACCGGCCGCGTACTGCCTATCGGTGGACTGCGCGAAAAAGCCATGGCTGCCTATCGCGCCAGCGTGCCCGAGGTGCTCATTCCACAGGCCAACCTGCCGGATTTAGAGAAAGTGGACGATGAGGTGAAGCAAGCCATCACGTTCCACCCCATCACGCATGTGAGCCAGATTAGCGAGTTTGCGTTGATTGGAGACATGGACGTTACTTTTTTTGAAAAAAAAGTAACCAAAAAAACTTTAGTCGCCTTCGGCGATGAGTTTTATGAGTCATTGTTTGAGCAAAGTGAAACGCCAGCAAGGAACTAAGGCTGGACATCTTTGGCTACATGTAGGGGCGGCTTACAAGCCGCCCGGAATTCTTTGCCCGTCATAAAGTCGCCTTCGGCGATGAGTTTTACGAATCATTGTTTGAGCAAAGCGAAATGCCAGCAAGGAACTAAGGCTTAGAGGTGAACAAAGAAATCTTGGCGCACCCCCTATATCAAAATAATTCCCACGCGCAGCGTGACTAAAGTTTTTTGGTTCTTTTTTTCAAAAAAGAACGTAAAAGGAGCTCCCCCATGAACACCAACAATTTCGCATTTGAGGCCGCATTTGGCACTGCCACACAGTTGCCTGCGTCTACCCTGACCGAAGTCGCCTTTGCCGGGCGCAGCAACGTGGGCAAAAGCTCGCTGCTCAACTGCTTGTTGCGGCGCAAGGCCCTCGCGCGCGTGAGCGGCACACCCGGCAAAACCATCACCGTGAATTTCTATAGCAACGGGCAAATTCGCCTGGCAGACCTGCCGGGCTATGGCTACGCCAAGCGGTCGCACAGCGAAATCCGCCGCTTTGGTGAACTCATGGAGGGCTACTTTGGCGGGCAGCGTAATCTAGCGCTGGTGGTGCAGCTCATTGACATCCGCCATGCCCCCAGCAAAGACGACCAGGCCATGCTCACGTTTTTGCGTGAACATGAGCTACCGTATATCGTGGTGTTAACCAAAGCAGATAAACTCAAACCCATGGCCTTCGCCAAACGCATGGAGGAAATCCCACACGAAGTGGGCGACCCCGGCGCAGCACTCATCCCCTTTTCCAGCGAAACCGGCCGCGGGCGCGATGAACTCTGGGCTGCCATTGGAGACGCGTGTTTGTGATGCGTGTTCTTTTTTTGCAAAAAAAGAACCAAAAAAACCTAGCCGCTTCGCGGGGGATTATTTATGGTAGTTGAAGAAGCAAGTCTCATTCCCCTCCGTCGGGGTCCCCGGAAATGCTTGCATTTGTGGGGTGGGTGTGGAGGGGTGCCGTCGCAACGGCGGGGTGGTTTTCACAAAAAACTTAGCCACTTCGCGGTGAACTATTTATAATAGTCAAAGAAACAAGCCCTAGAGGGGGATGTCCCGCAGGACAGGGGGTGCGGAGCATAAAAAACTTTAGCCGCTTCGCGGTGGGAAAATTTTATGAGGCGTGGATAGGCCACAGCGAAGCGACCTGCTCGCCGCAGGCGCAACTCACAGTTGCGCCCGAGCAACCAAAATGTATTGCCGCAACCGGCGGATGTGTGCTAATATCATAGCACCAAATAAAAGGAGAAAACACTTGAACAACTGGAAGAAACCATTCGCAATGTTCTGTGGCTCACAGGCATTTACCATCATTGGTGCATCTATTGTGCAATTCGCCGTCACGTGGTGGATCACCCTGCACACACAGTCAGCGATCATGTTGTCCCTCGCATTTGTCGCAGGCTTCTTGCCCAATATGATACTCGGCCCCTTCGCGGGTGTCTGGATCGACCGTCTCAACCGCCGCAACGTGCTGATTGTCGCTGACATACTGCTCGCACTAACCTCCGTAACCTTGGGCGCAGCGTTTTTGCTCAACGAAGCACCGCCGCTGTGGTTCATTTTTTCTATGCTGGTGTTGCGTGGGTTAGCTAATACCTTCCATGGTCCTGCGATGCTGGCGGCCGTTCCTCAGCTGGTGCCCGAAGACATGCTCACCAAAGCAGGTGGTTGGGGGCACATGATTCGCTCGGCTGCTTCCATGGTAGGCCCAGTGGCAGGTGCTGCACTGATGAACGTGCTCCCTGTGGCAACAATCATGCTAGTAGATATCATCAGCGGAATTCTGGCCATTGTGTGCTTGCTATTTATCAAAATACCTGACATTGTTTCGCATGCCCAAGAAAAAGTGCGTGTGCTGGCCGACATGAAGCTGGGTTTTGCTGCACTGCGCGAAAACAAGCCCCTGTTGTCGCTGTTCCCTGTGCTCATCGCAATGAGCTTGATTACCATGCCGCTGTGGTCGTTTTTCCCGCTGCTGGTGCGTGTGCATTATGCCGGCACAGTTTGGCACAATAGTGCCGCCGAAGTGCTGTTCTCTGTGGGGCTGGTGGCGTCGTCGCTGGTGCTGGGCGTGTGGGGCGGCATGAAACGCAAATTTCTGATGATCGCCCTTGCTCTTGCGGTGATGGCAATCACCACCATTGCCAGTGGTTTGCTGCCGATGTCGTTGTTCTGGATATTCTTGGTTTGCTGCTTTGTGATGGGCGGTGCGGGTTCGTTCATCCAAGTGCCGATTATGGCGCACGCACAGGGAACCTTGGCACCAGAAAACATGGGCAAAGTATTGTCGTTGTTTGCCACGGCAGGCGCCTGGGTGGTGCCGGTTGGCATGCTCATTGGTGGGCCGATTACCGAAAGCATTGGTGTTGCGGCGTATTTTGTTGCCGCTGGCGTGGCTTTGCTGGGCGTTGCCGTGTTCTGCTATGCAGTCATGCGCAAACATGAGAACCCCAGCGGGGAGCTGCCGCTTCACGACGAATCCTTATAGTTAATTTTAGGCTTTTGTATTGATCCTGTAGGGCGTGTCTTCAAATATACGCAGTGCCCAAAATCAACCTGTAGGGGCGGCAATTTTGCCGCCCGAAACCTCAATGGTGCCATGTTTTTTATAACCCGGGCGGCAAAATTGCCGCCCCTACAGGTTGCGGTTATCTTCTAGTTTGGCGAATATGCCTATTTGAAGACACGCTCTAGGGGAGCTGGCACGCCATAAGGCGTGACTGAGGGGTTGGTATGTCAATACCAAAGTCTAAAACAGCCTAATTTTAAACGAAAAATGTAGAAAATCCTTGACATGCATGATTCTTTTGTGGTATTATATAGAATAGGAATTGTCAATTCATCGCTTTAAATCAAAAGGAGAAATCGAATGTCTAGTGTGAAGTTTTGGTCGGGCGAGCAAGTGCCCATGGAAATGCACAAAGTGCGTATGGTGCAGCGCGTGAACCTCAAGCCCATCGAAGAACGCAAGGCCGCCATAGAAGAAGCCGGGTTCAACACATTCTTGTTGCGCAATCGTGATGTGTTTTTGGATATGCTCACTGACAGCGGCGTGAACGCCATGAGCGAAAATCAATATGCTGCCATGATGCAGGCTGACGATAGCTATGCCGGCAGCGAAACATATTACCGCCTAGAAGCAGCACTTGAAGACATGTTCGCCATGCCTTATTTTCTGCCCACGCACCAAGGCCGCGCCTGCGAACACATCATCGCCAAAACATTGGTGAATCCCGGTCAAACCGTGCTGATGAACTATCATTTCACCACCACAAAAGCACACATTAGCATCTGCGGCGGGCAAATTGAAGAACTAGTGAGCGCCGCCGGACGCGAAATCACCAGCACCCTGCCCTTCAAAGGCAACTTTGACCTAGACAGACTGAATGAATCCATTGCTCGCCTGGGTGCCGAAAACGTGAGCTTTGTGCGCATTGAAGCCGGCACGAACCTCATTGGCGGCCAGCCGGTGAGCATGGCCAACATGCGCGCAGTGAGCGAAATTTGCCGCGCAGCAGGCATTCCTGTGGTATACGACGCCAGCCTGTTGGCAGATAACCTGTATTTCATCGCCACGCGTGAAGAAGAATATATCGGCAAAAACTTGAAAGATATCACCCGTGAAATCGCGGCGATGATGGATGTGCTGTATTTCAGCGCACGCAAGTTGGGCGCGGCTCGCGGCGGCGGCATCTTGGTAAAAAATGAAGATGTGTTCCTGAAAATGCGCGAGCTCATTCCGCTTTACGAAGGATTTTTGACCTATGGCGGCATGAGCGTGCGCGAAATGGAAGCACTCACCGTTGGCCTTTATGAAACCCTGGACCTAGATGTCATCAGCCAAACACCGCTGTTTGTGGCGGCACTGTGTGATGAATTACAACGCCGCGGCGTGCCGGTGGTAACACCCCCGGGCGGCCTTGGCTGCCATGTGGATGCAGGCAGTTTTTGCTCGCACATCTCGCAAGAGCAATACCCTGCTGGCGCGTTGGCAGCGGCGGCGTTCATCGTCAGCGGTGTGCGCGGCATGGAACGCGGTACCCTCAGTGAGCAGCGCAAAGCCGATGGCAGCGAAACCTTTGCCGAAATGGAACTGTTGCGTTTGGCCGTGCCCAAGCGTGTGTATACGCTGTCGCAAATGAAATATGTAGCTGATCGCCTTGCATGGCTGCATGAGAACCGCCATCTCATTGGCGGCCTGCAGTTTGTGGAAGAACCCAGTGTGCTGCGTTTCTTCTTCGGTCGCCTTGCCCCCATCGGCGATTGGCCCACCAAGCTGGCTGAAGCGTTCCGCCGTGATTTTGGGGATTCGCTATAAGGTGTGTTATGCAACTTTTTTGAAAAAAAGTTGCGCAAAAAACTTTTTCGTCGCTTCGCTGTGCTTGATTAAGGGCGCAAAAAAATCATTGTAGGGGCGGATGCAAATCCGCCCGCACTTCATATATGCGAGGAATAACGCCATGGATTATACGCAATCACTTCTCAATCAAGTTGCGGCAATCCCCTTTTCACCCACCATGGAAATCAAGGATTACATGGTGCTGGGCCCTTTTGTGGCCGAAACCGGCGGCGCCTTTGAAACCGAGTATTTCTATGAACGCCACAAAGTGCTGGATATTGATTATTTAGCCAGCACCTGCGGTGAGGGCGGGCTTGTGCCATGGCTTGGCGCGCCCGCGCAAAATGACCACTGGGGCGCAAGCACCCTGCGCTGGGCGCATGAGCCCGCAGGCACACGCGGCGATGCTGACCTGCGCGGTGGGCGCGATGGCAACTTCGGCGAGGAGCTGTTCGTGACTGAGCAGCGCAACTGCGTGAAGTATGCCGCGGTGTACATCGATTGTGAAGAAGAAAGCCGCGCTGTGGTGAATTACCTCACCAGCGGCTGTTATTTGTATTTGAACGGGCAGCTTATCGACAAGCAGACTTATGGCTATGTGAAGGGTTTGCAAGTGCAGGGCAATGCCGTGGCCGTAACCTTCAACAAAGGGCGTAATCTGCTGATGTTCAAGCTGCGCGTGGGATATATTTGTGACCGCCTTGACCTCAGTATCCACCAAGCGTCCATTCACCCGATAGCAACCAGCGCCGGCGGCGTTGGCATCACCTACCCCATTCCCATGGGCGCGTATTTCGGCACCAAAGAAGAGCCCCGTCAGCTATTCCCCGTGTTTGTGGGGCAGTTTGCACAGCCTGTAGGGGCGGATGCAAATCCGCCCGAAAGCCTAAATTACATTGCCGATGATTTCAGCGAAGCCCTTCCCCTGCCGCAATTGCAACCCGGGCAGGTTGATATCTTGCGTATTTCGGCACCAGTGGGCAGCACGACGATTGATTATCAACTCGGTGATGCACAGGGCAGTTTCGCTATCGCAACCACGCCGTGGCATGGCGTGGCGGGCATTGAGCATGAATTCAGCGATTTCCACTTTGACACGACATATCATCAGGAGCAGCGCATTTATGCCGTGGGGGCATTGCACATCACTGCCATGATGATGCAGCGGCTGCGCGAAGACCCCAACTTCAAGGCAATTTTGAGCGAGGTGGATTATCTGCACCCGTTTTACAGCATGTATCCGACGTATCGTGAGGACATGCGCAGGATGTTCCTTGAAGGCCGCGCGGAGGCGGATTGTTTCTACAACCAGCCCAACGACCTCACTAGCAGCGGCGAGGGCTTTGTGCGCAATTTAATTTACGGCCAGCTTTATCACCGCGATGTGCTCGGACGCATTGTGCAAGTTTATGCGCCGGGCGATGTGTTCGGTCACCCTAACCAAATGTCGCAAATTTGCCGCAAGGGTGGCTGCACCAGCGCCAGTTGGGGCAAGTATGTGATGGGTCTGGATAATCTGTTCCACCACGTTTCGCCCGACGGCGAGGCGATTATTCACAACAAGCACATCAGCAAAGAAGATGCACAGCGCCTCGGCGTGGGGCATTTTACACGCGCGTCATGGGCCGGCAAGGGGCTAGAGACTTACCCGCGTTCAGGCAATACCGACTGGATGAAGGACACGATTAACAAGGCGCAGTTTAGCGTGTTTTCGGAGATGATGGACGGCATCATAGCCGATGATAAGCAGCAAGTGGCACAAGATGGCATCACAAAATTAGAATATACTGCACGGGATATCACCGCCCACCATCCCGGCGTGTTGCTCACACGCACAGACTTCAAGCAGGCAAATCGCTTGGCGGAAAATCTGTTGTTAACAGCCGAAAAGTTCAGTACAATCGCTGCTTTGCATGGTGTAACTTACCCCGAAAAAGCACTGGACAAAGCTTGGCGTCAGATTTTGTGTGCCCAACACCACGACAGCATCACCGGCACAAACAACGAAATTAGCTTTGTGGACCTGATGATTGAATACCGCGAGGCCGTGGAAATTGCCGCAGAAATCGCGGATAATGCCATTGCCTTCATCGCAAGTGGCGTGCAGCACAGCGAAGCGAGCCCCGTTTTCGTCTTCAATCCACTCACACACCCACGCAAAGATGCCTGCGAAGCCATGCTGCCAGCTTGGGCCAAAGAGGGCTATGCACTGTTTGATGAAAACGGCAAGGCGCATGCATTCAGCATTTTAAGCGAAACTGACGAGCAAATTCGCGCAGTCTTTACGGCTGAGGTACCTGCACTGGGTTATGCATTGTTCAGCTTGAAGAAAGCAAAAACTTCGGGCGGATTTGCATCCGCCCCTACAGGTAATCACACCATCGAAAATGAATTTTTCCGTGTGACGGTTGACCCCGCACAAGGCGGCGGCATCACGTCCATCTATGATAAAATCAATGCCCGCGAGGTGATAAACACTGCCATTGATGGGCCTGCTAATCAAATTCAGGTGCTGCGCGAAGTGCCCGACCGCGCCGAAGAGCAACACGAGTTCTACACCACAGGCCACAAGCTACAAGCGCGAGATTACCCAGCTATCGTAAAACGTGAAAGCAATGCAGCGTTTGAACGACTGCATGTCACGGTGAAACTGGGCATTGTGGCACAAGTGCGGCAAGAAATCACGTTGTATCCCGGCGTGCAACGCATTGACTGCAAGACCATCATCGATGATTACCAAGGTCGTGACGACCTGTTTACGCTGACTTTCCCCGTACACAGCGCAGGCGGCAAGCCGGTGTATGAAGACCGTTTTGCGCCGCATGTATGCTGTGCCAGCCACCGCAAGCTCAGTTTCCAAAGCCACCAATATAACTATTTTAGCGGCTGCACGATTGCTCCGGCCGCGAATTGGATAGACCTTGGGCCAACAGTACACCTTGTGCTGAGTGGTAATCAAGCACAGCGAAGCGACATCAATATCGGCATGACGGCGCTCATTCGCGCCGAGCAAAAAGAGCTGATTCTGGCGGGTGACAGGCTGCTGAAAGCACTGGCGAAGAAGGCCATTCCCGTCACGCCTTATGGCCCCGACACCAGCCGTCGCTACGCCAAGCACATTCATTTCAATGAAGACCTGCGCAACACCGACACCCGCTTTGTGTTGTGTGTGCAGGGCGTGGCGAACAGCTATGAAGACAAATTGCTCGCTGAGCTTGATCCCAAACTACGCAAGAAGTTTGAAGCTAAGCTGGCGAAAGACGGCATGGCCGTGCTCTTCACGCGTGATAGCGACAACGTTTGGCAAAAACCCATTGACGTTGTGCTCATCAAGGCCATTAACGTGGATGAACTCAACTATATTCTGGGTGAAATTGAGCAGGAATTGGCAGCCGGCAGCGACACAGTGCTAGATGCCGTGTTGGCCGTTGACCCAGGTCGCACCAGCAACTTTGGCATGGCAATTTTCAACAAAGGCACGATTGCATGCAGCGTTGAGCCCGATAATCTGCTGAACATGATGCTGTTTCACACCGCGAATTTCTATGGCAACAAGGGCAAGGTCACGGGCGGTGAACAAATGGTGCCCGAGCAAAAAAGCCACTGTTTCACCTATGCGATTTGTCCGCATGCTGGCGATTATCGTGAGGCGCGGCTATTTACGCGCGCGAACGAGTTTAACAACGAGTTGATTGCCGCAAGCGATGTGCAGCCCGGTGAAAATGCCGCATTGCCGCCGCGCAAATCCTTTGTGCAGGTTGACGAAAACTTCGTGGTCACTTCGCTGAAATTAGGGGGCTATCCCCTCGCTAGCATGAAAAAAGAGCTTGGCGATGTGCACACCCGCGGTCTCACGCTGCGTGGTTTTGAATGCAATGGCGTGGATAGCACCGCGCAGGTGCAATTTAACTTTGATATTGGCGCCGTGCAATCAACTGATCTGTTGGATGAGAATGCAAGTGATGTCATGGCTGAAACACACGGATTTACCGCTGTTTTACCTGCGCATTCCATTGAAACATACGCGATTGCCGTGCCGAATACTCTGCCGCACATTGGCGATGCACAGCTTGGTCGCACCGCTGAACCCGTGCAGCCGGTATACATCCGCGCGTGGGAGCACGACCTCGGCACCATGCCCATGGGCTATCTTGCGGTTGTCGGCGGTATTGATCGCCATGTTGTGCACATTGACGACAACACCGACGAATTTAGCGTGTTTTTCTGCAATAATCAGCCCGAAGCAGCTGCACAGGGCGTGGGTAAATTGCTGCTGCCTGAGGGCTTTGTGGCAGATTCAACCGAGTTTGCCTACGACATCGCACCGCGCGGCATGCAAAAATTTAGCGTGCGGGTGTGCAAACCCGCCGCCGATGCACAGGGCATCCTGCGCTTGCGGTTTTACGACGACGGCCAGGAATTCGAAGATATTTATGAGTACGGGCCATTTTTGCCTAGCGTGGAGCTGCGCATTGAAGGTGATGCTTGCGTTGCGACTGTGCGCAACAACACAACCGAGCAGCTGCATGGCGAGCTAAGCCTAGCCTCGCCCTACGAAACATGGCGGTATGGCCTGCATAATCGCGAAGCCTTAGGCAACGCTGGACCTATGACCTGCAAGGTTGACATACCTGCAGGCGGCAAGGTTGACTACACGTTTGTGGTTGATTTGCCGGACGATGCGGCCTTCTGGGTGGCGGTGAAGCTGATGGTGAACGGGCGTATTTTCTTCGCCTATGCCGACAAACGCGGGCCGCGGCCGAACCTGTTTAGCGCTGACATGCGCGCGAAATACGATGCTGCAGGCGGGTCGATTGCGGCGATGTTGGAGCTGTAAATGGAATATGTATATCATGTGGTTACAGAGCGACCGATGCATTTTGGGCAACGTATTGTTTTCGATGACGAGCACCACAATGGCGTGTATCACAGAGTGATGACTTGCAAGAGATTGATGGACGGCGAGAAAATTAACAGCGAATTGGCTACGTTTCTGCAACGAGATTTATCCAAATGGAACAAAATCTCCCTTCGCGAGCTCGCG